>JBCCDU010000041.1:0-37780 GCA_039030715.1 Pseudomonadota bacterium
ACACGATGTTCAGCGCCACGATCAGGAAGATCAGGCTGAGGACGAAGAACATCACATTGGCTTCGACCTTCAGGGCGGTGATGAAGGCGCCATTCTCGCGCTGCCAGTTCCAGAAAAACGCGCCGGGACCCAGCGAGGGGGCGAGCTGGCGCGCATACTCCTCCACCAGATCGGGATCGGTAACCATGATCTCGATCCCGTCGACCTTGCCTTCCTTGTTGAAGAAGCGCTGTGCCTCAGCCAGCGGCATGAAAATAAAAGCGTTGTCGTACTGGCTCATGCCAACGCGGAAGATATAGGTCACCGCATAGGATTTGATCCGCGGCTTCACCCCCAATACCGTGGTGATCCCGCGCGGGCTGATCAGTGTGATCTTGTCGCCGATGCCAAGGCGCAGCTTGCTCGCCAGCCCGGCGCCAATTGCCACCCCCTGTTCATAGTTCTGGATGTCCCCCTGGGCTTCCTCTGGCTCGGCCACGCCCTCGAGCGTCAGCAGATCGGCAAGCCGCATCCCCCGCACCAGCGCGCCCGCATTGCCCGCGTCGGAGGAGGCCATCAACTGCCCCTCGATCATCGGCGCCACACGAGTAACCGCCGGATGTGCCCCCAGGCGCTGCGCGGTCGCGTCGAAATTCTCCAACCCCTGCCGGTCATTCGAGAGTGCGATGATATGCGGCTGTGCCCCAAGGATGCGGTCGACAAGTTCCACCCGGAAGCCGTTCATCACGCTCATCACCACGATCAGCGTGCCGACCCCCAGCAGGATCCCGGCCAGGCTGAAGCCCGCGATGATCGAAATCGTGCCCTCGCGCCGCCGCGCACGCAAATAACGCCCGGCAATCATCCATTCGAGGCGCGAGAACGGCCCCGGGGACGTCGCGGCCACGTCAGATGCCATCGAATATGCCGGTCATCTTGGCAATGGCAGCCTCGGCCGTCATCTCCTCGGACACGCCTGTCCGGCGCGATGTGACCTCAATCACGCCATTTTTCAAACCGCGAGGACCCACCGTCAGCCGCCAAGGACAACCGATCAGTTCCATCGTGGCGAACTTGGCACCCGCCCGCTCGTCGCGGTCATCGTAAAGCGCCTCGATGCCTGCATTGCGCAACTGTGCATAAAGGTTCTCGCACGCTGCGCCACAATCCGCATCGCTTTGCTTGAGGTTGACTATGGCGACCTGGAAGGGGGCCACTGCCTCGGGCCAGATGATGCCGTTTTCGTCGTGATTGGCCTCGATCAGCGCGCCGACAAGGCGGCTGACCCCTATGCCATAGCTGCCCATATGGACCGGCACTTTCTCGCCATCGGGGGTCGCGACCGTCGCCCCCATAGGATCGGAGTATTTCGTGCCGAAATAGAAGATCTGCCCCACCTCGATCGCGCGGGAGGATCGGCGCCGGTCCTCCGGCACCTCCGCCGCGAACACGGCTTGATCGTGAGTGTCCTCTGTACGGGCATAGATAGCGGACCATTCGTCATAGATGCCCTGCATCTGCGCCTTGTCGTCCCAATCCAGATCGCGGTTGCCGAATTTCAGATCGGTCGCGGCAGTGTCATAAAACACCTCCGACTCGCCGGTATCTGCCAGCACCAGGAACTCGTGGCTATAGTCACCACCGATAGGGCCTGTTTCTGCTTTCATCGGAAAGGCTTGCAATCCCATCCTCTCATAGGTTTTCAGGTAGGCCACCAGCATCTGGTTATAAGAATGCAGCGCAGCTTCCTTGTTCAAATCGAAGGAATAGCCGTCCTTCATCAGAAACTCGCGCCCGCGCATCACGCCGAAGCGAGGCCGGATCTCGTCGCGGAACTTCCATTGGATATGGTAGAGCATCTTCGGCACGTCGCGATACGACCCGCAATAGGACCGGAAGATGTCGGTGATCATGTCCTCGTTCGTCGGGCCATAGAGCATATCGCGGTCATGACGGTCCTTGATGCGCAGCATCTCCGGCCCATAGGCATCGTACCGCCCGGTCTCGCGCCACAGATCCGCAGACTGGATGGTCGGCATCAGGATCGGCACGGCGCCCGCACGCTGCTGTTCCTCGTTCACGATCTGCTCGATCCGGCGCAGAACCTTCAGGCCCAGCGGTAACCAGGCATAGATCCCGGCACTGGCCTGGCGGATCATACCCGCGCGCAACATCAGGCGATGCGAGGCGATCTGCGCCTCGGCCGGGGTTTCCTTCAGCACCGGCAGGAAATAACGGGTCAGGCGCATGGCGTCTCTTTTCGTCGTGGTGGTTGGGCCGATTGCGGTGTAGGCGGAAAGGCAGGTGGGTTCAAGACAAGGCTCCGTCAATGGGACGCGCGCCACCTAGCTTTCCTTTGAAGGGGGCGACAATGACAGACCGGATCGTGCTGCTGGGCACCAAGGGCGGCCCGGCCATCAGGCCTGGCGGGGCGATGCCGACCTCCTCGCTGTTGCAATTGGCGGGACTGAATATCGTGGTGGATTGCGGCCTGGGCGTCGCGCGCAGCCTGGTCGAGGCGGGCGTGGCGCTGCCCAAGATCGATGCGGTTTTCATCACGCATCTGCATTCCGACCATGTGCTGGAACTTGGACCCCTGCTCCACACCGCCTGGACGACCGGGCTGAAGCGTCCAATCCCGGTTTTCGGCCCGGTCGGAACGACGGTGTATATGCGCCACTTCCTCGCCTCCATGGCTTTCGACAATACCATCCGGGTGGAAGACGAGGGGCGCATCCCGCTCAACGACCTGGTGTCGGTGACAGAGTATGACGAAGGCGCCCTGCCCCCGCTGAGTGGGATCGGCGTAGACGCGTTGCGCGTCGATCACCCGCCGGTGACGGACTGTTTCGCGCTGCGGTTCTCGCATTCTGGGCGGCGCGTGGTGTTCTCCGCCGACACCGCCTATTTCCCGCCGCTGGCCGAGTTTGCGCATCGAGCGGATGTGCTTGTGCATGAGGCGATGCTGCCCGAAGGAGTGGACCGCCTGGTCGCCCGAACCGGTAATGCCGCGCGCCTGAAACAGCACCTCCACGCCAGTCACTGCACGGTCGCGGACGCAGCGAAGATCGCGAAAGATGCCGATGTCGGGCATCTCTGCCTGAACCATCTGATCCCGGCGGATGACCCCGAAATCACCGCCGAAGACTTTGAGCGGCAGGCCCGAACCATCTGGCAGGGATCCCTCACAATCGGTGACGATGGGGTCGAAATACCAATAGGCGGCAGCACAGATTAACCCGCCATCCATTCGCACCGGATGCTCACATCGATGCATAAGCTCTAACGAAGCGCTTTGCTGTCCCGGGCTTGACCCGGGACCTCTCGCTCTCGATCAGCTCAGCGCCTCACGATGCGTCGCGAACTGCGCCGCCAGATCCTTCATAGCCAGCGCATAGGGGGCCGGACCGAAACTGATCCGAGCCACCCCCGCCCCGGCCACTTCCGCCACGGAGTTCAAGGGCCCTATCATCATCGCATTGACCGGCAGCCCGGCCCCTTCGCAGATCTGACGGATCAGGTCCATATCGGTCAGCCCCGGCACGAAGAATCCATTGGCCCCGGCCTCGGCGTAAATCCGCGCGCGGTCGAGCGCAGGGTCGAGCAGGCCCGCATGGGCGCTCGCGTCCTTTTCCTTAAGAAACAGATCGGTCCGCGCGTTGACGAAGAGCGCAACGCCCTCCGCCTCGCCCGCCTTGCGCAGCGCTTCGATGCGGCGCGCCTGGATTTCGGGCGCGTGCAGACCGTCGCCGCCGACGATCTGATCCTCGAAATTGACACCGATGGCCCCTGCCTGGATCAGGCGGCGGGCATTCTCCGTGACGCCGGCGGGATCTTCGGCGTAAGCGCCCTCGAAATCGACACTCAGCGGCAGGCTGGTGCTGGCCGCGATTCGCCCGACGATCTGCAGCACGAAATCCAGCGAGATCGCCTGACCGTCGCCATAGCCGTGGGCGGCGGCCACCGACCAACTGCCGGTCGCAATCGCGCTGGCACCGGCCTTCTCCAGGGCACGGGCGCCGCCCGCATCCCAGATGTTATAGAGCAGCACCGGCGCCCCGGACTGGTGCAGGTCGGCGAATTGGCGGAGTTTATCGGCTTGTGTCACGGGATATCTTCCATTTATCGCGGGGGCTCAGAGCTTGGCAGGTGGCAGCAGCGCAGACAAGCAGGCGCTGGTCAAATATCACTCCGCAGGGAGCCGAATTTCCGGCTCCAGCTCCAGCGCGCGCGCGGCATGGCCGAGGCGTTTTTCGACCTCCTCCCCCGCCAGATGTTCCATCCCCGGCTCGAACGACAGGACCAGCTTGTCGCCCTCGCGCATGATCTTGCAGCGGCGCAGGATACCCGGCGCATGGCCAGCAACCGTGCCGCCCAGCCGCAGGATCAGGCCGAGCTGTACGGCGCGATCAACTTCTGTTTCCGTCAGCAGGTTCATGGTCTTCATCTGATCAAGTCGCTTGCGCCAGCGTGCCTTGTGGCGGATCACCAGGGCCGCCCCAAGCCAGACGCGGCCCTTGTGGCCGATATCCGTCAGCGTGGTGCGGGTCACCGTCTCCCAACAACCCTGTGCGCGGAAATCCGGATGCGTGCGCCAGTTCACATCGGCCAGGTAGGCCGCGGCGCGCATAAGCCTCGCCTCTTGGCGGTCGACCGGCGGCAACAGGGTTTCGACCCAGTCCGCCAGCTCCGCGCCGAAGCCGGGCACGCGGGCGCGGCGCAGTTCCTGATCCTTGCAGGAGGCGATCAACGGGTCCTGCTCGCGCACATGATCGGCCAGATTTTCGAGACATATCCCCTCGCGCAAACCAAAGGCCGAAACCATGAGTTGCCCGGGCTCCAAAGCGTCGATCACATGGTTCAGCAACCGGGCCGCCAGTGGCAGATGCGCCAGCCGCGCGGAGGAGATGCCGGTAAGACCCGCCAGATCCTCCTCGCCCGCCTCAGCCAGCCAGGCGCAGAGCTGCTGCGTCCTCTTCGGATCCATGACGAATTCGTGGATCACTTCCACCGGGTATCCGCTGCGAGACATCGCGGCGCGGGCCAAGGCGCGCCAGGAGCCGCCAACGAGATAGAGCGTGCCACCGCCTAGATGATGGCTTTCCGCCACCGAGGCGAGCTGGCGCTTGATCTCCGCGTCGATCCCGGCCTCCTCACCGATCCGGGCGAGGCGCAGGGGGCCGAGCTGTGTGGTCAGCCCCTCGCCCACCTTGCCCTTGGCAATGTGCGCGAATTCCAACGATGCGCCGCCGAGATCGATGACGACGCCCCTGGCACGGGGGTTCCCGAACAGCACACCTTGCGCGGCCAGCCGCGCCTCGTCAGCCCCGCTGGCGATGGTCAGGCGGATGCCGGTCTCGCGCTCGATCTCGTCCCGAAACGCCGGGCCGTCCACCGCGTCGCGGATGGCCGCCGTGCCGACACCGGCCAGCGCACCGACATGCAGCCCCGGCGCCAGCGCAGCAAAGCGGCGTAGCGCACGCAGCCCGCGCTGTTTGCCCTGCGGGTCGAGCGCGCCGGTTTCCTGCAAACGCGCGCCCAGTCCGCACATCACCTTTTCATTGAAAACCACGGACGGGGCACGATGATGCCCCTCGAACACCACCATGCGGACCGAGTTCGATCCGACATCCACGACCCCGATGCGTTTGACATTGCTGCGCTTTGATGCCGGCGCGAAGCTGAGCGGCTGGTCGCCAAAGAACTCGCCCTGGCTCGATGCCAGCAGCAATGCGCGCGGTGAGATCTTGTCCAGCGTACCGCTCCCCCCGGAGGCCTCAGCCAGGATCAGCCCGGGCCTGGTGTCACGTCAGGCGGGGCGCATCGTCAGCGCCACTGCGTCCACGCCCCGACAAAGAGGGATACTTCATGAAGAAATCATGACAACTGAAAAGTTCACCGGATCCGTCGCCAGTTGCGCGAACGAACGCACCATCGGGCATCAGGACCCAGCTCTGCGCCTCGTCGCGCAAGTTCGCCGCCATGATCTGATCGATGATCTGCGAATGGACCGTAGGGTTGATGATCTCGACCAGCGTCTCGACCCGGCGGTTGAGATTGCGGCTCATCCAATCGGCGGAGGAGATGAAAACCCGCGCCTGGGTGGATGGCAGCCCATGGCCATTGCCGAAACAGCAGATGCGGCTGTGCTCCAGAAACCGGCCCACCACCGATTTGACGCGGATATTCTCGCTGAGGCCCGGAATGCCCGGGCGCAGACCGCATATGCCGCGGATCACCAGGTCGATCTTCACCCCCGCCTGACTGGCGGCGTAGAGGGCGTCCATCACCTCGTCCTCGATCAGGCTGTTCATCTTGGCCCAGACCTGTGCGGGGCGCCCGGCGCGGGCATGCTCGGCCTCGGCCTCCAGCCCGTCTAGGATCGTTCTCTTGAGCGTCAGCGGGGCGACCTGCACATGGGTCAGGCCGGTAGGCTCGGCATAGCCTGTCGTGAAGTTGAAGATCTTCGCCGCGTCGCGCGCATGGGTAGGCGAGCAGGTGAAGAGGCTGAGATCAGTATAAATTTTTGCCGTGATCGGGTGATAGTTGCCGGTGCCGAAATGGCTGTAGGTGACCAGTTGCCCCCCCTCGCGACGCACTACGGTCGAGATCTTGGCATGGGTTTTCAGATCGACAAAGCCGAAGACCACCTGCACACCCGCGCGCTCCAGTTGCCGCGCCAGGCGAATGTTCGCGGCCTCGTCGAACCGCGCCTTCAGCTCGACCAGGGCGGTGACGGATTTGCCGTCCTCCGCCGCTTCGCAGAGCGCGGCCACGATAGGGCTGTCCTTGGAGGTCCTGTAGAGCGTTTGCTTGATAGCCACGACATTCGGGTCTCGTGCGGCCTGCTGGACGAAATTGACCACGATCTCGAAGCCCTCATAGGGGTGGTGCAGCAGCATGTCCTTCTGGCGGATTGCCGCGAAGATATCTCCGTCATGGTCGCGCACCCGTTCGGGCAGGCGCGGCTGATAGGGGATCCAGCGCAGACCGGGCTTGTCATCGACCACCAGTTCAGCGATCGAGCCGACACCAACCAGACCCGATACCTCGATTACCTCTGCGGGGCGCACATCCAGCTCGGTACGGATGAGGTTTTTCAGGGCCTCTGGCGCATCGGCGCTCATCTTCAGGCGGATCGCGTCGCCCCGACGGCGGCGTTTGAGCGCGGTTTCGAACTCACGCATCAGATCTTCAGCCTCTTCCTCGACCTCCAGATCGCTGTCGCGCAGAACCCGGAAGAGGCACCGGCCCGTGGCATGGTAGCCGGGGAAAAGCTGGTCGAGAAATATCTCCAGCATCCCCTCCACCGGGAAAAAGCGGATCGCACCGTCTTTTCCGTCCGCAAGACGCAAATAGCGGTTGAGCTGCGACGGGATCGGGATCAGCGCGTTCAGCGGTTCGTCATCCTTCTCGCGCAGCAGCGCCAGGGCCAGTGCGATGCCTTCGTTCGGAATGAACGGGAAAGGATGCGCGGGATCGATGGCCAAAGGTGTCAGCATCGGAAACACCTGCCCCAGGAAGTGCGCCTCGAGCAACGTCCGATCATCATCGGTCAGATCGACGGACGAGAGAACAAAGATGCCCTCGCCTTCCAACTCCTCTTTCAGGATCTGCCACATGCGCTGATGCGCCTGCTGAAGCTCCATCGCGCTGGCATCGATGATCTCCAACTGCTGAGCCGGTGTGCGCCCATCGGTCGAGCGGGTGTCGATCCCCCCCACCACCTGAGCGCGCAGGCCGGCGACGCGGACAGTGTAAAACTCATCAAGGTTCGAGGCGGAGATCGAGAGGAACCGCACCCGCTCCAGCAAGGGCTGGCGGGGGTTACCCGCTTCCTCCAGCACCCGGCCATTGAAGGCCAGCCAGCTCAGTTCGCGGTTCTGGAACCGTTCGGGCGATGCGGGATCTATCTCGGTCATATGGGACATAAGGGGCGTAGTGGCGGAGATGTTCAGGAAGTCCGCCCGCATCTCGGTCGTGGTCAGCCCTTCCATCCGGTAACCTCTCTAACAAAGGGGATCGTCAGCGCACGCTTCCGCGTCAGGGAGGCTGCATCCAACCTTTCTACCAGATCTTCCGCCGCGGCGCAGGAGCGTTCCATCCGCCTGACCATAAAAGCGATAGCATCCGGCGCGACCCTGATCTGCCTGTCGTTGAAGTGTTTAACCATCAGAGATGAAAGCAGCATGTCATCGGGCGGCTCTATCCGCGCGACCGTCAGGGTGGCCAGGCGCGAGCGCAGATCAGGCAGCAGCGATGCCCAACGCGCCGGAACCTCCGCACCGCTCAGCAGCAGATAACCGCCCTCGCCCGCCTGGCGGTTGTAGAGATGAAACAGCGTTTCCTCCGCCAGCCTTCGATTCTGCTCCGACAGCGAGGCGATCTGGTCGACATCTTCAACGGCGACCAGCGCGCCCTTCGGCAGGACACCGTGCGCAAGATCACATGCAGCGATAACCTTCGCCCCGGAAAGCGCCTGCCACACATGGGTGAGATGGGATTTGCCCGCCCGCGCCGCTCCAGTCAGCGCCAGGCGCCGCCCCGGCCAATCGCGCCAGCCGTCGATCAGGGCCACCGCCTGGGCGTTGCAGGTCGAAACCAGAAAATCCGATCGCTCCAACGCGGTACGGTGGGGCAGATCGAAAGTCAGTTGCGCATGGGGTGGCGACGCCATCGCGGGATCAGGTCTCATCTCGCTGAGAGGCGGCGTGAGGCGCCTCGTCCACGGGCGCTTCGGCGACCTTACGTTGCCAGTCGCGGCTGCCCTGATAGAGGCGCCCATCCTTGTACTGACCAGTCAGGAAACGTGCCATGACGCCGATCCCCGCCGCCGCCGGAACCGCCACCAGAAGCCCGACAAAGCCGAAGAGCGAACCGAAGGCCGACAGGGCAAACATCAGCCAGACAGGATGCAGTCCGACCTTATCGCCCACTAGCTTCGGCGTGAGGAAATTACCCTCGACCGCCTGACCGGCAACGAACACGGCAGCCACAGCCAAGATCCATTCGGGCTGACCCCAGAACTGGGCTATGGCCACGCCAATCGACAAGAGCCCGCCGATAATAGACCCGACGAAGGGAATGAAGCTGATCAAGCCCGCGAATAGTCCAATCAGCATGCCGAAATCCAGCCCGATGAGACTGAGCGCCACGGCGTAGAAGACCCCCAAAATGGCACAAACCGTCAGTTGCCCGCGCAGGAAACCCGCGAGCACTGTGTCCAAGTCGCCCATCAGTTTGTGGATCACGTCGCGATGCTCTCGTGGCAGGATGTCATCGATGGCAGCGACGATCCGGTCCCAGTCGTGCAGCATGTAGAAGGCAACCACGGGCGTGATCACGATCAGCGCCAGAAAGTCCACTATGGCGACACTTCCCGACCACAGCTTGGCTATCGCGCCTGCGCTCCACTCCTTCGCATTTTCGCCCAGCGAGGACATCGCGCGGCGCACCAGACTGCCGTCCTGCGAAAGGTCCGGCAGCCAGCGGTTGAGCACCACCTTGGCCTGCTCGACATATTCCGGCATGTGCGAGATCGCCTGGCGCACCTGGTCGATCAGCGTCGGCACGATCAACAGGAAGGCCATCGCCCCCAGCGCCAAGGCCCCAACCGTGATGATCACCGTGGACAGTGTCCGCGAGAAGCCTGCCCGCTCCAATCTGTCAGCCAGCGGGTCGGTCAAATAGGCGATTGCGGCGCCCAGAACGAACGGCAGCAAGGCATCTGCCAAAACCCAAAGCATAAGTACGAAGACCACCAGGCCCAGGCCCCAATAGCGCATCTGCTCGCCCACGGTCATCGGGCGATCATCCGGCGTGACCCGTCGGGGCATGAGACGGCATGGGGTGGAGGACGCTGCATTGCATGATCATGGTGCATGGGCATCGCGCCCACAAGGGTCAAGGGCCCACGGGCCTCGCCCCAACAATTGTCACCGAATGTCCGGGCTAAATGACAAAAGCCGCGCATTGACCCCGGCCATTGTGGCAGGTACGCGAGCGAAGGACTAGAGGGGAACCAAATGAGCGCGGACTTCATCACCGCCTTTGCGACCTTGTTCGTGATGATCGATCCGATCGGGCTGACGCCGCTTTTCGCCGCGCTGACTGCAGGGGCCAGCTTTCGCCAGCGAGTAATTATCAGCCTGCGCGCCATTCTGGTTGCAGCCGCGATCCTGACGCTGTTCGGCCTGGCGGGCGATGCGCTGCTGGAAGCGGTGGGGATTTCCCTGCCCGCCTTTCGCATCGCAGGCGGCATCATGCTGTTTCTGCTGGCCATCGACATGCTGTTTGAAAAACGAACCGAACGGCGCGAGAAACGAACCGAGGCGGAGAGCCATAGCGACCCCTCGGTTTTTCCGCTGGCGACACCGCTCATCGCCGGACCGGGCGCGATGGCCGCAATGATCCTGCTGACATCGGCACATCCGGGCGATGGGCTGGCACAGGCCATGGCGTTTCTGGGCATGGCTACAGTGCTGGCGATCTGCTTTGTCGTTTTCCTCGCAACCGGCCCGATCGAGCGGGCCATTGGGCCAACCGGTATCAAGGTTCTCACCCGCCTCTTCGGGACCTTGCTGGGTGCCCTGGCGGTTCAGTTCGTCCTCGACGGATTGGCGGAATTCTGGAGCATTCAAGTCTGAGCGTCGCCAGTAGGGTCATGATGGGGCAAATCCTGCCAGGGTCCGGGCCTGCTGCCAGACCGCGTCCTCCAAACTGACGGGATCTTTCGGATCCTTGCGAGCCCCCGGTATGCGCGCGCCGTCATCCAATGCGACACCAGCCTGGATCTGCGTCAGCCGGTCGAAGAACTCCGGCGATGCGCCCGGGTCCAGTAACAGATAATATTGCCCCAGATCGTGCGGCGGGCCCTGCGCCGCCTTCAGCGGTTTCACATCGCGGCTGACCACGCCGCCAGCCATGCCAGCCGCCAGGATCTCGGCCATCAGGCCAAAGCCCCAGCCCTTGTATCCCCCCATGCTGACCAGCGACCCGGCAAGTGCCGCCTCAGGGTCCGTAGTCGGCTTGCCGTCTGCATCGACGGCCCAACCCTCGGGGATGCGTTCGCCCGCCGCCTTGGCCATGGTGATCTTGCCAAGCGCGACCGTCGTCGTGGATTGATCGAACTGCATGGCCAGGCCGCCCGACCCATCTGGCACGGAAAATGCGATGGGGTTGGTTCCGATCACTCGCGTCTTGCCGCCGGGCGGCGCAACAATAGGGGAGGCGTTGGTCAGGCCCAACGCAATCAGGCCCTGGCGCGCGATCTGCTCGGTGAAGTAGCCCAGCGACGTGCAGGTATGGGCATGGCCCACCGCCAGGCTGGCAGTGCCGCACTCCTTGGCCGCGGCCACGGCCTGGGGCAGACCCCGTGCAAAGGCAGGCTGCGCGAAACCGAACTGCGCATCGACGGCGATCACCCCGGGTCGCGGGCGGCTCACCAACGGCTCGACATCGCCCTTCACGCGGCCGCTTTCGAGCTGAATGCAATAGCTTTCGAGGTAGTAAAGTCCACAGATGCGGTTGCCGACCGCCTCGGCTTCGCGCACAGCCTTGGCAACCTCCGCCGCGATCCATGGCAGGGCGCCATGGCGTTCCAGCGCCCGGCGTGTCGTGTCTTCGATTTCGCCCAGGGTTACGTCAGGCATCGGCAGGTCCTTCGGATCAGAGTATGGGGCGCCAGAGATATGCGCATCCCTCAGTCAGGATCGGGTCATCCGCGTAAGGCGGCGCACTCACGACGTAAACTGTTCGCGCATCAGCCGTTCCTCCAACCCATGACCCGGGTCGTAGAGCAGGTCCAGTTTGATATCCGGCGCGGCAGCGACCGAAACCGAGGTCACGTCCCGCACCTCGACATGATCGGCCGTGGCAGAAACCGGGCGCTTGACCTGCTCGCGTATATCGAAGGTGATCTGGGTGTCCCAAGGCAGGATCGCGCCCCGCCAACGCCGCGGCCGGAACGCCGAAATCGGGGTCAACGCCATCAGCTGCGCGCGGATCGGCAGGATCGGCCCATGCGCCGAGAGGTTGTAGGCCGTGGAACCCGCAGGCGTGGCGACCAGGATGCCATCGCAGATCAACTCCTCCATCATCGTGGTGCCGTCGACCGAGATGCCGATCTTCGCCGCCTGCCCACGCTCACGCAGCAGGCTGACCTCATTGATCGCCAAGGCCGCGGTCCGCCGCTCCATCGCATCATGGGCAATCATCCGCAGCGGGTTGATGGTCACCTTCTTCGAGGCGTCGAGCTTGTCGAGCAGGGTTTTCTCCTCGAACTCGTTCATCAGGAAGCCGACCGACCCCTTGTTCATGCCATAAACGGGGGCCGCCAAATCCATGGTCGAATGCAGGGTATGCAGCATAAAGCCGTCGCCACCCAGCGCAACGATGACATCCGCCTCCTCCGGCCCGACATGACCGAAGCGTTTGCGCAGAATGTCCTGGCCCTCCTGTGCCTGCGGCGAGTCGCTGGCCAGGATACAGAGCTTCTCGTACCCCATCTGTCTTCTCCCCAAGGCACAGTTGTCCAGCCGCATCCGGATCTGTTGGGGTATATCGCTTTCCCCCTAGAATGGTACCCTGCGCCACGAAGCCAGGCAATCTTTCGCGCGCCGCTTGCGGATTTCCGAAAAGAAACAAGTTTTCCGCAGTTCATAAAATCTGAATGGCCCGCGTTTCCAGCCTATGCTAAGCGCGGCGCAGTCAAAGTTTCTGCGATCAGAGGAGCGCATCATGGACGCCGCAACCCGCGACACCGGTTTCTTCAGCGAGGAGCTTTCGAGCCGCGATCCCGAACTTTTCGGCTCGATCACCGACGAGCTTGTCCGCCAGCGCGATGAAATCGAGTTGATCGCCTCCGAAAACATCGTCAGCCGTGCGGTGATGGAGGCCCAGGGCTCCGTCATGACGAACAAATATGCCGAGGGGTATCCCGGGCGGCGCTACTATGGCGGTTGCCAGTATGTGGACGTGGCCGAGAAACTGGCGATCGAGCGGATCTGCAAGCTGTTCAACTGCGGCTTTGCCAATGTGCAGCCTCATTCCGGCGCGCAGGCCAACCAGGCGGTCAACCAGGCGCTGCTGCAGCCGGGCGATACGATCCTGGGGATGGACCTCGCCTCCGGCGGGCACCTGACCCACGGCGCCAAGGTCAACCAGTCGGGCAAGTGGTTCAACGCGATCCAGTACGGCGTGACCCGCGATACCAACCTGATCGACTATGATCAGGTGGCCGCCCTGGCCGAGGAGCATAAACCCAAGCTGATCATCGCAGGTGGCTCGGCAATCCCGCGCCAGATCGATTTCGCCAAGTTCCGCGAAATCGCCGATAGCGTAGGTGCGTGGTTCCATGTCGACATGGCGCACTTCGCGGGCTTGGTCGCGGGCGGGCAGCACCCCAACCCGCTGGATCACTGCCATGTGGCGACCTCGACCACGCACAAGACACTGCGCGGCCCGCGCGGCGGAATCATTCTGACTAATGACGAAGCCCTGGCGAAGAAATTCAACTCCGCCGTCTTCCCGGCGCTGCAGGGCGGCCCGCTGATGCATGTGATTGCGGCCAAGGCGGTGGCCTTTGGCGAGGCGCTGCGCCCGGAGTTCCGCGCCTACTCGGCCCAGGTGATCAAGAACGCGCAATCCCTAGCGGCCAGCCTGGTCACGGGCGGCCTGGACATCGTCACCGGCGGCACGGACACCCATGTTATGCTGGTCGATCTTCGCCCTAAGAACGTCACCGGCGCTGCGGCTGAAAAAGCACTGGGCCGCGCCCACATCACCTGCAACAAAAATGGCATCCCGTTCGACCCTGAAAAAGCGATGGTCACATCGGGGATCCGTCTCGGGTCACCCGCCGGCACGACACGCGGCTTCGGCGAGGCCGAGTTCGATCGGGTTGGTCAGTTGATCGTCGAGGTGCTGGACGGCCTCTCCACCAATGGGGAAGAAGCCAACAACGCGGTCGAGCAGGCCGTGAAAGCCAAGGTCAAGACGCTCTGCGATCAGTTCCCGATCTATCCCGGCCTCTGAGCCGCCAACATCACCTGCGATCACGGCGCTTCGCATCTTGGCGAGGCGCCGTTTTTCGTGGGGTGGAACGCCCCATCTGCAAAGCATTGCCTTTATTCAGGGAGAGTGCAGATGAAAACGAAACTCCTGGTGCTCGGCACCTTCGCCCTTCTCGCCGCCTGTGATCAAACCATCGCTGGACGCTGCAACGCCACACATGGCAGCGGAACCGTCGAGGCCTCGCAATGCATCCAGTTGGCAGAACGCGAAATCCTGACCGGCCCCGGCTCGGCCTTCGCCAAGAGCCAGCGCGGCGGGGGCGGCTGACCGACCCAGCGCAAGACCGAGCGACGCGATCAGTCGTAGTAAGTGTACTTGGTGCGCGCGAGTTCGATCCGGGCTTCCTTGTTCTCGAAGCCCGGCTTCCAGGCAGTGCTGGTCAGGAAACATGCCGCACGACCGGAAGGGTATTGGTCGTCGACCCAAGTCGTATTGGGGAAGGCGCCCACGTCAGAGAAGATGATCTCGTCACCCAACTCGACACGCATATTCTGAAGCATCCAGGGATTAAGGTCGACGCTCGGATTGGATCTACTGGCCTTTTGCGCGCGCAATCCACAGACGGCGACCTTTCCCTGTTCCTCGAAGGCCTTCACGCTCACGAGAATTCCACCACCATCTCGCCAGGTCGCTCCATCCCCAACGAATGTTTTATCGACCTGTCTGGGCGGCATCGCATCGGTCGTGATTGCAGCGCACCCTGAAAGCACCATTGCTGAGATCAGTGCAAAAGGCAGAACTCGAATATGTCTAGTCATCAAAATCTCCCCGATCCAAATTGCGTATTAGCAATATCATTAACTCCACAAGTCTAGCTTATTGAGCTCAGAAAATTCTCGCAAGCATTGCTGGCTACAACGGCGATCACAATTTTCCGTAAAGTCTGGGTCAGAAATTTTATGGGATCAAAAAAGAAGGCCAGGCGGCGGGCCTGACCTTCATGCTGTATCGGTGCCTCAGTTCAGCAGCGCGTGTCCGAGAGGGACGGAGAACTTGCGGCACCAGATGACCACCGTGTCGAAACTTTCGGGGTCGATCTCGGCGGGGACTTTGTAGACCTGCTCGCCCGAGTTCGCGCGCAGTTCCTCGAAATCGGTAGGATCGACGAATTTGCCCCCATTTCCAAAGCCGACGCGTGGGTCGGGTGCGCCGTCGAAGGTGAAATCGGACTTCAGGATGATCTCCCACCCATCGTCGCCCTTCACCACTTCGACGCCACCCGTGGTGACGTGATTGCTGTCGCCAGTGAAGGTGCCACTGCGGGCGTGGCCATCCGCGAACGCGTCGCCCGCACCAAAAGTCGCCATCGTCAGCGCGATGACCACGGCGCCGAGCGTTGCGATGAGTTTGTTCATGACTTCCTCCAAGGATCTGTTGTTCCGCTGTCGATTACCGCCGTCAAACTGTACGAGGACGGGCCCGCTTCCCACCCCTGCTCACGTGTGTTTTACCATGGGGAGGCACTCACAGGACTTCACAATACCCCAAAAGACGACCGAGCCACGCGCATATTTTGGGGTGGTTAACAGCCCCCTACACAATCTGTCGCTGCTCCCCTATAGTCATCGGGCTTTAGGTGTCAGGGGGCCGAACATGCGCTGTCCATTCTGTGGCAACATCGAAACTCAGGTGAAGGATTCCCGCCCGGCGGAGGATCACGTAGCGATCCGGCGGCGCCGGTCCTGCCCGGGATGCGGCGGGCGCTTCACCACCTATGAGCGCGTGCAACTGCGCGATCTAGTAGTGGTGAAGAACAGTGGCAAACGCGAGGAGTTCGACCGCGATAAGCTGGCCCGCTCGATCAAGATCGCATTGCAGAAGCGCCCCGTGGAGCCGGAGCGGATGGACCAGATGATCTCGGGCATTGTGCGCCGGCTGGAAAGCACCGGCGATACCGACATTGCTTCGGATCTGATCGGCGAGATCGTGATGGAGGCGCTCAGCCGTATCGATCCCATCGCCTATGTCCGCTTCGCCAGCGTCTACAAGAACTTCCAGGAAGTCGGCGATTTCGATAAGTTCGTCGCCGAACTTCGCCCCAGAACAGGATCCGCTGACGAGGATTAAACCATGGCCCAGGCCCCGACCCGCAGGGATGCGCATTGGATGCATCTCGCCTTGGGGCTGGCGCGGCGTCGCCTGGGCCAAGTGGCGCCGAACCCTGCTGTGGGCGCCGTCATCGTTCGCGATGGCAAGGTTCTGGGCCGAGGTGCGACGGCCCCGGGTGGACGCCCTCATGCCGAGGTTGTGGCACTGGATCAGGCCCGCAGGCTATGGGGAGCGGATGCGCTGAAGGGCGCCACGATCTATGTCTCTCTGGAACCTTGCGCCCATCACGGCAAAACGCCGCCCTGCACGGATGCGCTGATCGAGGCTGGCATTTCGCGGGTTGTCGCCTCCTTCTCCGATCCGGATCAACGGGTCGCAGGCCGCGGGTTTGCCGCGCTGGAAGCGGCGGGCCTTCAGGTCGATCAGAACGTGCTGGCCGACGCGGCGCGCAGGCTGAATGTGGGGTTTCTGACCCGCGAGGCGACCGGGCGCCCCTGGCTGCAACTGAAGCTGGCCACCACGCTGGACGGGCGGATAGCGACAATGACAGGCGAAAGCCGCTGGCTGACCGGCCCGGCTGCCAGGCGGCGCGTTCATCTGATGCGGGCGCGGGCCGATGCTGTGCTGATCGGTGCGGGCACGGCGCGCATCGACGACCCGATGCTGGATGTTCGCCTGTCCGGGCAATGGGGTGCCAGCATCCGCGTGGTGGCAGACGGCTCGCTCTCCCTGCCGCTCACAGGCCGGTTGGCAAGCACCGCCGCCGATTGTCCACTATGGGTTCTGCATCGCTCAGGCGCGCCGGGGAAGCGGCGCCGCGCACTGGCCGATCTGGGGGCCGAGACGCTGGAGATCGCGCATCGCGAGACCGGACATCTTCAGATGGGCGCAGTGCTCGACGCCTTGGGTGCGCGCGGCCTGACCCGGGTGATGTGCGAAGGCGGCGGCCAGATCGCCGCTGCCCTGCTGCGCAAGGACCTGGTAGACGAGATCGCCCTGTTCACGGCAGGTAAGCTGATCGGCGGCGACGGACTGCCCGCCGTGCGCGGTTTCGGATTGGAGGTGCTGGATCAGGCACCCAACTTCACGCTCAGCGATCTGGACGAGATCGAGGGCGATGTTCTGAGCTTCTGGCAGAGAACCTCGGGAGCCTGAACGAAAAACGGCGCCCCTCGGAGCGCCGCCTTCGATCTCGATGTTGGCGAGACACCTACTGACCGCTGAGCGACCGCGCCGTGCCTGCGAAGCTGATCAGTGGCGAGATCGCCTGCAGGATTTTCAGCCAACGCACGAAAGGCGCCGTCGTAACATAAAGCGTATCGTCAGAGCGCATCATGAAGTCGCGCGCCAGGAAGACCGCTCCCGGTTGGGTCAGATCGAAGATGTATGCGACTTTCGCGGGTCCGGTCAGATCCGCGCCCGGCATCAGGCGATTGGCGATCTCCGGCGGTTCCTCGCGGAAGATAAAGACCCCGGTCGGGTCCGCCCGGTTGTCGAGCAGGCCGCCAACGATCCCCAACGCCCGCACAACCGAGACGTCACGCGTCGGGAAGGGGACTGTCTGCGGCCCTGCCACGGCACCGAGTGCCGTGAAAATGCGGCGATCACGCTCCGCGATCACGGCATCGCCAGAGCGGATCGGGATATCGTTGCCAGGATCGTCATAGAGATCCTGCAACGAAATCTCGCCCACGATACGTCCGCGGCGCACTTTGATGCGCGTCACTTCCGGGTCTTCGCTGACACCGCCTGCGCGCGCTATCATCGGCAGCAGTGTCCGTGTCGGCTTTTCGATCGGATAGAGACCGGGTGTGTTCACATTGCCCTGCACCGAGATCAGGCGACCGCCCTTCTCGACCGGGAAGATATCCACCTGCGGGTTCAGGGTCTTCTGTGCCAGAGAATCCTGAATGGCCTCGCGCAGGCCGTTCAGCGAGCGCCCGGCAGCTTTCACCAACCCGACATAAGGGACGAAGACAAAGCCCGCATCATCGACGATGGAGTTGGGAAGCTGGCTCGCACCGATCCCCTGGGGGTTCAGCAGGCCCTCGTCGATATTCTCCCAAACGGTGATCGACATCACGTCGCCCTTGGCGATGAGCTGTGTCGGCTCCTTGGAGGTGTTGACCAGGCTGATCTCGAACCCCGAGCGTTCGTCGATCCGCGTGATCCGGGCGACATCGGCAGTGACGGGAATGACCTGGAAGTCCAGGCCCGCTTCCTCGGCCGGAATGGCCTGCACCTCGTCCTTGTCCGGGCCACTGCGCGGCAGACCGCAGCCGGCAATGATCAGGGCAAGACCCAGACCCGCCAAACCTCTGAAAATACGCTGTGGTGCCCCCATCAGCTTTTCTCCTTTGCCCCGCAGATCCCCCCGGACCCGCACTGCTCGCAGCCTAATTTGAACCACACCAATTCGATTTCATCAACCTATACGGTTAATTACAAAGAATTCCTAGCGTAAATTCTGAGCTCGATCAACATTCGATACGATCAGCGATGGCCGCGTCAGGGTGCCTGTCCCTGTTTTGCTTGGTTTCTGTCCCAAAACCCGCTCATACGGATCCTGCGGTTGCATCATGGCATCGGGCAAAGCGGCGAGCAAGCGAGTAATCCCGGCCTTGGCATAGAATGATCCCGTCAGTTGCGTTGCCGTAATCGTGAACTTGCGGAAAATCCAATAAGCGCGCAGATCCGGGCGACGGGGA
The DNA here is from genome assembly GCA_039030715.1 of Pseudomonadota bacterium. Lineage (GTDB taxonomy): Bacteria > Pseudomonadota > Alphaproteobacteria > Rhodobacterales > Rhodobacteraceae > Thermohalobaculum. The sequence continues at coordinate 18,810 of JBCCDU010000041.1, forward strand.
TGGCGAAAGAAGCCTGCCAGGCTCTGCTCCGATGTGAGACCCGGCTTGCGATAGATCGAGCGCCCCGTGGCCACTACCGGCAGCCCGCGCCAGAGCGCCTGCTGCGCCCCGGTCGAGTTCACCGTGATGGCCGAGCGGGCCGCATCCATCAGCCGCGCCAGCCGCTTGCCGCCATCAATGAAGATTACCCGGTCGGCCACCCCCAGATCCACCGCCAGCGAGCGGATCACGCGGCGCAATCGCTCGCGCCCGTTATCGAAAGGATGGGCCTTGAAGACCAGCAGGTGGTCGCCGGGGGCACCTTCGGCGAAGGCATCGATCACCTCCTCCACGAAGGCCGCCGTATTCTCGTAATCCGAATGCACCCGCATCGAAGCGTCGAACGAAAGCTGCAAAAGCACCAGATGGAAGGTCTTGCCAGAGCGGATCAGCCGGCGCTGCTTGATCGCGCGGCGCAGGCGAACATAAGGCAGCACCATCGCGCGCATCGCATACCAGCCGATCTCCTGCCAGACCGGGACGCCCCGCGCGCCGCCATAGGCACCCGCCGCCCGCCAGCCCAAGGCAAGGCGGATATAATAGAGGCAGCTCCACATCAGATGCTGGCGACTGTCGCCCCAGGTGTCGTTAGGGCCCTGCTCGTCCGGTGGGCCGACCTGGCCCACCGCCTCGGCCATCCGGGGCAGCGAGATCTCGCAAAGACGCGAGAATGCATTGGTCCCCTGGCGCTCATAGGTCACGAAGCGCGGGCGGACATAGCCTTCCTCGAGAATATGAGTGGTGATCCCGCGCGTCTTGGCCTCGGCCAGGGCAACCTGATGAACCGGGCGGCTATCGCCATAAAGCACGATATCCGTCACACCCAGCGCGTCGATCTGTTGCGCCAGCCATTCGGGAAACACTTCCGGCGTGCCGGTGAAACGGGTGGCGGGCAGGCCACGGCCCCATTCCGCCGCATCGGCCCGGTTCAATAGGATCCGACGCACGGCGGCACCACGCGCAGCCAGCGCCTGTGCCAACACGCGATAGAAGGGTCCATGCGGCCCTTCCAGAAACAAGAACATGCGTTGCTCTTGCGGCTCCTGCATCTCGAACCCACCTCGATCGTTGCCTGCCCTGGATAGGCGCCGAGCGTTAATACACTGATACGGGCATCAGGGCGGCCCCAGTTTTTCCGCCGGCTCTTGTGTGGCCGGTATCGAGACTGTAACGCTCGGCCACGAGATAACGGAAGGGATTTCCCAATGTTCACTGGAATTGTGCGTGAAATAGGGCGCGTGGCCGAAATCATCCCTGGCGGGGCCTCAGACGGCCGCGATACGCGGCTGAGGATCAGCTGCGCCCGCCCGGTGGAAACCATCGAGATCGGTGCCTCCATCGCCTGTTCCGGGGTTTGCCTGACAGTGACGGAGACGGGTGGGACCGAGACGGGCGACGACTGGTTCGCGGTGGATGCCTCGGGCGAGACCCTTTCAAAGACCACGCTGGGCAACTGGCGTGTGGGATCGCCGGTCAATCTGGAACCGGCACTGCGTCTCGGCGATGAAATGGGGGGACATATCGTCTCGGGCCATGTCGATGGGGTCGGCGAGGTGACAGCCGTGACACCGGAGGGAGCATCCCACCGTATCATGATCAAGGCGCCGGAGAGTTTGGCGCGTTTCATCGCCCAAAAGGGCTCGATCACCGTCGATGGCATTTCGCTGACTGTGAACGAGGTCGAAGGCGTCAGCTTTGGCGTCAACATCATCCCCCACACGTGGCAGGCAACCACACTCGCCGGCGCCGGGTCCGGCACGCAGGTCAACCTGGAAATCGACCTCCTCGCCCGTTATGTCGCCCGACTGGCCGAAGCCAGCTAGGCCAAACGTCAACCACTTGCGCAATCTCTGGACTGGCAATCACGGCGGAGGGGGGTTATCTCGCCCGCAACGACTGCGCAAAGGCTAGGCCATGACGGACGACTACACCGACGCGATCTCTTCGACCGCCGAGATCATAGATGAAGCGCGCAACGGGCGCATGTTCATCCTGGTCGATCACGAAGACCGCGAAAATGAGGGCGATCTGGTGATCCCGGCCCAGATGGCGACCCCCGATGCAGTCAACTTCATGGCGATGCATGGACGCGGCCTGATCTGTCTGGCGATGGAGAGCGAGCGTCTGGACGCTCTTGGTTTGCCGATGATGGCACCCTCGAACCAGTCACGCCACGAGACGGCCTTCACGGTCTCCATCGAAGCGCGCGAGGGGGTGACCACCGGCATCTCGGCCCATGACCGCGCTCGGACGATCGCGGTGGCGACCGATCCAGGCTCCGGCCCTGGCGACATCGCGACCCCAGGCCATGTGTTCCCTCTGCGCGCCAAGGACGGCGGCGTTCTGGTCCGCGCGGGGCATACCGAGGCCGCAGTGGATGTCAGCCGCCTCGCAGGCCTCAACCCGGCAGGCGTGATCTGCGAGATCATGAAGGACGACGGCACCATGGCGCGCCTGCCCGATCTGGTGGCCTTCGCCCAACGCCATAACCTGAAGATCGGCACGATTTCGGACCTGATCGCCTATCGCCGCCGCCACGACAACATGATCCGCGAAGTCGAACGGGGCACGGTTACATCCATCATCGGCGGGGAGTGGCAGATCCAGGTCTTCCGCGACGCGCCGGACGGCGGCGAGCATTACGCCCTGATCAAGGGCGATATCGAAACCGGCGGCCCGGTGCTGACCCGGATGCACGTTCTGGACCCGCTGGAAGACGTGATCGCGCTGAACCCCGACCGTTGGCAGCAAGTGCCCGATGCGATGGCCACGATTGCCGAGGAAGGGCGCGGTGCCGTGGTCATCCTGCGCGACGGCTCACCCAATGCGGTGTCGGACCGCTTGCGCCCGCGCGGAACCTCGCCAAAGGAGCTGCGCCAATATGGCGTCGGCGCTCAGATCCTCGCCAGCCTCGGCATCACACAGATGATCATGCTCACCAACTCCCCCGCGCCCAGGATTGTCGGGCTCGAGGGGTATGACCTGACGATCACCGGCACCCGCCCGATCAAGAAGCGAGAGAGCTGATGGCCGAAACCGACGCCCATACCACTCTGCCCCTGCCCAGCCTGACACCACCCCCAAAACTGCTGATCGTCTGCGCGCCGTATTACCAGGCGATCGCTGACGGGTTGGTTGAGGGCGCCCGCGCCGCTCTGAACGACGCGGGCGCGGGCCATGACCTGATCGAGGTGCCCGGGGCGCTGGAAATTCCCGTCGCGATCCGGCTGGCGGCGGAGGCTCACTCCTGTGAGGGTTATATCGCGCTCGGCTGCGTGATCCGGGGCGAGACGACACATTACGAGACCGTTTGCAACGACAGCTCGCGCGGCCTGATGCTGCTGGGCGCGGATCGCGGGCTTTGTATCGGAAATGGGATCCTCACCTGCGAGACCATGAAACAGGCCGAGGCGCGGGCCGACCCCGCCGGGATGAACAAGGGCGGCGGCGCGGCGGCGGCAGCCCTGCACCTGATCGCCCTGAAGCGTTATTTCCAGCCGGGCCCGACGCGAGAGGCCCCGCTTCCAGGCTCCGACGATTTCCTGCTGGCCGGTGCTGCCGGCCTGAACCGGACTGCATGATGCCCAAACCCTCGCGCGAAGATGCCCGCCTCGCCCGCTCCGCCGCGCGCCTCGCCGCCGTCCAGGCGCTCTATCAGATCGAACTCACCGGTGCCGACTGGCGCAGTGTCCGCCAGGAATTCGAACAACACCGCCTGGGGGCGGAGATAGAGGGCGAAACCTATCGCGAAGCGGATATCGACCTCTTCCGTGACATTCTGGGCGGGGTGATAGCGGAACAACGCGCCATCGACCGTATGACCGACCGCGCCCTGGTCGACCGCTGGCCCCTGGGCCGGGTCGATCCGACCATGCGCGCGGTCTTCCGCGCAGCCGGCCACGAGCTGAGCGCCCGCAGCGATATCCCACCGAAAGTAGTGATTGGCGAATATGTCGATGTGACCAAGGCGTTCTTCGCGCAGGGCCGCGAGTCCAAATTCGTGAACGCTGTCCTCGACCACATGGCACGAGAGGCCCGACCCACGCAAATGCCCCCTCGCACCGACGAGGCCACCTAACCACCAGCCGGTCCGGGCGTCTGGGCGGCGGAGCGGGGTGGCAGGTGGGAGCGACGGCGCCCCGGCGACCGGACCGGCCTGTCCCAAGCAGGGCGTTCTGCCGCGCCACGGTGACTTTCCCGCGGCCCAGGCTTAAATTAGCCCCATGGCGATAACTCCTCCCCTAATCGAACCGCCTCGCAGGCCCCTCAGCATCCCGCAAGTCGTCCGCGCGGCCAGCCGGAACCTGCTCGAAATCATCCCAGGCCTTGCCTTTCAACAACCCATCATATCGGGGCGCACCATTGCCCGCTGGCATATGGTGATGGACCCGGAAGCGCTCGAGCGGGTGCTGAAAGACAATCTCGACAATTATCCAAAATCCGATGTCACGCTGCGCCTGCTGCGCCCAGCCATCGGCGACAGTCTGTTCGTGGCCGAGGGCGCCCATTGGCGCTGGCAGCGCCGGGCGGCAGCGCCGGTTTTCCAGCACCGCAACCTGGTCACCCTGGCGCCCTTCATGACCGAAGCGGCGAACCGTACGCTCCTCCGGCTCGAAGCGGCGGCAGGACGCGCAGCAGATCTTTATCAGGAGATGGTCACGGCAACCTTTGACGTGATCTCCGATGTGGCGATGTCCGGCGACAAGGCGATTGACCGACGCGCGGTCAGCGCGTCGGTCACCGACTATATCGAAACGGTGGGCCGGATCTCGCTGCTCGATGTGCTGGCCGTGCCGACCTGGGTGCCGCGTCCGGCGACGCTGTTCAACCGCTCCGGCACCGATCAGATGCAGCAGATGATGGACCGGGTGATCGCCGAACGAGCCAAGGCGCCACGCCGCGACGATCTGATGAGCCTGATGCTCGAAGCCGAAGACCCGGAGACCGAGCGCTCCATGACGCCGGAGGAACTGCGCGACAACATGCTGGCCTTTCTGGTCGCGGGGCACGAGACGACGGCCCTGGCGCTGGCGTGGTCGATCTATCTCGCCGCCTGCGACACCAAGGTCCAGACCCGCCTTGCCGAGGAGGCCCGCGCTGCCTGCGGCGACGGCCCGGCGGAAGTCGGCCATCTGCCAAAGCTCACCTACACCAGACAAGTGATCGAGGAGGCAATGCGCCTTTATCCGCCCGCCGGCATGCTCAGCCGCACTGCGCGGGGCGAGGACGAGCTTTGTGGACGCCAGGTCACCAAGGGCGAAACCGTCATCCTGCCGATCTATGCCCTGCATCGTCACCGCCTTTGGTGGGAAAACGCCGATCAGTTCGACCCGGAAAACTTCGAAGCCGCGAAGGTGAAGGCCCGCAACCGCTATCTCTACCTGCCCTTTGGCGCCGGTCCCCGGATCTGCATCGGCATGAATTTCGCCCTGATCGAGGCACAGATCATCCTGGCGAGCCTGATGGCGCGCTATCGCTTCACCCCCCTGCCCGGCAAGGTACCAGTGCCGGAAATGGTGATGACCCTGCGTCCCTCCGGCGGTGTGAACCTGGCGGTGGCGCGCCGCTGATCCCAGATGCCGCGCCAATCGCGTTCAATACGTTGATTGCACGGTTACCTTTGCGCGCCTATGGTCGCCGCTATGACGCTTGCTGCTGCACCGGAATTCCAGCCTGACGACACCCGTGCGAAACGCGCGGTAGCCCTGCTGATCTGGGGGCAGGCCATTCTGGGCGCCCAAATGCCCGTACATTTCATTCTGGGGGGGCTGGCGGGGAATTACCTCTCCTCGAATCCGGCGCTGGCGACCTTGCCAATCTCGATGATCGTTGTCGCGTCGATGCTGGCCGCTCCGGTGATGAGCACGATCATGGGCCGCTGGGGCCGCCGCACCGGCTTTCTGCTGGGCGCAGGCGCAGGGGCCGCTGGCGGTGGATTGGCGGCCTATGCGCTTCAAATCGGCAGCTTCGAGCTTTTCTGCGCGGGCACGTTCCTGACCGGCATCTATATGGCGGGCCACAACCTATATCGCTTCGCCGCCGCCGACCTGGCCTCGGACAGCTTCCGGCCCAAGGCGATCTCGTGGGTCATGGCGGGTGGGCTGGCGGCGGGGCTGATCGGGCCCGAGATGGTGAAGATCTTCGGCGACGCTTGGGAGCCTGTGCCCTTCGCCGGAGCCTATGCCTTCATGGTGGTGGTCAACGTCGCGGGCGCCCTTCCCTTTTTGCTGCTGGACATCCCCGCACAACCGCGGGCGCCCAAGGGCACTCGCTCGGGCCGCCCGTGGCGCGAGATTCTGGCCGACCGAAGGGTGCCGGTGGCGATGCTCTGCGCCATGATCTCCTATGCGCTGATGAATCTGATTATGACCTCCACACCGCTTGCGATGGCGATCTGTGGGTTCGGCACCGATTATGCGGCCGACGTGGTGCGGGTGCATGTGATGTCGATGTATATCCCCAGCTTCTTTACCGGCGTGCTGGTGATCCGATTTGGCGCGCCGAAGATGATCCTTGCGGGCATGGTCCTTCTCAGCGGGGCCGCGCTGATCGCACTGGCAGGGATCGAGCTCACGAACTTTTATGCTGCCCTGGCGGTGGTGGGCCTTGGCTGGAATTTCGGGTTCATCGGTGCAACTACGATGCTGGCGAGCGCACATCGCCCGGACGAGCGTGCGCGGGTGCAGGGTACCAACGACTTTCTGGTCTTCGGAATGGTCACGATCGCGTCCTTCGGCTCGGGCGCGCTGCTCACCGGTGTGGGGTGGGAGGCGGTCAATCTGGCCGTCTTCCCATTTGCCGCGCTGGCCATCGCCAGCCTGATCTGGCTGGCGCGGCGCGAGCCCGGCCCCGCTTAGTTGTCGGTCAGCGTTTCACCGAGACTGCCAATGCCGATATTCCCGAGAAGCTGTTCAAGGATCGTCAGACCGCGACCCGCCGTCGGCGTAGTGCGGGTTTGAAGGTCGATCACCCGCCCATCCTCCAGCCCATAAGTATTGACTGACGCGACCACATCGCTTTCGTCGAAGGTAATCGCCACCACCCGCCGATCGACCACTTTAGGGTCGTTATATGTCATGTGCTCGATCGTCGTCGCGACATAGTACCAACCGTTTTCGGTGAAGACCCCTGTGCTGGAAGGGCGACCAACCTTGCGCCGGACCGAGCCGCGGGTATCGACCCCGGCCCGAACAGTCTCGAGCGTTTCCGGATCCGGGGCAAAGCCGTGCAGTCGCACTGTGGGTGTGCAGGCGCCAACCGCAAGGCTGAGCGCGCCGATCATGGCGATTTTGCTGAACACGGTCATTTCTCTCTCCCGGCTCGATTGCGATATTTCCCCTACCCCGCAAATCGGCTAGATTCAAGCGGTCCGGATGTCCCGGGCGCGCACGCCAAGCTGTGCCGGGAGGCACTGAAATGTCTCAGAAACCCGTTGAAGTTGCACCTGCGCCGGTCTCGGCTCCCATCGCCGTTGCAAAGCTGTCGCGTGATGTGCCGACGCCGTTCTCGATCGAACTTGATGCCGAGGCCCTGCCTGATGTTGCACGCTATCTTGGCGTTCTGAGCCTCGGCGATGTGGCGCTTTCGGGCGAGTTGTTCGCCCTCGATGCAACCGGATGGCAGGCCGTCGGCCATTTACACGCCATTGTCGAACAGTCCTGTGTGGTCACGCTTGCCCCGGTTTTGCAAGAGATCGATCAGGAGGTTTTGCGCCGCTACATCCCGTCCACCGAAATCGCAGAGGAAGTCGAGATCGTGGTCACCGAGGACGAGGACGGCCCGGACCCGTTCGAGGACGAGATCGATATCGGCGCCCTGCTGCTGGAAGAGATCGCACTGGCCCTCGATCCCTATCCGAGGGCCAAGGGAGCGGCTCTGGAGACTCAGGTTTTCGCCGCACCCGGGGTAAAGCCCATGACTGACGAAGACGCGCGGCCCTTCGCCAAGCTCGCCGCACTGAAGGACAAACTACAACGCCCGGGCTGATGCCCGTTTCGCACCGACAAAACGCGGCGCAAAATTCGCCACATCACAAGACGCGTGACAGATGCGAGAAACCTCTTGCCCTCCAGACAAATCAGAGTATTTTCCGCGTCTCAATTTCAATAGGGTTTCGCACATCATCGGCGCATGCCGTATCGACCGTGTGCCGATGCCAGATCTCCGGAGCTGAGGGCCCAAACGGGGCGCCGGACAGCCCGACGCTGAAGAGGATACGACGATGGCCGTCCAACAGAACCGGGTCACCCGTTCGAAAAGAAACATGCGCCGCGCCCATGATGCGCTGAAGGCGGTGTCCAGCAACGAATGCCCGAATTGCGGCGAACTGAAATTGCCCCACCATGTCTGTGGGTCATGCGGCTATTATCGCGACCGCGAAGTGGTCGTGCAGGCCGACGATATCGATCTCGACGACGACGCGGCATGAGGCTTGGGCTGCGGCCCACCTGCAGACCTGTTGCGATGAATATCGGATCAGTTCGCTGAGATGACACGCAGCCTCACATTATCCGTCGATTGTATGGGCGGCGATGGCGGCCCGGCCCCGGTGCTGGGCGGTCTTGTTCGTGCGTCCAAAGACCGTACCGGACTGCGCTTCCTGCTTCATGGCGACGAGGCCGTGCTGAAGCGCCTGCTGTCCAAGCGCGCCGATCTGTCTGCGATTTCCGAAATCCGTCATGCGCCGGACACGGTCTCGATGACCGACCAGCCCAGCCAGACCCTGCGCACCGGGCGCAAGAGCTCGATGTGGGCCGCTTTGCAATCCGTTTCCGCGGGCGAAGCGCATGCGGCGGTGTCCGCAGGCAACACCGGCGCCCTGTTGGCGATGTCGGTGCTGATCCTCCGCAAAGCGCCAGGGGTCGACCGCCCGGCAATCGCAATCCATTGGCCGTCGCGCCACCGCTCCGGCTACACGACGATGCTGGATGTCGGGGCGGATCTGAAAGCCGACCCACAGAACCTGCTGCAGTATGCTGTTATGGGGGCCGAATACTCGCGGCTGAGCCTGGGGGTGGAGGCACCGCGCGTCGGCCTGTTGAATATAGGGACCGAGGACACCAAGGGCCCACCGGAACTGCGCGACGCAGGCGAATTGATCCAGGCGGCCAGCCAGCATCCGGAAGCCGCGTTCTCCTATCTCGGTTTTGTCGAGGGTACGCATATCCCGACCGGCGAGGTCGATGTTGTCGTCACGGACGGCTTCACTGGAAACATCGCGCTGAAAACCGGCGAAAGCACCGCGCGCTTCATCCGCGAGTCGCTGAAAGCTGCGTTCAAGCACACACCCCTGTCGCGCATCGGCTATATGTTCGCGCTGACATCGCTCAGCCGGATGCGCAAGCGGATCGACCCGCGCCGGGTCAATGGCGGCGTGTTCCTGGGGCTGAACGGCTCGGTCGTCAAAAGCCATGGCGGCGCTGATGCCCTGGGCTTTTCCGCCGCCGTCATGCTCGCCGTTCGCATGGCGGAGGAGGATTTCACCACCAGGCTGTCTTCTCAACTTGCCAAACTGGACCTAGATCGAAAGACTGGCGACCCACGCGGGGGAGAGAGACAAGCCAGATGAGTGTTTTGCGCGCCAGGGCGATTGGATGCGGCCACTACCTGCCCGAGCGCGTTGTCACTAACGACGAACTCGCGAAGCGCATCGACACATCGGACGAATGGATTCGCACCCGGTCGGGCATCCGCCAGCGCCATGTCGCGGCCGAAGGACAGAAAACCTCGGACCTCGCCATCCCGGCGGCGGAGCAAGCGCTTCGAATGGCGGGGATCGCCGCCAGCGATATCGACGCCCTGGTAATTGCCACGACGACCCCGGACCAGACTTTCCCTTCGACGGCGACCCGTGTGCAATCGGCAATCGGGATGAGCGGGGGCTATGCCTTCGACATCCAGGCGGTTTGCGCAGGCTTCATGTATGCTCTGGCAAATGCGAATGGGCTGATTCTCAGCGGTATGGCCGAACGCGTGCTAGTGATCGGCGCCGAGACGTTCTCTCGCATCCTCGACTGGGAAGACCGGGCGACATGTGTTCTTTTCGGCGACGGCGCCGGTGCGGTGGTACTGGAAGCCGGTAAGGGCGATGGCACGCCCGCGGACCGGGGTATTCTGGGCACCTGTCTGCACTCGGACGGCGCACATAACGAAATTCTCTATGTCGATGGTGGGCCTTCGGGCACGCAGACCACCGGCTCCGTCCGCATGCAAGGGCGCGAGGTGTTCCGCCACGCGGTGCAAAAGCTCGCCGCGGTCGCCGATGAGGTGATGGAGAAAGTCGGCGTCGACAGCGGCGATATCGATTGGATCGTGCCGCACCAGGCAAATCTGCGAATCATCGAGGGGACCGCCAAGAAGGCCGGCGTCCCCATGGAAAAGGTCGTCGTGACCGTCCAGCATCACGGCAACACCTCGGCCGCGTCGATTCCCCTGGCCCTTTCGATCGCCGTCGATGACGGTCGTATCAAGCCGGGACACTTGATGCTGATGGAAGGCATCGGTGGCGGTCTGGCCTGGGGATCGGCGCTGCTGCGCTGGTGACGTTACGGTAAGTAGTTATCCACAAGCTGGTTGCGCTAAGTCTTCCAAGTCATTGACATTGACTCGTTTTCCCAGACGCCGTTAAGGTGTCGAAAATGGGCCGGAAGTGCCTGTTACGGTATAGAGGGAGTGTAAGGTCATGTCCGGCAAGACTCTGACCCGTTCTGACTTGAGTGAGGCCGTCTATCGAGAGATCGGCCTGTCGCGTAACGAATCCTCCGAATTGGTGGAAAGTATTCTGGAACGGATCGCCGACGCCCTGGTAGGGGGCGACAATGTTAAGATTTCATCATTTGGAACTTTTGCGCTGCGCGACAAGGGGGCCCGTGTGGGCAGAAACCCGAAAACTGGTCAGGAAGTCCCGATCGATCCGCGACGGGTTTTAGTGTTCCGCCCGTCTCATATTATGAAAGAGCGGGTGAATAATGGAGGCGCCAGGTAATGGCAGAAACGGCCGATCGCCTTACGCAAGGCAAGACCGTCAAATCTCCGGATGCGTTCCGTACCATCTCGGAAGTCGCCACCGATCTCGACCTGCCCCAGCATGTGCTGCGGTTTTGGGAGACGCGGTTCAGTCAGATCAAACCCCTGAAACGGGGCGGGGGGCGCAGGCTCTATCGCCCTGATCATGTGGCCCTGCTGCGCGGTATCCGCACGCTGCTGTATGATGACGGTATGACGATAAAGGGGGTGCAGAAAGTTCTGCGCGAGAAGGGGATCAAAACGGTTATCGCCCGCGGCTCTGCCGACGCCTCGCTTGACCTGACCACACCGGAGGAGACTTCGCAACGCCTCGCCGCGCTTAAGGAACGCGTGGGTCCCAAGGCCGACGAAGTCGCCATGGATCCCGAACGGGTGCAAGAATCGATCTCGAGGCTGGAAAGCCTTCTCGAACGACTGGAAAAGAAGTAGCCGCGCTTTCTGGATTGCCAAGCCGCCCCAACCCGCTATAACGGCGGCTCAAATCGCGGGCCGTAGCGCAGTTTGGTAGCGCGTCCGTCTGGGGGACGGAAGGTCGTGAGTTCGAATCTCGCCGGCCCGACCAAATGGAAACGCCAGCGGCCCCAAAGCCGCTGGCGTTCTTCGTAAGCGACCGATGTAAAGGCGCCGATGTGAAGGCAGGGACCATGAGCCAGGATCCGAACGGCGTTTTGCCATCACAAACCCTGCGCACCATGATCGAGCAGGGTGCGATCACGGCCCCACCCGATGATGGCGCCCCACAGGTACAACCCGCCAGCCTGGATCTGCGCCTTGGAACCCGCGCCTGGCGGGTGCGCGCCAGTTTCCTCGCGGGCGCCGGGCATACGGTTGCCGAGCGACTCGAACGCTTTGCCATGCATCAGATCGACCTCAGCGGCGGCGCGGTGCTGGAAACGGGCTGCGTCTATGTCGTCGAACTGGCGGAGCATCTGGCGCTGCCGAGTGACGTCTCGGCTTCAGCCAATGCGAAAAGCTCAACCGGACGACTGGATCTGTTCACCCGGCTGATCGCCGATGGCATGACCGAATTCGACCGGGTGGAGGCGGGTTACCATGGCCCGCTCTATGCCGAAATCAGCCCCCGCACATTCTCGGTCCTGGCCCATCCGGGGCAGCGTCTGAACCAGATCCGCTTTGCACGGGGTCGCGCGATCATCCCGGATGGCGATCTGCGCAGTCTGAACGAGCGCGAGCCGCTGGTGAACGGCGAAGCACTGATCGATGGCGGGCTCGGCTTCTCGGTCGATCTGACGCCGCGCGGGGCCGATGGAATTGTCGGCTGGCGCGCCCGCCGGAATGCGCCGCTGATCGATCTCTCGCGCCTCAATCACTACGCCCCGCAGGAATTCTGGGAACCCGTGACGCCGCATCATGGCGGCGTGATACTCGACCCCGGAGCGTTCTATATCCTGGTCAGCCGCGAGGCCGTGAACGTGCCGCCCGAGACGGCGGCGGAGATGGTGCCTTATATGGCCGTGGCAGGAGAATTCAGGGTGCATTACGCGGGCTTCTTCGATCCGGGTTTCGGCCACCCGTCCACCGGCGGCAGCGGCTCGCGCGGCGTCTTGGAGGTCCGTTGCCACGAAGCGCCATTCGCGCTGGAACATGGCCAGATGGTCGGACGGTTGGTTTATGAGAAAATGGCCGACATCCCGGATGTCCTCTATGGTCGCGATCTGAGCTCGAACTATCAGGGGCAGGAATTGAAGCTCTCCAAGCACTTCAAAGATCCTGGGAACCGTGCTCGCTAACCTTCTGAAACTTCTGGGTATCGCAGCGATACCGCCAGGCGGTGAACACGCGCCACTCGACCTGCCGAACGCCTTGAAACTTCTGCGTGCAGCGCCTCGCGGGTCGTTCCTGATTGTGCGGATCGTTGGCAGCCAGGACCTCATGCAGGTCCAGCAGGACGCCCCGGCGTTGCGCCTCAGCTTCCCCCAGACAAACCGACGGCAGCGCACTCAGCGGCGCCCATTCGAGGTTGCATGCCTGATCAGGCGCCTGAAGATCGAGCGTGTCGAAGAAGAAGATAGCAGCCTATTTTTGGAGGCCCCGCTGAAAGGTGATGACGAAGCGGTGGCTGCCCATATTCTTGGATTGCTCTGCGCAACCTTTGGCACGCAGCGTGATACGCCGTTCGAGCTTGAGGCCGAGGGGTTCGCCCTGCCGGCGCCCCGGGTTTAGATATTCAGTCCCGGAGTGTGATGGTTCATTGATGTGCCAACACCGACGAGAGAGAATATGGGACAGGTACTTCACGGCAGCGCCACGACTACGCACGCAATCCGAGCTGCAATACAGCGATCGACGGCTTCGAACGCGGAATTGAGCCGAACGTATGGGTTGAAGACGCTCTGCCTGCTCAAGAAGGATTGGGCTGCTCTCATATGCTTGCCCGGCAATGGCGGAAGCGTTCCGAACATGTCGACATAGCGCTGCGCGTATCGGGTTTGCTCCGACTTCGTCGTGTTGGCTGACTTATGAGCGCTCATTGGTCCTGCTCCGACAGCGGACGCATATTTTCGCCTGGCGCGAGCCCGATCATCCGTCGGACCTCATCGGACTCGAGGTTCGAGACCTCGCGCACGCCGTGTGTGATCGAATGAACAAAGCGCGCGTATAGCCTGAGGAAAGTCTCGTCCGCGAACGTGTCCGCCGCGGCATCCATCATCAGCCTCGCCCACCGGGCGCGTTGCGCCTCTGTGATCTTGAGTTCCATGTGTTTGTACATAATGAAGCTGAGATCGCCGCGTTCGAGCAGGTAGTTCCGCGAACCGCCAAAGGCGATGGACAGCCAGGACGCAAGATGCGCCGCGTGGTCCGTAGCGGCCTTTGAGAACATCGCGCCAATCAGGTCGTCGCCAAGCGCGGCCGCATAAAACCTGGTTGTCATCGCCAATAGCTTTTCGGGATTTGGAGGAGCCGTTGTCATGATGTCTCATCCATCTTGAAACCTCAGAAACGAAAGCGGAGCGTGAGTTCGAAGAAATCGACAGCCTCACCCGGTGAGGTATCCTCAAGGACGTCGCCCGGTTCGAAGTGGGTGTAGATTCCGGTCAGCAGCAGGTTGCGGCTGATCTCGTATTCAGCATTCACCGATATTGAAGAACCGACGAAGCGCGCATCGCTGCCATCGCCCGGGGCGATTAGAAAGCCGCTGGGAGCGTAAACCCCGTCGTTTCGGTTGAGACGAAAGAAGCTGTTTACGTCGGCGGTGACAGTCAACTTCTCTGTCGGGTGAACCGTCAGGAACAGGTGGGCGTTGAAAAAGTTTCTAGGTCCGAGGATCGCCGCTTCAGAAAAATAGTTTCCGCGCGGAAAGAGCGGATTGAAGGTCTGGAGGTCCGAGTCGTTGGGATCGTCGTCGCCGCTTGCGATATTGGCATTGAGCGCAATGCGCGGCCGCCATGGCGCTTCGGTAAAAGTGTAGCCGGTGTCGGTCGCGATGGTCCATGCAAAGATGTCGCCGGTGCCGAAAGAGCCGAACTGGACCATCGCTTCCCAGTTCCAGTCCCACGCGCCCTCGCTGCCGTAAAATCGTGTGCCCAACGTGTGGCGTGTCTCGTCCGCCGCACCCTGATCGAAGACGGCGCCGTCTTCGTTATAGCCAAGGTAGAAAAGGTCGGCGCTGCCTGGCAAAAAGTGGGCGTTATGGCGGGTGGCGTAAACGCCCCACAGAGCCTCATCTTCGAAAACTCTGTCGTCGAAGACGCCTTTTTCCTCTCCGCGAACGCCGAAACCGAACGCGTCGACGCTCCAGTCTTCGCTGAGTAGACCAGCCTGACGCCATCGAACGCGCGCCGGACGTTCGGACCATCACGAATGCTGACAAGGCGACCCGAGCCGATGTTCAGTTCCTGGCGCCCGATCCGCGCGTAGATTTCAAGTCCGGGGCCAAGGTCGTCCCGCAGTTCGACGAAGAGGTTCTGGAAATCGAGCTGGTTTTCGTCGATCGGTCCGGGGCCTTCGCGCTGACCTTCGGCGAAGGCGCTGGCAAGTTCGCCGTAGAAGCGTAGATCGCGCCCAATCTGAAGATCAGCCGACAGCGCATAGCGGTGCAAGAACGCGCCGTCGCCATCCTCCTCGCCTGCGCCGAAGCCAGGATTGGTGGTGATTTCATAGCGCGCACGCGCCTCGCCACCGAGGGAGAGGACCACTTGATCATCGGGGGTGAGCAGGATGTACTTGAGACCGCTGAGAGGGCCAGGATCACATTCGGCGTCCTTGAGAAGCCGTGGGTCGAGCTCATAGGGGATAAGCGGTAAAGGCGGACACGCTTTTTCTTCGGCTAGAGCCGTTTGAGATTCTAGCAGATAGGCGGAAAAGGCTGCGAAAACCCATGTCTTATTTAGGTTACGAGCAGTCGGCAGCGCGTTCATGGCATCTCGAAGAGCAGAAGCTCCGCGCCGTTTGATCCGCGCAAAAATATGCAGGGTTCATCCTGAATGGCGACGCCATCACCTTCGCGCAGTTCGCCGCCGTTGAGATGCACGATGCCGCGCACGACCTGCAGCCATGCTTTTCGGTGGTCGGAAAAGTCGTGCGTTAAGGAGTGATCATCATCCAGCCGACCGGCCAGGAGACGAATGTCCTGATGGATCGTAACGGCGCACTCAGTCCCGTCGCGATCCCCGACCAGATGTAACACGCTGGGTTCGTCGGCAATTGGAAACGTCTTCTGTTCGTATCCCGGCTCGCCGCCGTCCGCATCGTGCAGTATCCAGATCTGGAAGAAGTGCACCGGGTCTGTTGCGCTGTCGTTGAATTCACTGTGCCGAATGCCGGAACCGGCCGACATCCGCTGCACGTCGCCGGGCCGAATGACTGATCCATTGCCCAGCGAGTCCTGATGAGTCATAGCGCCCGAGATAACATAGGTGATGATTTCCATGTTCTGGTGGGCATGCTCACCAAAGCCCGCACCCGGCGCGACCCGGTCGTCATTGATGACCCGGAGGCTTCCGAAGCCCATATGTGCGGGAGCGTGATAACCCCCGAACGAGAAGCTATGGCGACTGTCCAGCCAACCCATCTGGGTCCTGCCGCGTACGTTCCGATCGCGAAACTTGATCATTTGCGCTTTTCTTTTGTCCGCATGGAGATCGGGATGGCTACAGAGCCCGCGCCACGCTGGTGGAGAAGGTCCGCGTAGTGAGAGGTCGCCGGACGCAAGGCGGCGTCACGCACCTTTTCTTGCGTCGCGATACGGGCCGAGGGGCTGGCCGGTATCGCGTGCCTTACCCCTCAACGAGCGGCTTCAGGACTTCTTCGTACATCACGCCCTGGATCGCCTGACCGGTGGGGCTGGCCCAGTCAGTGGCGAGTTCCGCCATGACCTGATTAGTCGTTTTGGGACTGACCCGCGCCGTGGCGCTGGAGGGGGCACCGCGTGGGGTGACCTATCTGGCTGTCAGCCCCACATGGGTCGAAACCGATATGCTGCGCCAATCGGCGACCGCCATGGCCGCGCGTTCCGGCACGGATCAGGCCAGCGAGATTGCGGGCATGGCAGCCGCAAATCCGCAGAACCGCCTGGTCCAGCCGGAAGAAGTCGCAAGGCTGGTCAGCTTTCTCTGCTCGGATGCGGCCCCCGCCCTGACGATGGAGGATATTCAGGTCAATGCCGGGGCCTGGTGGTAGACCTCAGAGCCTGGCCGCATTGAAGGTATCACATTGGTTGATATCGCCGCTTTCCAGCCCTCGCTTGAACCACCGCACCCGCTGGGCCGAGGAGCCATGCTGGAAACTGTCGGGCACCACGGCGCGCCCGGCATTGCGTTGCAGCGTGTCGTCACCGATCTGCGCGGCGGCATTCAGCGCCTCCTCGATATCCCCCGGTTCGAGCGAGCCAAAACGTGCCTGCGCCCGCCGCGCCCATACGCCAGAGAAGCAATCGGCCTGCAATTCCACCATCACGCTCAGCCGGTTAGACTCCGCCTGACTGACGCGTGCGCGCTGCTGGTTCACCTTGGGAAGAATGCCCAGTACGTTCTGGACATGGTGCGCGACCTCATGCGCGATCACATAGGCTGAAGCGAAATCGCCCTTCGCTCCCAGCCGTTGCGCCATCACCTGGAAAAAGCCGGTGTCGAGATAGGCCTTCTGATCTCCAGGACAGTAGAACGGCCCCGAAGCGGCGGAGGCAAAGCCACAGGCCGACTGTGTCTGGCCGCTGAACATGACCAGCTTGGGCGCGGGATAACGTTCGCCCGCCTGGGCAAAGATCTCGGCCCAGACCTCCTCGGTATCGGCGAGAACAACACCCACGAACTCCTCCATCTGATCGTCGATCTGATTGGGCCCGGTCGACACCTGCTGCGAGGGCACGCTGAAGCCCGATCCTCCGCCCCCCAGCAGGAACGAGGTATCTACGCCGAAGAACAGTCCCAGCACGATGATTACGATCGCCCCGATGCCGCCGATCTTGCCGCCGCCGCGCATCGGTATCCGGCGCCCGGACCCGCGACGGGCAAACCCGCCGCCGCCGCGCCGATCTTCGATATTACGGCTTGTTCTGCGCCCGCGCCATTTCATCGCCGTCACTCCGTTTGGTCTTTTCCTTGCGCCACGGCCTTGGTAACCGGGCCGCACCGATTGATCTGTACTATCATGACTGAATGGGTTTTCGACCGGGATTTATCGCGGTTCTCCGGTCACGCAGGCTGACGGGCGAGGGGTGGATGCAACGATGAACACGACCGAAAGCAGCCTGGAGCTGGCGATTTCGCAGCGCCTGGCAAGCCTTGCAAGCGAGGCGCCGGGCGAAACGGTGACCCTAGGATGGATACTGGATCAGTTGAACGAGCGGGCTTTCGGCCTGTTCCTCCTGATCCTGGCCCTGCCCTGCTGCATCCCGTTTCTCTATGGCATTCCTCAGATCGTCTCGCTTCCGCTGGTTTTCGTCTCGGCGCAGATCGTGGCCGGACGCCGGGTGCCCTGGCTGCCGGAGGGTTTGCGCAATCGCCAGGTTGCCGTGGCCAGCCTGAGCGATCTGTCGGATCGTGCCGGCCCCTGGCTGCGCCGGATCGAGGGACTGAGCCGCCCGCGCCTCGGCACGCTGACGCGCCCGCCGCTGGACCGGGTGATCGGGCTGGCGCTGCTGCTGTTCAGCGCGTCGATCATGGTGCCCCTGCCCGGAACCAACACGGTCCCAGGCTTCGCTGTCGTGCTTGTCGCCATGGGCCTGCTTCAACGCGACGGTATCCTGGTGGCGCTCGGCAGCCTGCTGGGGACCGCCTGGATCGCGACGCTGATTTTTGCCGGGGCGACCCTGGCAACGCTGGTCAAGGGGTGGCTGGGGCTCTGAGCAGCCAGCCTGTACGGCCCGCTCACTCGATTGCGATTGAGCGCGGCACGCCAAGTGCGATAAGACGAAGACATGACGGATTACGGACGCATTCTGCTCGCGGGTTTCGGCTCTGCACTGATACTGGCGGCCGCCTTTGCTTTTCAGTATCTGGGCGGTCTGGCGCCCTGCCCGATGTGTCTTTGGCAACGCTGGCCGCATCTGGCCGCTGCCTTGATCGCGATTGTCGCCATAACCATCGGCTGGCGCTTTCGCCGGTTCCTGGCCGGCCTGGGCGGGGTGGCGGCCCTGATAACCGCCGCCATTGGTGCCTTTCACGCGGGCGTCGAGCAGAAATGGTGGGAGGGGCCGAGTACCTGCTCAGCCCCCGACCAGTCCAAGCTCTCCGCCGCCGAACTGCTCAGCGCGCTGCAGAATACGCCCGTGGTGCGCTGCGACGAGATCGTCTGGCAGATGGGTCTGACCATGGCAGGCTGGAACGCGGTGATCTCGCTCTGCCTCGCGGGGCTCTGGTTCTGGCCGGTTTAGAAGGTTTTCAATCGCTTTATCCACGCTTAGCCCGGCATTGACCACCTTGTCTACCGCATTCACGATCGGCATG
>JBCCDU010000042.1:0-37591 GCA_039030715.1 Pseudomonadota bacterium
AAGAATGACAAGGACCGCAAGGCCATGCTGTCGCCTGCTCTGCTTGATCTATTGCGTGACTACTGGAGGGAGGCACGGCCTGAAGGATGGCTGTTTCCCGGCAAACCCAAGATCATGGCCCTGTCGCCACGCCAACTGAACCGGGCGTTCACATCGGCCAAACACATGGCCGGGATCGACAAGCCTGCCACGCTGCAAACCTTGCGCCACAGCTTTGCAACGCATCTTCTGGAGGCTGGAACCGATGTCCGGGTGATCCAGGTGCTCTTGGGGCATGCCAAACTCAGCACGACAGCGCGATACACCCATGTCGCGACCAAAACCATTCGCGGCACCGTCAGCCCATACGAGATGTTGGAAAAGCTGCAAGACCACACTGTCAGGCGGGGGTTGGAGTAGCAGTTCGGGCACTTGCCGCGCCCACGGCTGGAGATCGCTGACATCTTTCGGAAGTATGGTCCAGCGTATCGGCGAGCCAATACCGGGCATGTCAGCCTGAACCAGCTCAAAGCGATGTCGGCAATCGAAGCCTGCCGGACCGAGGCGCTCGGCGGGCATGTAGCGGGGTGCGCCAAATGCGGCCACCATCACATCGCGTACAACAGTTGCAAGAACCGGCATTGTCCCAAGTGCCAGGGTCCCGCCGCGCGGGACTGGATGGAGGCGCGTGCTGATGACCTGCTGCCGGTCGAGTACTTCCACGTCGTGTTCACGATGCCCGCTGAGATCGCCCGCATCGCCTTTTGGAACCCAAAGGCGGTCTATGGCCTGTTGTTCCGCGCATCGGCCGAAACAGTGATGACCATCGCCGCCGATCCCAAGCGCCTCGGCGCGAAGGTCGGCATGACCAGCGTTCTTCACACCTGGGGATCCGCGCTGACGCATCATCCGCACATCCACATGATCGTCCCAGGTGGTGGCTTGTCACCGGACGGCGCCAGATGGGTAGCCTGCAAGCCAGGGTTCTTCCTGCACGTGCGCGTGCTGGCGAGGCTGTTCCGCCGCCTGTTCCTGAACGGCCTTCTCGAGTTGCACCGCGCCGGCCAGCTCACTTTCTTTGGCGATCTCGAACGATTGGCGCAAACGGATGTCTTCGCGCGGTGGCTCGCCCCGTTCCGCAATACAGATTGGGTGGTCTATGCCAAACCCCCGTTTGGCGGGCCCGAGGCGGTTCTGGCCTATCTGAGCCGATACACACATCGGGTCGCGATCTCGAACCACCGCTTGGTCAGCGCGGATGCTGATGCAGTTGCGTTCCGCTGGAAGGATTACAGGATCAAGCGCGGTGATCGCCAAAAGGTCATGCGCGTGGCTACGCCAGAGTTCATCCGCCGCTTCCTGATCCATGTTCTCCCAAATGGCTTCCATCGCATCCGGCATTATGGCCTGTTGGCCAGTGCGTCGCGTAGAACAAACATCACGAAGATCCGAGCGTTGCTCGGTGTTCAACGCACCGAATAAACCACTGAACCAGAGCCGGAACCCGAGGCCACCCCTCTCACTTTGCGCGAGCCATGCCCCTGCTGCGGCGGCGCCATGCGCATCACCGAGATCTTCCGGCGTGGCCAGAAACCAATGTCACGCGCACCACCCAGGGAGACGGCAGCATGACACGAAGCCTGTTCACCAAAATCAACATGCACCGGTCACCTGTGGTTGATTGGTCAAACCGACTGCGGCCATCATCCAGAATGACGGCGCGAATTGCATCAACCCGGCGAAATGCCCGCGACCAAGGTGGCAGAAATTGACTGCAGCAAGCGCGCCCAACACAGGCGGCCGCGCGCCCGTGACAACGTCCGCCTCATCCGCCAGCGCTCTTTCCCATAGACCGGTCCCAGATCCTCGCGGCTTCCTCCTTCCGAGGTTTGTCAACGCGGGCCGCTTGCAGAGCAAGATGGCAGCGCTGCGCCCCGGCCCGCATCGAAAAACCTGCAGGAATCAAGAACTTCGCGGTGCGATATAATATGAACAGACACACGCTAATTCATAACAGTGTTGTCGCGATGCCTTCAGCGGCCAACTTGGTTAGATATAGCATGTCCTTGCCTCAGCAGGGTGTGAAGCGTGCTCTGTCGTAGCCATGTGCAACACGATACACTTGCAGTAGGCGGCAAATCATAATTGACAAATAGCAAATTAAATTATCTATTAGTAAATATTAACGCCAAACAGGCCGGTTTTTTGAGCGGAGACTCTGAGATGATGAATAGCATGACTCGCTTTTCGAATTTGCTGTCCGAAATCCGACTAAACACTCCGAATGTGCGCAGCAAGATCGTTTCGTCGGGACACCGAGCCAGGCCGGCCAACAATCACCAAGTACCAGACTATCTGCTGGCTCTGCGCACGGTAGAAGAAGCGATTCTGGAAGGGCTGGAGACAGCTGAGAAGCTATGACCGAAAACATCTACACGTCATCATCGTATTTCGCGACCGAACTCAGAACGATTTTCCGTCGAAACTGGATCTGCGCAGGTTTCGCAAGTCAGATTCCTGAACTTGGTGACATAGTACCCGTTACGGTCGGAGGGTTGCCGTTGATGCTGGTTCGGGGCGAATCCCGAGATGTCCGCGTCTTCCATAATGTGTGTCGCCATCGTGGTTCGACTCTGATCGACGCACCCTGTCAGGGGCGCAAGATGATCCGCTGCCCCTATCATTCGTGGGTCTACAGCCTTTCTGGCGATCTGGTGCAGCGTCCGCATTTCGACGGGCCGGATAAGCACTCTGCTACGGAGACGCACCTTTGGTCCGTGAACAGCCGAACTTGGGGTGATCTGATATTTGTGCACATTGATACCCCCGAGGTTGAATTCGATAGCTTCATCGCGCCGCTAAAGGCTATTGGTGAGGCCTATGGCATTTCGGACGCAAACTTTGACGAAACAATCGACATAACGATTGATGCGAACTGGAAATTATTGGTCGAGAACTTTGTCGACGGGTACCACGTTGCCAGTGTCCATCCTACCCTGGAAAGAAGTGTACCTACTCGAACGCACAAGTTCCGGACAGAGCCACCACTTTTCATCGGTGAAGCACCGCGCAACACTGGCGAGCACGGCTCTTACGTGTCGGGCCTGCCGGAGTTCCCCGATGTCAGTGAGTCGGTTCGTGGCACGCTCACCTATATCTCGGTCTTTCCCAACCTTTGCGTGAATATGACCTCAGACCGGTTTTCGGTCTATCTCATGCGGCCAGAGGCACCGGACCGGTCTCAAGAGGTAATCTGCAACTACTATGCTTCTGCGGCCTTCGCTGTCTCTACAGAAGAACTACGTCGGTCGATGACCCGAAATCAGATTGCGTTCAACGCCGAAGATATCGACGCACTGGTCCAATTGCAGATCGGTCGGGGCTCGGATATCTATGACACAGGACAACCTTCCCCTTATTGGGACACGAACGCCGAAGGGTTTCTCGCAATGTGCGGGGCGGGAGTGCAGTCTTGATGGCCTTTGATCCGGACACGGCTAAAGGGCGTTATAAAGGTTATGTTGGCTTCATCTCACCTCCAGCATCATTTGATTGCTCGCCCCAGCAGTTCCTGGACATCGCTGCGTCGCCCTTAGGCATTCTGCAGCATGTCCCGCTGATTGGGGATTTCGAGTACGGAGATATCGATGACGGCGCAGCGGATCTGGCAGCGGTAGAACGCGGCGCAAAGGCGCTTGCGCCATGCGGCGTCGAGGTAATCGCCCAGGTCGGGGGGTATTGGGCACTTTCTTTCACCCCGACCTACGAGGCCGCAGTGGCGCAGTCAGAGCGTTTGACCAAGATTGCCGGCATTCCGGTCATTCTGGCATGGCAGGCGACTATCAATGCCCTGCGTCACATTGGAGCAAGACGTGTTTCGATTGCCGCGGGGTATTATCGCCCGGATTGGATCGCGCGGTCGTTAGCCTTGATCGAGGGCGCCGGGATAGAAATTCTTTGGTGCGGCGACCTGATCAGCCAGGGTCTAGTGGCCGATGAAGACACCCGGAACAAAATCGAAGAACGAACGAGATGGGACTACCCAGACGAGTTGGTGCGCGAAGCGTGCGTTGAAGCTGCGCGGCGAGCGCCTGAGGCAGATGCAGTTCTGCAGATAGGTGCTGGAATGCGGCCGATCCTGCAGGCGGCGACCATTGAGGCTGAAACGAAGATGCCTCTGGTGTCCACGGATATCGCACTTTCTTGGTCTATCCTGCGGACCCTTGGTGGCAAAGCACGGGCCGACACTGGACAGCTTTTACAGTCGCTCTGACGCTATCAGCTTAAGGTGATGATTGAACGGAGGGCTGTTTTTTGGTGTAGCTGCATGGACCTCAACTTCGAATGTCCGTGAACGCTTGTTTCCAGACCTTAAATCACCCTGGTCAAACGGCGGCTTCGTCCGCATAGCGTGCTTGGTAAGGTGCGCTACTCTAGTGACGGATAGACGGCTACAGGGCTGCCAAGATTGTTGAAATCCGGTTTCACGCCAAGGCCTGGCGTGTCGGGGGCGTGGAGTTTTCCGTCGCGGACCTCGGGGCCCGGCTGGCCGGTCGAGGCGGTGTTGTAGTTGTGCAGATCCGTCGCGTTCACCAGGAACTCGGGCGGGGTGGAGGCTGCCAGATGGGCCAGCGTGGCGGTGGTGACCTCGCCGCCCCAGGTGTCCTCGGCCACCACCGGGATGCGGCAGTCCACCAGGTAGTCGCGCATCCGGCGGGTCTTTGACAGACCGCCCTGTTTGGAAATCTTCAGGCAGACCGCTTCGGCCCCCCGGTCCTCGACCACGCGATGCGCCATCCGCATATCGGTGATGCATTCGTCCAGCTTCATCGGCAGGTCGGTGCGGCGGCGGACATGCTGACATTCCTCGTAAGTGCGGCAGGGCTGCTCCAGGAAGTAATCCAGATCCCGCGTGGCGCGGGCGACGCGCAGGGCCTGATCCACGGTCCAGCCCTGATTGGCATCGGCAAAGGCTTTCTCGCCGGGCTTGAGATGGGGCACGGTCACGCGGATTCGTTCGATATCGCCCGCCCAGTCGGCGCCGACCTTGACCTGGAACTGGCGATAGCCTGTCTGGCGATGCACCTCCATCTCGCGCAGCATCTCGTCCGGCGCGTTCTGCGGGGCGACCCGGTACATCGGTGCGCCGTCCGTCAGCTTCCCGCCCAGCAGCAGCCAGACCGGCACCCCCAGCGATTGGCCCAGAAGGTCCCAGCAGGCCGCATCGAAGGGTGCCTTGGCATAGCCGTGACCCCGGATCGTGTGGTCCATGATCTGCTCGATCCGGGCTGTCTGGCGGGGATCCTCGCCCAGCAATGCAGGGGCCAGCAGACGCGCCGCCGCCTCGACCCCTTCGGAATGGGCGTCCATATAATTCTCGCCGCAGGGACAGAACTCGCCACAGCCGCTCAGCCCGGCATCGGTGTCGATAACGACCACGCTGCTCATGGCGGTGGTGATCGCGTTGCCGGCGCCCCATCGATACGTCCCGCCGACATAGGGCAGCGCGGCCTTGTAGACCGATATCCGTGTGATCTTCATGCTGATGCTCCCGATCCGGCGCGGCGTTCCCCGCAGCAAAGCGCGGGACGGCCCCAGGCCGCTCGCCCGACAACGACATCGCCGGTCGGGTTCAGGGTAGAGATTGCGGCAAGCAGGGGGTGGTTCATGCTTGAACTTCCCCCATATCCCCCTTTAACTGTCTCCAACGTCCGGCGGATTTGCGATTCCGCCGGGTCGGTTCCCAGCAGTCTTAGGCGCGAGGTCGACCCATGAGATATGAAGCCCCGAACACGCTCGACCGGGCGGTGGACCTGTTAGCGGCCGAAGGGGGAGTGACCCGTATTCTGGCCGGCGGCACCGACGTGCTGGTGCAATTGCGTTCGGGGATGATCGAGCCGGATTTGATCCTGGATATCAAGCGGATCGACGGAATTTACGATATCGTGCAGGAAGCCGGCGGGTATCGCGTCGGTGCCGCCGTTCCGGGCGCGATGCTGGGCGAACACGAGGGGGTGAGCGCGATGTGGCCCGGCGTGGTCGAGGCGCTGGAGCTTGTGGGCTCCACCCAGGTTCAGGGCCGCGCGACGCTGGCGGGCAATCTCTGCAATGCCTCGCCCGCGGCGGACAGCGTGCCCGCAATGATCGCCGCCGCGGCCACAGTGCGGCTGCACGGGCCGGACGGCACCCGCGATGTTCCGGTGGAGGAGATCGGTGTCGCGCCCGGCAAGACCTCGCTGAAGAAGGGCGAGATCGTGGGTTCGGTATTCCTGCCGCCCCGTTCCGATCGTGCGGGCGATGCCTATCTGCGGTTCATCCCGCGGACCGAGATGGATATTGCGGTGGTCGGTGCCGCGGTCAGCCTGTCGCTGGACGGCGATACGGTCGCCGATGCCCGCGTTTCGCTGGGTGCCGTGGCGCCGACGGCGCTGCTGGTGGAAGACGCGGCCAAGGCGTTGATCGGCACGACAGCCGACGAGGCAGCTTGCACCGCGTTGGCGGCAGCCGCCTCCGCCGCCTGCAACCCGATTGATGACAAACGCGGCACGGTTGATTTCCGCGTGAAAGTGGCGGGGGTGCTCGCCACCCGCGCCGCCAAGATCGCGATGGCCCGCGCCAAGGGAGACGCCTGATGCAAATCCATGTCGCAACCAAAGTAAATGGGGACGAGACGGAGTTCCTCTGCGATCCCGAAGAAACGTTGCTGGACGTGCTGCGCGACCGGCTGGGCCTGACCGGCGCCAAGGAGGGCTGCGGCACCGGCGATTGCGGGGCCTGCTCCATTACCGTCGACGGGCGCCTGATATGCGCCTGCCTGATGCTGGGGGCCGAGGCGCAGGGCCGCGAGATCGCCACCATCGAGGGGATGGCCGCGGGCGAAGCGTTGCACCCCCTGCAGCAGAAATTCCTGGATCATGCCGCCCTGCAATGCGGGATCTGCACGCCCGGCATTCTGGTCGCCGCCAAGAACCTGCTGGAGAAGAACCCCGATCCGACCGAGACCGAGGTGCGCTATTGGCTGGCGGGCAATCTTTGCCGCTGCACCGGATATGACAAGATCGTTCGCGCGGTGATGGACGCTGCAGCCGAGATGAGAGGAGCCTGACCCATGGCATTCGACGAATACGACAGCGAGACGCGGATCTTCTCGGCCGTTGGCACGCGGCCCGTTCGCCCGGATGGCGTGGACAAGGTGACGGGCCGGGCGCTCTTCGGTGCGGATATGTCGGCGCCCGGCATGCTGACGGGGGCGATCCTGCGTTCGCCCCATGCCCATGCCCGGATCAAGTCCATCGACACCTCCAAGGCCGAGGCGCTGCCCGGCGTGAAGGCCGTCGTCACCCGGGCCGATTTCAATGCGGAGGCCGATAACGCCGATGTCCTCGACAACTGCATGGCGGGCGAGAAGGTCCTCTATGACGGCCATGCCTTGGCCGCTTTGGCCGCAATCAATCCACGGGTCGCACAGAAGGCGCTGCGCCTGATCGAGGTGGACTATGAGGTGCTGCCTCATGTCACCGATGTGGACGCGGCAATGGCGCCCGACGCCCCGGTTCTGCGCGCGGAAGGCGGCAATGAGAGCGTGCCCGAGGGCCTGTCCAAGAACGTCATGTCGATGTGCGAATTCGGCCATGGCGATCTGGACAAGGGCTTTGCTGAGGCCGATCTGGTGATCGAGAAGAGCTTCAAGACCGCAGCCGCTCACCAGGGCTATATCGAACCCCATGCCTGCCTCGCCTCGCTGGGCGCGGATGGCCGGGGCGAGCTCTGGGTCTGCACCCAGGGCCATTTCGTCGTGCGCAATATCTGCGCCGATCTGCTGGGCATGGACTCGACGCAGTTGCGCGTCGTTGCCTCGGAAATCGGTGGCGGCTTCGGCGGCAAGACCACCGTGTTCCTGGAGCCTGTCGCCCTGGCGCTCAGCCGCAAGGCCAGTCGTCCGGTGAAGATGGTGATGAGCCGGTCCGAGGTGTTCCGTGCCACCGGGCCGACCTCCTCGACCTCGATGGATATCAAGATCGGCATGACCAAGGATGGCCGCATGACGGCGGGTCTGGCGGTCAATCGCTTCCAGGGCGGCGCTTATCCCGGCGCGCCGGTGGATATGGGGGCGATGTGCTCTTTCGCCTGCTACAATCTCGAGAACGTCAAATCGGTCGGCTATGACGTGATTTGCAATCGCCCGAAACAGGCCGCCTATCGCGCGCCCGGCTCGCCCATGGCGGCTTTCGCGGTGGAGAGCGTGGTGGATATGCTCTGCCAGGAACTGGGCCTCGACCCGGTGGAGGTACGGATCAAGAATGCCTCGCGCGAGGGAACCAAGGCCAGCTACGGCCCCCGCTGGCCCCGCATCGGGCTGGAGGAAACGCTGGAGGCCGCCAAGGCCCATGCTCACTACAAGGCGCCGCTGG
Source organism: Pseudomonadota bacterium (assembly GCA_039030715.1). Classification (GTDB taxonomy): domain Bacteria; phylum Pseudomonadota; class Alphaproteobacteria; order Rhodobacterales; family Rhodobacteraceae; genus Thermohalobaculum. The sequence continues at coordinate 8,391 of JBCCDU010000042.1, forward strand.
GCCCCAATCAGGGACGCGGGGTGTCCTGCGGGTTCTGGTTCAACCATGGCGGAGAAACCTCTGTTTCGCTGGCGCTTTCGCAGGATGGCACCGTGGCGCTTTCTGTGGGCACACCGGATATCGGTGGCTCGCGCGCCTCGATGTGCCTGATGGCGGCGGAGGAGCTGGGCATCCCCTATGACAAGGTGCGCACGACCGTCGTGGATACGGCATCGCTCGGCTACAACGATGTCAGCCATGGCAGCCGCGTGACCTATGCCAGCGGCCTCGCGACCATCAAGGCGGCGCGGGACGCGAAGCAGAAGCTCTGCGCCCGGGCGGCGAAAATCTGGGGGATCGATCCCGATGCGGTGACCTGGGAGGATGGCATGGCCAAACCCTCTGGCCACAATGCAGGCGATCACGACCCGCTGCCGTTTTCCAAGCTTTGCGCCACGATGGGGCGCACGGGCGGTCCGATCTCCGGCCATTTCGAGGCGACGCCGGAGGGGGCAGGGGTCTCCTTCGCCACCCATCTGGTGGATGCGGAGGTCGATCCCGAAACTGGCGCCACCAAGGTCGTGCGCTATACCGTCATCCAGGATGCGGGCAAGGCGATCCATCCGGCCTATGTCGAGGGTCAGTTCCAGGGTGGTGCCGTGCAAGGCATCGGCTGGGCATTGAACGAGGAATATATCTACGGCGAGGATGGGCGGCTGCAGAACGCGGGCTTCCTCGATTATCGCATCCCCGTCGCCTCGGACCTGCCGATGATCGATACCGAGATCGTGGAGGTGCCGAACCCTGGCCACCCCTATGGTGTGCGCGGGGTGGGCGAAACCTCGATTGTGCCACCGCTCGCCGCGATCGCCAATGCGGTCAGCCGGGCAGCCGGAGTGCGCATGACAGAACTGCCGATGTCGCCGCCGCGGATCCTGGCGGCGCTGGACGCCCAAGACGGCTGAGCCCGTGGCGGCGCAGGTTTCGGTCGAACTGTTCGGCTCGCTCACCCAGTTCACCGGGGGAGCCCGGACGGTAACCGTCGAAGCCGCCACGATCCGCGATCTGCTGGCAAGACTGGCCGAGGCCCATCCGGGCCTCGCGCCGCAACTGGACCGGGGGGTCTCGGTATCAATTGACGGCAAGATCTATACCGAGGCGCTGTTCCAGCCGATCTCGCCCGACAGCGAAGTGGTCTTGCTGCCTCGCATCGCCGGCGGCTGATCCCGCGCCATTAAATCCGCATTAGTCCGAATCTGAGAGCGTCCGTCCACTAGGTCGGCTTCGCATGGGCGATGCCTTCGATTTCGCATGCGCGCGGTGCGGACTGCCGCCGACCTGAAACCTGGCCAAGCCGGAGCGGAGCGAAGAGATGAACATGGCTGGCGCCGACATCCTCATTGTCGAGGACAACGACCTGGATGTGCAGATCCTGAAGCGGGCCTTTGCCAAGCTGGACTTCCAGCCGAACATGCTGCGCGCCAAGGACGGGGTCGAGGCGCTTGAACTGTTGGATTGTCAGGATGCCACAGGCGACCTCAAATGGCCTTTCGTCATCCTGCTGGATCTGAACATGCCGCGGATGAACGGGGTCGAGTTTCTGGAAAAACTGCGGGGCTGGGGCCGGTACCGCCACGTTCCAGTTTTCGTCCTCACCACCTCCAGCTATGGCCGCGATGTGGCGGAGGCCTATCGCCTCGGCGCGAACGGATATGTCGTCAAGCCGGAGAGTCTGAGCGAAATGCACCAGACACTGCAGGCTCTGATCGGATACTGGCGCATATGTCTGTCGCCATCGGAACTGGCGCCTGCCTGAGGTTTCATCGCTTGCGGTTCAGAAACGCCAAGATGCCGCGCGCGCGACGCAGGCAGGTCCACAGCGTGCCCGCCAGAACCAGTGTCAGAACCGTGGCCAGAACATATCGATGATCGCCGAGCAGCGGTTCGAAACAGGTGGCCAGCGCGCCGAATGTCAGTGCCGCCATCCGATGTGGCTTCGCCATCGGCCCACGAAAATCCGCCGCCTGGCCCAGGCTTTGACCAAAGGCGCGCAGATAGGCGGTGAAGACAGCGAATGCCGATGCCGCCCAGCCCAGCGCAGGCAAGCCGGCGCCATATCCGGCGCCCACCAGGATCAGGATGTCGGCGATCCTGTCCGGCACCTCGTTCCAAAACGCCCCATCCGGCGCGCCCTTGCCCGCCTCGACCGCGACCATCCCGTCCAGCAGATTGCAGAGCAGGCGAAGCTGGATGCCAACCGCTGCCCCGATCAGGCAGAGGATACGGGCCCATCCCGACAGATCGGCGGATAACCAGAAGAACACGCCCGCGATCAGGGCGAAGCCGATCCCCGCCTGCGAGATCTGGTTCGGCGTGATCGTCCGCCGCGCCAGCCGGGACGCCATGGCCTTCGCCCAGAACGTGCCCCGGCTGGCCAGCGGGCGGCGGCTGGAGGGGTCGGTCACGATCTCCTCCACCGCCATTGTATCCAATTGTATACAGTCGCATACAATGTCGCGACGGTCATCGGCAGGGCGATGGTTGCCCAGATCTCGGGCGTGCCGCCCAGCCAGTGAATGGTGCTGAGCCCGATCAGCGAGATCGCGAAGGCCACCAGAGGCGGGACCACCAGCGCGGCGAGACCCTCCAGCTGCGCCGCCAATGCCTCGACCGTGCGCTTCAGGCCAAAAGTGATACCGGCGGACAATGTGCCCTGGATCGCCGCCGCGATCAGCGGTTTCGGCATGGTATGCGCGCTGTTCGCCCAGAAGGCCCAGCCGCCCATCATCAGAAACGCCCCCAGCATATGCACCCAGCTTTTGCCCGCGAGCTGCGCGATCATGTCATCGACCAGCCATAGCGCACGAGGTGGAAGAAGATCGGGGCCGAGAAGATCACCGAGTCCAGCCGGTCGATAAAGCCGCCATGGCCCGGGATCAGGTGCCCCCAATCCTTCACCCCCCGATCGCGTTTGATCGCCGACATGACTAGGCCGCCCAGAAAGCCCATCAGGCAGATGATCAGCGAGAGCAGCCCCGCCTGCCAGAAGGTGAACGGCGTCATCCACCACAGGCACGCCCCCGCCAGCGTCGCCGTCAGGATGCCGCCCAGTGCCCCTTCGACGGTTTTCGAGGGCGACAGCGAGGGCGCGATCCTGCGCCGCCCGGCCAGCTTGCCCCAGACATACTGCATCACGTCCGAGAACTGCACGACGAAGATCAGGAACGCGATCAGCAGCGCATTGCCGCCCTCATAGCCCGGGACCTCCAGATAGAGCAGGGCAGGCACATGGCTGACGCAGAAGACGCAGATCATCAGGGCCCATTGCGTCTCGGCCACCCGGCCAAGGAAATCGCCGGTGTCGCCGCGCACGGCCGCGACGATCGGCAGGATCAGGAAGGCATAGACCGGGATGAAGATCGAATAGAAGCCGTACCATCCGATCCAGACCAGCAGGTAATGCACTGGAAATATGACGAAAAAGCTTGCAGCGAGCGCCCAGTGATCGGCCCGGCGTGTCCGGGTCAGTGTCATGAATTCGCGCAGCGCCGCGAAGGAGCACGCGGCGAACAGGATCATCACCCCAGTCTTGCCCCCCAGGAATGCGGCCGAGAGGCAGAGGACCATGCCCCACCATGCCGCCACCCTCGCGTTGAAGTTCTGCACCCCCGGGCCTGCTCCGCCACGGGCCAGCACCATGCCGACGCCGGTCGCCAGGATCAGGATCCCCGCGACGGCGCCGAACAGGATCAGCAGCTTTTCGTCCCAGGAGGTCATTCGGCAGCCTCGGCGAGCCCTGCGGTCTCGGGCGCTGCGGCGCGCAGGGCGTCTTGCGCGCGCGCCAGAAACGCGGCCTTGTCCTCGCCCGGCTTCAGGTGCAGCTCTGCGCCGAAGGTGACCGTGCAGATCAGCGGCACCGGCACGATCTCGCCCTTGGGCATCACGCGGTTGAGGTTCTCGATCCAGACTGGGACCAGCGCGACGTCGGGCCGGGCATTGGCGAGATGGAAGAGCCCGGGCTTGAAGGGCAGCAGGGCCGCATCGGTGGTGTTGCGCGTCCCCTCCGGAAACAGGATCAGCGAGGCGCCCCGATCCAGCGCGCCGACCATCAGTTCGACCGGGTCCTCGGTCCGCGTTGCGGGATTTCTGTCGATCAGGACGGCGTTGAAGACATGGCGGATGACAAAGCTCTTCAGCTTGGTCTTCAACCAGTAATCCGACCCAGCTACGGGCCGGGTCTTGCCCCTGATCTGGGGTGGCAACACCGTCCACACCAGGACGAAGTCGCCGTTGCTAGCGTGATTGGCGAAATAGATCCGCTGTGTGGGCACCGGGTCCGACCCGTCCCAAATTCCCCGGACTGCGGTGATGAAGCGGGCAAACAGGATGATGGCGAGCCCGATGATCCGTCCTGCCAAATCGATCATACGCCCGCCATTCATCCTCTGGTTCCGCCCGACGCTATCAAGCCCGGGCGGACGCCGCCAGTCCCGGTACGATCAGAGGCAGGTCTCGAACAGCGCGCGGGTGTTTTCTGCCGTCATCTCCACCGGATTGCCGCCGGTGCTGGGATCGGTGAGGGCGGAAGCGACCAGCACTTCCAGATCCGGGTTCTGGACGCCGAGCGCGGTGAGCGTCTTCGGGATGCCCAGGGTCTCGTTCAGCCCACCAACGAAGTTGTAGAACCCATCGAAGCCGCCCCGGATGCCCAGATAGGCGCCGGCGTCGGCCAGTCGGTCCTCGACCGCGCCGCGATTGAAGCGCAGCACGGCCTGCATCACAACGGCGTTGGTGGTGCCGTGATGGGTGTTGTGATGCGCGCCTATCGGGTGGCTGAGCGCATGAATCGCGCCCAGCCCCTTCTGGAACGCGGTTGCCCCCATGGCGGCGGCGGACATCATGTGGGCGCGTGCCTCCAGATCCGCGCCATCCGCGAATGCGCGGGGCAGGTTCTGCTTGACCAGGCGCATCCCCTCCAGCGCGATGCCCTGGGACATCGGGTGGTAATGGGGCGAGCAGAAGGCCTCCAGACAATGGGCGAAAGCATCCATGCCGGTGCCCGCGGTGATCGTGGGGGGCATGCCCACCGTCAGTTCCGGGTCGCAGATGACGACCGAGGGCAGGAATTTCGGGTGGAAGATGATTTTCTTCTCGTGCGTTTCGGAATTCGTGATGACGGAGGCGCGACCGACCTCCGATCCAGTGCCCGCCGTGGTCGGCACCGCGACGATGGGCGCGATCGCGTCGTGATTGGCGCGGGTCCACCAATCGCCGATATCCTCGAAGTCCCAGACGGGTCGCGTCTGTCCCGCCATGAAGGCCACCGCCTTGGCGAGGTCGAGGCCCGAGCCGCCGCCAAAGGCGATCACCCCGTCATGCCCGCCCGCCTTGAAGGCCGCGACGCCGGCATCGAGGTTCTTCTCGTTCGGGTTCGGATCGACCTCTGCAAAGAGGGCGCGGCCGAGGCCTGCCATCTCCATCAGGTCGAGCGCCTGATTGGTGATCGGCAGGGTGGCAAGCCCCCGGTCGGTGATCAGGATCGGTTTGTTGATGCCGGAGGCCTTGCACGCCTCCGCCAGTTCCGCGATGCGTCCGGCACCGAAGCGGATGGCGGTGGGGTAGGACCAGTTGCCCGTGAGTGTCATGGGGTCAAGCCTTCTGCTGTTGAGGGTTGCCGGCCCTGTCAGGCCCGTTCGAAGCCACGGTGAACCTCGTAATCCGTGACCTTGCGGTCGAAATCTTCCTGTTCCCACCGGGCGGCATGGACGTAGTGGTCGATCACATCGTCGCCCATCGCCGCGCGCAGCATGGTGGAGCGGTCCAACGCCTCGGTTGCGGCGCGCAGCGTGGTGGGGATCTCGCGCGCCTCAGCCGCGCCATAGGCATCGCCGGTGAAGGCGGGCTCCAGGTCGAGCTTGCCCTCGATCCCGGCGATCCCGGCTGCGATCTGACCGGCCAGCGCCAGATAGGGGTTGAGGTCGGAGCCGCCGACCCGGCATTCGACCCGCACGGCCCTGGTCCCCTCCGCCACTAGTCGGTACCCGGCGGTGCGGTTGTCCACCGACCAGATCGCCTTGGTGGGTGCGAAGGTGCCTGCGGCGAAGCGTTTGTAGGAGTTGATGTAAGGCGCCAGAAAACAGGTGACCTCACTCGCATGGGTCAGGAGCCCGGCGAGATAGCGGCGCATCGTCTCCGACATCCCATGGGGTGCATCGGCGTCATAGAAGGCAGGCTGCCCGTCGCGCCAAAGCGATTGGTGGATATGGCTGGAGGAACCCGCCGCCCCATGATGCCATTTCGCCAGGAAGGTCACCGCCCGGTTCTGGTGCAGCGCAATCTCCTTCACCGCGTTTTTCACCAGCACATGGGTATCGGCCATGTCCAGCGCGTCCGTGTAGTGGACATTGATTTCAGCCTGGCCCGCATCGGCCTCGCCCTTGGTGTTTTCCACCTTCACGCCTGCGCCATGGAGGCCGTTGCGGATCGCGCGCATCAGACCTTCCTCCCGGGTGGTCTGGAAGATGTGGTAATCCTCGTTATAGGCGCTGATCGGGGTCATGTTGCGCCAGCCCCGGTCGCGCAGCTCCTCGAAGCTTTCGCGGAAGACGAAGAATTCCAGCTCGGTCGCGGCGGCGGAGGTGAAGCCCATATCCGCCAATCGCTGAAGCTGGCGCTTCAGGATCTGACGCGGGGCGTGGGGAACCGGCTCGTGGGTATGATGATCGATGAGGTCGCAGAGGACCAGCGCCGTTCCCTCCAGCCATGGGGTGAGGCGCAGGGTGCCGAGATCCGGCTTCATGATGTAATCGCCATATCCGGCAGCCCAAGAGGTGGATTTGTAACCCTCCACCGTCTCCATCTCCATATCGGTGGCGAGGAGGTAGTTGCAGGAATGGGTCTCCTCCCACGCGCTTTCGACGAAGAATTCCGCGTGGAAGCGCTTGCCCATCAGGCGGCCCTGCATGTCGGGAATGGCCGCGATCACAGTGTCGATGCGGCCATCGGCAACCTGGGCTTTGAGGGCGTCGAAGCTGAGATTTCCCGGCATGTCAGAACCTTCTGGGCAAAGCGGTGGGGTAGAGGTCCCGGGTCAAGCCCGGGACATCAAAGCGCGTGGATCATGTGTAGCGATAGGGGCGCCCGGCCTTCAGCATATCGGCATTGTACTGCTTGAAGATGTTGACGACCTTGGCCTTGATCTCGCTTTCCGAGGCGATCTCGTCCCAGAACTTCACCGCGGCTTCCTCGACCTGGGCCCAGTCCTCGTCCGGGATGGTGGTCAGCTTCATCTTGGTGCCGTTGACCCGCAGGCTGGCCTCGCCGCCCCAGTACCACCACTGACGATAGTAGTGCGAACTGTCCATGGCCAGTTGCAGCATTACCTTCAGATGCTCCGGCAACTCGTTCCAGCGGTCCATATTGGCGAAGAATGAACCCGCCCAGGCGCCGGAAATGTTGTTGGTCAGGAAGTAATCGGTCACATCCGCCCAGCCGACGGTGTAATCCTCGGTGATGCCGGACCAGGCGATGCCGTCCAACTCTCCGGTCTGGACGGCGACCTCGATATCCTCCCAGGGAAGGGTCACGGGGACGACGCCGAACTGGGCCAGGAAGCGGCCCGCGGTCGGGAAGGTGAAGACGCGCTTGCCCTTGAGGTCTTCCAGGCTGTTGATCGGCTCCTTGGTGGCGAAATGGCAGGGGTCCCAGGCCCCGGCGGAGAGGTGCTTGACCCCAACCTTGGAATACTCCGCATCCCAGATCTCGTTCAGGCCATATTGGTTGAAGAGAACCGGCACATCTAGGCTGTAGCGGCTGGCGAAGGGGAAGTAGCCGCCGAAGACGGTGACTTCGGTGGGGGATGCCATCGAGTCGTCGTCGGACTGCACCGCGTCGATGGTGCCCTTCTGCATCGCGCGGAACAACTCGCCCGTGGGGACCAATTGATCGGCGAAGAACAACTCGATCTCCATCTCGCCGTTCGCGGCTTTGTTGAAGGCGTCGATGGCCGGTTTGACCACATGCTCGGCCAGCGCCGCCCCGGCATAGGTCTGCATTCGCCAGGTGATTTTCGACTGCGCATGTACGGCTGGGGCGGCCAGCGTTCCGGCACCGGCGATCCCGGCGGTGGTGATAAACTTACGTCTGGTGGTCATCGTACTCTCCTTGTCGGGCTTCGGGTTTTTGGGGCCTCGCTCCCACATGGTTTCTTTTTATTTTCCATAGACATAATCCGGCAGCCACAGGGCGATCTGCGGGAAGGTCATAATCAGCGCCAGCGCGATGATCATCACGGCGACGAACGGGATGATCGAGCGGTAGATATCGCCCAGCGTGACCTCCTTGGGCGCCATCGCGCGCATCAGGAACAGGTTATAGCCAAAGGGCGGCGTCATGTAGGCGATCTGGGTTGTGATGGTGTAGAGCACCCCATACCAGACCAGATCGAAGCCCAGCGCCTTGACCAACGGCACATAGAGCGGGGCGACGATCACCAGCATCGCGGTGTCGTCCAGGAACGTGCCCATCAGCAGGAAACTGATCTGCATCAGGATCAGGATCACCCAAGGATCCAGGCCCAGCTGTTCGGTAAACAGGTTATCGATGGCACGCACGGCACCCAGCCCGTCGAAGACCGCCCCAAAGCCCAGAGCCGCCAGGATGATCCACATGAACATGCACGAGATCGCCAGCGTCTGGCGGACCGAAACCTCGAACACCTCCTTGGTCATGCGGCCCTTGACGATGGCGGCGACAAAGGCGGTCATCGCTCCGATGGCCGAGCTTTCGACCAGCGAGGTCCAGCCGTTCACGAACGGCACCATCATCGCGGCGAAGATCACGATGGGCAGCAGTCCGGCGCGCAACAGGCGCAGTTTCTCGCGCAGCGGGACCTGACGTTCCTCCGCCCCCATGGCGGGGCCCAAATGGGGCTGGATGCGGCAGCGGATATAGATGTAGAGGACAAACATCGCCGCCATCAGCAAGCCGGGAAAGACGCCCGCCAGCCAAAGCTGGCCGACCGGCTGGCGCGCGATCATGGCATAGAGGACCAGCACGACCGAGGGGGGCACCAGGATGCCCAGGCTGGAGCCCGCCTGGATCACCCCCGTGACCATGCGCTTGTCGTATCCGCGCCGCAGCAGCTCGGGCAGCGCGATGGTCGCCCCGATGGCCATGCCCGCGACGCTCAACCCGTTCATTGCCGAGACCAGCACCATCAAAAGGATCGTGCCGATCGCCAGCCCCCCGTTGATCGGCCCCATCCAGACATGGAACATCTTGTAGAGGTCGTCGGCGATTTTCGACTCGCTGAGGATGTAGCCCATGAAGATGAACATCGGCAGGGTCAGCAGCGGATACCATTTCATCAGCTTCATGGCCGAGGAGAACGGGATATCCGAGCCCCCGGTCCCCCACAGCGTCAGCGCCGCGATCGAGGCGATGCCGCCGATCGCCCCGAACACCCGCTGCCCGGTCATCAGCATCAGCATCATCGATGCGAACATCATGATCGCGATCATCTCGTGCGACATCAGAGGGATACCCCCCGGATCTTTGCGACATCCTTGAAGAACTCCGATATCGCTTGCAGCAGCATAAGGAAGATGCCGACGCACATCATGATCTTGATCGGCCATAGCAGCGGGCGCCAGGCCGTCGGGCTGCGCTCGTTATACTGCAGCGAGTAGCTGGTGCTGTCCCAGGCGCCATAGAGCAGGACCCCCAGATAGAAGATGAGAAGCAACACCGTGAAGGCGTCGAACCAGGCCTTCCTGCGGTCGGACCACTCGCCATAGAACAGATCCATCCGTACGTTCGAGCCGAGCTGGATCGAGTAGGGTCCGCCCATGATGTAATAGGCGACCATTGCGAACTGCGCGACCTCCAGGGTCCATATCGAGGGCAGGAAGAAGGTCTTGGAGATCGAGGACCAGAGCAGGATGCCCACCATCACGAAGATGCCGTACATCATGATCCGCCCGATCCGGTAATTCACCGCATCGACCACCCGGACGAAATGATGGATTGCCGGCGGCATCAGGCGACCCCGGCCTGAACGCGGGGCAGGGCGGCGTGCAACAGGTCCTGCAGCAGCCGCGCCATCCCCTGTTGTTGCGGCGCGGTCGCGATCAGGTCGTTGCGGATTTCGATCATTGCGTTCGGCAGCCCGTTCTGAAGCCCGTGGCGTTTCAGCGTATGGGTGACACCGTCCCCGGGTCCATAGGGTTCGTTTCGTCGGAACCGCAATCCCGGATGATGAACCGCCGCAGCCAGCAGGGCATCGGCCAGGCGGGTGTCTTCGTCGTTCAGGATGCCGATCTCCAGCTTGCGTATCTTGCCCATATAGACTGGGGTGAAGCTGTGGATGGTGACAAGCGCGGGTGGCCGCGTGCCCATCCTGCGCTTTATCGTGGCCTCCAGCTTTTCGGAAAACGGCTCATAGATCGAACGGATACGGGCCGTGCGCGCCGAAGCCGACAGCGAGGCGTTGCGCGGGATATCGTAGATTTCGCTGCGGGTTGGGATCGCGTCGGGCGCTTCCGGCGGGCGGTTGCAATCGTAGAGCAGGCGCGAGAGCGTACCGGCCACCAGCGGCGCGTCCAGCATGGCTGACAGTTGCTCTGCCACCGCCATGGCGCCCGGGTCCCAGGCGATATGGCTCAGCGCTGCCTGCGCGCTCAGCCCCATGCGGGCCAGCTCTGACGGGATCACGGGCGAGGCATGTTCGCACACCAGAACGACCGGCGCTTTGCCGTCCGGGTTAACCACCAGCACTGGATCCGTCATATCGAAAGGCTCGGCAACATGATCCCCTTTGAATGAAGAGAATTGTTCAGGCCATGCTGCTCTGTCAATCGCGCTTCTGAAAAGATTTGTTCACGTGGATCGCATTTGTTGATAAAGCTGACAAAAATGCGGAGTGCGACGAATGCCGCGCAAAGGGGAGACGATCGAAGTTCTGCTGCGCCGGCGCCTCGATGACCTGACCAGGGCCGAGCGACAGTTGGCGCAATCGATTCTGCAGAACTATCCGGTCTCGGGCCTCGGTTCGATCACCACGGTGGCGGCGGCGGCGGATGTCTCGACCCCCACGGTCGCGCGGATGGTGCAGAAGCTGGGCTTCTCCGGCTTTCCGGAGTTTCAGGCAGACCTGCGCCGCGAGCTGGAGGCCACGATCTCCAACCCCATCGCCAAGCGCGAAACTTGGGCCGGCAATGCGCCGGATGGGCATCTGCTCAACCGGTTCACCGATGTGGTAATAGGAAATATCCGGCAAACCCTGGCGCAAGTGGATGCCGCGAGCTTCGACGAAACCGCGAAGCTGCTGGCGGATACGGATCGCCCGCTCTACATCGTTGGGGGGCGCATCACCCGGGCGCTGGCGGACTACTTTTTCCTGCACATGCAGGTCATCCGCCCGAAGGTCACTCATATCCAGTCGATCTCGAATGCATGGCCGCATTACCTGCTGGACATGCAAAAGGGCGATGTCGTGGTGATCTTCGATGTGCGCCGCTACGAGAACTCGACCCTGAAACTGGCCGAGATGTCGCGCGAGCGGGGGGCCGAGATCATTCTCTTCACCGACCAGTGGCGCTCTCCTGTCCACAAATTCGCGGCGCATTGCTTCAGCAACCAGATCGTCGTGCCATCGGCCTGGGACAGCTCGATCACCATGATGTTGCTGATCGAAACCCTGATCGCCGCGGTGCAGGACCATATCTGGCCACAGACCCGCCCGCGGATGGAGGCGCTGGAGGAGATGTTCGACCGCACCCGGTTCTTTCGGAAATTCACCTGATCGTCGGGCGCGGCTGTGCCGTGGAGCCGTGCGTTTGTTTTCAAACTGACGGTGTCAGAAGTCGAGTTGCAATCCGCCCGCCAGCGAGTGAACCCGAATGCCGAGCACCCCGCGCAGGTCTTTCTGGGTCAGCAGGATGTCGGCGCGCAGATCCCGCGCCTCGATGCTGCCGCGTGGACGCTCCAGGCCCGGGGCGGGGGGAGTGGCGACGAAGTCATAGTCGAGATAACCATCGGGCCCGCGCCGGCCATCGCGCCGTGCCCGCAGACGGGGCAGGGAATAGCCGAGCGCCTCCGCCGTCCCGAATGCGGTGATCACGAAGCCATCGCGGGTGCGGCCGATCTCGATCTCGCGCACGGCCTGGACGGGCACGCCCCGTGTGGGGGCCAGATCGTCGGCGGTCAGTTCCGGCTGGGCTGCCGGATCCTCGTTGCCCGAGAACAGCGAGCAGCCGGCGAGCAGACAGGCCCCGATCAGCAAAACATACCTGGTTACGCGCATGACACCCTCCAACCCTGCGATCAGGCTGCAATTCGCCATATCGGCGCTGGAAAAGAAAGGAGAATCTGCCGCCGGACGTTCTGCTGGACGTCTGGCCACGCGAGGATTAGATCACTTCACGAAACAGAGAGGTGACCATGGCCAGCGCCGCGTTCGAGGAAATCGTCGAGAATTTCGAGTTGTTCGATGATTGGGAGGACCGCTATCGCTATGTCATCGAGCTCGGCCGCGAAATGGACCCGTTGCCCGAGGAACGCAAGACCGACGCGGCCCGGGTCGAAGGCTGCGCAAGCCAGGTCTGGCTGGTGCCGGATCTGCGGACCGAGGAGGGCGCCGAGCGCCTCTATTTCGACGGCGACAGCGACGCCATGATCGTGCGGGGTCTGATTGCGGTGCTGCGTGCGCTGGTGTCGGGCGAGAAGCTTTCCGAAGTGCCGCAGATCGATTGCCACGGCGAGTTGGCGCGCCTGGGCCTGGAGGCGCATCTGTCCGCCCAGCGCTCCAACGGGTTGAAGGCGATGATCCAACGCCTCAAAGACCTTGCGGAGAACTCCGCCGCAGCATAAAATACAAATAAAAACGGCCTGCAGGGAAATACACAGTAAAATTGTGTTGAATTTTGAGGCGAAGGAAAACCCATGGCCGATGCATTGACCGAACTGTTGGTGGAGCGCGACTGGCTGTTGCTGGATGGCGCGACCGGAACCAATCTGTTCGCCATGGGCCTGATGGCGGGCGAGGCGCCGGAACTGTGGAATGTCGACGATTCCGACAAGATCCGTGCGCTGCATAATGGATTTATCGAGGCTGGATCGGACGTTGTCCTGACCAACTCGTTCGGCGGCTCGGCCTATCGCCTGAAGCTGCACGATGCGCAGAACCGGGTAGAGGAGCTGAACAAGGCCGCCGCGGAGATCGCGCGCGACTGCGTCGACAAGTCCGGTCGCAAGGTGATTGTCGCGGGCTCGGTCGGTCCGACCGGCGAGATCCTGCAGCCGGTGGGCGAGCTGAGCCACGCCGATGCGGTCGCGGCCTTCGAAGAGCAGATCGCGGGCCTGATGGCGGGCGGCGCCGATGTCATCTGGACCGAGACGATCAGTTCGGAGGAGGAATTGCGCGCGGTGGCCGAGGCTGCAGTCAATCAGAATGCGCCGTTCTGCACCACGCTCAGCTTCGATACGGCGGGGCGCACGATGATGGGGGTGACCAGCGCGGGCTATGCCGGTCTGGCCGGCAGCCTGCCGTCGAACCCGATTGCGATCGGTGCCAATTGCGGCACCGGCGCGCCCGATCTGCTGCGTACGGTGATGGGTATCTCGGAAGCAGCACCCGAACGCACGATCATCGCCAAGGGCAATGCGGGCATCCCGAAATATGTCGATGGGCATATCCATTATGATGGAACGCCAGAGCTGATGGCCGATTACGCTCGTCTGGCGCGCGATGCCGGTGCGCGGCTGATCGGCGGTTGCTGCGGCACCCAGCCGGAGCATTTGCGGGCGATGCGCGCGGCGCTGGAGGATCACCGGCCCGGTCCGCGCCCCAGCCTGGACGAGATCGCCGCCCGGGTGGGTGCGTTCTCCTCCGCCGACGATGGCACCGGTGCGGCCCCGGCCGCGGATCGCCCCCGCCGCAGGCGCCGCCGCGGCTGATCGCTGGACTTCAAATTTCGCTTCCACGGTCGGTTTACGCTGAGACAATGACGATTTTTTCCTAGTCGCTCGCGCTAAAAGGCCGCAGTGTTCGCGTGGAGAGATACACACGCCGCTCGCGTGTCCAGGGGAGGAACCCGGCCATGGCCGATGAAGAAGACGATATCATCCTCAGCGAACTGGATGATGAGGAACTGACCCAACAGATGTGGGACGACCTCTATGACGGTCTCAAGGAGGAGATCGAGGAGGGCGTCAACATCCTGCTGGAACGCGGCTGGCAACCCTATGATGTGCTCACCAAGGCACTGGTCGAGGGGATGCGCATCGTTGGCATCGACTTTCGCGACGGGATCCTGTTCGTGCCGGAGGTTCTGCTGGCTGCCAACGCGATGAAGGCGGGTATGGCGATCCTGAAACCCCTGCTGGCCGAAACCGGTGCGCCGCAACTCGGCTGCATGGTCATCGGCACGGTTAAGGGCGACATCCACGACATCGGCAAGAACCTGGTCTCGATGATGATGGAAGGCGCGGGCTTCGAGGTTCATGACCTCGGCATCAACAACCCGGTCGAGAACTACCTGGAAGCGATCGAGGAGCATTCGCCCGATATCCTTGGCATGTCTGCGCTCCTGACCACCACCATGCCCTACATGAAAGTCGTGATCGACGCGATGAAGGAGAAGGGCATCCGCGACGATTACGTCGTGCTGGTGGGCGGTGCGCCGCTGAACGAGGAGTTCGGCAAGGCGATTGGCGCCGATGCCTATTGCCGCGACGCCGCGGTGGCGGTGGAGACGGCCAAGGAATATATGGACCGCAAGCATAACCAGCTTGCCGCGGGGGCGTGAGCGAGGCGCCGCTCCCCGACGACCATGCCCTGACAGAACAGGGCCTCGACGCGCCTGCGCGGGCCGCCCCCGGACGCGTTCTGATGATCGCATGCGGCGCGCTGGCCCATGAGATCTTGGCGCTGAAACGACTGAACGGCTGGGAGCATATGGAGCTGACCTGCCTGCCCGCCAAATACCACCTGTTTCCGGACAAAATCCCCGATGCGGTGCGCGAGAAGGTCGCCGAGGCCCGTGCGCAGGGCTTTGCCGAGATCCTGGTCGTCTATGCCGATTGCGGCACCGGCGGGCTGCTCGATACGGTCTGCGACGAGCTGGGCGTGACCCGCATCGCCGGACCCCATTGCTACAGCTTCTTCGAGGGGAATGACGCCTTCGCGGCCCATGAGGACGAGATCACGGCATTCTATCTCACCGATTTTCTGGTCAAGCAGTTCGATGCCTTCGTTTGGCGCCCGATGGGCCTCGACCGGCACCCGGAACTGCGGGACATGATCTTCGGCAACTACACCAAACTGGTCTATCTGAGCCAGGTGGACGACGCGGCGCTGGAGGCGAAGGCCCGCGCCTCGGCCGAGCGCCTGGGCCTGGCCTACGAGCACCGCCACACCGGCTATGGCGACCTGACGGGCTTCCTGGCCAGCGCGACTTGACGAGGGCGACCTGACTGCTTGCCGCAACCCGGGGCAGGTGGCATCCTGTACCCATGCATATTGAAGCCCCGGATTTCATTGACGACCTCAACGAACACGAAATCGCCCTGCTGGCCCATGCCAAAGCGGGAACCCTCTGCGATCTGACGGATCACGAGAAGGCCGCGGCGGCTGACCGCTATCTCCGCTCCGAGTGGTTCAAACGCTTCCTGGACCCATTCACCCTGCTCTGGACCTGCCTGCGCGTCGCGATGCTGTGGGTGTTCGACCGGCTGATCGGCTTTGGCTATCGCCCACTCTGGGCCGTTGGATGGTCGGTGGCATTCATCCTCGCAGGGGCCGTCATCTTCAGCGATGCGCATCGCGACCGCGCGATGGTGCCGAACAATCCGGTTCTGCTGAAAAGCGAGTGGAGCGCGGCATTGAAGGAGGTGAAGAATGGCGAGACCAAGACACCCTATGGGCTGTTTTTGGAGAAGGTGCCCGACTGCCAGCCTTTCGATCCGCTGGTCTACTCCATCGACACCTTCGTGCCGCTGGTCAACCTGCATCAGGAGCCGCATTGGATTCCGCAGGTGGCGGGTAAGGCGGACGCCTGGCCCTGGACGCGGCTCTACCTCTGGCTGCGCATTGCGATGGGCTGGGTGATCACCGCTCTGTTCGCGGCGTCGCTGACGGGATTGGTGAAGAGGGAGGGTTAGGGGCCTCGCGCCGCGTTCTGCGGGGCCGGGCCTTGGGTTTGCTCAGTCGTCGTTGGTGATGATGCGCAGTTTCGGGCGGTCCTTGACGGGGCGGTCGGACTGCTCCTCGGCGCTGCGGCCGCCCTCGATCGCTTTCAGGCGGGCGGGGCCTTCGAAACCGGCCGATTGCTCGGCGAAGCCGCCCGCGCGCTTGGCGGGGAGGTTCGGGGTTTCGAAGCGGCGTTCCTCGGCCCGGGTCGCTGTCACGGGGCGGATCGTCATTTCCTTGATCTCGAAATGCAGGTTGGCCGGGCCGCCGGTGTCCTCGACCGCCTCGATCCGGTGCAGGGCGCCGATGATGCGGTCGGCCTTGCCGAAATCGCTTTTCAGCGGCAGCAGGATCATCTCCCACACCGCGTTCTCGTCGCCGGTTTCGGTCAGGCGGGCATAGCCGATGCCGGGCTCGGCCAGGGTTTCCTCGACCAGGGCGGTCATGCTCTCGCGCGCCTTGCCCTTCATGATCGCGCGCACCGACATGCCGCGCAGCTCCATCCCGAAGGCATCGACCAGCGCCGTGCCCGCCAGGCGGAAGCGGATGTTCCCCTCGCCCAGGCTTTCCAGGATGAAGAGGTGCCGCGCGTCGCAGGCCATCTCGCGCGGATCAACTTCTGCGCGATAGGGCAGCTTGCGGCCATTGCGCAGCTCGTCCCAGTAGGAGAACAGAGCCCGTGTTTCTGTATGCAACATGTCTTTGTTTCTGCTTAAGCGCGCATTGGCGAAGTCAACACAGATCGTGTCATCCCTGAGGTCGTTCGTCATTACTTTTCTCCGTCAGTATCATTTTCGGGCAGGACTTGCCATCTGAGGTTGTATCGCAGAGTGCTGTGCAAAACCGGTGCCAGTTTTGCGGTGTCTGCCATCGAACCTGTGGTTGACCTCGGCGGAAAGCTGTCTCAAGAGAGGAAAATTCGGAACGCCGGGAAGGGGAGACGCATGCGCGAGACGATGGCCGACCGGCGTGGGATGTTGCTGATATTGTCGTCGCCCTCCGGCGCTGGCAAATCGACTCTGGCACAGCGTCTGCTGCAATCAGATCCCGCATTCACCCTGTCGGTTTCGGTCACGACGCGTCCGCCACGAAATGGCGAAGTTGAGGGAAAACACTACTATTTTACTGATAAATCTAGCTTTTCACAGTTGGTTAAGGATCGTGGGCTGCTGGAACACGCCGAGGTTTTCGACCATCACTATGGCACGCCGCGCGCCCCGGTGCTGGAAGCGATCGAGGCTGGAAAGGACGTTTTGTTCGATGTGGACTGGCAGGGCGCGCAGCAGATCACCGAGTCGGATCTGGGCCAATCTGTGGTTAAGATTTTCATCCTGCCGCCTTCGATCGCCGAGATAGAAAATCGCCTTCATAAACGTGCGACAGATGCAAAAGAGGTGATCGCGCGCAGGATGGCCAAGGCGAAAGCCGAAATCTCCCACTGGCCGGAATACGATTATGTCCTGATAAACGACGATCTGGACAGGTGCTATGCCCATATTGAGACAATCGTGGCGGCAGAGCGGCAGCGGCGGATGCGGCAGAACTGGATCTCCGACATGGTTAAGGGATTGAATGCGGAATTCGAGGAGCGGTCGACATGAGCCTCTACACACTGGACGGCAAGGCGCCGCAATTGCCGCCGGGCGATCCGGCGCCGGTCTATGTCGCGCCAGGCGCGCGGGTGATCGGCGATGTGAGGCTGTCCGCAATGGCCACGGTATGGTTCAACGCCGTGTTGCGCGGGGATAACGAGCCGATCATTCTGGGCGCGGGGTCCAATATTCAGGACAATTGCGTTTGCCATGTCGACCCGGGCTTCCCGCTGACCATCGGCGAAGACGTCACGGTGGGGCACTCGGCAGTGCTGCATGGCTGTACGATCGGCGATGGCAGCCTGATCGGGATGGGCGCGATGGTGCTGAACGGTGCCGTGATCGGCAAGGGCTGTCTGATCGGGGCCAAGGCGCTGGTTACCGAGGGCAAGGTGATCCCCGATCACTCCATGGTTCTGGGCGCGCCGGGCAAGGTCGTTCGCACGTTGGATGCTGAGGCTGTGGCGCGGCTGCGCTTGTCGGCGGAGAGTTATAAATCCAAGTTGCCGATCTATCGCGATGGGCTGGGCAAGATCTGAGCCGCGTCAGATATAGGTCGCGCTGAGGGAGATGTGCTGCGGCCCCTGTGTCACCGAAAGCTGAGCCGATACCGCGCGCAAGGCCAGACGCAGCAGGGCGAATTCCAGTTTCGCGGGATCGGTCATCTCGGCCCCGTCCTCCGTCAGCACCTTGTGCAGGCCCTCGGGCAGGGCGACTTTCTCGCCCTTGGCGGCGACCTGGGGCAGGTCCGCGGCACTCGCGGGCAGCATCAGGCGCAGCTCGCCCCGCAGGCCAAGGACCGAGCGTCCGACCATCAGCATCAGCCCCGCGACCTGCGCCATGGGCCGGGGAAGGGCGCCGCTGTCAAGGCCGCCGAAGGTCAGCCCGATGCGCTTGGGCACCTCCTGACTGCGGCAGAGGTCGAGAAAGCGCGCGATGTCGATGCCGGGATCGTCCGCCATGCTGCGCCCGAAGACCAGGCGATAGAACTGCAGCATCTGCGAGGCGCGTGCCGCGGTGCGGGCGACCATGTCCACATCTTCCATCGATTGCTGATCGCCGAATTCCTTCATCAGATCGGCGGTGTTCGAGATTGCGCCGATCGGGCTGGCCAGGTCATGGCAGAGCCGGGTGGCCAGAAGGCTTGCATAGCCCATATCAGATGTCATTCTGCATTCCCCTCGTCCGGGCCATCCTGGCACCGGTTACCGGTTTGGGACAGTCCTGAAGATCCACCTAACCTATCTGACGAAATCACCCCGAGAGGATCCCGTGAGTATTCTGCTGGAACCCGGTACGATCGTACGCAACAAGGACGAACCCGATTGGGGTCTGGGACAGGTCCAATCGGTCACAGGCGAGCGTGCCACGATCAATTTCGAGCATCTGGGCAAGGTTGTGGTGCTAAGCACTGTCGTCCCACTCGAAATTCTTTCCCACGACGATGATTGACCTCAGAGCGTAAATGATTTCTTAACGGCGGTCTAATCGCAAACGTGACCTTGCCCGATCCGGGGGTTGGTTGCGTGCTCCGCGCGATCTCCTTACTGTTCAAATGGCTCGAGGGGGATAAATTGACCGAGCAGACCCGGAAGTTCAGCGACAAGGATCGCGATTGATGCGGATCGATGCCGGCCGGTTCACAGTGCGCCTTGCGGATTGCGACGAGGATATTCTCGCCGCGCAGCGCCTGCGGTACCGCATCTTTGTCGAGGAAATGGGCGCGACGCCCTCCGAGGAAAACCGGACCACGCGGCGTGAGACCGACAATTTCGACCCTTATTTCGAACATCTGCTGCTGATCGACAACGAGGCCGAGCGCGATGAGATCGAGCGTGGCGTCGTCGGCGTCTATCGCCTTATGCGGGCCGAGAACGCGCGCAAGGGGATCGGCTTTTACGGGCAGTCGGAATACGATCTCGACAGGCTCCTGCGGTCCGAGCGGCGTGTTGTGGAACTTGGACGCTCCTGCGTGGACGAACAATACCGCGGCGGGGCGGGCATGCACCTGCTCTGGACCGGGCTGGGCGACTATGTGACTGGCAACGACATCTCGGTGATGTTCGGTGTGGCCAGCTTCCATGGGAACGACCCGCAGGCGATTAGCCAAGCGCTGAGCTACCTCCACTATAACCATCTCGCGCCTGAGGATCTGCGCGTGCGCGCGCTGGATGCGCATTTCACCGCGATGGATATTCTGCCCGTAGACCAGGTCAACCGCGTGGAGGCGATGCGCCAGATCCCCGCGCTGATCAAGGCCTATCTGCGCCTGGGCGGCTTCGTCGGCGAGGGGGCCTTCATTGACCACGACTTCAACACCGTCGATGTCTGCCTGCTGATGGACACGACGCGCATGGTCGAGCGCTATCGCAGCTTCTACTCGCGCAAGCGCGGTGGCGCGGTCGAGCGCATTCTGGGCTGATCGATGACCTGGAACGAAGCCGACCCGGTGGACCTGCCGTCGCCGCCCTTGGCCAATCGGCTGATCGGCTTCGCGCGCATGGTTCTGGTGATCCTGGTGACGCTGATCATGCTGGTGCCCTTTCTGCTCGGCCGTGTTCTACGCAAGATGGGCGACCGCTGGCTGCGGCTGGACGTGCTGGCGGATCGGATCTGGGCCCGCATCGGCGTCTGGCTGCTGGGCCTGAAGCTGGAGGTTCGGGGGCGGCCCATCGAGTCCGGCGCCCTGGTTGCCAACCATTCCTCGTGGTCCGACATCCCGGTTCTACGTGCGGTGCGTTGGATCTACTTCGTATCCAAGGCCGATGTGGCGCGATGGCCCGGCGTGGGGTTTCTGGCAAGTGCGGCAGGCACGATCTTCATCGAGCGCCGCCGGGTCGAGGCGAAACGGCAGGAGGAGATTCTGCGCCAGCGCATCGCGGCCAACCAGCTTCTCTGCTTCTTCCCCGAGGGGACATCGACCGACGGTCTGCGGGTGTTGCCATTCAAGAGCTCGCTCTTCTCGGTGTTCTTCGGGCCGGATGTCGACCCGGCGATCTGGGTGCAGCCGGTCTCGATCCGCTACCTGACAGCTCCCGGCTCCGCCCTTCCGGAGAGCTTCTTTGGCTGGTGGGGCACGATGCCGTTCGGTGGACATATGCGCACGGTGATGCAGTTCTCGTTTGGCTCCCGGGTGGTTGTGACGTTTCACGAACCGGTGCATCCGAGCGACTTCAGCGACCGCAAGGCGCTCTCGGATCACAGCCAGGCCGCGGTTGCCGAGGGGCACGCCGCGGCGGCTTCCTCTGGCGGTTGAACTGCCGTAAGGTCCGACGCGGTGTGAGCAGATTTCAGGGGTGACGGGTGGATCTCTCTCGACTGATATTCAATGGGCTTTGCGCACTTCTGATCGCGGCGGCAATCTTTGCCGCCGGGTTCTATTCCGGGCTGACGCGCAACTGGGTCTATCAGACCATGCGTCAGATCAAGGATGACGTGACCCTGGTCCTGGCCAGCCGCGAGCCCGCAGTCAAAAACTTCCTGCAACCCAACCGGGGGCAGGGCGCGGGCGTGACAGTGAACGATCGGACGGACGATGCGCTGATCATGCTGTCAGGGTTCTTCGAAGGCGGCAACGAGATCCGGCTGATCGAGCGGGATGGTACCCTGGTCGCCCGGTGGCCGCTTGAATACGACGCCCTGTTCCCGGAGCCGGATTTCCTGCAGGACCCGCCACGCGGCAATCTGGCGATCGATCTGCACGGTGCGCTGATGGAGCCGGATGGCGCCACGGTCTTCAATTTCGAATATGGCGGCACCGCCAAGCTGGATCGTTGCGGCGGTGTCGAATGGACCCTGCGCCACCCGACCCATCACTCGATCGAGCGGGCCGAGGATGGCGGCTATTGGATCGCGGGGCGGATCGAGCATCGCGAGAACAACGGGGCCTTTCCTCCCTTCACCTCGCCCAGTTCCGTCGGCGGGTATGGCGAGGACTTGATCCTGCGCGTCTCGGATACCGGCGAGATTGTCGAGGAAGTCTCGGTCCCACGTATCCTGCTGGATGGCGGATTGGAGGCGGTGCTGACCGCCACCGGCCACAGTTTCTGGCCCAACAAATCCGCGCGCCCGGCGGAGATCGTGCATCTGAACAAGATCACCGAGCTTCCCCGCGCGCTTGCCCCCGCCTTCCCGATGTTCGAAGCTGGCGATCTGGCTCTGTCGCTGCGGATGTTCAACATGATCGCCGTGGTCGATCCGGACAGCTGGGCCGTGAAGTGGCACCAGACCGGTCCGTGGATCCGTCAGCACGATCCTGAATTTCTGCCCGATGGCCGGATGGCGATTTTCAATAACAACGCCTACCGCATCAAGCAGAGCCGGAACCGCGTCAACCTGGATCAGCCGTTCTCGACCAATATCGTGCTGATCGACCCGGCCAGCCGACGGACCGAAATCGCCTATGGCAGCCGCGAGGGACAGGAGATGCTGAGCCATGTGCGCGGTAAGCACGACCCGGTGCCAGGCGGTGGCTTCATCATCACCGAATTCGACGCCGGACGCGCGGTGCAGGTTGATCGCGAAGGGCGCGTTGTCTGGGAATATGTCAACGAATACGATGCCGAGAACGTGGCCGAGATCACCGAAGCGCGGATCTATCCCCGCGCCTATTTTTCGGTATCGGACTGGTCCTGCAACTGATATCCGGCCCGCTTGCCAAGGGCCTGGGCATTGGCGATAGTCAGGCCATCGAGCAGAAAGACAGGATCCCATGGACCAACCCGATCCGCCGCAACACGGCCTGCGCCTGTCGAGCCGCGCGCCGACGATCAGCCTCGATGTCTCCCCGGATGCGGCGATCCGCACGCCCGACGCGCTGAGCGCCTGGATCCGCGAAAACCGGATCGAGGAGGTGGAGTGCGTCTGTTCGGATTTCGCGGGGATCGGGCGGGGCAAGGTAATGCCCGCGGCGAAATTCTGCAGCTTCACGCCGACCTTTCTGCCGACCTCGCTGTTCTTTCTGACGATCACCGGGGGCTATCCGGATCTGGAGAATTTCACGGCCTATGACACCGATGCGGATCTGATGTTGCGCCCGGATCTGGCGACCGCGCGGGCGGTACCGTGGGCCAACGACCGGTCGGTTCAGGTGATCCACGATGTTTGCGACCGCGAGGGCGATCTGATCGAATTCGCCCCCCGCTCGGTCCTGCGCCGTGTGCTGGATCGCTATGCGGCGAAGGGCTGGCATCCGGTCGTCGCGCCAGAGCTGGAATTCTACCTGACCAAGCCGAATACCGACCCGGATTATCCGCTGGAGCCGCCGCTCGGCCGCTCCGGACGGGCAGCGGCGAAGGCGCAGGCCTACTCCATCGCCGCGGTCGATGAATACGACACGGTGATCGAGCATATCTATGATTACGCCGATGCGCTGGGGCTGGAGATCGATACGATCATCCAGGAAAGCGGGGCGGCGCAGTTGGAGATCAATCTGAAACATGGCGATCCGCTGGATCTGGCCGATCAGGTGTTCCTGTTCAAGCGCCTGATCCGGGAATCGGCGATGCGTTGCGGCTGTTATGCGACCTTCATGGCCAAACCGATGGAGGATCAGCCGGGCTCGGCCATGCATATCCATCAGTCGGTGATCGACCGCGAGACGGGCGAGAACATATTCTCGAACGCCGATGGGACTGCGTCAGAGGCGTTTTTTCACTTCATCGGGGGGCAGCAGGCCTATTTCAGCGCGGCCTGCTGTCTGGCGGCGCCCTATGTGAATTCGTATCGCAGGTTGGTGCCGGATCTGACGGCGCCGATCAACCTGGATTGGGGGCATGACAACCGAACCACCGGGCTGCGCGCGCCGGTGGCGCCTGCACCGGCGCGCCGGGTCGAGAACCGGGTGGTCGGCGCCGATGCCAACCCCTATCTTGCCATCGCGGCGACGCTGGCTTGCGGCTATCTGGGCCTGGTCGAAGGATCGGCCGCACGCGAGGAAGTGACCACCGACAGCTATGACCGGCCGCGCGGATTGCCGCATGGACTGCTGGACGCAGTGGCGGCTTTTCGCGATGCAGAGAAATTGCAGGAAGTTCTGGGTGGCGGTTTCTCGGCCCTTTATGCCGCAGTGAAGGAGCATGAATATCAGGAGTTCATGCAGGTGATCAGCCCATGGGAACGCGAGCATCTGTTGCTGAATGTCTGAGGCTTGCGGCCGGCTGGGCTCCAAACATCGCTGCGCTCGTTTGCCCGCCCACCCGGCCGCACCTGGCAGGTCTGCGGCTGGCCTTTGCAAGCCATGGCATCCGGTCTAGGTTCAACGCATGAGCAGTCCAACCCTCACCGTCGAAATCCGCCGCAGTTCTGGGCCGGTTCGCTATGAGATCCCGGCGCGCGAGAACCAGACCGTGCTGGACGTGGTGACCGAGGTACAGCGCCGCCATGCGCCTGACCTTGCCTATCGGTTTGCCTGCCGGGTGGGGGTCTGCGGGTCCTGCGCGATGATGGTAAACGGGGTGCCGCGATGGACCTGCCGCACCCATGTCTCAAAAGTTGCCGAGGGTGGCGGGCTGACCATCGAACCGTTGCGCAACCTGCCGGTGATCCGCGATCTGGTCTGCGACATGACACGGTTTTTCGAGAAATGGGCGGACCGGGATGCAGGCGCCGGTGCGGTGTTTCAGGGAAGTGCCACGCGCGACGATCCGCTGCCGGCGATCGATCCGGAGGATCCGGCGCGGGCGCGGGCGAATGCGGGGATCGAGTGCATCAACTGCGCTGTCTGCTATGCCGCTTGCGATGTCGTGGCCTGGGACGATGGATATCTGGGTCCTGCGGCGCTCAATCGGGCCTGGACACTGGTCAACGACGTGCGCGCGGCGAATTCCGGAGCGGTCAAGGCGCGCGCTCAGGCGGCGGGCGGCTGCGGGTCTTGTCACAGCCACGGTGCCTGCGTCGAAGCCTGTCCGGTTGGCCTGAATCCTACGCGTTCTATCGCGGGGCTGAAGCGCCGCTCGCTGGCCGAGCTTTTCGGATTGGCCGGATGAGCGCTGATCTATCCGCTCGGCGCTTTGGCGTCCCGGACGTGATCCGGGACCTCTGGCTCTTGCGCCCCGGCAGTTCCTGGGCGAACCCTTGGCCGCTGCGCGCCCCGGGATGGGGGAGCACCAGATGATGGAGCGCCCAATCGAGGCACGCTTGTTTGCGATCCAGCGGGTCACCGCACTTGTGCTCGCCCCGCTGGTGCTAGTGCATCTGGGGTTGATCCTCTGGGCCGTCGAAGGCGGCTTGACGGCGGCGGAGATTCTGGGCCGCACTCGGGGCAGCCTTGTCTGGACGGCGTTCTACGGAGTTTTCGTTTTCGCGGCCGCGACTCACGGCGCCATTGGGTTGCGCAATATATTGGTCGAGTGGGCGCGCATGGCCCGACCTGCAGCTG
This sequence comes from Pseudomonadota bacterium, assembly GCA_039030715.1. Lineage (GTDB taxonomy): Bacteria > Pseudomonadota > Alphaproteobacteria > Rhodobacterales > Rhodobacteraceae > Thermohalobaculum. The sequence goes on from JBCCDU010000042.1 coordinate 33,529, forward strand.
CGAAGATCTCGCTTGGCGTCGCATCGATATTGTTGGTCTTGGGATTGCGCGCAGTCTGGGCGGTCTTCGCATGAGGGCGCGGCGCGGCATCGGATTTTGGGCGGCGATCCTGCATCGGCTGTCGGGGCTGGCCCTCGTCCTGTTCCTGCCTATGCACTTCCTGCTGCTCGCCACTGCGTTGCGGGGCGAGGCTGCGCTGGATGGCTGGTTGCGCCTTGCCGACATGCCCCTGGTCAAAGTGGCGGAGTGGGGGCTGGTGGTGCTACTCAGTCTTCACCTGCTGCTGGGACTGCGCCTACTGATCCTGGAGTTTCTGCCCTGGTCAGGCCTGCGCCATGGCTGGATCTGGGGCGGGGTAGCTGCCTCGCTGGCGCTGGGGGCGGTGTTCATCGGACAGGTGGCGTGATGGAGCGCCATGTGACCGATATCCTGATCCTCGGCGCGGGCGGGGCGGGTCTGATGGCGGCCTTGCACGCCAAGCAGGCGAACCCGGATCTGGATGTGACCATTGCGGTCAAGGGGCTGCTCGGCAAATGCGGCTGCACGCGGATGGTGCAGGGCGGCTATAACGTCGCTCTCAACCCCGCTGACAGTATCGAACGGCATTTCATGGACACCATCGCCGGGGGCAAGTGGCTGCCGCGTCAGGACCTCGCCTGGAAGCTGGTCAATGGCGCGGTCGAGACCATCCGCGAACTGGAGAACGAGATCGGTTGCTTCTTCGACCGCAACCGCGACGGGACGCTGCACCAGAAGGCCTTCGCCGGGCAGAGCTTTGACCGCACGGCGCATAAGGGAGACCTGACCGGCATCGAGATCATCAACCGCCTGATGGAGCAGGTTCTGGCCCGCGATGTCCGCAGATTGGAGGAGCACCGGGCCATCGAACTGATCCAAGCGACCGATGGCTCCGGCCTGGCGGGTGTACTGCTGATCGATATGCGCACCGGCGGTTATCGGTTGGTGCGGGCGCGCGCCGTGCTGCTGGCGACTGGGGCGGGGCCCACGATGTACCGCTATCACACCCCTTCCGGTGACAAATCCTGCGACGGGCTGGCGATGGCGCTGCGGCGCGGGCTGGCCCTGCGCGATATGGAGATGGTGCAGTTCCACCCCACCGGCTTGCTGGGAGGGCCGGACACGCGGATGACCGGAACAGTGCTGGAGGAAGGGTTGCGCGGCGCGGGTGGGCATCTTCTGAACGGCGGCCAGGACCGTTTCATGCTGAGCTATGACCCGGCGGGCGAACGGGCGACCCGCGATGTGGTCAGTCGCGGGATCTATGCCGAGATGCGGGCGGGGCGCACCACGCCCATGGGCGGCGTCTATATCGACATGCGCCATGTGGAGAACACCGCCGGGCGTTTTCCCGGCATGGTCAAACGTTGTGCCGATTGCGGATTCGACCTGGATGGCGGCCTGGTCGAGGTCGTCCCCACCGCCCATTACATGATGGGTGGGATCGAGTTCGAGCCGGATTGCACCACGGCCCTTCCGCGCCTCTATGTGGCGGGTGAGGATGCGGGCGGTGTTCATGGTGCCAACCGCCTGGGCGGTAACGGGGTGGCAAACTCGACGGTCTTCGGTGGGCTGGCCGGGAGAGCGATGGCCGGGGCTCTCGCATCCGGCGCCTTGCCCGACCCGGACGAGGCTGCGATTGATGAGGGCACCGCCCGCGCCGAACGCCCTTTCGCCTTGCGACCGGGGGATATCCACGGCCTACGCGACCGGTTGAACGACCTGATGTGGGAGGAGGTTGGGATCCTGCGCGATGCGCAAGGTCTGGCTCGTGCGCTGACCGGGCTCGCCGATCTGCGCGCTGAGTTGGCCGAGACAGGGCTGGCCGATGGCAACCGCGCCTTCAACCTGACCTGGCACGACTGGCAGAATCTCGAAAGCCTGATCGATATCTCGGAGGCGATCACCCGCGCCGCCATCGCCCGTGAAGACAGCCGCGGGGCGCATTTCCGTGAGGATTTCCCAGAAACCGGCGATCTCGCCGCCACGGCCTTCACGCGTATTTGCCAGAACGGCGCGGATTTGACCGCCGAGAGCATCCCTGTCACCTTCGACATCGTGAAACCGGGCGAAAGCCTGATCGAAGGCGCCATCGGCGCCCCGACAGCGGCGGAGTAAGCTATGATCCCGCATGCCATCATCGAAGAGGCCGCCTACAACATTATGGCCAAGGCCGCGATCGATATCCCGGAGGATTATCTAACCGGAATCAAGGGGATGATCGATCTGGAAACCGGGGACCTCTCGGCCTTTGTTCTGAAGGCGATGGTCGATAATTACGAGGCCGCGACCGAGGACCGCCGACCGATGTGCGCCGATACTGGGCTGCCGCGCTACTATGTCAAAGTCGGCGACAAGGCCCGGGTCGAGGGCTTTACGGGGATGGAGCGCGCGCTGCGCTCTGCCACAGCGCGGGCGACGCTGGATGTGCCGCTGCGTCCCAACCGGGTCCACCCGCTCTGGCGCACGGATAACAACAACAATGTCGGTCTGAACGCGCCGGAGGTGGAATGGTCCTTCGAGCCCGAGGTCGATTGGATTGACATCACGACGGTGCACAAGGGGGGACTGTTCGGCAGCGATTACCGGATGCTGTTCCCTGGCGACGGGGTGGATGGGATCAAGCGGTTTCTTCTGGATACGCTGATTGCCTTCGGCAAACGCGGCCTCGCTTGTCAGCCCGCGATCATCGGGGTGGGGATCGGAGGCTCGAAGGACACCTGCATGCAGCTCGGCAAACAGGCCGCCTGCCTGCGCGTGGTGGGCGACCGCAACCCCGATCCGAAAGTGGCCGAGCTGGAGCAGGAGCTCAAAGACGTCGCCAACGGCATCGGCATGGGCGCGATGGGGTTCGTCGGGTCATCGATGTGCGTCGACATGCATATCGAATGCGGCCACACCCATACCGGAGGCATGCCGGTCAGCGTCCACACCTTCTGCCTCTCCTCCCGCCGCGCGACAGCGCGGATCCACGCGGATGGCAGCATCTCCTATCGTACCGATCCGCAGTGGTTCACCCCCTATCTGCGGCGCGAGACCGTCGGATGGGATACAGCCACAACGGCTGTGGAGATCGCTCAATGACCGCGATCAAACAACATCGGCTCTCTCTGCCCGCCGAGCCGGAGGATATAGCCGAGTTGAGCCCAGGCGAGATCGTTTACCTCGATGGCGTGGTCTATACCGCGCGCGAGGGCGTATATGAACGGGTTCTGGGGCAGGGCGGGGCTCTGCCGGTGGAGAACCTGTCGGCGATCTCCAACGTGAACTTCCATTGCTCGCCAGCGGCGGCACCTGAAGGCGACAGCTATCGCATCGGCGGGGTCACGGCCACGGCGTCGTTCCGGTTCTCGAAATGGATGGCGGAGTGGCTGGACCTGACCGGCACCAAGATCGTGATCGGCAAGGGCGGGATGCCGCGCGAGGACTACGAGAAGATCCTCGCGCCGCGCGGTGCCGTCTATCTGACCACCGTCGGCTATGGCACAGGCGCGCTTTTGGGCCGTGGGGTGACGGGGGTCGAGGCGGTGCACTGGCTCGATGATCTGGGGATCGCTCAAGCGATGTGGATGTTTCGGGTCGAGAATTTCGGCCCCTTCATCGTTGACAGCGATCTGATCGGCGCGAGCCTCTTCGCGCAACAGGGTGAGATTGTGAACCAGAAGATTGCCAGCCTCTATGAAGGCCTCAAGCCGCCCGCACTGCATCGATACGGCGAGACCGACGATCGCAAGAAAGAAGTGATGTAGCGCTCGCGATTGCCGGCAATCCGATCCCAACAGCGGTTGCCGTCAGGAACAAACGCCCGGGTCCGCCGAGCAGAGCCCCCAGGTACCGGCGGGCAACGGGCCGCGGGGGACCGGCGGCGGCGCGGAAGCGCGCCGATGGGGGGGGTGGGGTGCGGGCCCGGGCCTGCCCGTACTGGGGGGATCTGGTCTGCGGACCCGGGCGTTTGTTCCTGACGGGAACCGCTGTTGGGATCGGATTGCCGGCAATCGCGAGCGCTACATCACTTCTTTCTTGCGATCGTCGGTCTCGCCGTATC
>JBCCDU010000043.1:0-37523 GCA_039030715.1 Pseudomonadota bacterium
CGGTGGCCTTCACCTCGACCCCGATCGTCCCATCCTGATAAAAGTACCAGAAGAACCCGTAGACATAGTTCCCAATGGTCGCGATCGACGACACCACCAACCTGCGCGAGCGAACAGCTCGCGCCTGCCCGGTATGCGCATCGGTGTGTTTCCATAGCAGGCCGAAATCCTCCTCATGCATGCAGACCGCGTTTTCGATCACGTAGGGTTCGCCGTGCCAGTCATGGGCCGCGACATCGAAATAGTGGATATGCCCCAGGCAATCGCAGCCGAGCTTCAGCGAATCCAGAACCGCACCGATGCCGTACTCGCCAGTATCGAAAGCGTTGCGGCGAAAATGCCCGGCCCCGGGGTCGCCATATGGCACGACCATTTCAGGCATCGAGGCACGATGCATGATCGGACGCAGCCGCCCCTGATCCTCATAGCCGATATCGTGCAGCACCAGCCCCTCTCGCAGGCTGTAGCCGACCCTGAGGTTCCATTTTTGCCAGCGCACGGCATAACCGTCGACAGTGAAGCTCGGCCCTTCAGGCTGGGTGATTTCAATCGGCTTGAGGTCGTCGCGCAGGCCCTCCGAACGGCGGATTGCAGCGGTGTCCGGCGGAACCGGGACAACGCCGAAATCGTCGATCCGGATGACCCTGCGCCGTTGCAAATCGACAACCGGATGCAGATTGGCGATGGGTCGGCCATAGCGGTTGTCGCCCGCATCGTTGATCACCCAGCAATGGCAATAGGCGATGCGCGAACCCACCTCCTCCGCCAGGCCGAAATTGCCTGCGGCCCAGGTTTCGACCAGCACCGTCGAGAGATCGGTGATGCCGCGCAGGGCGCAAGCCTCGGCAAAGCGCGGATCTGCCTTGACGATCTCGTTCCCGGCAGAGAATTCATCGGGCGGGATGCGGGCCTGAACCCCAGGCTCGTGTGCCCAGTCCAGCAGGCGCCCTTCTGCCAGATCGACATGGCCCCGCAGGGTGCGGTTGGTCGCTGGCTCATAGCAACAGACATAGGCGCGGCGCGGCGGGTTGCCCGCGCCGCGTTCCGCATGGGTCGGTTCGTCCAGGCTGATGGTCTCGAACCATGCGGTTTCGTCCAGCCCGGCATCGCGTTTGACCACCGCCACAGCGTTACGGATCTCGTCGGCGCTCAGTGGGTCCAGCGGATGAGCGGTCATCTTATGCCTCCGGTTTTTCGACAATCGCCATGGTGATGCGAGAGATGCAGGTCAACTTGTCAGCCTCGTCGCGGATCTCGATCCCCCAAACCTGGCTGCGCCGGCCCAGATGCACCGGGCGGGCGGTGCCCGTAACCCAGCCCTGGGTCACCGGGCGCAGATGGTTGGCATTGATCTCCTGCCCCAGCGTGACATAGCGGTTCAGATCGACGGTTAAGGCAGCGGCCATCGACCCCACCGTCTCGGCCAGCAGAACCGAAGCGCCACCATGCAGCACCCGGGTCGGCTGCACGGTCCGATCATCGACAGGCATCCTTGCGCTGAGCCAGTCGTCGCCGAAGCCGACAAACTCGATCCCAAGATGCGCCACCGCGGTCGCGACATGAATCTGTTTGGCCATGTCCAGCGAGGGGGTGCCATGCCAGATCGCGCTCATGCCTCGGCCTCCAGCCTGGTCCAGATCGCCTTCACACGGTCGCGGATCATCAGCGCCTCCTCCCAGCGGTTCGAAATCTCGAGGCCATCGGGGCCGGTGATGGCGTATTCCGGCGGGCCCAGTTCGCAGAGGAAGTTGCACGCCCCTTCCGGATTGCGGGCGCGCCAGCCGCGAAGCCCTTCCTCCCACCAGGCGGCGAACTGGTCGTACCAGCGCTGGTGCTGCGGGAAGGTGATGGAAACCTGGATCTGTTCGCGCGTCGCCACCCTGCCCTGAAAACTGTCGGAGCGGTCGAGAATGCGGCTGATCAGGGCCAGGTCGTAGTCCGAGATTGGAAACCAGAACTCGCGATCCACCACGAAATGCGAGAGATCGGCGCAGAGGCGGATCTGCGGAAGCGCATCGATAAGTTCCAGCGTGGTGTAAAGATCGTTGGTGATGCAATTGCGGTGCGTTTCGAACTGAACCGCAACGCCCTCCTCCACTCCCATGCGGTGCCAGGCGTCCAGAACCGGGATCATCTCGGCCAGGCGCAAGGCGGGAACCTGACCGATCACGTTGACGCCAATAGCGTCGAAATCGCGGGCCATGTGCAGGACGGGGCGCAGCCCTTCGACCGTTTTCGGGAACGCCATGATCAGGCAGCCGAGGCCATAGCGCTCGAACAACGGTCGGGTCGCCTGCATCGAGGCCATGTCGGAGGCCCCCAGATCGATGGCCATGCCGTCAAAACCCGCTTCGGCCACCATCTCGAAGGCTTGCTCAACCGGTACCTTCACGCCATCCGGCCCGTGCGGCTGCATCGCCCAAAGCGATTGATAGATTTCGAGCCGCCGCGCCATGCCTGCCAGTTGTTCCCCGTTTCGTCTGTCCCACCCTGTCGAAAGGCGTTGGCCGACACAAGCCATGCGGTTCGCGGCCCAGCGATTTACGGAAACTTAAGGGCTTGGGGGCAGCATGAATGCAAGTCGGTGTCCGCACCGCGATGCTCGCAGAAGGTGAGTTCTTGGTCTCGAACAGTCAGGAACCCGTGAAATGCTTGCGCCAACTCAAGCCACAGCCGCCCCCGTTTTCCCAGTGACGCAATCCGCACTGGTACAACCGCTGCTCGCGCAGCAGGTTCGCCTGGATCCGTCGGCCCGCGGTGATGCACCGCTCGCGACGCGCAAGGTCGACGCCACGCGCGACACACAGGCGCCGACGCAACGCGGGGTGCCGGAAAGCCCGCCGGAAACCAGCGCAGCTGCCGTGCGCGTCTTGCCATTCGATCGCCAACCCTCAGCCATTGGCGCCGAAGGCGTGCGCAATCTGCTGGCGTCGGAAGTCGATGATCAGACATCGCCGATACAGGCGGAGTCCGGCGCCGATGGCCTGTCCGAGGCGGAGCGGCAGCTGGTGGAGCAGTTGAAGGCCCGCGACCGGGAAGTGAAAGACCACGAGGAGGCGCATGCCCGCGTCGGCGGTCAATACGCCTCCGAACCGTCCTATGACTATCAGGTCGGCCCCGATGGCCAGAACTATGCGATTGGCGGATCGGTGCAGATCGATGTCTCGCCGGTTAAAGACGACCCGCGCGCGACAATCGCGAAGATGGAGATCGTGAAGGCCGCCGCCCTGGCCCCTGCCGAACCCTCGCCTGCTGATCGGCGGGTAGCCTCGCTCGCCGATGCGCAGCGATTGGCCGCCATAGCCGAACTGAATGCCCAGCGGGCGGAGCGGCGGGAAGATCTGGCCGATGTCGATCTTGGCACCCTAGTAGGGGAATTGTTCCGCCAGACGGACAGCCCGGCGGAACCGCAACTGTCAATCGCGGCCTGAAATGTTCTCAGCCCGATGATCTGAGTAAGCTCAGGCTCGGGTGAGACCCAGAGCCCGCCGCCGCCAGGCGAACCCACCCAAAACGGCCAGACCACCCAGCGCAAGACCCAGCGCACCGGGCAGCGGCACCGCCGAGACGGTGACGGCACTCAGGCGGATACCGCGATTGTCGGCGCCATCCGGATCGGTACCGACCAGGGTAAAGGTCGATCCGACCAGACCCAGCCCGTCGAACAGGTCCCCCCGTCCGCGACCTGCGCCAGACACAACAAAGCTGGACAGCAGCTGGTTGTTCGCGCCGAAAAGCTGAAAGCTTTCGTTCTCGCGCCCGGACTCGTGGATCAACAGGCTGTTCAACCGCACATCACGGTCAAAGGTCAGTCGCAGGGCTTCACCTCCGGCAAGACGCCCGCTCTCGGGTTGGCCCGAGATGCCGAGCCCGTTATTGCCTTGGTTGATGTTGCCGGTGCCACCGGTACCCGTGGCCGTATTGAAGCTCTCGTCAAAGCCATCCACGATCAGCGTGCGCCCATCCAGCATGCGCTCGATCTGCGAGCGGTTGTCTGGTCCGTTGTCAAAGACGAAAACGGTGGCAGCCTCGGGCCCCGCAGCAGGCAGGGTCAGAACAGCGGCCAACACAGCACCGGCGAGTGGGACCAGCCGGCGAGGCAGGAAATTCAACATTTATCAGCTCCCGAAACAGCGTATTGCCGGTCAGATAGGCACCGAATCGGGCAAAACCACGAAGATTTCGGGTCATATTTTGCCTTAAGTCTAAAGGCTTGTTTCAGTTCTACGCAGTTCTGCGGAAAAGACAGCTAAAGGGCTGCGGCCTGACCGCGCAGCTCGAATTTCTGCACTTTCCCGGTGGAGGTTTTGGGCAGATCGCCGAACACCACGTGGCGCGGGCATTTGTAGTGGGCCAGCCGGTCGCGGGTGAAGGCGATGATTTCCTCCGCCGTCGCCTCGGTACCCGGTTTGAGCTCTATAAAGGCGCAAGGCGTCTCGCCCCATTTCTCGTCCGGCCGCGCCACCACCGCACAAAGCGCCACCGCCGGATGCTTGTAGAGCGCGTCTTCGACTTCGATGGAGGAGATATTCTCGCCCCCCGAAATGATCACGTCCTTCGAGCGATCGCGGATCTGGATATAGCCATCGGGATGCTTCACCGCCAGATCGCCGGTATGAAACCAACCCCCGGCGAAGGACTTCCGGTTGGCGCTGGGGTTCTTGAGGTATCCTTTCATGACCACGTTGCCCTGCATCATGATCTCGCCCATTGTCTCGCCATCGGCGGGCACCGGAACCATGGCTTCAGGATCCATCACGTCGAGACCTTCCAACGCCGCATACTTTACACCCTGGCGGGATTTTTTCTCGGCCTGCTCTGCCATGGGCAGGTCATTCCACTCGGATTTCCATTCGTTCAACACCGCAGGGCCGTAGCACTCAGTGAGGCCATAGAGGTGGATGACATCGAAGCCTGCTTCCGCCATCGCGGCCAGGGTGCTGGCGGGTGGTGGGGCTGCGGCGGTCAGGAAGCGCACTTGCTGGGAAAAATCGTGACGTTCCTCCGCAGTGGCGTTGAGCAGGATCGACATGACGATTGGCGCACCGCAGAGCAGATTGACGCCATGCTCGCTCAGCGCGCGGTACATCGGTTCCGCCCTCACCTGGCGCAGGCACACATGGGTGCCGCCGACGACCGAAACCGACCAAGGAAAGCACCAGCCATTGCAATGAAACATCGGCAGGGTCCAGAGATAGACCATCGGCTCGCTAAGCCCCGCATGGACGATGTTCCCGGTCGAGAGCAGCGAAGCGCCCCGGTGGTGATAGACCACGCCCTTCGGATCGCCGGTCGTGCCCGAGGTGTAGTTCAGACTGATAGCATCCCATTCATCCTCCGGCATCCTCCATGCAAAATCGGGATCGCCGGTTTGCAGGAAATCCTCGAAATCCTGATACGCGCCACTCGCGGTTTCGCCCGTGGTGGCGTCGGTGTATTCGATCACGCGCGGGGCGGCTCCCTTGACCAACGCGAGTGCCTCGGTCAGCAGGGGTGCGAGTTCAGTATCAACCAAAACGATCCTGGCCTCGCCATGGTCCAGAATGAAGGCGATCCCCGCCGCGTCCAGCCGTGTGTTGAGCGCATTCAGAACCGCGCCACACATCGGCGCGCCGTAATGCGCCTCCAGCATCGGGGGCGTGTTCAGCAACAGTGCCGACACAGTCTCACCACGGCCAATTCCCGCCTTGGTGAGGGCAGAGGCGAGACGACGTGACCGCGCGTAGAAATCAGCATAGCTGACGCGCTGATCGCCATGGATCACCGCCACCCGCTGTGGCCAGATCGCCGCGGCACGCGCCAGATGGCTGAGCGGGGTCAGCGGCTGAAAATTCGCCGCGTTCCGATCGAGCCCGACTTCATAGGGGTTGGCGCCGCCACTGGTCATTGCATCCTCCCGGTGTTTTCCGAAATGGTCGCCGCGCCGCATGCCTTTGTCAATTTCGCGCGCCAGTATCTCTCGCATTGCCCTAGTCGTTATTTACGCTTATCGTTGATTAGGGTGAGTGGGGTTTCAATCGTTTCGTTGACTTGAGCGTGCGCGGAAGTTCTTCGTGCATATGCGCTCGATTGTGCCAGTACGGCATACCGGTCGTTCAACGTTCGGCGCCGTTATGTGCGAACAGCCGATCAGTTCTTCGGCCGGGCATGAAAGCGAGCACGATGATATTGGGGACCGAAGCATTTGCGAGCGGGCTTGCGGAACTGGCCGTAGACGCGGTCAGGCTGGTTCACTTGCTGGCAGTGGCCGTGGGGCTTGGCACCATGGTATCGACCGATATCTCGACCCTGCGCCGCATCGAGCGGCCGGTGAACCAAGCCTACTCTGACACGTTAGAGGCCGCGCATGACCTGATGATGCCCGCCCTGCTGATCGCATGGATATCCGGCATTCTACTGATCGGCATCCGAACCGGGTTCGACGTGACGGCGTTTTCGCCAAAGCTTTGGATGAAACTGATGGTGGTCGGCTTGCTCACCAGCACAGCGGTGGCGATCAAGTGGCGGGTGATGCCGATCATCCAGGCCGCGCACGGCACCACGCTGATGGAGGTCAGCTTGCGCGACAAACTGGTCCTTGCAACCTGCGCCGGGCTGTCAATGTCGGGCTGGGGTACGGCATTGGTGCTGGGCGCATCGACATTCTTCAAGACCGCCGACTGGACGACGTTGTTGGTGACGGTCTTCGCGATCTATGCCGGGGTGATCGGCATGGCGATCCGCGCGGCCTTCGTGCTGCACCGGCGCGTGACCGATGTCATCGTGCAAAGCCGGCGGATCGCTGCAGAATAGGTTTACTCGTCCGAACCGCTGCCTTTTGGAAGGTTGAACAATGCGTCCGGATCGACGGAAGCGGGTGCTTCCTCCTGCGCCGGGCGCGGGTCGTCCATTCCAAAGGGGTTAGGCTCGGCCTCGGGTTTTTCAGACAGGCTTTCGTCGGTGCTCATCAGGCTGATGCGCTCCTCCGGCGTCGGGATGGATCCGGCCAGTTTTTCTTTCTTGGCAATGGCTTTCTGAACCGCCGCATCCAGATCCATCTGACGGCAAAGGCCCAGCGCCACCGGGTCCACGGGCTGGATATTGGCAATGTTCCAATGCGACCGATTGCGGATCGATTCGATGGTCGGCTTGGTCGAGCCCACCAGCTTGGCGATCTGGCTGTTCTCCATTTCTGGATGATAGCGCACCAGCCAGGCGATGGCGGCGGGCCGGTCCTGGCGTTTCGAGACGGGGGTGTAGCGCGGCACCTTGCGCTTGGGCGGCGGGGCCACTTCGCGCCGTATCAGGCTCAGCCGTGCGATCGGATCGCCTTCCGCCTTCTTGATATCCTCGGCCGTAAGCTGGTTGTTCACGATGGGGTCGAAGCCCTTGATCCCCTGGGCGACTTCGCCATCGGCGATGCCAGACACCTCGAGCTCATGCATCCCGCAGAAATCCGCGATCTGACGGAAGGTCAGCGTGGTGTTATCGACCAGCCAGACAGCGGTCGCCTTGGGCATAAGGGGCAGGTTGTCGCTCATGTTATCCTCCATCTAGATACAGCTTCGCCGGGCTCCGAAGACCGGTGCAAGGGCGGCGCATCTCACGGTTTCGAGGGGAATTCTGAACGGGTATATAGAGAGACGCACACCAAAAGAAAAGCGGTTTCGGCGGCATGCAGGACCGGGTAGTCGCAGCGTCGGCGCGGACGAAGGGCAGGACATGATGACAGTGTTTCAGGCGGCCTTGCGGATGATGAAACTGCCGCTCTTTTGCGCACTTGCCGGGACAGCACCGGCACAGGCTGCCGACGAACCCGGCGACTTCACCCACTATGTCCTGGCGCTGAGCTGGAACGCCGCCTGGTGCCAGGCAGAGGGCGATGCGCGCAACAACGGTCGCGGCGCGGACCAATGCCATCCACGCCACGCCCATGGCTGGCTGCTCCACGGTCTTTGGCCGCAGGCGGAGCGGGGGTGGCCGGAATATTGCCGCAGTGCGTTGCGCGACCCCTCTCGCCGCATGAGCCGCGAGATGACGGATATCATGGGCAGTTCGGGCCTGGCCTGGCATCAGTGGAAGAAGCACGGGCGTTGTTCGGGGCTGCAGGCTGCGGATTACTATGCTCTGTCGCGCGAGGCTTACGAGGCCATCGCCCGGCCCGAACTGCTGCGCCGGGTAAGTAAGCCTGTCACCCTGGATCCGGATATCATCAAGCAGGCGTTTCTGGAGGCCAACCCCGATCTGAAGCCCAGCGGTATCGCCGTGACCTGCCGCGACGGTCAGATCCGCGAGGTCCGCATATGCCTCTCGAAAGCGCTGGTTCCCCGCGCCTGTACGGCGCAGGTCGCACGCGGATGCCGGTCGCAAACCGTCGAATTTCTGCCGATGCGGTGAGAGGCTGCGCCGACGGGATCGCCCACCCATATCGTAGAGCTTGCGGGCATTTGGTGACGCAGATGGAGTTTCCGCGCATATTCGGTATGAAAAATCCTGCGCAAACCCTTAACTAGACTTGAAATTTTTTCCGTTACAAGGTTGATTGACAAAGCTCTAGGGGCGGACAAACAAGGGCAGAAGGGGCAGAGCGGTGAAATCTCTCACGATCGGCGCAATTGCGGTGCTTCTCGCTGGCTGCTCGGTCGTGCCGTCAGAGGGCCCGCTGAAAGACGATATTATCGAGGCGCCCGCCCCCCTAATTGTCGTGGAGGCCGAAGGATCAGTGATCCAGGCGCTCGATGCCCGCCCCCGCGCGGAGCTGGGCGATGTCTTCGAAACCAATGGCAGCGGCGCGCGGCTGAGCATTGCGCCGGGCGACGTCATCAACGTAACCATCTACGAGACGGCCTCGGACGATCTGGTGGCCGGGCTGTTCGATGGTCGCGCCCTGCCCCCGCAAACCGTCTCGCGCCAAGGGACGATCCTTGTTCCATTCATCGGTCATATCCATGTGCTCGGCCGCTCGGCAGAGTCCGTCAGCAACGAGATTGCCGAGAAGCTCGCCGTCAAGACCATCGATCCCAGCGTGATCGTCACGATCGACAAGCGCCGCTCGAACTCGGTCAGCGTGGTGGGCGATGCCGCCGAGGGTGGCGTGATCCTACTGGAACCGGGGTCGGAGCGTTTGCTGGACGTGGTTGCGCAGAATGGCGGCATCTCCGTCCCCGTTCACGAGGTCGTCGTGGCCCTGACCCGCCGCGAGCGCCGCGTCTCGATGCCGTTTCACCTGATCCTTAAAGAGCCGCGGCACAATGTGCGCCTGATGCCGGGCGATGTGATCGCGGTCACCCACGACCCGAAGACCTTCGTTGCCAGCGGGGCCAATCGCTCGTCAGTCGTTTCATTGCGCGAGGGGCAGACGACCCTTGCCGAAGGACTCGCCATGGCAGGTGGACTGCTCGATCAGCGCGCCGATCCTGGCGGCGTTTTCGTGCTGCGTTTCGAGCCGATAGACTTCATCACGAACGATCTTGGCCGTGGCCCGGTGATCGAGCCTATGGTTCCCACCGTCTATCGCTTCGACTATCGCGATCCGGGGGATATCTTCCTGTCACGCCGCTTTGTGTTGCAGGACGACGACATCGTATATGTCTCGAATGCGCCGATTGTGCAGGTGCAGAAGTTCTTGGACCTTTTCCGCACGACGTTGGGCACCGCAGGCTCAGCGGCCAACTTCACAAATTAGGCTCGCTCAATACCACGCATCGTCCATCGAGGCCTTCTTGCGCTCGACAAAATCGCGCAGTTCCTCATCGATGGCAGGGTCGATGGGCGGCGCTTCATAGTCGCGCAACATCGTCTGCCAACGCTCGAACGCGCGGCTTTCGCTGTTTTTCGAGCCGCGCTCCTCCCATTGCTCGCAGCTTTCGCTGTCGGACATGGTGGCGTCGTAATAGGCGGTTTCATAATTGCCCATGGTGTGGGCCGAACCCAGGAAATGCCCCGCAGGCTCCACATCGTCATAGGCACGGCAGCCCAGCGCGTTGTCATCAACCGGCAGCCCCTGCAGCATGACCTGATAGGCACCCAGCCGGTCCGCATCCAGGATCAGCTTCTCGAAGCCGGTGCAGAGACCACCCTCGAGCCACCCTGCCGCGTGCAGTGTGAAATGCGATCCTCCCAGCACAGTTGAAAGCATCGAGTCCGCACTCTCCGCCGCGGCCTGCGCATCCGCGATCTTCGACGCGGTCAACGATCCGCCACAGCGCAACGGCACCCCCAGCCGCCGCGCCAATTGCCCAATGGTGAAGTTGGACATCACCGGCTCCGGCATCCCGAAAGTCGGCGCGCCGGATTTGAGGCTCATCGAGCTTAGAAAATTGCCCAAGACAAAAGGCGCACCGGGGCGCACAAGTTGACTGAATGCGCAGCACATCATCGCCTCGGCCAGTGCCTGCGCGATGGACCCCGCGGTGGTCACCGGGCCCATGGCGCCACCCAGGATAAAGGGGGCGACCACGATGCCCTGTCCAGCCCCGCAATAGGTCTGGATCGCCTCGGTCACCACCTTATCGACCAGCAGCGGCGAGTTGGTGTTCACGTTGCCCATGATCACGCACCGGTTGTCGATCTGACCGTGCAGAATGCGCGCCATCGCGACCGAGTCCTCCGCCCGCTCCTTCGCCACGATCGCCCCCAGATGCGGCTTGTCGGACCAACGCATATGGGCATAGACCACGTCCAGATGCCGCTTGTTCACCGGCACATCGCACGGCTCGCAAGTCATCAGCCCGGAGTGATGCAGGCTGGGCAGCAGGTAGGTCAGCTTGACCAGATTGATTAGATCCTCGATGGCGCCATAGCGTCGGCCAGCCTCCTGATCACGCACGAAAGGCGGGCCATAGACCGGAGCAAAAACCTGGTTCTGGCCGCCGATCCGAACGCTACGCGCTGGGTTGCGGGCATGCTGGGTAAACTCGGCCGGCGCGGTCTCGCACAGTTTGCGGGCCATGCCGCGAGGAAGCCGCACGCGGGTTCCATCCACGTCGGCGCCCGCTTCACGCCATATCTCCAGCGCACTGGGATCCTCGCGGAACTCCAACCCAATCTCTTGGATCAGCCAGTCGGCCTGATCCTCGATCTGCACCAACGCGTCTTCATCCAGGAACTCGTAATATGGGATGCGCCGCTGGATATATGCCGGTGCAACCACTGTCTGACGCGCGCCCCTCTGACGTGCGCGCGCCGCCCTGCCCCGAGGTCGTCCCCCATCGTCCTGAGCAGCCCCGAGTGAGTCGGTCATGGTCTTCTATCCCCTGTTTCGGCAAGCATGAGGAGTTCTGGACAGAGGTGTCAAGTTGCCCCGGCGGCATGATTCGCAACGTCAGCGACATCACAACTTTGACGGATTCGCGCTCAGCACCCTGCAATGTGGGGGATCGCCTTATTTACGTCTCATTCATTGCACTTTTATTCTAACTCTGTTCATTGAGAGCAGGCTTAGGTGGATCTACTTGCAAGAGAGAGAGGGAGTTATGGCTGACGTGATCAAAATCGCATTGCAACGCCGGGCAGAGCTGAGCGCCGAGCTGAGCCGTTTGGACGATTTCATCCGGATGGCGGAATCACTCGTCCAGGATCAGGGCTCCAGCGCGCCGCAAGCAGCCGCCGAGCAGCCGAGGGCTGAACAGTCCCGCGCCGAACGCAACCGCGCCGACGTCGTGGACACCGTAGATGACGCGGATGGCCCGGCGCAAAGCCTGCGCAGCGGGTCTGGTGGACGCCCAACCGTGTTCCGCCAGAAGGCCAACGGCTGATACCGGGGACACCCGCTTTCTGCTTGCATCAGATCCACACGCCGCCGTGCTGAAGGTGCGCGTATCCTGACGACAACAGGCGCCCGGAACCGGGCGCCTGATCATTATTAGAGCCGCGCAGAAGCTTCCCTCTGTCGATACCGAGACACTGATTTCCCGCGTTGAAACGTTCTTCTGCCCCGAACTGAAGCAGACCCGTCAAAGTTGATTGAAATTTGACCTAGCACCCCCAACTGCGTTAAGGTTTCAGCGATCAAAAATCGTTTCAAACCTTTGATATGGTTAACGATTTATTAATTCACACAAGCCCGCCGGGCTGCACAAGACATGCGACGCGAGAGGTTTGCGATGGCAGAGTTTTTGGTGACCACGCTGGACGATGCGGTCGATGCGACCGACGGCTTGCTCAGCCTACGCGAAGCGATTTCCACAGCCAATCAGAATGGCGCCGCAGATCGTATCAGCTTTGACAGCAGCCTGACCGGCGGGACGCTGACGCTCAGCCAGGGCAGCCTGATCGTCACTGAAACGGTCGAGATCGACGGCGACAGCGACGCCGATGGCAGGCGCGACATTACCCTTTCAGGCGGCGATGCGACGCGGCTGATGATCGTGGAGGGCGGCGCGACCACGCTCGCCCGGCTCAACATAGTGGACGGCATCGGCTTCGATCCCGCCTATCTGGGCGGCAGCCTGACGGCCACCTATGGCGGTGCGGCGGTGATCGCTGCTTCGGGCACGCAACTGAATCTGGTCGACAGCCTTGTGTCCGGCCACAGCGCGACGCTCTATGGCTATGGCGGCGCGATCCGGGCGGATGGGGCAATCGTCAACATCACCGGCTCGATCCTGCAAGACAATGAAGGGGATTTCGGCGGCGCGGTCGCGGTGCGCGAAGGCACACTGACGGTCTTCAACTCGACGCTGGCGGGAAACCAGGCGAGCACCCATGGCGGTGCGCTCTTCGCCACTGACACCAATGTCTATGTTGCCAATACGACGCTGGCGGGCAATCTCTCGAACTTCTATGGCGGCGGGCTCTATGCCTCGGGCGGTCAGCAGCGGGTGGTGAACACCACCATCACCGACAACGACGCGGCCTATTTCAGCGGTGGCTTGGATGTCGACTTCGCCGATCTGACGCTGGTGAATTCCATCGTCGCGGGCAACAGGGATTTTCTGTCGAATGGGGCGGAGGGGCCGGAGATCCGCGGCCTCATCACCCTGGAAGGCACCAATATCGTGGGAGGCGCGGTCTTCCAGGGCGAAACCGAAATCGCCAGCACAACGGTGGAGGAGATCTTTGCCGAGGTCGCGAATGGTGGCGGGGTACTTGCCGACAATGGCGGCGATGTGCCGACCGTGCGGCTGAACATCGATGGCCCGGCGGTGGATGCCGCCGACCCGTCGCTTCTTCCAATCGACCTGATCGATCAGGACGGTGATGGCGATCTGCGCGAGATCCTCAGCTTTGACAGCGCCGGCAATCTGCGCCTGCGCGGTACGGGGCCCGACCTGGGGGCTGCCGAGCTGAGCGACGGCACCGCGCTGACCGTGACAACGCTGCAGGACGAAGCCTTCGAGGGCGGCGACCTTGTGGCCGAGACGCTGGACGGCGGCGGCCTGTCGCTGCGCGAAGCCATCGGCATCGCCAATGGCGCGGCAGACGCGCAGAGCATCACCTTCGACGCATCCCTCAGCGGCGGACGCCTGATCCTGACGGGTGGAGAGCTGCTCTCCACCGGCGACCTGACCCTGTTGGGCGATCTCGACGGTAACGGCACGGCGGATATCCGGATCAACGGCGCGGCAAACTCGCGAATCCTGAATGCCGAGGGCGATCTGACGACAGTCGATGGTGTCGTATTCGAGAACGGTCAGGACTACGCCGGCGGGGCCATACTGACCCCCGGACGCGACAGCACCCTGATCGTGACCAACAGCCGCTTCGTGAACAACCGCGCCGATGGCCTCCTGGAAGATGGAACTACCGGCAACGGCGGCTTCGGTGGTGCGATAAAAGCAGATGGCGACCTAACGATCCAAAGCACGGTGTTTTCTCGAAACGATGCGCTGACCGGAGACAGCGTGCCAACAGATGATCGGTTCGGAGAGTATGGGCTAGGCGGCGCGGTATTCAGTTGGGGATCCACGCTGATCAACGATACACGCTTTGAAGACGGGCGTGCTACGGTCGGAGGGGCACTCTATCACAGCGGCACCAATATCGAGATCACTTCGAGCGCTTTTGTATCGAATGCCGCCTACTCAGCAGGCGCTATCTCCCTTAATTCGAACTCAGTGAAAGTATCGGGAACGCTGATCGAAGGAAACTCCGCTTCGCTGTTTGGCGGTGGCATCAACGGCAGAGGAAAAGACTCGTTTATTATCGACGGCAGCACCTTCTCTCGCAACATAGCGGGTGATGGAGGTGCAATCTTTGGTTCCGGTTCACTGGAGATTAGCTCGAGTACCTTTTCACAAAATAGTGCAGATTACGTGGGTGCAGTCCGTTTCTTTGGCCCCGGCACCGTCAGCTCGATCGAAAACTCTACATTCTCAAGTAATACCGCTAATGAAGCTGCCATACTTGGAATTGTATCGGATGTTTCAATAAAGAGCAGCACTTTTACTGGAAATAGCGTCTCCGAGGGTAGTAGTACTTTCCTAATTAGCGATACCGCCAATGTCATACTCCGTAACTCTATCATACTGGACGAAGGAGAGGTTCCAAACGTTTCGGATCTCACGCAATCCGGAACCAACATCATAGGAACGGATATCTTCGAAAACGGCGTCGATGTCGGTGATACATCCGCCGAGCAGGTTTTTGCCGAGGTGCTCGATGGCGCGGGCGTGCTCGCCGACAATGGTGGGCTGGTTCAGACCGTTGCCATTTTGGAGGGGGGCGATGCCGAGGATCGCGGCGATGCCTCTCTGCTGCCCGCAGATACGTTTGATCTAGATGGCGATGGCGATTTGCTGGAGCCCCTGCCCTTGGACGCCGCGGGCAACATCCGTGTCGCGGGCAAGTTCCTCGATCTAGGTGCATTCGAATTTGTGCGTCCGACACCAGGCGGTACCGAGGGCAGTGACCTCATCACCGGTTTGATCCAGGACGAGACGCTGATCGGGCTTGGCGGTGACGACACGCTGCTGGGCGATGGCGGCGACGATCTGCTGATTGGGGGCGAAGGGGCGGACAGCCTCAACGGCGGCACCGGAACGGACACGGTCAGTTTTGCCGATGCCAACGCGCGCGTCATCGCGGATATCGCCAATCAGGTAGCGGGCGCGGGTGAGGCGGAAGGCGACCGCTTCGCGCTGGTGGAGAACATTATCGGCTCCACTGCCGACGACCAGTTGCATGGCAACGGGCTGGCCAATCTGATCGATGGCGGCGCGGAGGCTGACCGGCTCTTTGGCCGGGCGGGCGACGACACGTTGCTGGGCGAGGCCGGCGACGACACGCTGGCCGGCAATGCGGGCCAGGACCGCCTGATCGGGGCGGAGGGCGACGATACCTATCTCTATTTCCGCCTCACCGACAGCGAGATCGGCTTCATCCGCCGCGACATCATCGAGGATTTCGAGCAAGGCAGCGACCGGATCGACCTCTCGCGCCTCGATGCAGATGAGGGTCTGGCGGGAGATCAACGGTTCGACTTTGTGCTGCGCACGGCATTCTCCGGCACCGCTGGGGAGTTGCGCTATTTTAAGGCGACCAATCTGGGAGTGACGGTCGTGCAGGTCGATACGGACGGCGACGCGGTGCAGGATATGCAGATTGAACTATCAGGCTTTATCGATTTGGAAGCACAGGATTTTCTGCTTTAGGTTGCGCAGAGCCGAAGTGAATTGCGCTTCCGGGTAACCTTGGTTAACGTTTCGTGAAAGTTCAGTAGCGAAGCGTACACAGCCAATGCCGGAACTAGTTGGTACCAAATGGGGGGACGGCCCGCTCGGCACTTCTGGCGGGGTCGTGACGTGGAGCATCGCATCGGGCGGCCTGAACATCGAACCGTTCGGTGTCCCCGGCAAGGTCTCGGTCGATCCGGAGAGCTTTCTCACAGTCGATTTCGAGACGATCATCCGCGACGCATTCGCGGATTGGGCGGCCGTCGCGGATATCGAGTTTCTGCAAGTAGAGGGCGTCGACGAGGCGGCTGGTTCCAACCGCGCGTTCATTCCGGAAATCCGCATCTTCTTCGGGGAAATCGGCCCATCCTTTGATGGATTCGCATTCTTCCCACCCCCGAACGGGGGCGCCCTCGCGGGCGACATACTTTTCGACAACATCGACCGCTATAACACTGATACTGGATACTTTTCAGGCCTCGTGACCCACGAGATCGGACATGCACTGGGCTTGGATCACGTCGACATCCGCGCCATCATGAATGCTGACATCGTGGTCGAGGAGCTTCAGGCCGACGACATCGACGGCATCCAACAAATCTACGGCGTCAAGAGTGGCGGCACGCCGGTCTACGACTTGCCGGTTGGCGAGCGGGGGATCCAAATTCTGGACGCGCCGGAAAACCTTCTCGTGAACGGCAATGCCGATGCAAACGAGATCACCGGATCTTCTGCTGCCGAGACCCTGAATGGCGGTGGCGGCCGCGACAAGCTCACCGGCGGCGGCGGCGGCGATGTGTTCGACGGCGGGTCCGGCGACGACATCCTGATCGGCGATGAGGGCGCCGATATCTTCGATGGCGGCGAGGGCTTCGACACGGTCAGCTATGACGGCGCCGAAGACCGGGTGCGCGCCGACCTGCAAGGCATCGTTGAAGGCAGGGGCGAAGCTGCCGGTGATATCTTCAAAGCGGTCGAGATCCTGATCGGAAGCGACCACAGGGACGATTTGCGCGGCGATTTCGGCGAGAATACCGTCTTCGGTGGCGAGGCCTCGGACCGTCTCTACGGGCGTGCTGGCGCCGACGTGATCGAGGGCGACTTCGGCGATGACTCGCTCTATGGAAACGCGGGTCAGGACCTGATGGTCGGTGGTCCGGGCGCCGATGCGTTTATCTATTTCCGGCTAACCGACAGCCGTGTCGGCTTTGGACGGCGCGACCTGATCACCGATTTCGAAAGCGGTACGGACAAGATCGACCTCAGCCGAGTAGATGCCGATCTTGACGAAGACGGCAGGCAGGGGTTCGAGTTCATCGGGCTCGCGCAGTTCTCTGGCACCGCAGGCGAGGTCCGGTATTTCCGCGCCGATCAGAGCCGCTTCGTCATCCTGCAAATCGATGGCGACGGCGACGGCGCTCAGGACTTTCAGATCGAGATGTCGGGTCAGTTCGACCTCGAAGCCGAGGATGTCATCCTCTGATCCGCTTTGCTCTTTCCAACCAACATCTCCTGCGCCATGGTGTGCCCGCACCCTGACCGGAGGTTTTCTCAATGCCCATTACAACTTGCGTGTTCGACGCCTATGGCACGCTGTTCGATGTCGCCGCGGCGGCGCGAGAAGCGGCAGCCGAACCCGGGCGCGAGGCATTTGCGGGAAAATGGCAGGCTGTCGCTGAAACCTGGCGTCTCAAGCAATTGCAATACACTTGGCTGCGGGGCACCGGCGGGGTTCACACCGATTTCTGGCAGGTAACCTGGAACGGGCTCGATTTCGCCCTCGAAGCCCACGGGCTGGCCGATGGCGACCTGCGCGACCGCCTGTTGCAACTCTATTGGGAGCTTTCGGCCTATCCCGAAGTGCCCGAGATGCTGGCGGCGCTCAAAGACGGCGGCCTGAACACCGCGATCCTGTCGAACGGCACCCCGGCCATGCTCAACGGGGCGGTCGAAAGCGCCGGGATCGGGGCGCATCTCGACGCAGTGCTTTCGGTCGAAACGGTTGGCGTCTTCAAACCCCACCGCTCGGTCTATGACCTGGTTTGCGCACATTTCGGCTGCGTGCCGCCGGAGGTGCTGTTCGTCTCATCCAACGGCTGGGACGCCTGTTTCGCCACAGCACAGGGCTTCACCGTTGCCTGGGCAAACCGCAAGGGCGAACCGATGGAGCAACTGCCCTGGCATCCGGCGCATACCGTGTCCGATCTGGGCAGCATTCCGCAGATTGCCGGTCTCTGATGCAGCATTTCACCGCCAGCGACGGGCGCAAGATCGCCTTTTCGGACAGCGGAGGGTCGGGCCCTGCGGTGCTCTGCCTCGCCGGTCTTACCCGGGACAGCAGGGACTTCGCTCCACTATCCCCGCATCTGACACCGGACTTCCGCGTGATCACGATGGATTATCGCGGGCGCGGCGCGTCGGATCACGCGACCGATCCGGTGACAGAATATCAGCCCCAGATCGAGGGGCGGGACGCCGTCGAACTGCTCGCCCATCTCGGTATTGAGCGCACGTCCCTGATCGGAACCTCGCGCGGCGGTATGATCGGCATGGGGCTCGCCGCTTCCATGCCCAACCTGATCGGCGCTCTGGTCCTGAACGATATCGGGCCGGTCATCGATCTCGACGGGATCGGTGTGATCATGACCTATCTGGGCAAGCCAATCCCCCATACCGATCTGGATGCCGCGGCGGCGGCGTTTCTCGCGCTCTACGGCGACACGGCACCGGATCTGACACTGTCCGATTGGCGCGGTTATGCCGAGCGGACCTTTCACATGCGCGACGGTCGACCCGTCCTCTCCTACGACCCGGCCCTGAGGGGTGCTGTGGAGGCGTCCATCCCCGACGCACCGCCGGACCTCTGGCCGCTGTTCGACGCGATCAACGCTCCATTGCTGATCCTCCGCGGCGAGAATTCGAACATTCTGAGCGCGGACACCGTGGCCGAGATGCAGCGCCGCAAACCGAATCTGACCGCAGTCGAGGTTCCGAATCGCGGACATTGTCCGATGCTCGACGAACCGGCGGTGCTGGAGGCCATGCTGCCTTTCCTGAGGGCGCATTCATGAGTGAAGCGATCGGCATCGCCGAAATCCGCGCCGCCCGGCAGCGCCTCGACGGCGTCGCACGGGTGACGCCACTGCTGGAAAGCCCGTTTCTCAACCAGATCGCCGGGCGCCGTTTATTGGTGAAACCGGAATGCCTGCAACGCACCGGCAGCTTCAAATTCCGCGGCGGCTGGTCCGCCGTCTCAGCCCTGCCGGAGGGCCAGCGTCAGCGCGGTGTGCTCGCCTATTCCTCAGGCAATCATGCGCAAGGCGTGGCCCACGCGGCGGAGCTTCACCGGATCCCCGCGGTCATCGTGATGCCAGCGGACGCCCCCGCGCTTAAAATCGCCAACACCCGCGCCCATGGGGCGGAGGTCGTTCTCTATGACCGTGCAGGCGGCGAAAGCCGCGAGGAGAAAGGCCAGACACTGGCCAACGAACGCGGCCTCACTCTGATCCGCCCCTATGACGAGCCGATGGTGATCGCCGGGCAAGGCACCTGCGGACTGGAGATCGCCGAGCAGGCCGAGGCGCAGGGTATCGCCGAGGCCGATGTACTGGTCTGCTGCGGCGGCGGCGGGCTCAGCGCCGGAATCGCCTTGGCGCTGGAAGACGCCCATCCGGGCCTGCGCCTGCGCCCAGTCGAGCCCGATACCGCAGATGATGTCTGCCGGTCGCTGGCGACAGGCGAGCGTCAATCCAACGACGGCCCCATCACTTCGATCTGCGATGCGATCGTCACACCGACCCCGGGCGAACTGACATTTCCGGTCCTGAAACGCCTGGCTGGCCCGGGCCTCACCGTCACGGACCGGCAAGCGTTGATGGCCGTCGCCCAGGCATTCCTCAGGCTGAAGCTGGTGGCGGAACCGGGCGGCGCCGTCGCACTCGCCGCGGCTCTCTATCGCGGCGAGCAGATCTCCGGCGACGCAGTGATCGCCGTCGTGACCGGTGGTAATGTCGACCCGCAGATGTTTGCCCATGCGCTCGCGACCCTGGACTGAGATCCGCCCCAGGCGCCCGCACCTGAATGCGCCCGCACGGGCAAATGAAGGGCAAAGACGTATTCGCGGCACGCGAATTCCGCTTGGCTCGTGCCCACCAACCGGACCTTTGCTGCCATGAAACACCACAAGGTCACGCTTCTAAACCGCGGCACGAAAGTCCTCGATGTGGCCGAGGACGAGACGATCTATGACGCTGCACTCAAGGCCGGCATCCAGCTCCCAATCGCTTGCGCCTATGGCGGCTGCATCACCTGCGCCGCGCGGATGCATAAAGGCAAGGTTGTCCAGCCACAGGGCACGGCACTCAACAAGCGCCAATCCAAGGCTGGTTACATCCTGCTCTGCGTCGCACGACCGAGATCGGACATCACGCTTGAAGTCGGCGTGGAAAGCCATGGCGCCCTGTACGAGAACCCTTTCGCAGCGGGCTTTGGGCGATGAACTGGCAAGTCTGGCTGATGCGCGCCGCGCGCTGGGCGCATAATCCACCGTCCAGACGCATGGTCTATCTGGTCTTCGGCACAATCGCCCTGGCCCTGATCCTGATCGGTGTCGAGGCGCTCGGCCTCTGGCCCGAGGCGCTGACCCTCGATCCATTGCCAAATGGCGGGCGGATCCTGCGCTAGCTGTCGCAGGCAGGCCCCGGCCGCGCCAGGATCCACTGCACTACATCGCTCCAGACCCGCTCTGCCTGCAAATCCCGGAACAGCAGGTGCCATCCATCAGTATATTCTATTGTTCGGTTCGACCCAGGCAGGCGATCGAACACACGACGTACAGCGCGCCTCGGCAGGATCTGATCCTTCTCGCCTGTCAGCAGCAAGGTCGGCAGGGCTGCTTCGTCCGCCGCCGCCTCGGCCCGGTCGACCACCCGAACCAGGCCAAAAATCTCGCGGGCCGAGGGCGGGCTGAGATAGAGCGGATCGCGGCCCAGCGCACGCAGTGCATCGATATTGTCGCTGGCCTGAATGCGCACGACACCCTCGCCAGTGAAGCGCCTCTCCGGCACCATGGCAGCAGCGCCCCATGCGGCCAAGCGATGGAACGGGTTGAGCTCGGCCCCGCCCCAGATCGCTGGCGCGGCCAGAACCATACCATCGGCCAGCGCGCCACGCGCCAGATCCGGGCCTGCGGCCAGAACCACACCGCCGCCCATCGAATGCCCCAGCACGATCAGCGGCAGACAGGGATGGCGCGCGCGCAATTGCGCCACGACGCCTTTCAGATCAGCGATCAGCGCCTCCGCCCCCGGCCAGATGCCGCGTGAGGGATTACGCCCGAAGCCGCGCTGATCGTAGGCTATGGTGGTGATCCCCTGCCCGGCCCAAAACACCCCGGCGGCGGAGAATGTGCTGGGCCCGTAATCGCCATACCCGTGCAGCGCCAGCAATATGGCCTGCGGCGCATCGGCCTGCCATATGCTGGTCGCCAGTCCGCTACCATCGGCGGCTGTGAGCTCACCTTCGCGCGCGGGCGCGATCGGCGCAGAGGGTGGCAATCCGCCGCCGACCGCACACCCCGCCAGCAGGGCGCCTAGGAGCAGAGCCGCGCCACTTCGCCTTGCAGCCACGGGAGGACCTCCTGCTCGAACCACGGATTCTTTTTCAGCCAGCTTGTGTTGCGCCAGCTTGGGTGGGGCATGGGCACTTGGCCCTCGTCGATGTGATCGCGCCAGTTGCGCACTGTATCGGTCACGCTTTTGGATCGCGCGCGGCCCAGATGCCAGGCTTGGGCATATTGGCCGATGATCAGCGTGAGCTCGATCTGCGGCAGCGTTGCCATCACTGCCTCGCGCCATGTCTGGGCGCAGAGCTTGGGCGGCGGCAGGTCCGAGCCCTTGGCATCGTAACCCGGGAAACAGAAACCCATCGGCACGATGGCCAGCCGCGACTTGTCATAGAAAACATCGCGTCCAATCCCCATCCAGCTTCGCAGCCGATCCCCCGAGGGGTCATCGAAGGGCACACCGCTCGCATGAACCCGCGCGCCGGGCGCCTGCCCCACAATCAACACTTTGGCCGAGCCGGAGATATGCAAAACCGGTCGCGGCTCATGCGCCGTTTCGGTCGCGGCAAAGCGTTCGGCACAAAGCGTGCAGGCGGAAATATCGGCGATCAGATCAGTCTGTGAACGCATGAACCCGTCTTTGCCACCGGTCGCGATGGCGGGCAAGCACCATGCCGGGATTTTGATGCGGCGAGTCCTTTTTCAAAGAATCGCGCGCCAGCCCGCCGCGGCGCTTGATCCTGCGGGATCAGCCCGGTAAGCCGGAATTGAGGGTTAACCAGACGGCCGCAAGGCCGCGCAGCACATGGGGAAACCTTGGGGAACGCATGCGCCTGATTCTGATTTCGGCCACTCTCTTCGGCTACTGGCTTCTCTTGTCTGGCGAGTGGGAGCATGAATGGCTGATCTGGTCCGGCGGTATCCTGTCAGTTGCCGTCGTTGCCTTCGCCCTGGGCAAGGGGCTGACCGATCAGGAAGGTTTCCCGGTTGAGAAGCTGCCGCGCGCGCTGGTCTATTGGCCCTGGCTGGTCTGGCAGATCGTGCTGTCGGCGCTTGCCGTCACGCGGATCATTCTGGACCCGAAACTGCCGATCTCTCCAAAGATGGTCAAAGTTCCCGCCGGACAGAAGACGGCGACCGGGCTGGCGACCTATGCCAATTCGATCACACTGACGCCAGGCACGATCTCGGTCGAGGTGTCCGAACGGGGCAAGGCGATCTGGGTGCATGCGATCACCGCCGACGGAGCCGACGATATGCAGGATGACGAAATGAACCGCAAGGTCTCCTGGATGGACGGCTCGTGATGGAGGAGATCTTGCAAACCGCCATTTGGGTTCTGCCGATGCTGGCCGTGCTGGCCGCCCTGGCGCTGGCCGTGGCGCGCGCACTGGCCGGGCCGACCGCGTTCGACCGGCTGCTGGCGGCGAACGCGATTGGAACGTCCTCGATCATGATACTGGCATTGTTCGGGTTTCTCACCGGCAGGCCGGAGTTTCTGGACGTGGGCATCACCTATGCGCTGCTCAACGTGATCGGCACACTGGCGGTGCTGAAATTCTTCCGCTACGGCGCGCTTGGCCACGCGCAGGACCCAGAAACCTATCGCGAGCCCGAATGATGGATCTGCTGCTGGACATTGTCAGCCTGATCTGCCTTTCTTCCGGGGGATTCTTCTTTCTGGTCGGTGCGGTTGGGCTCAACCGGATGCCGGATGTGTTCACTCGGATGCACGCGACCTCGGTCAGTGAGACCCTCGGCGTTGGCCTGATGATCCTGGGCATGTGCCTGCAGGCCGGGCTCACATTGGTCACGGTGAAGCTGTTCTTCATTCTGGTGGTCCTCTGGTTCACCGGTGCGGTTGCCACCCACGCGCTGGCTCGCGCTGCGCTGCATGACGGTGAGAAACCGTTGCTGATCAACCGCAAGGGCGCGCTGATCAAGACCGATCCCGTGGCGCTTTTCCCGGAACTGGGTTTGCGCCTGGCGCAACCACTGGTTTCCGAAACGAACGAACCGCAGCCCAAGCAGAAACCGCAGGAGGACGCGCCATCGAACTCCTGATCAATATGGTGCTGCTGACACTGCTGGCGGCGATCACAATCGGCATTATTCGCGCGCGCAACCTGTTCGCGGTGGTGGTGCTGGCCGGGGCCTACAGCTTCCTCATGGCGACTGTGATGGTCGTGCTGGACGCCGTGGATGTGGCGATGACCGAGGCGTCGGTGGGCGCGGGTGTCTCGACCGTGCTTGCACTCGGCGCGCTCTACCTAACGAAGGTGCACGAGGCCGAGCCTAGATACTCGAACCTGATCCCGCTGGTTGTGGCTGTCGGCACCGGTGTGATGCTGGTCTATGGCACCTGGGGCCTGCCCGGGTTCGGTCTGGCAGACACGCCGATGAACACCCATGTCGGCGCGGATTACATCGCCCGCAATTATGACGAGACGCATATCCCGAATGTCGTCACCTCGGTCTTGGCCAGCTATCGCGGCTTCGACACACTGGGCGAGACGGCGGTGATCTTCACTGCCGGTATCGGAGTTCTGCTGCTTCTCAAACGCTTTCGCAAGGGGGCCTGATCGATGCGGATGGATGTGATCCTACGGGTGACGGCCAAGCTCTTCATTCCGTTCATTCTGGTGTTCGGCCTCTATGTGCAGTTGCATGGCGACTTCGGGCCGGGCGGCGGATTCCAGGCGGGCGTGATCATCGCGGCTGGAGTGGTTCTCTACGCGATCATCTTCGGGAAGGAGGCTGCTACCCGCGTCGTTCCAACTTGGCTGGTCGAGGCGCTGGTCCCGCTGGGGGTGCTGATCTTCGCAGGTGTCGGCGTCTATGGCATCGTCACAGGGGGTAACTACCTCGACTACAACAACCTGGTCCACGCACCGCCCACCAAGGACGAGGCGGTACATGGCCAGCATTGGGGCGTGTTCCTGGTGGAGATCGGCGTGTTGGTAACCGTCACCTCCACCATGATCGCGATCTTCTATGCGTTTGCCGGCAGGGGCAAAGAATGAACCTGCTGTCCGAAATCGCCGCGCATTACAATTACTGGATCACCATCTTTCTGATGTGCGCAGGGATCTACACGGTCGTGGCAAAATCCAACATGATCAAGACCTTGATCGGTCTCGGGCTGTTTCAAACATCTGTCTATCTGCTCTATCTCAGCCCCGGCAAGATCCTGGGCGGGACACCCCCGATCCTGGGCCCGGATCATGGCCATGGCGATGTGCTCTACTCGAATCCCCTGCCCCATGTGCTGATCCTGACCGCCATCGTGGTGGGCGTCGCAACGCTAGCGCTTGGACTTGCCCTTGTCGTACGCATCAACGAAGCGTTCGGCACAATCGAGGAAGACGAAGTGGTTGCCATCGTCGATCGTGAGGATCACGCCGAATGAGCGTCGAAGGCGGGATCAACTGGGTCGAGCATCTGCCCGCGTTGCAGGTCGCTATGCCGATGCTGGGGGCCGTGGCCTGCGCCCTCGTGCGCAATGGCGGGATAAGCTGGCTGATCACTCTGGCGGTGTCTTGGGCGATGCCCGTCTGTGCCCTTCTGATGCTGCACGAAGTGGTCGCGCATGGCACGATTTCCTATGCCATGGGCTCGTGGGCGCCGCCTGTTGGCATCGAGTATCGGGTGGACGAGGCGAACGCGTTCCTGCTGGTGCTGGTCTCGATCATCGCTGCACTCGTCG
Source organism: Pseudomonadota bacterium (assembly GCA_039030715.1). Taxonomy (GTDB): domain Bacteria; phylum Pseudomonadota; class Alphaproteobacteria; order Rhodobacterales; family Rhodobacteraceae; genus Thermohalobaculum. The sequence continues at coordinate 24,863 of JBCCDU010000043.1, forward strand.
CCAGCTACATGCCCCGCTCGGTCGCCGACGAGATCGCGCCGGAGCGGCGGGGCTGGTTCTACACCATGTATCTCATGGCACTCTGCGGTCTGCTGGGCATGACGATCACCGGCGACGCCTTCAACATCTTCGTGTTCATGGAGGTGTCATCTCTGGCGATGTATGTGCTGATCGGCCTGGGGCGCGACAGGCGTGCGCTGGTTGCCGCCTTCCAGTACCTGGTGATCGGCACGATCGGGGCGACATTCTATGTCGTCGGGGTCGGTCTGGTCTTCACCATGACCGGCTCGCTCAACCTGTATGACATCGCGCAGATCCTGCCGGAGATCGAGAACCAGCGCCCGGTCTATGCGGGGCTCGCCTTCATCGGGGTCGGGATGTCGCTGAAACTTGCGCTCTTCCCACTGCATCTGTGGCTGCCGAACGCCTATGCCTTCGCGCCCAGCGCAGCGACGGCGTTTCTGGCGGGCACGGCCACGAAGGTGGCGATCTATGTGCTGATACGCTTTCTCTATTCGATCTTCGGGGTGGAGTTCGCCTTCGGCTCGCCCGCGACCCAGCCCACGGTTCTTCTTCTGGCCTGTCTGGGGATGCTGGTGCCTTCGGTCGTCGCGGTGTTCCAGGTGAATGTGAAACGGATGCTGGCCTATTCGTCGGTCAGCCAGGTCGGCTACATGATCCTGGGCATCGCGCTTCTGAACGCCACCGGGCTTACCGGCGGCATCGCGCATATGTTCAACCACGCGATCATCAAATGCTGCCTCTTCCTTGCCGTCGGCTGCGTGGTCTACTCCACGGGTATCCAGCGGATCGAGCAGATGGCAGGGCTCGGGCGCACCATGCCGCTGACCATGGCGGCTTTCGTCATCGCGGGCCTGGCCCTGATTGGTGTGCCGGGCACTGCGGGCTTCGTCTCGAAATGGTATCTGATCCAGGGCGCTGCGGAACAGGGCATGTGGTGGCTGGTGGTCGTGATCGTCGTCTCCTCGATGCTGGCGATTTTCTATATCGGCCGGATTGTCGAGGTCGCCTGGTTCCGCGAGCCCTCCGATGCTGCCGACAACCCCAGATCCCTGCCCTTCGAGATGCAGATGATCACCTGGACCATGGCGGCGGCCATTCTCTATTTCGGGCTGCAGACCGAGATTTCCGCCGGCGTTCCAGCCCGTGCGGCTGAGATGCTGCTACAGGGCTGGGCGATCGGGGGTGGCCAATGATCGGCGGTCTCTCCGGTGCCGAATTGATCTGGCTTGCCTTGGCCCTGCCGATGATCGGCGCGTTGGGGATCGCCGCAACCGGGCGGGCGCGCAACCTGCGCGAGGCCGTGACACTGATCACCGCTGGCGCCACATTCTGCGTGGTGGTTCTGACCCTGTTGCCCATGGTCCTGGCGGGTGAGCGCCCTGCGACCACCCCGATAGAAGCCTTTGGCGGAATAGAGCTTGCCTTCACGATCGAGCCGTTGGGCATGCTGTTCGGTACCGTCGCATCGACTTTGTGGATCGTCAATTCGATCTACTCCATCGGCTATATGCGCGGAAACCGCGAACCGAGGCAGACCCCCTTCTATGTCTGCTTTGCGGTGGCAATCTCCGGCGCGCTGGGGATCGCCTTCGCAGGCAACCTCTTCACGCTGTTCCTGTTCTACGAGGTTCTGACGATCAGCACCTACCCGTTGGTCACCCACAAAGCGAACGACGATGCGAAGGCATCGGGGCGGATCTATCTGATCTTGCTGATGGCGACCTCGATGACGCTGCTATTGCCCGCGATCATCTGGACGCAAGTGGCCGCAGGCACCGTGGATTTCGTCGCGGGTGGCATCCTGGCGGGCGCGGGCCTGTCCACCGGCGCGCTGGGTCTTATGCTCGCGCTCTATATTTTCGGGATCGGCAAGGCCGCCGTGATGCCGGTGCATTTCTGGCTGCCGGCCGCGATGGTCGCCCCCACCCCGGTTTCCGCCCTGTTGCACGCGGTCGCGGTCGTCAAGGCGGGCGTCTTCACTGTGGTCAAGGTCATCGTCTACATCTTCGGCGTAGATTACCTCGCGACCTCCGGCGCGGCCGAGTGGTTGACCTGGATGGCAGGGTTCACCGTGCTCTGCGCTTCGGCCATCGCTCTCTGCCAGGACAATCTGAAGAAGCGGCTGGCGTTTTCCACCATCAGCCAGCTTTCCTATGTGGTGCTGGCCGCAGCCATCCTCAGTCCGCTCTCTATGATCGGCGCGGCGATGCATATCGCGGCTCATGCGGTCTCGAAGATCACGCTCTTCTTCGCTGCGGGCTCGATCTACACGGCTGCCCATCTGACCGAGATCAGCCAGCTCAATGGCATCGGACGGCGCATGCCGTGGACCATGGGCGCCTTCACCATCGGTGCGCTGAGCATGATCGGCCTGCCACCGACTGCCGGGTTTCTGTCGAAATGGTTCATGCTTGGCGGCGCCTGGCAGGCCGAGAATTTCGTGGCAATGGTGGTTATCACTCTCTCCACCGCGCTCAACGCGATGTACTTCCTGCCGATCATCTATCGCGCCTTCTGGCTGCCACCACCTGCGGATGACCGCGAGTTCCCGGCCCATGGCGAGGGGCCGCTGCCCGTCGTGCTGGCACTGACCATTACCGCCTTCGGCACCATCGCACTGTTCTTCTGGCCCGAGATCCCGTTCTCCCTCTCGACCCTGATGATGGAGGCCCCCTGATGGCCGACCACAAACCCCAACAGCCGCCCGATCACTGGCTAGTCCGGCCCGAAACGATCCGCGTGATCTGGATCGTCTCGATCGTCGTGCTGGCGATCCTGGTGGCGCTGGACCTGGTGATCAAGAACGACCACCCCTATTTTGGCGAGCAGGCCTGGTTCGCCTTCGCCGCCTGGTATGGGTTCGGGGTCTGCGCGGTGCTGGTCTTCGTCTCGAAGGTCCTCGGGTTCATCCTGAAAGTGCGGGATGACTATTACGATGACTGATCTCGCACTCCCCCCCGGTCTGGTCCTGATCCTCGCTGGCCTGCTGCTGCCGGTCCTGCCCGGTTTGCTGCGTCAAGCAGTATTGCTGGCGGCCCCCCTCCTCACGCTGGCCGCCGTCTGGGCCGTGCCGGACGGTCCGCAACTGGTGCTGACCTATCTCGGGATGGAGATCATTCCCGTCCAAGCGGACAAGCTGACCCGCGTCTTCGCGACGATCTTCGCGATCATGGGATTTGCGGGCGCGCTTTTCTCTCTACGCCAGGACAGAATTGCCGAACTCGCGGCGGCCTTCGTCTACGCAGGCTCCGCCATCGGCGTCACCTTCGCGGGCGATGTCATCACGCTTTTCGTGTTTTGGGAGGTGATGGCAATCGCCTCCACCATCGTGGTTGCCATGGGCCCGAACGCGCGCGGAGCGTCGCTGCGCTACGCGGTCATCCACTTCCTCGGCGGCGTTCTGCTGATGATCGGGGTCGCAGGTCATGTTTTCCAGACCGGCTCTACTGCCTTTGGAGAGATCGGGCTGGCAAGCTGGCCGCAATGGCTGATTGTGGCGGCGGTGCTTTTGAACGCGGGCGCGCCGCCCTTCGCCGCTTGGCTGCCGGACGCCTATCCGTCCTCCAGTTGGTCCGGGATGGTGTTCCTCTCGGCCTTCACCACCAAAACCTCGGTCTATGTCCTGATCCGCGGGTTCCCGGGCGAGGAGGTGCTGATCGGCATCGGCCTCTTCATGGTGTTCTACGGGATCATCATGGCGCTTCTGGAAAACGACATGCGCCGAATTCTGGCCTACTCCATCGTCAACCAGGTAGGATTCATGGTGACCGCCGTGGGCATCGGCACGCCTTTGGCACTGGACGGGGCGGCGGCCCACGCGTTTGCCCATATCATTTACAAAGCGCTGCTGCTGATGAGCGCGGGCGCGGTACTCTATGAAACAGGGCGCAGCAAATGCACCGAGGTAGGCGGCCTCTACCGCTACATGCCGGTCTCCTGTATCTGCGGCATCATTGGGGCGCTGGCGATCTCGGCTCTGCCGCTGACCTCGGGCTTCGTGTCGAAATCGCTGATCTCTTCGGCCGCGGGCTACGAGCATATGTTCTATATCTGGTTGGCGCTGACCGCCGCCTCGGCCGGGGTCTTCTTCCACGCAGGGATCAAATTCCCCTGGTTCGTCTTCTTCAACCGCAAGGATTATCTCTACCTGCACGAGGGTCGCCCAAAAGATCCGCCCTGGAACATGCAGGCGGCGATGATCCTGCTCTCGGCGATCTGCATCGGCCTCGGCATCTGGTCTGCACCGCTCTACGATCTCCTGCCCAACGGCGCGATGATCAAAGGCCATGTCTACGAGGCCTACACGCCCTCCCATGTACTCAACCAGTTGCAGCTTCTCTTCTTCTCGGGCCTCGCGTTCTTCCTCTTGCTCGACTGGATGAAGCGGACAACGACAATCACGCTGGATGTCGACTGGCTATGGCGCGGATTGCCCGCGGTGATCAGAAGCATGTTCGGGATCGGCTGGGCACTGGCCTGGGACGACCTCGTCGACAAGCTGGAGGCCGCCTGGAACCGGACTCTCGGGGGCCTCTTCCGCACCCATGGACCCGAGGGCACGCTGGCCCGCACACGTCCCACGGGCGCCATGGCGCTTTGGATGACGGTCCTGCTCTGCGCTTTCCTCCTGTTCTCTTTCTTCCAGGTGTAAGGGAGGTGCGGCTTGCCGCATTGGCCATGCTGTTCGCTGCGCTTCCCGACATAGGCGTCGGCCAGGGTCAAAGGCCTGAATGGGAGGATTCCCTCGAAACCCGTCTCGAGCAGGCTGTTATCTGCACCGAAAATGTCGCCGCCGGCAAACGCACATTGTCGGCATGCTTCAATCGCTTCGTCGTCGTCTGTTCGGAGGAAGTGCCAAGCAGGGCAAGATCGGCTCCGTGCCACGATCGCCAGTTCGAGCTCGTCAAGGAAGCCTTCCCTCAGTACCGAGACAATCTCGAAACGTGCAAAATGGAGAGCCTTCAATATGTCGCTTTGGGGCTAGTTTTTATCCTCCGCGAACTCTCGAAAGGTTTCAGGCACCCGCCCGTTTAACGCTCCTGCCCCGCGCACCAACTGTTTCAGAACAACACGCGACAAATTAGGGCTCGCGCCCACCACAAGCTCCAACAAAGGCGTATTCGCCGCAGGCGAATTCCGTTTAGCTAGAGACCCAGCCGCGCCTTCACGCGCTGACGGGCCAACCCGGCCTCGCGGTCCTCGACGTATAGCAGACCGCAGAGCTTGCGCACCAGCGCGCTTTCCTCGTGATCGCGCCCGCCATCGGCATAGGCGACCTCCCAGATTGCCTCGATCACAGCGACCCGTTCCGCGTGAGGCACAACGCGCTTGATCGCGCGGGTGAAGCGCACCAGGTCCATCGCCTGCGCCTCGGCCTCCTCGCCGGTCTTGCGCAAAGCCTCCGCCGACGCCGTGTCCAGACCATAGTGGCGGCTCAGGACGCCGGTGATCGCCTTGGCTTCTTCAGGGTCATAAACCCCATCCGCGCGCGCTGCTGTCACCAACAGCGCCGCCACGGCTTCGCGGCCGGCATCCTCCGGCAGATCGATCTCTGCCTCGGGGTCTCGAAACAGGGCTTTCAAAGCATCTAACATGCGTTCTATCTAGGCCAATCCGCGCGGTGCGCCAAGCTCAGCTATTGCGCAGCTTGACGATTTCGGCAAGCGACGCGGCTGTGGCGGGATCGGGCGCAGAGCTAGGCACCGTGCCATCGTCGTCGGACAACAGCGGCAAAATGCGGTTCGCGAGGGTCTTGCCGAACTCCACGCCCCATTGATCGAAGGCATTGAAGCCCAATATCGCCGCCTGCGCCGCAACACGGTGCTCATAGAAGGCGATCAGAGCGCCTAATCGCGCAGGCTCCAGCGCATCCATCAGGATCAGGTTAGAGGGAATATTCCCGGGAAAGACCCTGTGGGGCACCAATGCATCGGCATCCTCAGCCGACATCGCTGCGCGCGTCGCCTCGGCATCCCGCCCCAGCATCAGGGCCGAGGCCTGCGCAAGACAGTTCGCGATCAGCGCCTGCTGATGCGATGCGTCGCCAGACGCCCCGGGTGCGGCGCCCACCGGCAACACGAACTCGACGGGGGCGCTCGCCGGGCTCTGATGCAGCCACTGAAAGACCGAATGCTGCGAGTCCGTGCCCGGTCCGCCCCAGATTACCGGCGCGCCCTGCAGCGGCAGGATCCTTCCCTGGTGATCGACCCGCTTGCCGTTGCTCTCCATGATCAACTGCTGCAGGAAGTCAACGAGCAGACCCATCCGCGCGCTGTAAGGGCAGATCGCGAGGCTCGGCAGATCCAGCGCGTTCACGTTCCAGATATCCAGCAACGCCGCGATCACCGGCATGTTCGCCTCCAGCGGGGCCTGTCGGAAATGCCGGTCCATCTCGGCCGCGCCCGCCAGAAGCGCATCGAAAGCCGGATTGCCAAGCGCCACACGGATCGCAATACCCACAGAGGACCAGAGCGAGAAGCGTCCTCCCACCCAGTCCCAGGTGGTGAATATCCGCGCAGGATCTATGCCGAACGAGGCGGCGGCCTCCGGCGCCGAAGTCACGGCGGCAAAGCGCGCGCCGGTTTCCGCCTCGCCCAGGCTCGCGGCCATCCAGGCGCGGGCAGAACGTGCATTCAGCATCGTCTCCTGCGTTCCAAAGGACTTCGACGCAACGATCACACGGGTCGTCGCAGGCACCAGCCCCGGCAGAACGCGCCCCAGCGCTGCGCCATCGACGTTCGAGACGAAATGCACTGTGGGGCCGTCTGCGGCCTCCGCCAAACAATCGACCACCATGCGAGGGCCCAGATCCGAGCCGCCGATGCCCAGCCAGAGGAGGTCCGTCGTCCCGTCGCTGCGCAGCCCGTCGGCAAAGGCCGCAGCGCGTTTCGCTTCCTCACGCACCTCGGGATCCGGCGGCTCAGCGCGCAGCGCCATGTGATTGGCAGCGCGCCCTTCCGTGGTGTTGACGGGCTCGCCCGCAAACATCGCATCGCGTTGCGCCGTCAGATCCCGGGCTAGCGCGAAATCCAGCAGCGATTGCCGGGCTGCGCGGTCCATCCGCGCCCTGCTGTAGTCGAAAATCAGTCCCGCAGCGGCTATGCGGAAATCCTGAATGCGCTGGGGGTCGGTTGCAAAAAAACCTTCGATCCGCTGCCCTGCAAGCGCAGATGCCGCCCTGCGAACCGCTGACCAGGCCGGGCAATTGTCGGTCTTCATCTTGCTGCTCCCCCGGTTTCGTCGCACCGCTCTGCCTGAAAACGGCCCAATTCCCACATGATACCCCATTTCCTGCGAGGTTATTAACCAAGCAAGAAAGGTTTTATGTGGTAAAAACGCGCCTAAGTCAGGGGCAGACCGCCCGGACCAAGCCGTCAGAGGGCGCGTTTCCCGGCAGGGGCCGGGATCGACAGACGCAGCAACCGTTGCAGGACCGATAGCCATGCCGACAGAACGAGGCAACGGACCGACAGCACACAGGCCCGAAGCAACCCGAAGCGGACATGATCGTATTCGAAAATGTGAGCAAATCCTTCTGGACCGGCGGTCGCCAAAAGGTGATCCTGCACAACGCCTCGTTCAAGGTGGATGTCGGGCGCAATCTGGGGATTTTGGCGCCGAACGGCGCGGGCAAGACCACGCTGGTCAACATGATGGCGGGGTTGGAAAAACCCGATCATGGCGAGATCAAGCGACGTGGCCGCATCTCGTGGCCCGTCGGCTATTCCGGCGGCATCGTGGGCACCATGTCCGGGGCAGAGAATATCCGGTACATCGCCCGGCTCTACGACCGGGACGAACTGGAAACCCTGGCCTTCTGCATCGATTTCGCCGAGTTGGGCCACTATATCGACATGCCGGTGCGCACCTATTCCTCCGGCATGAAATCGCGGCTGATCTTTGCCATCCTGATGGCGATCGACTTCGATTACTATCTGGTGGACGAAGGCGCCTCGGCCGGAGACAAGTCTTTCAACGAGAAGGCCAGCGCGATGTTCCGCGAGCGTCTGGAATACGCAACGCTGGTGATGGTTTCGCACAGCCCGGAGACGCTGAAACTCTATTGCGACTCCGCCGCGGTGCTACAGGACGGGCAGCTTTACCTTTTCGACAGCTTGGAAGAGGCGCGTGAGCTTTATGACTTCGGCTGAACCTGATAGAGAGCGGACATGATCGACGACAACAATCGCGACCGGTCCGGCAAGGAAGTCGACGACCTGTTCGGCCTGTCCGATGACGACCGGCCGACTACCGACGAACCGCCGATCCGCGCCGTAGCCCGCCGGGGCCGCGAGGCGCCCGAGGATGGCGATGCCGAGGAGATCACCGACGACCTGACCGAGGAGGCCGCGGCGGGCACAATCATCGGCACCGTCCGGCCCGAAAAGCCCAGCGCGCGCAAGGCGCGCGATCCGGAGGAGATCGAGAAACGCCGCGCCCGTCGCAAGCAGAAAAACGGTGCGCTGCCAGCCTTGCGCCGGGAGATGCAGCCCGATACCCCCGCGCTGCGTGCCGAGCGGGTCGAGGCGATCCGCCGCGATCTGGTCAAACGCCGCCGACGCAAGGGCACCAGCATGCTCATGCGCCTGGCGATCTGCGTGCTGATCCCGACCGTGGTGGTGGCCTGGTTCCTGTGGAACAGGGCCTCGCCCCTATATGAAAGCCAATCCGTGATCCGGGTGCAGAGCGCGGAGACCGGGGCCTCCGGCGGTGGCGGCGGGTTGCTCAGCATGTTCGGCGGTGGCGGCAACGGGACGGTTCAGGACTCGGTTGCCGTTCAGAAATTCCTGATGTCTCGCGATGTGCTGAAACGGCTGGATGAAGATCACGGCTTTATCAGCCACTTCCAAGACGAGGATCTGGACTACTTCCACCGTCTGCCCCAGGACGCGTTTTTCGAAGACGCCCACGCCTTCTACCAGAAGATGGTCAATGTCAGCTTCGACCCGACCGAAGGTGTGCTGGAGATGTCGATCAAGGCGGCAACGCCTGAAGATGCGCAGCGCTTTGGCCAGGCGATGATCGGATACGCCGAAGAGATGGTGGACCGGCTGTCAGACCCGATCCGCGAAGCGGCCTTAGCCGACTCGCAAACGTCTCTGAAGACGGCGCAGGACGATCTGCGGCGCAAACAGCAGATACAGGCCGAATTGCAAGAGCAGTCCCAAATCTTTTCGATGGAGGCCGAGCTCACGAAGGAAATGCAGATCATCGGCGCGTTGGAGACCGAGTTGGAGGCACTGGCAGCGAAACTAACCAATCTGCGCAAGGTCACCAGCGAGCAGGATCCCCGTGTCGAACGCCTGCGAAGCGAGGTCGAAACCAAGGAAGCCCAGATCCAGGCGCGCAAGGACAAGGTCGCGGGCACGCTGGAAAATCAGGAGTCTTTGGCCGAGATCAACACGCGTCTGCAAAGCGCGAATTTCGATGTGACTGTGGCGATGACGATCCTGAGCGAAACCATCGCGGCCAACAAAGCCGCCGAGTTGGAAGTCAGCCGTCAGCACCGTTATGTCGCGATGGTCGACAGCCCCTCTCTGCCGGACAAATCGACCTATCCGAAAAAGGTCCAGACGACGGCTTTGTTCTTCCTGATCTTTCTGGGTGGCTATATCCTGTTGTCGCTGACGATCTCGCTGATCCGCGAACAGGCCAGCATCTGATCATCCACCTCGGCAAGGAAAAAGATGACCACCACGAACACGCATGTCACCGCCGGTGGCGTCACTTTTAGCAATGACCTGCCCTATGCCCTGATCTCCGGCCCGTGCCAGGCCGAGGGGGTGCAGCATTCCCTCGATATCGCCGGTCCCCTGGCCGAGGCCTGCGCGGTCAATGGCGTCGGCTATATCTTCAAGGCAAGCTTCGACAAGGCGAACCGGACCTCGCTGAGTGGCCGGCGTGGTCTGGGGCTGGAAAAGGGACTGGAATGCCTGGCCGCGGTGAAGGCGGAAATCGGTTGTCCGGTGCTGACGGATATACATCTGCCCGACCAATGCGCCCCGGTGGCGGAGGTGGTCGACATCCTGCAAATCCCCGCCTTCCTCTGCCGTCAGACCGATCTGCTACTGGCAGCCGCAGCGACTGGGGCGGTGGTGAATGTGAAGAAGGGCCAGTTCCTGGCACCTTGGGACATGCCCAATGTGGCCGCAAAGGTAGCGGAGAGCGGAAACGAAAATATCCTGCTGACCGAGCGCGGCACCAGTTTCGGCTACAACACTCTGGTCACGGACATGCGCGGCCTGCCGCAGATGGCCGCCACAGGATACCCGGTGATATTCGACGCAACCCATTCGGTGCAGCAACCGGGCGGGCGGGGCGGCTCCTCCGGTGGGCAGCGTGAATTCGCACCGGTACTGGCGCGCGCGGCCATCGCGCTGGGCATTGCGGGCCTCTTCATCGAAAGCCACCCGGATCCTGACAATGCTCCCTCGGACGGGCCGAACATGATCCCGACCGACCGGATGCCCGCGTTGATCGAAATGCTGGCGGCGTTCGACCGTATCGCAAAAAAGCATCCGGTCGTTCTCTGATCCTCGCGTCCCATGTTAGACTACCGTTCCCTCGAGTTGCAGAAAGACAGCCCATGCCCGGATTGCCCGCCCCGCTGACCGAGGTCAGCGAGAACACGATCGAATTTCTCAGCGTTCCGATGATCAAGCCCACCGGGTTCCGCGAATACGACGCGCGCTGGCGATTTCCGGAGGAGGTCAACCTGATGGGCATTCAGGCGCTGGGACTGGGCCTGGCGACGCAGTTGCATGCAGCGGGTCTGCCGCCGGTGGTGGCCGTCGGAAACGACTATCGCTCCTACTCGCTGTCGATCAAACAGGCGCTGATCGTCGGCCTGATGTCCGGTGGCGCGGAAGTTCGCGATATCGGCACATGCCTCAGCCCGATGGCCTATTTCTCGCAGTTTCACCTGGATGCTCAGGCAGTTGCGATGGTGACCGCCAGCCACAACCCCAATGGCTGGACCGGCGTGAAGATGGGCATGGGCCGCCCGCTGACCCATGGGCCGGACGAGATGGCGACGCTGCGTGACATCGTGATGGGCGGCAACGGCGTGCTGCGCGCCGGCGGCTCCTACGAGCGGGTAGAGGGAGTGCGCGAGGCCTATATCGACGACCTCTGCGGTGATTTCAAAATGAGCCGCAAGCTGCGTGTGGTCTGCGCCACCGGCAATGGCACGGCAGGCGCTTTCGGGCCGGAAGCGCTGGAACGGATAGGCTGCGAAGTGATCCCGCTCCACACCGGGCTCGACTACACCTTCCCGAACTACAACGCGAACCCCGAAGCGATGGAGATGCTTCACGATATGGCGGCGGCGGTGAAGGCGCATGGGGCCGACATGGCCATCGGTTTCGATGGCGATGGCGACCGTTGCGGCGTGGTGGACGACACCGGCGACGAGATCTTCGCCGACAAGGTCGGCGTCATCATGGCGCGCGATCTGATCAAGCTGCACCCGGGCGCGACCTTCGTGGCGGATGTGAAGTCCACAGGGCTCTTTGCATCGGACCCCGCCCTGATCGAGGGTGGAGCCAAAGCCGATTACTGGAAAACCGGCCACAGCCACATGAAGCGCCGCGTCCACGAACTTGGCGCACTGGCGGGGTTCGAGAAATCCGGCCATTACTTCCTGGCCGAGCCGATCGGGCGTGGCTACGATTGCGGCCTGCGGGTGGCGGTCGAGCTTTGCAAACTGATGGATCGCAATCCGACCCAGTCGATGTCCGATCTGAAAAACGCGCTGCCGCAGACGTTCTCCACCCCTACGATGTCGCCCTATTGCGCGGATGAGGAGAAGTACGCCGTCATCGAGCGCCTCCAAGCCAAGCTGGTGGCGATGGGAAAGGAAGGCGCGCATCTGGGCCCGCTCAAGATCCAGGACGTGGTTACCGTAAATGGGGCCCGCGTGATCCTCGAAGGCGGCGCCTGGGCGCTTGTGCGCGCTTCCTCCAACACCCCAAACCTCGTTGTGGTCTGCGAAAGCACGGCGTCAGAGCAGGAACTGCTTGCTATCTTCGAAGCCCTGGACACAGTGATCCGCACCGAACCCAGCGTGGGTGATTACGATCAAACCTTCTGAAAAACCCCGATAGCGGGACGGCGTAGGTGACCTTCTCGAGCACCCACTGAGTCTCTCCTTTTGAACTGGTCCGAACCTAAGTCTGGGGAGACGGAGGATTAGAAATAGCGAACAAGCGACCCAAGCCCCAAGAGATTGTCTCGAAGTTAGGGCAGGTTGCAGTCTTGATGGGGCAAGGGATGCCCCGGATTGATGCCACCGGCAGATCGGCGTGACCGAACAGACCTATTACCGCTGGCGCAGGAAGTTGGAGTTGGAGTTCCCCCGGTTTTGTGGACACTTTTTGACTGCAATGGAAAGATGTTCACATGCCAAGAACAAGGAACCCGTACCCGGCGGATTTCCGGGATCAGATTGTTGCTCTTCATCGAGCAGGTAAAAGCATCAGGGAACTGGCGCAGGAGTTCGAACCCTGTGCCGAGACGATCTATGCGTGGATCAAGCAAGCGGATCGCGATGGTGGTCGTCGGGCTGATACCCTGAGTAGTGACGAGCGCGACGAACCGCGGCGTCTTCGCAAGGAGAACCGCCAACTCAAGCAGGAGC
>JBCCDU010000044.1:0-37498 GCA_039030715.1 Pseudomonadota bacterium
CCCCCTGGGCGGTTCATACCCTTGGCCATATTTTCAACCCCCCCCCCCGGCCCCCGCGGGGGCCGGCCATCCCCCGGGGACTTTTTACCCCGCGCGTCAATATTGGTCCCCGTAACACCCCCGGGACAGCATGGGTCTGGGATGTCATGCGGTCGCTCTTTCAGCAGTCAGCCGGTGCTTGTGGATATGCCTGTAGTGTGGCAACGCCTTTGCATAGATTTTTCTCACATGGGCGGGTTGGTCATCGATCGTGCCGTAAGTTCGGGCTTGCGGCTTCAAGCCGTCGGATTGCGAGAGAGGCCCATGCCACGAGCCATCATCGTACCAGCTCACCTCGTCGCGCGCGCCGGGCTCCCAGCTCAACGCATCCGGACGGAACGGGATGTCGACTGCGCGCGACCAGGCCGCAACGATGCCGTGGGGGTCTTCCAGCAGATCGTCACTGTCGATCACCGGCGGGATCTCGCCCAGATACTCCGTCACCCGGTCGAACAGCGCGCGGTGTTCGGTGAAGCCATACTCCGCCTCGACGAATTCCGGGCCGCGCTTGTAAATTGAGGGTACGGATTTCGCCGGATCGCGGATCAGGAAGCTGTGGGTGAAGCGGTCGAGGAACGCATCGTCCACCATATCCCAGACAAAATGAGGGAAGTCCTTGATGAAGACCGGGCGTTCTGCGCGGGCCCTTTCGATCCGTTCGAGCACTGTCTGACGGGTCAAGCCGGGGGTGCGCGGACTGTCGGGCGCGAGGCGCGGCCACAGGGCGTCGTCGCCCTTGTACCAGGTCTCGCCGAAGGGCTCGTGAAAGCAGATCATGTCGCCGCGCATCCGCATCATCCATTCAAAGGCGGTCGATGTGGTGCGGGGCGTGCCCCAGAGCATGATGACGCGGTTCATGTCACCCTCCCAAACTGTCGAGTAAGCGCCCGTAGCCCTTGGCCGGCGCGGTCCCAAGCGTCTTGAAGATCCGCCAATAAAGTGCTGTGTCCGATGCGATAACCGGGACGCCCAGGGCGTCCTCGATGGCGGCGCCGTTATGCAACATCCGCTGGGGCAGACCGTCGGCGCGGCGGAAATTCGGCATCCCGTTGACGACAATGGCCTCGGCGCCCTGGGCACGCTCCAGCGCGCGTTGGCTGGATGTCATGGCGTGCTCGCCCGGGAAGATCCAGGTGAGCGCGTTGACCTCCTCCTGCGTGTCGTAAATGCCGAGATCGACGAAATTGCCGACATAGACCAGATCGAACCCGGCGTCGCGCAGGAATCGGGCGATGCCGTCGCGCCAGTCGGGCCAATAGTAGACCGAGTTCAGCGCGACCTTCTCCACGCCGATGTCGCGCAGCGCCTCGACCAGGCAATAGCCCGCCATGTGGAGAGGGGTTTCATAGGTATCGGTCACGCGGGCCAGGAACGTCTCGATCTCGGCCGGTGTCTTGCCGCCCGCATGGACCCAGTTGCTGCCGACCTGACCGCAGACATCGGCACCGTTATTGGCCATGCATTCCACGAACTCCTCGAGCAGGTCGAAATTCTTGACCCTTTGAGTAAGCTGGTGCGCGTAGTCTGGCACATGCAGCATCCGACCATGTGCGCCCACACCCTGTGGCGCGATGCTGAGGAAGTCGGTGGGCGCCGCATCGAAATCGTGGGGCGGCGAAGTAAAGCCGACCTGTTGCGGGAAAATCTTGTTGGTCGGGTCAGCCCAGCGGGCGGGTTTGCTGTAGGTCATGTCGCGGCCTCCAAACGCCAGAGGCGTTGGTCCAGGCGGTCCTGCCCATAGAACGGCTCGCCGCGGTAGATGCAGAGCGGCACGCCCCAATGGCCCGACGCCAGCATGTCGGCCTCGTTTCGATGGAGGTCCGCCATCAGCGCTTCGCGGTTCGTCTCCGCCTCCGCTTTCAGTGCTCCGAGGTCGAGGTCCGCCGCCGCCAGCGCCTGCTCCATATGATCGCCTGTATCCCAACCCTGGGTGCGGCCGTCCCAGATCAGTCGCATCACCTTGTCCAGGAACGCCAATCCCCGGCCTCTGGCCGTCGCCGCCAGCAACAGATCGTAAAGCCAGCCGATGCGGGGTTGATGCTCGGCGGCCTGCCAAGTCTCGGGTTTGAACTCCACCGGCGAGGGGTTTGGCTCGGCAAAGGGCAGGCCCAGAAAATCCGCCGTTCGCCGGACGTCCAGATCGAAGTAGCGCCGCTCGATCGCCTCGCGTTCGACATAGCGGCCTGCCTGACGCAGCACACCGGGACGGGCCGGGCGCAGATCGACCGCAACATCCGCGCGCGCCTCCAGCGCCAACAGACGATCGAGGGCGAAGTAGCAGTAAGCGCTCTGCATCGACCAGTACACGCTGACTGTTGCGGGCGCAGTCATGCCAATGCCTCGCGCACCCATCCGTGCAGGGCGGCGATGGAGTGTTCGGAGTTGATCCCGCAGTCCGGCGCCAGCACCAGCGGTCCTGGGCGATAGCCGCGAGATCCAAGCCCGCGCTGCACCCGTTTTACCAGTTCCAGATCCTCGGCAAAGGTGGTGTCGCGATCCAGATCGATCACCTGTTGCAAGACGTTGTCCACAACCCCATCCGTTGAGAACCATCCACGATACACGGTGGTGTCCTTCGCCCCTTCCGGCCGCCAGTAATAGGTATTGACGACGCCGCCTGGATAGACCTGCAGGCTGAAGCAGGGGAACAGGTAGAACGAGCCGTAGTCGCTGCCGGAGGTGTCGTACCAGGCCCCATCTCCCCCAGCGGCACCGGCGCGGTGATGCAGAACCCGGCCCGATCCGAAAGGCTGGATATCATAGCTTCTCGGATCGATCACTCCGTCCGAGAAGGCCTTGTGGACATGGCCGCAATGGTAGCATTCGTTGTAGTTCTCGACCGCGACAAGCCAGTTGCAGTGTTCCCGCGCGATATGCTCGTGGGCGAAGACACGCTGCTCGATATCGGGACAGAGCGTTCGTGCGGCAGCGGAAACCCCGGGAAAGCTCGCCTCCATCGGCGCGGCATCGTTGTCCAGATTGACGAAGACAAAGCCGAGGAAGACGTCCACCCGCACCTCCGTCAGGCAGATGCGTCGCTTGTCGAAGCCTGGAGTGTCCTGGGCATTTGGCGCGGCGCGCAGGCGGCCATCCAGTTCGTAAGTCCAGGCGTGGTAGGGGCAGACGAGGACGCGGGTGCGGCCCGTCTCTTCCACCAGCGTATGCCCACGATGCTGGCAGACATTATAAAAGCAACGCAGCTTCCCGTCGCGCCCACGAATGGCGAACAGGTCCTGATCGAGCAGGGTGAAGGCGTGGTAATCGCCGCTCTCGCGCAGCATCGAGACATGGCAGACATAGTGCCAGCTTCGAAAGAAGATCCGTTCGCGCGCACGTTCGAATATTGCGGGATCGGTATAGAAGCGCGCGGGCAGGGCCTGGATCGGTTGCTCGATTACGTTCATCCGGCACCTCCTATCCCAGGCCTGCCAGCGGGTCGGGCTCTTCATAGAGGCCCGCCCGAAGCCGCTTGGCGTGGAAGGCTTCGATCCGGGTCAGCGCATCGTCGCCCGCGCGGGCGACCAGCACCGCCAGCAACCCCTCCAGCAGGGCGGTGACCGCCGCATGGCTTTCGAAAAACTGTGGCGTGTGTGTTGGGGAGACCAGTGTATGGTCGGCCAGGCGCGCGAGCGGTGAAGTCACGCTGTCGGTGATGCCGATGATCGGGCTGCCGACCTCGCGCGCGCGGCGCACGGCCTCCATCGTCTCCGCGCGGTAGGGCTGGAAGCTCAGCGCGATCAGCGCGTCATCCTGGGCGAGCCAGGCAAGATCGTCCACAGGTTGGCTACCGTGGCGCGGGATTGGCTGGATATGCTCGAACGCCATGCGCGCGACATACCAGAACTGGTGCGCCAGGCTGTAGGCCGATCCCATGCCGAGAACATAGACCCGGCGCGCCTGCAGGATCACATCGGCCACTGCTGCAAGCGCCTCGCCATCCTGACGCTGCCACATTGCGTCGAGATTATTGGCCGTGGCTCCGGCCATCTGGCCGATGACCCCGTCCGTTCCACCCCGGGCCGCGAGGTCGCGCAGCCATTCCGCACGATCGCGAAACCCGCCCAGCCCGCCCGTCACCATGAAGTCGCGAAACCGTTCGCGCATCGCCTCGTACCCGTCGAAGCCTATGGCCTGCGCCAGGCGGACGAGCGTGTTGGGATGAACTTCGACCTTTACCGCCAATTGGCGCATCGACTGGACGCCGACCTCGCGGGGATGGTCGATGATGAACCGGGCCGCGCGTTGAAGCTGGGCCGAGAAATCCTCGAACTCCGCGGTAAGGCGGGCGATGACGTCCTCGGCGCTTTTCGGCGTATTGGGTTGCATGGTCTAAGCCTGGCCAAGATGGTTCATTTGTCACGAGCCTAGGCGAATCCTAACCATCCAGCAATCGGAAACGAGAGCTCGCAATAAGAATTTCGCGCCCGGGCACAGCGCGGCCAGCGCGACATACGGTTTTGGAGATTGGATGTCCGGCGCGGGTTTATGAGGCCTGCGCGCGTTTGATCCGCCACTCCTCGACCTTCGGCGGCTCGAGAGTGGGGGTCGCGCTATCGCCAGTATAGCCCGCGCCAAAGCAGTTGATCAGCAGCATCCGGTGAAACTGCAACTCCTTGATCTTCTTGTTGATGCGGGTGAGGGCCTCCGCCAGCTCCGGCTGAGGATCCGCGCCCTCCTTAGACAGGTTCTGATCGATATATTGCGACAGATCGAACAGCGGCATGTAGATATTCGTCAGAATGTCGGTTGCGGTTTCCACCGCCCGGTCGGCGACGCTGTCGCGATAGGCGAACGTGTCGCTGAAAAGCGAAAGAATCCGCCCGTGATAGTGCTTGAAGCGGATCATCACATTTTCGGCGCCGTCTGCTCCGGCCGAGATCATGATGTTGCAACCTTCGAGAATCAAGTTCTTCAATTGGATCGCGACGTCCGAGGAAATGATCGCCCTGCCATTGCCCAGAATGCCGTCAAGCAGATCGTTGATGGATGCCAACGCCTCGATCGAAAGAACCTCGCGCAGTGTGCTTTCGACAAATGAGAAACGCATTCTTTTCGCGTTATCAAAGACTTCCAGGCTGCGAAGCAGCCTGCGTCCGTCCGGTTGGACGACGATATTCATGATCAAGCGCTCGACATCGCGCTCATTCTTCAAGTTTGCCATCTGCCATCCCTGCAGGTCAGCGTTATTCGTATCGATTAATCATAAAATTTAAATCTAAAGCAGTGGTAAACGCCGCTGGGCTGGTTGGATCGATGGCCGTTGTGGACGATGCCTTGGCGCAAATTGCGACAATATGATCGCACGAGATACTCGATACAGAATTGACCTATATCGCGCTAGAGTAGAGTGTATTTATGTAAATATGCGTCATAGTGGATAGTCTTATGGATGACTCAGACCATCCTGCCGAAAGCGTGGTGGAAAATGTTCCTGTGCCCAAACTGTCGGACAGCTTGTGCGTGGTGGGGATCGGGGCGTCCGCTGGCGGTCTCGAAGCGATCCGTGAACTGGTCAAGAACCTGCCGGGCGATATAGGAGCGACTTACGTCATAGTGCAGCACATGTCGCCGCTGCATAAAAGTCTTCTGACCACTCTGATCGATCGCGAAACGCATCTGAGTGTCATCGATATCACCGATGGCGTGAAGCCCGCGGCGAACACGATCTACGTAACTCCGCCGAACAACGATGTGGTCTATCGCGACGGCGTGCTGCATCTGCTCTCGCCGAGCGAGGAGGTCGCCGCGCCGAAGCCCTCGGTCGACCGGTTCTTCATGAGCATTGCCGAGGCCAGCGCCGAACGGGCTGTGGGGATTGTTCTGTCGGGTACCGGCAGCGATGGCGCCTATGGCATTCAGGCGATCCGCGCGGCTGGTGGCATCACGATTGCCCAGGACGACAAGAGCGCGAAATATGATGGGATGCCGATTGCCGCGGTCGAAACCGGCTGCGTCGATCTGGTTCTGTCGCCGCTAGAGGCCGGAACCCACCTAGCCAAAATCCTGACCCTGCCGCGCGATCTGGATCAGTTCCGCACCGAGGAGGTGAACGAGCACCCGCTGTCCGAACTCTTGCAAATTGTTCTGGCGCGCACCCGGGTCGACTTTCGCTCGTACAAACCTACCACGATCCAGCGCAGATTGGAGCGGCGGATGAACGCTCTCGGCATCACCGGGCAGACGGATTACACGATGTATTGCCGTTCGAACCCGCGTGAGATCGATGCGCTGTTCAAGGATCTGCTGATCTCGGTCACGCGGTTCTTCCGCGATCCCGAAGAGTTCATGGCGCTAAAGCCGATCGTCAAGAAGTTGGTGGAAGAACGTCAGAACCGCCCGATCCGGGTCTGGATCACTGGTTGCGCGACAGGTGAAGAAGCGTACTCCATCGCGATGCTTTTCGCCGAGGCATGCGGCGGGGAAAAGAAGCTCACCAAGGATATCCTGCAGATCTTCGCGACCGATATCGACCGCAACGCACTGGAGATCGCCCGGCGCGGGCGGTACTCGTTCGTTGCGATGGACGACATTCCAGACGCCTATGTCTCGCGGTATTTCACGCGCGATGACGATGGGATGATCGTCAACCGCGCGATCAAGGATGTGATCTTGTTTTCAGAGCACAATCTCTGCCAGGATCCACCCTTTCTGAACGTCGACCTTATCTGCTGCCGCAATCTGCTGATCTACTTTGGCGCGGCCTTGCAGGAGAAAGTCTTGTCGCGCCTGCATTATTCTATGACGCGCGAAGGGGTGATCTTCCTCGGCACCGCCGAGAGTGTGTCGGTTTCCGACGATCTCTTCCGGCCGATTGCGCGCGGCAACCATATATATCGCAAGCGCTTTCTGGCGCGGATGAGCGAGCGGTCGCGGCCGAATGAACTGATCCCCACGAACCCACGTTGGAGCGCGGCGCGCGATCCAATCGGTGCCGTGGCGCCGCAGGCCGATCAGGCGCTGGAACGGTCGCTATTCGAAGGGTTGGCGCGGACCCTTGGTCCGGATGCGCTGTTGCTCTCGGACGACTATCGTATCTTGCAGGTGTTCGGGGATGTCGGCCCCTATATCTCGCTGACCGAGAAGTCGCGCTTGCAGCTCAGCATTTCGATGCTTGTTTCGGAACTGGCGCAGGATGCCAGGACGTTGACGACGCTGGCCTTGAAGAACAGCAAGCACCGCACGGGCATACAACACCGGCTGTCGAACTTTCCCGACGAGATCGTTCAGCTCGATGCGTATCCGCTCAACGGCCAATCCGCAGACGAGCGTTTCGTGTTGCTGGTCATCCGGCGTGAGCGGGAGGAGACGCAGCAGCGAAAGCCCGTTGTGGGCAACGAGGGCGATAAGGACACCTTGCAAATCACGATGCTGGAGCAGGAGCTCAGCTCGACCCGCGAGGCGTTGCAACAAACCATCGAGGAACTGGAAACCTCGAACGAGGAACTGCAATCGACGAATGAGGAACTGCAGTCCACCAACGAGGAACTGCAGGCCACCAATGAGGAGCTTGAGACCTCGAACGAGGAATTGCAGTCCACCAACGAAGAATTGGTGACGGTGAACGAGGAGCTTCAGGTTTCGACCATGGAATTGACGATCATGGCGGATGAGCAGGAGGCCATTCTCGAACATATCGCCTCGCCGCTCCTCATCGTCGACTCCGCCTTGCAGGTGCTCAAGGCCAGCCGGGCCGCGATCGAGTTGTTTGCCTTTCGGCGCCCTGTCGATCAGCCCCATATCAGTCAGATCTCGGTCCCGCCCGGATTTCCGCCGCTGGCCGATATCTGCAACGAGTCGTTGCATCTGGGCAAATCCCTGGTGCGCGAGTTCGTGGCGGAGGAGCGAGCCTACACACTGGAATGCGCGCCGTTCTCGAACAAGCAGGGGCAGATCCAGGGGGCGACTATCGTTTTCATGGAAAGCCCAGCCGCCGCGCGTTTGGCCAACGAGCTGCAGCATTTCGTCAACCATGCGCCGGTAATGATGGTTCAGTGGGATACGCGCGGTAAGATCATGCGGTTGAGCCGTCGCACCGCCTCACGCCTGGATACGTCGATCGAAGCTGCGATGGGCAAAAGCCTTTACGATTTCTTCGAAGAAGCCGATGCTGAAAGCATCATCCAAGCAGATAAGATGTTCCTCGAAAGCGAACGCGGCGAGCAGATCACGGACTACCATGTGACACTGCGCGAAACCGGGCGCAAACTGGCGATAACGGCGCAGCGCTATCGTTTCTTCTCCAGCGCGATAGGAGAGCCGACGATTTTTGCCGTGCTGTCCGATCTTGAGGAGAGCGCGCAGGACTAGCAGGCTTCAGTCGTCGTCCACGATGCTGGCCCGATAGGGGACCGGATCGACTGCACCATAGCCGGAAACCGTAGCCGCCGCGACTTTCGCAGCGCGGGCGGCGGCAAGCGATGCATCGCCGTTTTCGAGCCAGTAGGCGAGGAACGCGCCAGCGAAACTGTCGCCCGCGCCGGTGGAGTCCACGGGCTGCGCCGGTGCGGATGGGATATGCTTGCGTTCTGCAGCCTCGCCCAACCAGCAACCTTCTGCGCCCATCGTGACCAGGACGATCCGGGGGCCGAGCGATTGATAGTGTGCGATGATCTCGCCGGGATCGCTCAACCCGGTGAGGGTCTCGCTGTCCTCGAGGCTAGTGACAGCGATTTGCGCATAGGCCATCGCGGCGTGCAGGGTGTTGCGCGCGTCCTCCGCGTCCCAAAGTTTCAGTCGCAGATTGGTATCGATGGAAACTGCGGTATTGGACTGGCGCGCAAGCTCCATCGCGGAAAAGGCCGTTTCGCGCAGATCGCTCGACACGGCCAGCGTGATCCCGCTCAGATGCAGGACCCCGGCAGAGCTTAGCAGATCCCGCGGTAGATCCCGCGGTCGCAGATGGCTCGCCGCAGATCCCGCACGGTAATAGGTGAACGCCCGCCCCATGGGGTCCGGATCGATGAAATAGATGCCAGTCGGCGCGTCCGGATCGCGTTTTACACCACTGGTATCGACCCCCTCGCGCTGCCAGAGCTCCATCACCGCATCGCCGAACCGGTCGGCGCCCAGCGCAGTCAGGCATCCGACCGACGCACCCTGCCGTGCCGCAGAGATGGCAGCATTGGAGGTATCGCCGCCCACACCCCGGCGGTAGAGGCCGTCCTCCAGTCGAACGAACTCGACCAGAGGCTCGCCAAGGCAAAGGATCCGCGTAGATGAGGTCATCTGGCGGCGGCAATCGCCGACCGCACGGCGCGAGCGGCCTGACGGATCACATCGTCTTCGCCTGCGGCCAGCGCGCGTTCGCTGACCAGATTGCCGCCCATGCCCAGACAGGCCGCACCCGCTTCGATATAGGCGCCGATATCGTCCGGATCGATACCGCCTGTCGGCATAAGCGCGAGATCGGGGAAGACCGAGCGCAAGGCACGCAGGAACCCCGGCCCGCCAAGCTGCCTGGCCGGGAAGATCTTTACGAAATCCGCGCCCTCTCGCATCGCTTGCATCACCTCCGATGGCGTTGCGGCGCCCAGTGCGACCGGTGCCGTATTTGCACAAGCCGCGACCAGGCCTGGCACATGACCGGGTGCAATGACGAAGGAAGCACCGGAGTCGATTGCCGCGCGGGCCTCATCGGGTGCCAGAACTGTACCAACGCCGATGCAGAGCGACGGATCCTGCGCCAGATCCGCGATCAGTGACAGCGCACCCGGCGTGGTCAACGTGATCTCGAACAACGAGAAGCCTTCATCCCGCAACAGCTCGACCGCGCGCCGCGCCGTCGCCTCGCTCGCCGTTCGGATGACCGGTGCGACACCGGCCTCTCTCAGTCGTTCCGCGATAGATATCATATGCACCCCTTCTGTCGGCTCCCTTGGATGACGAAAGCCGGGGCGGGGTGCAACCCTTCTATTCGGCTGCGACCCGTGACGGATTGTTGGGATGTGTCGTCCAGTCCGCATGGTCGTCCGATACGCGCTGTCCGGTGCGCAGGTCTTGCGCGCCTTCGGACAAACGCTCCATGGTGATGCACTCCTCGACCGGGCAGACATTGACGCAGAGATTGCATGCCACGCATTCCTCGTCGATCACTTCGAACCTGCGCCCCTCGCCGATCGCGATGGCCTGGTGCGAGGTGTCCTCGCATGCGGCGAAGCAGCGCCCGCATTTGATGCAAAGATCCTGATCGATCCGCGCCTTGGTGACGTAGTTGAGGTTTAGATACTGCCAGTCGGTCACATTCGGCGTCGCGCGTCCGATCACTGCGTCCAGATCGGCGTGGCCTTTCTCGTCCATCCAGGCCGCGAGGCCCGAGGTCATTTCCTGGACGATCCGGAAGCCATAGGTCATGGCGGCTGTGCAGACCTGAACATTGCCCGCGCCCAGCGCCAGAAACTCAGCCGCGTCGCGCCAGGTTGTGACGCCCCCGATGCCCGAGATCGGGATGCCCGCTGTTTCGGAATCCCGGGCGATCTCGGCCACCATGTTCAACGCAATCGGCTTCACCGCAGGCCCACAATACCCGCCGTGAGAGCCTTTGCCATCAATGCTGGGTTCCGGGCTGAAGTCGTCCAGATTGACCGAGGTGATGGACGAGACCGTGTTGATTAGACTGACCGCATCCGCCCCGCCCTTGACCGCCGCGCGTGCAGGATATCGGATATCAGTGATGTTCGGTGTCAGCTTCACGATCACCGGCATCGCAGTGTTCTGTTTGCACCAGCGGGTGACCATCTCGATATAGTCCGGCACCTGACCAACGGCCGATCCCATGCCGCGTTCGCTCATCCCGTGGGGACAGCCGAAATTGAGCTCTACCCCGTCAGCCTCGGTCTCCTCGACCCGGGCGAGGATATCCTTCCAGCATTGCTCCTCGCAGGGGACCATCAGGCTGACGATCATCGCGCGGTCGGGATAGTCGCGCTTGACCGCCTTGATCTCACGAAGATTCACGTCCAGCGGCCGGTCGGTAATCAATTCGATGTTGTTCAGCCCCAGCAATCGCCGATCCGCGCCATAGACGACGCCATAGCGTGGACCGTTCACATTCACGATCGGCGGGCCATCCATCCCCAAAGTCTTCCAGACAACGCCACCCCACCCCGCGTCGAACGCGCGGCGGACATTGTACTCCTTGTCCGTCGGCGGGGCCGATGCCAGCCAGAAGGGGTTCGGGCTCTTGATGCCTACGAAGTCGTTGCGGATATCGGCCATCTTCCTCTCCTCAGGCTTTCACGTCCAGCAGGGGGGCAAAGCCGCCGAAGATCATGCGTTTGCCGTCGAAGGGCATGGTCTGCATATCCTCCTGTTGCATTCGAGGATCCTCCATGATGCGGGTCCAGCCGGTATTGCGGGCCTCCTTCGACGCCCAGCGGATCCATGACAGGACGACCGTTTCATCCTCGGCGCAATTCACCGCCATGGGGAACGACGTCACTTCGCCCGCGGGAACATCATCGCCCCAGCATTCGACCAGGCTGAGTGCGCCATGGTCCTTGAAGATCTCCCACATCGCCTTGGCATGCGCGATGTAATCGTCCTTTCTTGCATTAGGGACTGCGGCGACCAGGCCATCGACATAAGACATTCCGGGCCTCCTCAGGCTGGTTTGCGAAAGATCATTTCGACCGGTGCGATCAGGCCCGCCTCGCAGCAGGCGACATAGTTTTGCAGCTTCTGTCCCGCCGTTTCGCGCATCAGCAGGTGGATGCCGAGCGCCGGTGGCCCCTCCGCCCCGATCTTTGCGAAAACCTGGGCGAAGTAGTCGAGCGCAAAGTCCCTGCGGTCGCGCTCCGCCGCCAGGTCGAGACCTGCCTGCTCGGCGGCCTGACGGTAGACCGCAGGGCTGTCGACAAAGGAGAACTGTGCTTCCTCTGCCCAGGGGAAGGGGAAGGTCAGCGGGCCCGCGCCCACCTGCATCACGTCGAAGAGCGCAAAGATCCCGCCAGGGGCCAGCACCCGGGCGGCCTCGGCGAACATCGCCGCCTTGTCGGAGATATTCATGCCCACATGGAAAAGCGTTGCCAGATCGGCGCTGGCATCCTGGATCGGCAGTTCCAGGGCGCTGCCCTCAAGGTAGTGGGTCTTGCCTTCCAGCCCGACCAGCGCGCTGAGCGCGCGGGCGGTTTCGACAAAGACAAGCGTCAAATCGACCCCGGTGACATTCGGGCCATAGCGGTGGGCGATATGACGGGCTGTGCCGCCCAGACCCGATCCGATGTCCAACACCCTTGTGCTGCGGTCGATTGGCACCTGATCTAGCAGCGCGTCGGTGGCGGCGAGGCCCCCGGTGTGAAACTCGTCGACGGCTTTCAGATCCTCCGGCAGTGGCGCGTGAGGGTCGACCCCAGAGGCCTCTAGCGCCCCTGCGATGCGGCCCAACAGATCCTCGGTGGTGTAGTGATCGGCGACGGCGTCTTCGATGGCGGGCATGATGGCCTCCTCGAAATGCAGACGGGCAGCAGATCCTTGCATCATATCACCCGCCGAAGCTTTGATGAATGCTGATGGCGGCATCGCGGCCCTCGGCAACCGCCGTTACCGTCAGATCATCACCGCCCGCCGCGCAGTCGCCTGCGGCCCAGACGCCCGGTGTCGAGGTGCGGCCCTGGTCATCTACGGCGATTTTGCCGCCCTCCAGGGCGATCTGCGGCGGCGCGGTCAGGGTCTGTCCGATGGCTTTCATGATGTGATCGGCAGCCAGGGTCAGGGTTTCGCCCGTCCTCTCCAACCCATTTGGCCCGTTGCGGGTGTATTCCAGCACAACCGTGCTGGCTTGACCCTCGCCCTCGACCCGCAGGGGACGCAGGTTTTCGCGAATGGTTACACCTTTGGAGGCTGCCAGATCCTGTTCGAACCGGCTGGCTCCCATGGCGTCGCGCCCCCGGCGATAGGCGATGGTGACCGTCTCCGCCCCCAGCAGCTTGGCCTGCACGGCGGCATCGATGGCGGTCATCCCACCACCGATGACCACCACATTGCGGCCTACGGGGATGTCGCTTCGGTCGGATTGGCGGACCTGGGCTATGAAATCGACGGCATCGACGACCCCGTCCATATCCTCGCCCTCAGCCCGCAGCGCGTTGACGCCGCCAAGGCCCATGGCCAGAACCACGGCGTCATGGCGGCCCTGCAGGTAGCCGAGCGTCAAATCTTCGCCGAAGACCCGGCCCGTGATAAGCTCGATCCCGCCGATGGAGAGCAACCAGTCCAACTCGCGCGCCGCGAAGTCGTCCACGGTCTTGTAGGCTGCGATCCCGTATTCATTAAGGCCCCCACCCTTGGGTTGCGCATCGAAGATTTCGACCTCGTGTCCCAGAAGCGCAAGCCGATGGGCGCAGGCCAGGCCGGCCGGTCCTGCGCCCACCACCCCCACCGATTTGCCTGATGGCTCAGCCCGGGAGTAAGGCTGCCCTCCAGCCGCCATCTGCGCATCGGTGGCATAGCGTTGAAGGCGACCGATGATCACCGGCTCACCCTCTGCCGTCTCGCGCACGCAGGCTTCCTCGCACAGCGTCTCGGTCGGGCAGACCCGCGCACACATGCCGCCCAAGATATTCTGGTCAAAGATCGTCTTCGCCGCTGCCCTGGGCTGACCCGACGCGATCTGGCGGATGAACATCGGAATATCGATGGCCGTCGGGCAGGCGATTACGCAGGGTGCATCATGGCAGAAATAGCAGCGGTCGGCTGCCACCAGCGCCTCGTGCGGCGTCAATGGCGGGTGCAGATCTGCAAAGTTCTCGGCAATTTCTTCTGCGGAAATCCGCCCGGGCGCGCGCGACATGGGGTCCCTTTCGGTTACCTAATCGACGTTGATCGAGACGACTTTGACCGACTGGACAAATTTTATCAAATGGAAAAATACGCGAGGCGGCTGCGAGCGCACCCAAAAGCAAACAGTTGCGATGGGCCGTTTTCCGGTGAAGAATAAAGGAACCGAACGGAGGAGACGGATATGTGCCAGATCTTTGCGGGACAGGATCCAGCCGACTACACGTCCGAGACACGCTCGATCCGCTTGAGCGGTCACTCGACCTCGATCCGGCTGGAGGCCGCGTTCTGGACGGTGCTTGAGGAGATCGCCGCCGCCGAGGACATGACGGTGCCCCAGTTCCTCTCGAAGCTGCATGACGAAGTGTATGAACTGCATGGCGAGGTGCAGAACTTCACCTCGCTGTTGCGCTGCGCATGTCTGAAGGCGTTGGGTGTCCGGGCGCAAGCGATCGCGGCGGAGTAGTAGCCCGCTACCACCACGCCGGACCCGATTGCGCCTACCTTGAAAGAAAAGGGAGGCGCCGATGGCAAAAGCAATCCACTCGATGATCCGGGTGATGGACGAGGCCCGGTCGATTGAGTTCTACGACCGTGCCTTCGGGTTGAAGGTCGCGGATCGCCTGGATTTCGAGAAGTTCACGTTGATCTACCTCTCCAATGCCGAGCAGAGTTTCGAGCTGGAACTGACGGTTAACAAAGGCCAGGCCGAGGCCTATGACCTCGGCAACGGCTATGGTCATTTCGCGGTCTCGGTCGAGGATCTGGATGCGGAACATGCGCGCTTCGAGGCCGAGGGTTTGAACCCGCGCAAGTTGGTCGAATTCGCGCCCGACGGAAAACTGGTCGGACGCTTCTTCTTCGTCGCCGACCCCGATGGATACGAGATCGAAGTTCTGGAGCGCAGCGGGAGATTTATCTGAGCCGACACGGCTCGCCGAGCAAACGACCCGGAAAATCCGGGCACAGCCAGGGAGGAAAACATGGCTCACGACAATGGCGTGCGGGGGATGACCCGGCGCGAATTGCTGGCATCCGGCGCCAAGGCCGGAACGGCACTGGTGATCGGGACAGGCTTCGTCGCCCACGCAACCGAAGCCTGGGCGACGGAAAGCAAATCGCTTGCACCGGCCACGATGGCAGTGCTGATCCAAATGGCACGCGACATCTATCCCCATGACCGGATCGCCGATGCGAATTACGCGATCGCGGTAAAGGGCCATGACGACAAGGCGCGCGAAGATGTCGCCTTTAAGGACATGATCGAGGCCGGTGTCTCGAGCCTGGACGAAAAGGCGCGGGCAGCAGGATATCCCAGCTATCTCGATACCGGGTGGGAGATCGACCGCGTCGCACTCTTGCGCCAGATCCAGGATGGCGAGTTCTTCCAGACCATCCGCGGCGGGCTGGTCGTCGGCCTCTACAATCAAAAAGAGATCTGGGGGCACTTCGGCTACGAGGGTTCGTCCTTCGAGCTTGGCGGCTACATCGACCGCGGTTTTGATGACATCGCGTGGCTGTGAGGGAGGGCTAGGACATGGCAGCACCATTTGATCAGAGCGATGACAGCGTCGTCGTGGTAATCGGAACGGGCGCCGGTGGCGGCACCCTGGCGAATGAACTGGCGCAGAAAGGCATCTCCGTCGTGGCGCTCGAGGCTGGCGGGCGGCATCTGCCGGAGGATTACTTGAACGATGAGTGGCCGAGCTTCGGTCAGCTCGCATGGCTCGACAAGCGCACGACTTCTGGCAGTTGGCGGGTGGCGAAGGACTTCGCTGGACTGCCTGCCTGGATCGTGAAGGCGGTGGGCGGCTCCACCGTGCATTGGGCAGGCGCCAGCCTGCGTTTTCAGGACCACGAATGGAAGGCGCGCACGACCTACGGTGAAATCGAGGGGGCGAGCCTGCTGGACTGGCCAATCGATAGCGAAGAGATGGCGCCCTACTATGCCAAGGCCGAGGACAAGATGGGCGTCACACGCACCAACGACATTCCCGGTCTGCCCGGCAACAACAACTTCAAGGTCTTCGAAGCGGGGGCCAAGAAGCTGGGCTATGGCGCGCATACCGGCCGGATGGCGATCAACAGCCAGGAGCGCCATGGCCGCGCCGCCTGCCAGCAACTGGGCTTCTGCTTCCAGGGCTGCAAAACCGGCGCGAAATGGTCGACCGCCTATACCGAGATCCCAGCGGGCGAGGCGACCGGCAACCTGGAGGTGCGCGAGAACGCCCATGTGCTGACCATCGAGCATGACGATCAGGGCAAGGTCTCGGGCGTCGTCTATGCGGATGCCGAGGGCAACCAGCAACGCCAGGCGGCCCGCGCCGTCGCTGTGGCGGGGAACTCGATCGAAAGCCCGCGGCTATTGCTGAATTCGGCGTCCTCGATGTTCCCGGACGGGTTGGCCAACTCCTCGGGCATGGTCGGCAAAAACTATATGCGGCACATGACGGGATCGGTCTATGCGATCTTCCCCGAGCCTGTTCGGATGTGGCGAGGCACGACGATGGCCGGGATCATCACGGACGAGTCGCGTCACGACACTGCGCGCGGTTTTGCCGGCGGTTACGAACTGGAAACCCTGTCCATCGGTCTGCCCTTCATGGCCGCCTTCCTGGATCCCGGTGCCTGGGGTCGCGAATTCTCCAGCGCCATGGATGGCTACGAGAACATGGCTGGCATGTGGATCGTGGGAGAGGACATGCCACAGGAATCCAACCGGATCACCCTGCATGGCGAGGAGAAGGACCAGTACGGCCTGCCCGTCCCGAATGTGCATTTCGACGATCATCCGAACGATGTCGCGATGCGCAACCATGCTTACCAGCAGGGCTCGGCCCTCTACGATGCGGTTGGGGCCACGCGCACCATGCCGACGCCGCCTTACCCTTCGACCCACAACCTGGGTACCAACCGGATGTCGGCAGAGGCGAAGGACGGTGTGGTCAACAAGCATGGCCAGGCCCATGACATCGCCAATCTCTTCATCTCGGATGGCTCGCAATTCACCACCGGGGCGGCTGAAAATCCGACACTGACGATTGTCAGCCTGGCGATGCGCCAGGCCGATTACATCGCCGATCAGATGGCTAAAGGCGCGATCTGAGACAATTCCGCGTCAGCCGGCATGGTCCGGCTGACGCATTTCTGGTCTTGTCTGGCACAGCGGGATATACCCAGAGTTGCAGTTGACGAGGCAGACATGATTGCAGACGATGCGTTCGATCCAGATTTGATCAACGAAGAAACCCTCTCCTTCAATGTCGACCTATCGGCGCGGCTTGCGCGGGCGCCGACGCCGACCGAGGTGCCGCTGACCGAGACGCGCAAGGCGCGGGCCGAGGGCAAGGGCCTGTTCCCGCCCGCTGGACCGTTGTCGGGGTCGAACTGGGTCGAGATCCCCGGTGCGCCGGGCGGCCCAGGCAGGGTGAGGCTGAGCTTGCCTGCCACCGGACCGGTGCGCGGAGTGTATCTGCATATCCATGGTGGTGGCTGGTCGCTGGGCGCGCCGGATCAGTATGACGGGTATTGTCAAAGGATCGCGGCGATGACTGGGCTCGCCGTCGCCTCGGTCCACTACCGCCTCTCGCCGGAGCATCGCTGGCCTGGTTGCGCAGATGACTGCGAAGCGGCGGCGCGCTGGGCTATGCAGACTTATGCCGGGCCAATGGTGATTGGCGGCGAAAGCGCAGGGGCCCATCTGTCGGCGATCACCCTGCTTCGGCTGCGCGACAGCGGAGATCACCGTCGGGTCGCGGCCACGGTGTTGAATTACGGCTGTTTCGATCTGGGCATGACCCCCTCGGCCCGGAACTGGGGCGAGGAGTACATGATCCTTTCGACCCCGGTCATCGCTTGGTTTGCGCAGAACCTTTTGAACGGCGGGGACGCCCGCGAGGCATCGCCGCTCTGGGCCGATCTGTCGGATCTGCCTCCGGCGCTTTTCCAGGTTGGAACGCTCGATCCTTTGCTGGACGATACGATTTTCATGGCGGGGCGCTGGCGCGCAGCGGGCAACAAGGCGCGGCTTGCGCTGGTGCCTGGCGGCGTCCATGCCTTCGATTGTTTCGACCTGAAGATCGCGCGCGTGGCGCATTCGCGTCAGGACGAATTCGTTAACGCCTGTCTGAAGGGCTGAGCCGGTTTAGTCGCCCATCGCCATTCCCTCACGGCGCGGGTCGGCGCCGCCCCTTAGCCTGCCATCCGGTCCGATCTGTAAAATGTGCAGGCCGGAGGTCATGACCCCGATCTCGACCTGATGTCCCATCGCGGTAAGGGCTTGCACCATCCCTGCACTGTGCCCACCCTCCTCCAGCGTTACGGTGCCGCGATTGCGGTGCGAAACATGTGGCCGGGCCGCTGCCGCCGCCGGATCAGCGTCGTCATCCAGGATGGCGATCAAAGCATTGGCGACATATTCCGGAATGCGCGAGCCGCCAGGCGAGCCGATCAGCAGAACCGGGTCGTCACCCTCGAACACGATTGTCGGCGCCATCGACGACCGGGGCCGCTTACCCGGCCCAGGCGCATTGGCGACCGGCGCACCGTCCGGGCCGACCGGCTGGAACGAGAAGTCAGTGAGCTGGTTGTTCAGCAAGAATCCGCCGGCCATGCGTTTCGAGCCGAACGCCGTCTCGATTGATGCAGTCAGCGAGATCGAGAGCCCCTGCGCATCGCGCACCGAAAGATGAGTCGTTCCCGGACTGGAGCGGCTTTGATCCGGGGCAAAGCGTCCCTCGTGCCACGGGGGATCACCGGCCTCCGCCACGTCGGGGCTGGCCTGGCCGGGGTCGATCAGAGAGGCACGCTCCGCCAGATAGGCGGGATCGAGCAGGCCCCGGACTGGCACTTTCACCTGATCCGGATCGCCCAGATAAAGCGCGCGGTCGGCATAGGCCAGGCGCGACGCCTCTGCGAACAGATGGTGTCGCGTAGCGGCGTCCTGCGGCACACCCACCGCCTCCATCAATCCAAGGATCTGGCCCACGGTCGTCGCGCCGGAGGACGGCGGCCCCATGCCGCAGATCCGGTAAGCCCGATAGGGCAGACAAACCGGCTTTCGTTCCACAACCTCATAGGCGGCGAAATCCCCCAATGTCAGAGCGCCCGGCATTGGGGTCGCCTCTACCGCCTTCACGATCTCGCCAGCCATCGCCCCTTCGTAGAACAGGCGTGGGCCGGAAAGGGCTAGGCGGCGCAGGCTGCGCGCCAGATCGGGGTTGCGCCATGTGCTGCCTTCCGACAACGGCTTGCCACCGGGCAGGAATACACGCGCTGCATCGGTGCCTGCGATTTGCTCGGCAAAGCGCGCGACCGAAGCGGCCAGGCGCGGGGATACGGTAAATCCTTCCTCCGCCAGCCGGATCGCGGGGACGAAAAGCCGGGCCCAGGGCAGTCTGCCATGGCGGGCGTGCATCTGCCCCATCAGCTGGACGAGACCCGGGACCCCGACCGAACGACCCGTGGGCACGGCAGCGGTCCAACCCAGTTTCTCGCCATCCACAAAGAACAGGTCCGGTCCTGCCGCCATCGGGGCGGTTTCCCGGGCATCGAGGCTGGTCAGCCCCCCGGGGCCGTGAACCAGGGCAAAGGCCCCGCCGCCAATCCCGCTGGATTGCGGCTCCACCACATTCAAGACCAGCAGCGCTGCGATTGCCGCATCGGCGGCCGAGCCACCCTCGGCCAGGATTGCAGCGCCTGCCGCGCTCGCTTCCGGATGTGCGGCGACGATCATTTCGGATCGCGCTTCGACCAGGGGTTTCGGGGCCCAGCCGCTGGCCGCCTCCGGGTCCGCGCGGCTTTGTGCCAGGGCGCTGTGCGCCAACGGAAGGGTAAGGGACAGGGCGAGCAGGGTGGCGCGGATCATTGAGCATCTCCGGTTGGGGGAGCAACGATCATGCCTGTCGAGGCGCTGCCCGTCTAGCGCCCAGCCGGACCATCCGACGCAGCCGGGCTATCGCGCCAGTGGTCCCAGCGCCGCCCAGGTGTCCGGCCCGACAATCCCATCCACCTTCAATCCGGCAGAAGACTGGAAGGCCCTGACAGCCTGTTCCGTGCTTGGCCCGAAGCGCGAGGAAATCGAGGCGCCCTGGCGCAGAAGCGTGAGCTGCAGGACCAGCACCGCCTCGCCCGTGTCGCCCATGGCAAGCTGCGGCAGGCGATCCGGTTTGGCCATTGGCATCGGCGCTGTATCCGGTGCCAGAACCGGGTCCGGTCTGGCGACTGGAATCGGCGCGGAATCGGGCGCCAGGGGCGAGGGCGTCGGCTTCACCGGCGCAGGCGGTTTTGGGATCACCGGGGTTTGCGAAAGGCTTTCGAGCCGTTTGCCGCTGCCGGTTGCGGCATCCAACGCCTCCCATGTCGCTTTGTCGCTGATACCTGTGGGCTCCAACCCTTCGGCGGTTTGGAAGGCCTTCAGTGCCTTCTCGGTCGCCGGGCCAAAATTCCCGTCCTGACCGCCCGGTGAAAAGCCTGCAGTGGCCAGTGAGCGCTGCAGCAGCACCACCTCCACCCCATCGTCACCGCGCTCCAGCTTCGTATGCGGTTCGACCCCGCCAAGCGCCGTGAGCGCGCGCAGGGTTCGGGCACGCCGGTCCTCCAACCCATGGGTGCCACCATTGATGCCGCGGGTCACGGCCTCGACATTGTTCTCATCCGCCCAGGCGAACAGTGTTTTGCGTGAGCGCGTGCGCGTAGCCATATAGGCGGCGGCAAGTTGCCAGGCGATATCCGGCTCGGTCGCTCGCTCGGGATCGGCTGCGAGGTCCATACCGATCATCTTGCCATAGGTGGTGTAATTGTCGCGCCCGGTGAGTTGGATCCAGCCGCGCCCAAGAAACCGGAAGCCGTCGCCGGGCTGGGTATTGCCCATGCGCCCGCCATAGACCTTGTTGGCCAGCGCCTCCGGGTTCTTGGCAAAGGGTGCCGCCGAGGTCAGGCTGCGAAACCTGCTGGGCCAGACCTGCACCAGACGCTTGGCGGAGTAGAACAAGTTCTCGGTATCGTGGGTGAAACGCATGCTCTCATGCGCGCATTGACCGATCAGATGGGCGACGCGGCGCGGGTTATCGAATGTGCCGAGCTTGGCGAGTTCGTCCTGCGCGTCGAGCATACCCTGAACCGCGGCGTCGGGCGCATCCGGCGCGGCGGCCAGTATACCAATGCGAAGATCCATCTGCGTTCCCCAAAATTGCGCCCGCGACCGGGCAATTGCTTGCCTTGCGTGTGAGAATTGTATCATAGGCAACGGGCACAGCGAGAACGTGTGCGCAAAGGAGTATCTCTAGATGGATCAAGACGTCGGCGCCGAGCAGGTGGAGGGCTATGCGGTTGAAACCTTCGATCCCTCGCACGCGATATCCGTGGGAGTCTATTCCTTCCCGCGCTCGGGCAACCGCTGGCTGCGCACTATTCTGGCGGCGGGGATGGGCATCCCGGACCTGCCGGAAGCGACGGACCGGTTTCTGATTGACCTGGCGAAGGAGGCGCCACTGCGCAGGGGCTGGCATCTGGCCGGGCGCGACTGGTTCTTCTACAAGTCGCACCACAAGCAGATTGCCGTCGATGCCGCAGGCGATCCGGTGCCGACGAACAAGGTGATCTATATCCATCGCGATCCGCTGGATGTGTTTGTCTCCTATCTCAACTTCCTCTCCAAGAATGTGGATAACGAAGCCGGGCGCCGCTCGGGATTTCGGATCGAGTCCGTCGATCAGATATCCGAGGCACAGATGGAGAGGCTGCTCGCGCGCTGGATTGCAGATGCGACGCTGTTTCCGAACAACAAGAAATTCGGCGGTTACTTCGAGCATGTTGGCCTGGCTCGTGCCAGGGCCGAAGCGGGCGAGCCGATCTTCATATTGCGATACGAGGACCTGAAGCAGAAATTCGACGAGACGGTGACGCAGATGTTCGACTTCCTGGATCTGCCGGGGATTGATACGACCGCAGTGTTCGATCTGGCAGATGTCCACACCAAACGCGACGGCAGGATGGCGTGGAAACGCAAGAGCGGCACCTACCGGGAGTATCTGACCGAGGATCAGATCCGCCGTTTTGCCTTGGTCTACGCCGACGAGCTGGCGGAGCTCGGTTACAGCTACTAACCGCCGGTGGTGCTCATGTGGCGGGCGACTTGCCCGTCGACCCTCTGGCGTGAATAGTCAAAGTCATGACCCTTGGGTTTGCGCGTGATCGCCTCGCGGATTGCAGCCTCGAGCGCAGCCGGGCCATCGTTCTCTCGCAGCACTTTACGCAAGTCCGCGTCGTCGTCCTGGCCCAGGCACATATAGAGTTGGCCCGTGCAGGTCAGGCGCACCCGGTTGCAGCTTTCGCAGAAGTTATGGGTCAGCGGCGTGATAAATCCCACGCGCTGGCCGGTCTCCTCCACCCGGAAATACCGGGCCGGCCCACCGGTGCGATAGTCGGTTTCGGTTAGGGTCCAACGCTCGCTGAGATCGCGGCGCAGATCTTTCAGCGAATAATACTGGTCCAGCCGGTCCTCGCCGCCCAGATCGCCCATCGGCATGACCTCGATGAAGGTCAGATCCATCCCCAGCGCATCGCACCATTCCAGCAAGCGGTGGATCTCGGTGTCATTGGTGCCTTTCAGGGCCACCACATTGATCTTCACGCGCAGGCCCGCAGCCTGCGCGGCCTCGATCCCCTCCAGGACCTGGGCGAGGCGTCCCCATCGGGTAATCGCCTGGAACTTTGCCTCGTCCAGGGTGTCGAGCGAGACATTGATCCGCTTCACCCCGCAATCGGCGAGTGCCTGGGCGTGTTTCTTGAGCTGACTGCCATTGGTCGTAACGGTCAGCTCGTCCAGGCCATTGCCCAGATGGCGGCCCATTCTCTCGAAGAACCACATGATGTTCTTGCGCACCAGGGGTTCGCCCCCTGTGATCCGCAGCTTGCGCACGCCCAGCCCGATGAAGGTGGAACACATGCTGTCCAGCTCCTCCAACGTCAGCAGATCGCGTTTGGGCAGGAAAGTCATGTTCTCGGCCATGCAATAGACGCAGCGGAAGTCGCAGCGGTCGGTGACCGAAACGCGCAGATAGGTGATGGCGCGCTGGAACGGGTCGATTAGCTGTGGCGTGATAGTCATCTGGCTCTCCGTCTCCGTCGGAACTTAGGGTTTGCACGCCGGGGGATCAATCTTTTCCGGTTTTGCCCATATGTTCGCTGCACCAGCCGGGTACCCGGGCGCTGCAAAAGACGAAAATCAATGGTGTTCAGGCTGTTGCATGATAACCTGCATGTCGGGTCCGGGGGATGGTCTGGGGATTGGCGTGCCAGCTCGACGTAAAAAGAAGCTGATCCTTGTGGTTCACGGTGTCGGCCAGTTGGAACCGGGCGAGACGCTGGGCCTGTTGGCCTCGGGGTTGGAGGAGGCGCCGGGCACCGAAACCACCGCTGCTACCCATCAGGTTCTGGAGGGCACGCGCTTTTCCCATCGCAAGGGTCCCGACCTGTTCGCCTGTCACACGCTGCGACGCAAAACCGAAAAGTCGGATGACCTGTTTGCCGAGGTCTATTGGGCCGACGTCGCGGTCATGGGGATCGGATTTGTCCAGATCCTGCTCGACCTCTTCCAGGTGATCCTGGGGCTGGGCCATCTGGTCCGCGAAAGCGCCGACCATGTCTATGCCCGCAAACCGATGCTGCATATGACAGCGTCTATCGCGGTCTGGCTGATGCACGGGCCGCTTGCGGCGATCAACAGCGTGGTTCTGATCACGGCCTTCGTCGCGATGTTCATGGAGTTGAGCGGCTACAGCCACATCCTAACCCATGACAGCACACGCTTTTTCTGGCCCACGGTTTTGGGCTTCGGGCTTATGTTTATCGCGGGGTTCTTCTATCTGCGGACCGGGCGATATCTGATCAAGCACTTCTTCCGCTCGATGGTCGCGATCAGCATTGCGCTGATCGCATTCACCCAGATTCTGCACCGTGATCTGGGGTCAGAAGATCCGTTGACCTTCGGCGTGCTGGAACGCGAGGTCGCCGCAACTGCGCCGACCAAGAGCGATGCCCCCCAGACCCCCGATACGGCCTTCTTCGTGCCGGCGCTGACCGAGCAGATCCCCGTCACTCTGGCTTTGATCGGTGACTGGAGCCGGGGTCTGATCTGCGATTGGGTGGTGGTGCAGAGCAAATCCAAGAGCGAAGGCGCCAAGACCAGAAGCGAAGATGGAGCCAAGGTCGAGATCACAGACCAGCGCACGCATTGCGTTAAGCGGCTGGTCGGCATCTATGCGCTCAGCATGTTTCTGGTATTGGCACAGTGGCTGATCTGGTTGGTTCTGCTATCGGTGACGACGGTGCTGCTGTTCGGTCATTTTTTCTGGCACCTGCAGGTCCGCGCGCGCGGCTATCACGCGCCGCCCTCGCTGGCGCCGGTCGCGCTGTCCGCCATGATGATGTTCTGGCTTCTGATCCTGTCCTGCATCTGGGCAGTGATGATCTTCCTATATCCGGATTTTGGCGGTCACCGGGCACTCTTCATCTCGGCGTTTCACCCGGTTTATGTGAACTGGCTAATCCTGATCCTTGTGCTGCTGGTCGCTACATGGTGCAGCTTTGGGCCCGAACTGCTACATGCGCGCAAAATCCCTCCCGAGCGTTACTTTAACGAGAAGACCGGCGCACCCCGCTCGCCTCCGCGCATGATCGTGGCGGACCCGATTGCGATGGTGATCATGGCCTGCCCACCGCTGCTGCTGATCGTGATGATGATCCTGACGTTGCGCACCGTCGACGGCTCGATCATGAACGCCACGATGATTGACGAGGTCGATCAGCTCTCGCGCGAGTATTTCGACGAGTTGTTCCTCTCGGCCGTCCTGCTGGGTGTCACGCTATACCTCTTGCGCGACAGGATCGCGACCGGGATCAGCATCGCCAGCGACATCATCAACTATATGCGTGTCTGGAAGTGGGAGAAGGATCCGAAGAAGCGCGTCTACCCCCAGCGCGACCGGATCGAGGGGCGGTTCATCGTCGTGGCCGAAACCTTGATCCGCCGTCATCAACCCGACGAGGTGATCATCGTCGCCCACAGCCAGGGCACGGTGATTGCGCTGGATGCGCTGCGCAAATCCAAGGGACATTTCGTGGATGAACAGCGCGCGGGCCGCCGCTGGACGCTAATCACCATGGGTTCGCCCTATACCCATCTCTACCACAACTACTTTCCGGGCCCGTATTACGACGTGCCGGATCGAAGCGACATCTATGCCGATCGTTGGATCAATATCTTCCGCATCGACGACTTCATCGGCACGCATATCGGCCACAATACCGATTGGCCGGTCGAGGTGCCGGTACATTGCGGTGGGCACAGCTTTTACTGGGTGGACCCGCCGGTGAAGGACGTGCTGCATCGCGAGATCTCCCCAGACTAGCGTCATCAGGGGCAGCGCGCGCTGCTATGAAGGTTCTGGCGGGGCTTCTGATCTCTGATACAATGGGTTGGCAGCGGTTCCGAAGGTAGTCCGATGGGCAAGAAACGGCTGATCCTGGTGGTACATGGGATCGGAGAGCAGGCGCCGGGCGAATGCCTTGGCCTCTTGACCTCGTCGATGCCGGTGGACCGGTGCGAGGCGACCTCCTATGACATAGAGCGACTGAGCGAGGAGGACGGCGCGCCGTTGGACGACCCCTCGCCACCTGCCGACATCCCCTGTCAGTTCGAATGCCATTCCCGCCGCCTGCGCACGCCGGACACCGACCATATCTTCGCCGAGGTCTATTGGTCCGACGTGGTGGTGACCGGGCGCGGAACGTTGGCGATCCTGTTCAGCCTTGTGCGGGTGATCCTGGGTCTCGGCCATATCGTGCGCGAGAGCGCTGCTGTCACCTATGACAATCATCCGTTGATGCGGCGGCTCAGCGACACCGCGATCTACTGTATCCATGGGCCGATTGCGGCGATGAACACCGTTCTGCTGATCGGGGCGGTCATTGCGTCGGCGGCGCGGGCCTCGATGGGTGATGCGATGGTGCTGGATTTTCGCTGGGCGCTAGTGGTGACGGTGCCGGTAGCGGCCTATGCGCTGCTGCAGCGGCGCAGTTCCGTCAGCTATCTCTGGCGGGGATACTGGCTCTGGTTGATCCTCTCCTCCGTCCTGCTGGCGTTGGCGGCGATCGCGCTTTGGTATCTTTCGGTCACGCTTCCGACCGGCGAGACCATGGAGGGCACGCCCTTGATCGCGGCCTTCTGCGGCGAGGGAGCGGATTTCTTGCGCCAAAGCCTCTGCCGCACTGGGCGCTTGGCGAACGAGTTGGAGCGCGAGGCGCTCAGCTTCATCTGTATCGGGGAAAACCTGCTCACTGGTGGCAATCAAAGCTGCAAGAACGAGCTAAAGGGCATCTACCTGCTTGGTGTCCTGCTTTTGCTGGCGCAGCAGGGCGCGTGGATGCTGACCTTCATCCTGATGACCGCGATTCTGGTCGTCCACATGCTGATGTGGGTGCGCGTCCGGGTCGAGCGGCATCGCCGCCATATCCCCTCGCTTGCGCCGGTCGCGCTTTCGGCCATGGCGCTGTTCTGGATCCTGCTGCTTTGCTGCTTCTGGGCGGTGGGTTTCTTTATCGACGAGTCCTTCACTGGGAACTATCAGCTCTTCAAGGCGGCGTTCTTTCTGGTCTGGGTCAACTGGGCTTTCTCGCTGGCCCTCGCTTCGGCGACGGCGTTGATCTATCTGGGACCTCAGGCGGCTTGGAAACGCAGGGTGAAGCCCCTGACCTATTTCGCCGAGCCGGATGGCAGCCCGGATGCGGCACCCCGTCTGATCGTCGCCCAGCCGATTGCATTGATCACGATGTTCTGCCCGGTCGCACTTCTGATGCTGGCGACCATCAGCGTGATGCGGGATCAGGGGGTACTGTTCTACGATGTCAGCTGGATGAACTGGCTGGCAAACTTGGCTTACCAGCATTTCAAGCTGCTGCTGGCAATATCGGCGCTGGTGGGCGTTGCCCTTTACGCGTTTCGAGACTGGCTGCGGGTGGGGATCGACCTCGGCTCGGACGTGATCAACTATTTCCGGGTTCTCGAGTACCATCCCGACCCACAGCGACGCGAATTCTACATGCGCGAGCGGATCGAGCGGCGCTTCATCGCTGTTGCGCGGGCCATGGTCTCGCGCCACCTGCCGGACGAGGTGATGTTGGTTGCTCACAGCCAGGGCACCGTCGTGGCGCTGGATGTGCTGCGTCACAAGAAGATCCCGGAACTGATGGGTCATGGCGCGCCCTGGACGTTGATCACCATGGGCTCGCCCTTCACGCATATCTATGGGCATTATTTCCCGCGGCAATTCGTGGTGCCGGGCCGGGTGCGCACGGGGCTCGCGGCCTGGATCAACATCTTCCGGATCAATGATTTCGTCGGCACCCATATTCGCCCGCGCAACGATCCCAAGAAGGGCAGCTGGCCGGAAGAGCATGCTGTCGGCCCGCGCGGTCATACCAACTACTGGATCGATAGAGAGGTCGTGCCGATCCTGCGTCGTCACCTTTTTGATTGAGCGGCTCGGATGGGGCCGGGCTTGACAGGCTCAGCCTCGCGGGGCGCTATGTCGCCCATGTCCGAGATCACATGTGCTGAAAACTGGGATGCCATCCGCCAGGCCCATCGCTGGAACCTGCCAGCCGACTATAATCTGGCCGAGGATATGGTCGGTAAATGGGCGCGCAGCGACCCGGAGCGGCTGGCGCTGCTGCACTTGGAGGCCGACGGAGTCCGCGAATTCACCTTCCGCGATCTGGATCGGCACTCGAACCGACTGGCCAATCTGCTGCTGGCCAGGGGCTTGCGGGCCGGCGACCGCATCGCGGTCTTGCTGCCGCAATGCCCCGAGACGCTGCTGACCCATCTTGCGGCATATAAGATCGGGGCCATCATCGTCCCCTTGTTCACCTTGTTCGGGGCGGATGGTCTGTCCTATCGGCTGGACGATTCCGGTGCGCGGATGATTGTGACCGATGCCCAGAACCTGCCGAAACTCGACGGGATCGGGGCGGGGGTTGAGGTCACCTTCTGCATCGACGGCGCGGGCCCCGGTGCGTTGAACTTGCCCGCGCTGATGGCGGAGGCATCGGACAGCCTCGCGCCTGCCGCGACGACGCCCGAGACACCGGCTTTTATCTCCTACACCTCCGGCACCACAGGCCCGCCCAAAGGCGCGCTGCATGCGCACCGCGTGTTGCTGGGTCATGTGCCCGCCGTGCAATTGGTGCATGACTTCTTTCCCAAGGACAACGCCGCGATGTGGACACCGGCGGATTGGGCCTGGATGGGGGGGCTCTGCAACATCGCCATGCCCTGCCTGCGCTTTGGCGTGCCGTTGTTGAGCTATCGGATGGAGCGGTTCGATCCGGAGGAGGCGTTCCAGATCCTGCAGAACTTCCAGCTCACCAATGTCTTTCTGCCCCCGACTGCGTTGAAACTGATGCGCCAGGTGCCAGATCCCGGACGTTTTCAGCTCTCACTCCGCAGCGTCGGTTCGGGCGGCGAAAGCCTGGGGGCCGAGATGCTGTCCTGGGGGCGTGAAACGCTGGGCCTGACCATCAACGAATTCTATGGACAGACCGAGTGCAATGTGGTGCTCGGCAACTCCTCGAACATCCTGGATGTGCGTCCGGGCTCGATGGGCCGCGCAATCCCCGGATCGGATGTTGCAGTGATCGATGCGGATGGCCGACCCCTCGCTGCTGGCAAGACCGGCGAGATCGCGATCCGCCGCGGCGATGCCGCAATGTTTCTGGAGTACTGGAACAACCCTCGGAAAACCCGGGAGAAGTTCATCGGCGACTGGATGCGCACTGGCGACGAGGGGATGATGGACGCTCAGGGCTATTTCTACTTCAACTCGCGCACGGACGATGTGATCACATCCTCGGGTTACCGCATCGGCCCGACGGAGATCGAGCATTGCCTGACCGGACACTCGGCAGTCGAGATGGCGGCGGTGATCGGTGTTCCGGACCCGGTACGCACCGAGGTCGTGAAGGCTTTCATCACCCTCGCCCCCGGTCAGGTCGGCGACGACCGTCTGGCGGCGGCGCTGATTGCCCATGTGAAGACCCGCCTCAGCCCCCATGTGGCGCCGCGCGAGGTGGCGTTTATCGAGCGGATGCCGACCACCGCCACCGGTAAGATCCTGCGCCGCGAACTGCGCGACCTATGACCGCTAGAGCAGCAGGGCCAGCGCGGCGGGTACGATCAGCAGCGCGGCGAGGGTCGAGATCAGCACCATCCCCGCCACGGCACCCGGTTGCGTGCCATAGCGTGTGGCCATCATATAGACAGTAACCGCCCCG
This sequence comes from Pseudomonadota bacterium, assembly GCA_039030715.1. Taxonomy (GTDB): domain Bacteria; phylum Pseudomonadota; class Alphaproteobacteria; order Rhodobacterales; family Rhodobacteraceae; genus Thermohalobaculum. The sequence continues at coordinate 29,146 of JBCCDU010000044.1, forward strand.
GGCGTCAGGAACTGCAGCACCAGCACCCCAAAGGCGACCGGACCCAGCCCCATGGCGAGGCCGACAGCCAGCGCGGCGCCACCCAGAACCAGGGCGCGCAGGACGCTGACCAGGGCAGCACGTCCGGTCTCGCGCACTTCCAATTGGGCGATGGAAACGCCCAGTGTGATCAGCATGATCGGAATGGTGATCTGCCCCGCCAGCGACAGGGTGTTCAGCAGGACCAGCGGCACTTGCCAATCCATCACCGCGACCACGGCGCCGGCGAGGGCGGCATAGACCATCGGCTGGCGCAAGACCGCCCCCATCTGGCCTGGCCCTGCGATCACACGCAGGCCCACTGTGAATTGCACCACCGCGGCGATGGCAAAGAGCACCATGGCCAGCGCCAGCCCCTCCTCGCCAAATGCGAAGAGGCAGATCGGCAGCCCGAAATTGCCGGTGTTCCCGAAAACAGACGCTGTCCACCATGTACGGATCGACAGGCCTGTTGCCTTTAGAAGCGCCCACATCCCCAACCCGGCAAGGGCGAAGGCAACAACGCTCGCCAACGCGATCTCCGCCATCGCAGCCGGTGTCAGATCGGCGCTCACCAGGGTCGCAAAGATCAGGCAGGGCAGCGAAATGTTCAGGACCAGCCGCGAGACGAAAGCGATGTCATACTCCACCCGCAGCCGAGCCCAGCAGAAGCCGAGGAAGCCAAGCAGAAAGACCGGGGCTGTGATCTGGAGCACCTGAAGCAGCATCCATCGCTTCTGGTCCAGAGATACCCCGCTGGCAAGCGCCTTGTTCTTGCGCGTCGCGTTGGCAATAGTGTTGTGATGAAGGGGAGCTTATCTTGGACGATCTGACACTGACTTTCGCCCTGATCGGGGTTCTGGGGGTCGGCTCGCAATGGCTGGCGGTGCGACTGCATATGCCGGCCATCGTCTTCATGCTGGTCGCGGGCATCCTGGCAGGGCCGGTCTTTGGCCTGATCGATCCGCGAGGAACATTCGGCGATCTCTTCGGGCCGATTGTGGGAATCGCAGTGGCGGTGATCCTGTTCGAGGGGGGGATCACCCTCAACTTCCACGAGTTGCGCGACGCTGCGCTGCCAGTGCGGCGGCTCTGTACCTGGGGCGCGGTGCTGGGCTGGGTCGCGAACACGGCGGCCGCGCATTTCGTTGCCGGGCTGGATCTGACGACGGCGGCGGTCTTCGGCGGTATCCTGGTCGTAACCGGGCCCACCGTGATAATGCCGCTGCTGCGCCAGGCGAGGCTGAGCCCGCGCGTCGGATCGACCCTGCGGTGGGAGGCGATCATCAACGACCCGATCGGCGCGCTCTGCGCCGTTTTGGCTTTCGAGGTCGCGGTCGCTGCGCAATCCGATCATCTGGCCGAGGCTGCGGGACATCTTGCGCTGGGTGTCGTGGTAGCCTCCGCAATCGGCTATGTCGCGGGCAGGGGGCTTGGCGTTGGCTTCCGGCGCGGGCTGGTGCCGGAATACATGAAGGCGCCGGTGCTGTTCGTCTCGGTGCTGGCCGTCTATGCCTCCACCGACTGGGTGCTGCATGAAAGCGGGCTGCTTGCGGTGACCGTCATGGGGATCGTGCTGGCCAACATGCGGCTGCCCTCGCTGGGGGAACTCAAGCGGTTCAAGGAACAGGTGACGGTGCTGCTGGTGTCCGGTGTCTTCGTCATCCTGGCGGCAACATTGGATTTCAACTCGCTGGGTGCGCTTGACTGGCGCGCTGCGGCCTTCCTGGCGGCGATCATGGTGCTGGCCCGGCCCGCTGCGGTCCTGCTGTCATTGACCGGGACCGAGATGCCTGCGAATGAACGGGCGCTGGTTGCCTGGGTGGCGCCGCGCGGGGTCGTCGCCGTGGCCGTCTCGGGCTTTTTCGGGGAACGCCTGATCGAGCTTGGCTTTGCCGATGGCGCGATGCTGGGGCCGCTGGCCTTTCTGCTGGTTGCTGTGACAGTGGTCGTTCACGGCTTCACGCTTGCTCCGGTGGCACGGTTGTTGAACCTGACCTCCACCGAGCCGCCGGGAGTTCTGATCCTCGGGGGCAACGACTTTGCGCTGGGCCTGGCACGGGCACTGCGCGAGGCGAAAGTGCCGCTGATGATCGCCGATCGCAATTGGCGCAAGCTTGGGACAGCGCGGGCCGAGGGGATACCCACTTTCTATGGCGAGTTGCTGTCAGAGGCGGCGGAACACGCCATCGATCTTGCCCGCTATGGCACGCTGGTCGCGGCAACGGATAATGACGATTACAACGCCCTCGTCTGCACCGATCTGGGGCCCGAGCTTGGCCGTGACCGGGTCTTTCAGGTCGGGCGTCAGGAATATGGGGAAGGCGAGCGCAACCTGCCGGTCACCCTGGGCGGGCGCACTCTGCTCGGGTCCGGTGCGACGCTGGATATTCTGGCGCTGCGCATGGCCCGTGGCTGGGGGTTCACGGCTGTCCCGCTGACCGAGGAACTAGACCACGACACCTATCTGGCGCAGCGACATGAGAAAGCCGAAACAGTGGCCCTGGTGCGCCCGCGCGAGACGATTTTCGCGCATCGGGCCAACAAGCTGAAGGGACGACCCGGCGACATCGTCATCGTCTTCGCGCCGGGTTCGGCGGAGGACGAGGCGTAAACCACACCTTCCGCTGTTTTCAGAAACCCGATGACTGCGCCGGGCTCAGTCGCCCAATGCCAGGCGTTCAGGCCGCTGGCGGGGTACGGGCACGACGTCCTTGCGGGTCATCGCGATCTCCCACTCACCGCCGATGCCTGTGCGTTTGCCGACCAGATGGCGCCCGTCGAGGCGATAGCTGTGCCGCTCCGCGCCATAGGCAAAGCGCAACTCGCCCTCGTTGTTGATGAAGGCCTTGCGCCTGAACACGGTCGCGGGTGCGCCGATCGACTCTTTCGGCGCATGCATGTCCAGCAGATCGACTTCGCCGGTCGGGCTGACGCTCAGAATCTTCAGGTCATGGCACCAGTTTCCGTTCCAGGCCCCATTGCCCCAGTCGCCGACAAATCCACGATACTCTGCAGGTACTTCGGCGCTGGCAGGCTGGATTTCGAACCGGTCGAACAAGTCCACCGTGTAGCAACTGGAATCCGCGAAGAAGGAATAATCGCGCGGCTGATCTTTGACTTTCTCGGTCTTGGGCGCGCAGCCCAAAGCCAGCAGACACGCTGCTAGCACGTATATTCTGCCCATCTTACCCGTCCTCTTCTCGTTTCTTATCTGCGCGCACCCTAGCGAATTTCTCCTATATTGGCGAGGGGCTTCGATGTCCTGCCTGGGGGCAGATCATCACTTTTTGGAGGGGCGGCGGTTACTCCACCGTAACCGATTTCGCCAGGTTGCGCGGCTGATCCACATCCGTCCCCTTGGCGAGGGCAGCGTAGTAAGCCAATTGCTGTGCGGGCAGGGCATAGAGGATCGGGGCGATGAACGGATCGGCATCGGGCATCAGCATGATCCGCCAGACCCCTGCCGCGGCACTCTGCGCGCCAGCGCGATCCGTTATCAGCACCACTTTGCCGCCGCGGGCCATGACCTCCTGCATGTTCGAAACGGTCTTTTCGAACAGGGGATCGCGTGGCGCCATGACGACCACGGGCACCCGCTCGTCGATCAGGGCGATGGGGCCGTGCTTCAGCTCGCCGCTGGCATAGCCTTCGGCATGGATATAGCTGATCTCCTTCAGCTTCAGCGCCCCCTCCAGCGCTACCGGGAACATCGGGCCACGGCCGAGATAGAGGATATCGCGCGCATTCGCCATGTCCTGCGCGGTGGTGGCGGCCATGTGTTCCTGCCCCAGCACCTCGGTCATCGCGCGGGGCAGTTCCAGAAGATGGCCGATCAATTCCTGTTCGCGGGCCGTGTCGATCTTGCCCCGCATCCGCCCGGCCAGGATCGCGGTACAGGCCAGTGTGGTGAGCTGGCAGGTGAAAGCCTTGGTGGAAGCGACCCCGATTTCAGGCCCCGCCAGGATCGGCAGAACCACATCGACCTCGCGCGCGATCGAGCTTTCGACCACATTGACCACGGCGATGGTATTGGCGATCCGCCGCTTCACATGGCGCAGCGCGGCCAGCGTGTCCGCCGTCTCGCCCGACTGGCTGATGAAGATCGCAGCCTCGTCGCCCGCGAGCGGCGTGTCGCGGTACCGGAACTCGGAGGCGATATCCAACTCTGTCGGAATGCCCGCGATCTGTTCGAACCAGTATTTCGCAATATGCCCGGCATAGCTGGCGGTGCCGCAACCGATCAGGAAAAGGCGAGAAATCTTGTCCCACGCGATCTCGTCGGCTGGCGAGACGATCTGGCTTTTGTCGGCACTGAGATAGCGTGACAGGACGAAGCCCAGAACCTGGGGCTGCTCGTGGATTTCCTTGGCCATGAAGTGGCGGTGCGGCCCCTTCTCGGTCATCGAGCTGTCGACAATGACCGATCTTGCGGCACGCTCCACGCGCTCGCCCCCGGCGTCATAGATCTCGGCCCCCCGGCGGGTAATGATCGCGCGGTCGCCCTCCTCCAGATAGGTGATTTCGGATGTCATGGGGGAGAGCGCCATGGCGTCAGAGCCCACGAACATTTCCTCCTCGCCCCAGCCGATGGCCAGAGGCGAGCCATGGCGTGCGGCGATCATCAGGTCGGGCTCACCCGCAAACAGAAAGGCCAGGGCGAACGCCCCGCGTACCCGGTCGAGCGTGTCGGAAACCGCCTCGAACGGTGTCATACCGTCAGACATCGCGGCGGCCACAAGCTGTGCAACCACCTCGGTATCGGTTTCCGTGTCACACATGACGCCGCGTGCCGCCAATTCGTCGCGCAGCTCGCGGAAGTTTTCGATGATCCCGTTATGCACGACATGCACGGGGCCTGCAGCATGGGGATGGGCGTTGGTGACGTTCGGCGCGCCATGGGTCGCCCAGCGGGTATGGCCGATACCGGCCGAGCCATGGGCAGGTTCCGCCGCCAGCACACGGATCAACTCCTGCAGCTTGCCAACGGCCCGTCTGCGTACCGGCATACCGTTTTCCAGCGTGGTCAGCCCAGCACTGTCATAGCCGCGATATTCCAGCCGCTTCAGCGCGTCCAGAATGCGAGGCGCGGCCTCTAGCTGGCCAAGGACACCAACGATCCCACACATGTCTTGCCTCTTTCCTGCTCGATCACTTCTTCGATTTCTTCCTCGCAAGCTGTTCGCGCAGCTTGTCCCCGAAACCGGGTTTGTTTTCCTGACGTGTCCGACCGATGGCCAAATCGCCTTCGGGAATATCGCGGGTGACGACGGTGCCTGTCGCGATATAGGCGCGGTCGCCGACCGTCACCGGTGCGATCAGGGCGGTGTTCACGCCGACAAAGGCGTTCTCGCCAATCTCGGTAGAATGCTTGTCGAAGCCGTCATAGTTGCAGGTGATGGTCCCCGCGCCCAGATTGCTGCCCGCACCCACCGACGCATCGCCGATATAGGTCAGGTGATTGGCCTTGGCGCCCGCACCCATATAGGCGTTTTTCAGTTCGACGAAATTGCCGATCCGGGCATCGGGCTCCAGCATCGTCCCAGGGCGCAGCCTGGCATAGGGGCCGACGATGCAGCCCGGGCCGACCTTGGCTCCCTCGAGATGCGAAAAAGCACGGATCCGGGCTCCGTCCGCCACCTGCACGCCTGGACCGAAGATGACATTCGGTTCGACCACCACATCCTGACCGAGTTGCGTGTCCCAGGCGAAGTGGACGGTCTCGGGCGCGATCAATGTCGCACCGCCCTGCATCGCCGCGATGCGGGCCGAGGCCTGCAACCGTGCCTCTGCTTCAGCCAGTTCCACCCTGTCGTTGATCCCCAGCGTCTCGGCCTGATCGCATAGGATCGCGCGCGTTTCGACGCCTGCGGCGCGGCCCAGCGCCACGAGATCGGTCAGGTAGTATTCTCCCTGTGCGTTGTCGTTGCCTAAGTCGTCGAGCAATTCGAACATCCTTGCGGACGGTCCCGCCATGACGCCCGAATTGCAGGTCCGCACCGCGAGCTGCTGCGTTGAGGCATCCTTGGCTTCCACAATCGCCTGCAGATCATGCCCGTTCAGGATCAGACGGCCATAGCGACCAGGCTCATCCGTCTCGAAGCCCAGGGCGGTGATCGCTTGGGGATGTGCACGCAGCCGCGCCAGCGTCTCCACCCGGATAAACGGTGTGTCGCCATAGAGCACGATGAGTTGGCCGTCGAACCCCTCCATCGTATCTCGCGCCATCTTGACCGCATGACCGGTGCCCAACTGTTCCGACTGCTGGCAAATCACGGCGGCAGGCGCGATCTGGCGTGCCGAGGTGCCGACCGCCTGGCCATCATGGCCCACGACAACCGCGATTCTCTCCGGCTGCAGGGTCAACGCCGTGCGAAGTGCGTGGTGCAGCATCGGCTGGCCTGCAATCTCGTGCAGCACCTTCGCCCGGTCCGATCGCATCCGCGTACCCTTGCCCGCGGCCAGCACGATAACGGCGACATTTTGTGAGGTAGTGTCCATGTTCGGCTCTATATCCTCCGCCATCTGCGGGGGAAAGGTGCCGCCGGATCAGAAATCGTTTCAGTTCATTGCCTGATCGCGCTAGATCCCCCGTAAGCGGGAGGGGCGGATGCGCGCTGTTATTTTCGATCTCGATGGCACTCTGGCCGATACGGCGGGCGATCTGCTGGCGGCCGCCAATGCCGCCCTGGCGCCCGAGGGCATGGCGCTGCTGGACCCGGTCGAGGACCGCCCCGTAGCAGGTAGGGGCGGGCGCGCGATGATCCGGCGCTCGATCGCCAAGCAAGGCAATGACCCCGACAGCACCGCGATGGTCGCGCTGACCGATGCGCTCTACCCCAGGCTGCTGGAAGCTTACGGCGCTCGCTTGGCCGAAGAAACGCATCTCTATGACGGGGTGGTTCCCTGCCTGGATCTGCTGGAGGACGCAGGCTGGAAACTGGGCATTTGCACCAACAAGCCCGAGCGTCTCGCCCTCGCGCTGATGGAGGAGTTGGGCGTGCTCCACCGGTTCGGCGCGCTCTTGGGTGCCGATACCCTGCCTGTGCGAAAGCCCGATCCGGAACATCTGGTCGAGACTTGCCGAAGGATCGGGGCCGACCCGGCCCGGGCCATCCTGATCGGCGATACCGAAACCGATCTCCGCACCGCGCGCAACGCCCAGATCCCGTGCATCCTCACGACTTTCGGTTTCGCCGAGGGGCCAGTCGCGGATCTCGCACCTGATGCCATCCTCGACCATTACCGCGACCTGCCGAACCTAGCCGAGCGTTTCGTGCCCACTGCATAGAGGCGGAGCTTTTCCCCGCTTGACGCTCGCCGCCTCAAGGGCCTATACGCCGATGCGTCGGGCGGTTAGCTCAGTTGGTAGAGCACAGTGTTCACATCGCTGGGGTCACTGGTTCGAATCCAGTACCGCCCACCATCGTTCCCTTACGGCGGCATCACGCACTCGAATACTAGGTATTTCAAATATATTTCAATGCTTTAACCTAAGTCCGGTTAGTTGCTGGCAACTTCGTGAGTTAGGCAAGGCCAGCATAACCGGTTCCATCCCTGAGCCTCGGATCTAAACCGCGTTCCAGATGCGCCCGGCTCGCGCCCGACACCAACTCATCACCCGATATTCTGACCCGTCGACACGGCTCGCTCGCGAGCTGCGTCGGCGGGTTTTTCTTTTGGAGACACCAACCACTCATGCCCCATCGCCCCGATCCCCGCCTTACGATCCGGCTGACGCCGGAAGAGTATGCGGAGATCAAAGCGAAAGCGGGAGCGAAACCGCTGGCGACGTTCGCTAGGGAGCTTCTTCTTGCGAAGGCCGATCGGCGGCGCAATGCGCAGGTTCGAGCCGTGATGCACGATCAGGCGGCTTATGCGCGGATCCTCGCGATGCTGGGGGCGTCAGCGGCAGTTCAGGCTTTCCGCGATGCGGTGCGTGGGACATCCAATGGCACGCTCCCAACCTCGAAAGACATCGAAGCTTCTCTCGACGCCGTTGTAGCCGACATCGCCGAGATCAAGCGGCTGTTGATGCAGGCGCTCGGGGTGGCGGAGCGATGATCCTGAAAGGCGCGCAGCGCGGTGGCGCGAAGGCTTTGGCTAATCACCTCTTGAACAAAGAAGACAATGACTTCGTCGAGGTGTGCGCTTACAGAGATATCTGCAGTACCAGGAAGAACGGGGATGAAGCGGGAAGAACCGGGATGGAGGAAGTGAAAACAATGGGTTAGGGAGCGCGTTGCGGGCGAAACCGGGGATCTGCGAAAACTGCACTAATCGCCCGATATCGAGGCGCAGCGTAACCAGAAGGTGCAGCACAAAAATCGGCGAA
>JBCCDU010000045.1:0-36890 GCA_039030715.1 Pseudomonadota bacterium
GGGTGGGGGGCGGGCCCCGGTCGGCCACACCCCGTGGCGGCCCCGTACTTGACCCGGGACCTCTTGCACATTGGTTCCACCAGCGGCCCCGTATCATGCCCGGGACATGACAGCGCCCAGTCGATGGGTGATTGCGAGGGGGTTCAGGCGCTGCCGCCGGAGGAGAGCAGGCTGGGATCGACCCCGATCTTGGCCATCGCGCGGTCCCATTTGCCCTCGTCATCCGCACCGAAGAGCAGATCCGCGTCCGGCGGGCAGAGCAGCCAGCCGTTCATCTGCAATTCGCCCTCCAACTGTCCGGGGGCCCAGCCGGCATAACCGAGGGCGACCAGACGCTGGTCGGGTCCTTTGCCCTCGGCCATCTGATAGAGGATCTCCAGCGTCGCGGTCATGGAGGTGGCGGCATCGACCCTCAGCGTCGCTTCCGGTGCATAATAATCGGCGGAATGCAGCACGAAGCCGCGCCCGGTCTCGACCGGACCGCCGAAGCGGACCGGCTCCGGTTCGGCTTTGGGATCGTGTGGGATGTCGAGGCGCTCGTAAAGATCGTTGATCATCAACGTCTCGGCCGGTTTGTTGACGATCAGACCCATTGCGCCGTCATCCGAATGGGCGCAGAGGAAGATCAGCGTGCGATGAAACCGCGGGTCGCGCATGCCCGGCATCGCAATCAGCACCTGGCCCTCCAGGAATTGCGCGGCCTGGTCCAGCAGGCTTGGATCGCCGGGAGGGCCAGTGGGCGGATCGGGAGGAGTGTCAGCGCCGGACATGATGCGATGATGACGTCCCGGGCGAGGTTGCGCAACATTCCGTGAGACATCTGGCCCAATAGCGCGGGCTGTTATATGTCACAGGCATGAAACATCTGCTTGCACTCGCCATCGGCGCGGCCTGTGCGCTGCCGCTTTCGACTGCGGCGCAGTCCATAGTGTCGCGCGGCCAGTCTTTTGTCAGCGTCGGGATCATTCCCGGAGCCCTCGATGCCTCGGGCACCCGCACCATCGGATTGAGCCTGGAGATGGAGAAGGAATGGAAGACCTATTGGCGCAGTCCGGGGCAGGCGGGGATCCCGCCAAGCATCGACTGGTCAGCCTCGCAAAACCTGGCGGAGGCCGAAATCCGGTGGCCGATGCCTGCGGTCTATGAAAGCTTCGGGCTGAAGACGGTGGGATATGCCGATCGCGTGACCCTGCCGGTGGTGCTGACGCCGAAAGATCCTGCAAAGCCGATCCAGGTCTCGGTCTCGCTGATGCTGGGTGTATGCCGGGATATCTGCGTCCTGGAGGAAACCTCGATCACTGGGACGCTGCCGGCGGATCTGGTGGAGGGCGCGGATTATGTGGAAATGGCGCTGAAGAGCGTGCCGCCGCCGGGGGCGGAGCTTGGCATGCAATCCGCGACCTGCCGGATCGCCGGGAGCGGCAAGAGCCGCGAATTCAGGGCGACCCTGGCCTTCGACCGACCGGTCGGCGATGCGGTTGTGCTGATCGAGGGGCCGGACGGAGCCTGGTTTCACCAGACGAAGACCCGGGTGGAGGCCGAGCAGGTGCATGTCACCTCGGACCTGGATCTTCTGTTCGACGATGTCTGGATGACGCGGGATGCGGTGCGCATGACGCTGCTGGCCGGTGACTGGGCCGCGGATGTGCAGGGATGCGAGGCACCCTGAAGCGCGGAACGGTTATGCCCGACCTGCGATGGCCGGGCGGTCACCCAACCATCGCTGCGCTTCGCTTGCTCGGTTGCCCGCCCGCCCTGCCATGACTTTTGGGTCGTTCTTCAGGCTGGTTCGCGGATCATGCCCTTTTCGGTGGCGAGACTGCGCATTTTCTTTTGCAGCTTCTCGAAGGCGCGGACTTCGATTTGGCGGATCCGTTCGCGGCTGACATTGTAGTGCTGGCTGAGTTCCTCGAGCGTCACCGGGTCTTCGCGCAGACGGCGTTCGGTGAGGATATGGCTTTCGCGTTCGTTCAGCCCCTCCATCGCGGCCATCAGCAGCTCGCGCCTTGCATCCATCTCCTGGCTTTCGGCATAGGCAGCGGCCTGGTCTGCGTCGTCATCTGCGAGCCAGTCCTGCCATTCCGAGGAGCCCTCGGTGTCGCCTTTCAGCGGGACATTCAGGGACGAGTCGCCGCCGCCGGACATGCGCCGGTTCATCGAGACGACTTCTTCTTTCTGCACGCCCAGATCCGTGGCGATCTTTTCGACATGTTCGGGACGCAGATCGCCGTCCTCGAGCGCGCCGATCTTGGATTTGGCTTTGCGCAGGTTGAAGAACAGCTTTTTCTGCGCCGCTGTGGTGCCGAGTTTCACCAGGCTCCACGAGCGCAGGATGTATTCCTGGATCGAGGCGCGGATCCACCACATCGCATAGGTCGCGAGGCGGAAGCCCTTGTCCGGGTCGAAGCGCTTGACCGCCTGCATGAGGCCGACATTGGCCTCGGAGATCACCTCGGCCGTCGGTAGGCCGTAGCCGCGATAGCCCATGGCGATTTTCGCGGCGAGGCGCAGATGCGAAGTGACCAGTTTATGCGCGGCTTGGCTGTCCTCGCGCTCGGTCCAGGCTTTGGCGAGCATGAATTCCTCGTCCGGTTCCAGCATCGGGAATTTGCGGATTTCAGTTAGATAACGGCTCAGACCCTGTTCCGGTGAGGGAGCTGGTAGTTTCGCATATGTGCTCGACATGGATGTCCCTTTGTTCTTTATCTGTATATGGTTGCGCTGTTCGTCAGCTTCAAGCGTTCAGCGCCGCTTTCATGCTTGGATTCTCACGAATGCGGGGCGGTAATCCGGCGAAGATCTGCAAGCAGTGTGCAGAAATCTGCGGGAAATGGCGCATCAAAACGGTGTGTTTCACCTGTGATCGGGTGGCGAAAGCCCAAAGTGGCGGCGTGGAGAGCCTGGCGCGGGAAGGCCGTGAGGGCGCTGCGGGTGGCTTCGGACACGGTTCTGGCGCTAAGCGTGCGGCGGCGGCCATAGACCGGGTCGCCGATCAGCGGGTGGCCGATATGCGTGGCGTGTACGCGGATCTGGTGGGTGCGTCCGGTTTCGAGGCGGCATTCCAGCAGGCTTGCCACCGGCGTCCGATCCGGCCCGAACCGCTCCAGCGAGCGCATTCTGGTCACGGCGTTGCGGCCATCGCGTGCGGCGACGGCCATGCGCTTGCGGTCGCGGGGATCGCGCGCGATCAGAGTTTCGATCTTCAGCCATCCGCCCTCGAATGCGACGCCGGTGCGCGATGCCAGGCGTGGATCCGCCCTGTCGGGTACGCCCCAGGCCAGGGCGCGGTAGCTGCGCTCGATATCATGGGTGGCGAAGAGGGCGGCGAGACCGGCATGTGCTGTCTGGGTCTTTGCAGCCACCAGCAGGCCGGAGGTTTCCTTGTCGATCCGGTGGACGATGCCGGGGCGAAGGACGCCGCCGATGCCCGCCAGGTTGTCGCCGCAATGGTGCAGCAGCGCGTTGACCAAGGTGCCCGTCTCGGCCCCCGGTGCGGGGTGGACGACCATGCCCGCAGGTTTGTCAACGACGATCAGATCGGCGTCCTCGAAGACCACCGAGAGGGGGATCGCCTCGGCCTGCGGTTCGGCCGGGGTCGCGGGGGGCAGGATCAGGGTAAAGCCCTCGCCCGCCTTGACTTTGCGTTTGTGGTCGGTGACCGTCCGCCCGACGGCATCGGTGATGGCGCCGGCATCGATCAACTGCGCCAGGCGCGAGCGCGACAGGCCCGAGCCGTCGCGGGCCGCCAGCGCGAGCGCCTTGTCCAGGCGCATCCCATCGCCCGAGGCGGGGATTTCCAGTTCAACACGATCCGCCATGCAGGAGTTTCAATGACCCTTTCTCGCGATCCGGCCCCGTCTTTGCCTGATCCGCCGCCGGATCAGGATGCGCCGGAGCCGCCATCCCTGCGCCGGCTGAGGATGCTGGTGACCACGCTGATGGTGGTGCTGATCTTGGGGATGGTATCGATCGTCGCGGTGCTTGTCATCCGGCTAGGCGGTTTTGGCGGGGGTGGCGTATCTCCCGCGATCCAGCCCATCGATGCGACGGCGTTCGAGATGCCGTTGGGTGCCGAAGTCACAGCCCTGGGCCGCGGGTCCAATATGGTTCTGGTCTGGCTGCGACTGCCGGACGGGGCGGAGGTTTTGCATGAATACGATGCAGCGACCGGGACGCTGCGGTCCGCAACGCCGATCCGGCGCGAGTAGCGGCCCTTGCCGATCGGCTGCGCTCTTACGCGGCTGAGATCCTCTTGGCGCCCGTTGCCTGGGCGCCCGCAGATGCACCGCTTGTGGCATTTTCATATGCGTCGAGCCAGACCGGTATCTCCGCCGCGGGCATCGGTTTGCCGATACCGAAGCCTTGCAGGGTCTGACAGCCCATTTCCTGCAGGACGGCCCATTCCTGATCGCTCTCGACACCCTCCGCGAGGGTTTCGATGCCGAGATTTTCGGCAAGGCGGATCATTGCCTCGGTCAGCTTTCGGGTTTCGGGCTTCTCGTGCAGATCGGTGACGAAGGAGCGGTCGATCTTCAGTCGGTCGACATGCAGCAGATGCAGGTTCGAAAGCGAGGCATGCCCGGTGCCGAAGTCGTCGAGATCGATCTGAAAACCTGCGCGGGAAAGCCCGGCGACCGTTTCCAGGATCGGATCGCCCTCGCCGGTGATCAGGGCGGATTCGAGCACTTCGATCGAGACATCCTCAGGTGTCAGGCCGGCGCGGTCGACATCGAAACGCAGCCGTTCCACCAGGTCGATATCGCGCAGCTCCGCCGCGGTGAAGTTGAGGCCGACCTGGGGGATCGCGAGACCCTGGGCGCGCCATGCGGCCAGGGCCTCTAGGGATTTGTGTACCATCACGCGGCTGAGCTTGGTGCCCAGATTGGCGCTTTCCGCGATATCGAGGAAGACAAAGGGCGACAGTAGGCCACGTTCTGGGTGACGCCAGCGCACCAGTGCCTCCAGCCCTGCGACGCGGCCGGTTGCGGCATCGACCTGGGGCTGGAAGAACGGTTCGATCTCGTCGCGTTCGAAGGCTTGCAGAAGATCATAGGCTATGCGGCGCCGGTCCTCGATCCGGTCGCGCATCTCAGGCGTGAAATGGGCGATGCCGCCGCGGGCGCCTGCCTCCTCCAACGCGATCTCGGCATCCGCCAGCAGATCGTCGATGAAGCCGTCCGGGTCGGGTTCGATCCGCGAGGTGATGCCCGCGACCGGCGAGAGCCAGAGCTTGTGCCCGCTGATATCCAGCCGCGAGGCAATACTAAGCAGGATCAGATCCGCCAGGGTCTCCAGATCCTCGCTGCGCGGGCGCCGGTTCGTGGCGAAGATGAAACTGCTGGCGCCCGCGCGCGCTATGTGTTCCCCATCCAGACAATGCTGTTTCAGAACCTCCGCGACGAAGCAGAGCACCTTGTCGCCAGTGCCCCAGCCAAACGTCTCGTTGATCTCGTTGAAGCGGCTGAGATCGATGGAGATGATGCCCAGCGGGTCGCCGGGATTGGTCTCCTCCTCCAGCCGGTCGATCAGGTTCTGACGGTTCGGCAGGCCGGTCAATTCGTCGAACAACATGCTGTGGCTGATCTGCGCGTTGGCCGCGAGCAGGTCGCGTGTCCGTCCGGAGATCGCCTGACCCAGCGGCCGATATGAGAACATCCATTGCAGCAGCAGCAGCCCGACCACGACCAGCACCAGTATGAAAGTACCGGATTTCAACGCCAGGACCTGATTGCGCACGGTGCGTTCATGCTCGGCCACCAGGGCGTCGAAACCGGCGTCGAGTCGCGCGCGCTTCAGCGTCGCAATCCGCTGGGGCAGGCTGCCGCTGGACAGATTGCCATCCGCCGCATCGCCGGCCAGCTCGCGCGCCAGAACGTCAAAGGTCGCCAGATGACCGTCGACCCGGTGCGGCGCGTCATGGCGGATCTGGTCGAGCCTGGCACTGTCCAGTCCATTTGCAGCGACGATCTGATCAAAGGCGGCCGCCTCCCCCGCCAGCCGGTCCGTGGCCTGGATCAGTTCACGCCCGCTGATCCGGATATGCCGCGCGCTGGCCAATTGTTCGAGCCGTTGGGCGATCAGCACGATTTCCGTCGAAAGAAAACGCGCCCGCTCGATCACTGCTGTGGTTTTCGCCCTGGTTTCATAGGCATGCACGATCCAGCTTGAGCTGGTATAGGTGACGCCGAGGATCAGAAGCCCCAGAAAAACCGTACAGCACAGTGCCAGCCGCAGGCTGTTGTGCAGTCGTCGATCTGCCTGGGTCGGCTCTGACTCGTCGCGGAAAAACATGGTGTAATGGTCAATCGGAAAGCTTAAAAATGTATCAATTTCCGGGGTCAGGCAGATCTCTCCATGCCGGGTAACCGGCGAGGCTTTGCGCCTCGAAAACACCGCGTGCGATGGCTCTGGCCACGCAATCCGCGCCCAGCATACCCAGGGTCGCGAGGCCGTTTACAGGGTCGGCCAGCGCATGGGTTCCCGTAGCCATCGCGAACACCGTGTCGCCATCCAGGGGCGTGTGAACCGGTCGGATCGCGCGTGCCATGCCGTCATGACCCATGATGGCCAGGCGCTTTGCCTGGGCGCGGCTCAGCGCGGCATCGGTCGCGATCACCACGAGGGTGGTGCTGGCCCCGGGAGGGCGGCTGAAATCGTGGGTCAAGTCGCGGGGCATAGCGGCGGGCGGGCCGAGGCCGCCGAACTCCGCTGCCTGCTCGAACGGCCAGGCCCAGAAATGCCGTGTGCCGGGGATCAGGACCGAGCCGATCGGGTTCGCCACTGCCAGGGCGGCGACGGTGATGCCCTGCCAGATGCAGGAGGCGGTGCCAACCCCGCCTTTCAGGCCCGCCGCCCGCGCACCCAGTCCGGCCCCGGCATTGCCGAGTGTGAAGGCGCCCGGTGCAGCCGCCTCGGCCGCTTGGCGGCCCAATTGCCACCAGGGCGGCTGTTGCGGTTGTGGGGCATCGCCGAATGTCAGGTCGAACAGGATCGCGCCGGGCACGATCGGCACCTTCTGTCCCGCCACATCGAAGCCCTTACCCTGGGCGCGCAGCCAGTCCATCGCGCCGCCCGCCGCGTCCAGCCCAAAGGCCGACCCGCCGGAGAGGGCGATGCCATGCACCTCCTGCACCGTGCTCGCGGGCGAGAGCACCTCGGTCTCGCGGCTGCCGGGGCCGCCGCCCAGAACTTCTACGGCCGCGATGGCGGGCCGGTCGGGCAGGATCACCGTCGCGCCGGTCAGCAGATCCCGGTCCTCCGCATGGCCGACAGCGATGCCGGGCACGTCGGTCAGGGCATTGAGCGGGCCGGTCTGCGCCATACCCCAGCCTAGAAACCCAGCGCCCCGACTTGCAAGTCCCGTCTGTTCCCGGTCATGTTGCGGAACTGGCCGAGGACGAGAGGGTGAGGGATGACAGGACCGCTTTCGGGTATCCGGGTTGTGGAGTTCGAGGGGATCGGGCCTGCCCCCTATACCGGGATGCTGTTGGCCGATCTGGGGGCGGAGGTGACGCGGATCGCCCGGCCCCACGCGGCGCGGGGTGATCTGATTGCCGATACGGGCGATGCGGTGATGCTGCGTGGGCGACGCTCGATCACGCTGGATCTGAAGGCCGCGGAGGACCGCGAGGCGGCGATGAACCTGCTGGCCGATGCCGATGCGCTGATCGAGGGGCTGCGCCCAGGCGCGATGGAAAAGCTGGGCCTGGGGCCGGGGGAGGTTCATGGCGTGAACCCACGCCTCGTCTACACCCGCATCACCGGTTGGGGTCAGGAGGGGCCGCTGGCACGGACGGCGGGGCACGACATCAACTATATCGCGTTGTCCGGAGCCTTGGCGCTGATGGGGCCGGCGGATGGCCCGCCGCTGCCGCCCGCCAATCTGGTCGGGGATTTCGGGGGCGGCGGTCTCTTTGCCGCCTTCGGCCTGCTGGCGGGGGTGTTGGAGGCGCGAAGGACCGGCAAGGGCAGTGTCGTCGATGCGGCGATGTTGGACGGGGCCGCGAGCCAGATGGCCTTCCTCTATGCCTGGGCCGCGACGGGGACCTGGCGCGCGGGGCGCGAGCGGAACCTGCTGGACGGCGGCGCACCGTTCTATCGCTGCTATACCTGCGCCTGCGGTGGCCATGTTGCCGTGGGTGCGATCGAGCCGCAATTCTTCTCTGCTTTAATGCACGGTCTTGGATTGCAGGAGGAAGGCTGGGAGCAATCTGATCGCGACACCTGGCACCACCTCAGTGCCCGCTTGTCCGAAGTCTTCGCCACTCGCCCCCGCGACGCCTGGGCGCAACATTTCGCGGAGACGGACGCCTGCGTTACCCCGGTCCTGACCATGTGGGAGGCAGCCGATCACCCCCACAACCGGGCGCGCGGCACCTTCGCAGGCGACCCGGTGCAACCTGCGCCCGGGCCGAGATTTGCCGGTTAAGCAAAGCTGGGACTGAGAAGTGAATCTGATCTAATTTCGGTCACAGATCAATACCCTGTTTGATGAGCGTCAAGCTGGTTCGCGCTTTCGAAATGCATCCCGTCCAAGGGCTTCTACGTCTTTGTCCTCGCAGAAGTACCACTTCTTGTCGAAATAATCTGTCAAGTGATCCACCATCTTTGCGTCACGTCCGTGCCAGTAGAGATATGGCATCTGGCGTGAGTAGCTGTTCAGGTAGAAACCACACTGATGGTGAGACTGACTACCAGCGCCGCGATGAGCGACAATGCAATATCGCGCAGTGGGTCATCGTTCGGGAGCTCTCGGATCCAATAGATCGTAAGAACTGAGAGGCTGATAAGGACCAGATAGGCAGTTGGTGTGCGGTATTTTCGAAATACTGAACCAATGGCATTAATCGACATACCGCTAAATCCTTCTTCAAATATCACTCCCCGTTCGACCGCGAGTCTAACATGAACCCGGAAAGCGACAAGACGCGCGGGTTATTGTCTGCGCGCCGATGACGCTTCCTCAGCCTGGTTCAGCTTAGAGTGGTTTCATCGTCCGCGAATTGTGCATTGAGCCAGATAGCGGCTAGGTTATCGGAAAAATGGGGAGGCTCAGCCGATGCGCACCTGCTGGTTGTTGGCCGCTGTGATCGTGCTTCTGGATCCAAGCCAGGCGCTGGAGTTCGGGCCGGGGGAGAAGCTGGTTTATATCAAATGCGGGCGGTGCCATGTGATCGGGCCGTCGAACCGGTTGGGAGGCATCGGCTCGACGCCGAAATTCACCGTCATTCGCAATTGGGCGAATTGGGAGGATAAAATGCGCGCCTTCTATTCCCTCGCGCCGCATATCGCCTTCATGCAGATCGAGGGGGTGACGGAGCCGTTTCCCGAGAACCTACCCTCGCCCATCGCGCCCGTCATCCTGTCCGAGGCGGAACTGGAGCGGATCATCGACTATACGCGCAGGCTGGAGCCCGCGGATCTGGGGGCGGAGGTGCGCTAGCGGCTCTCGATTTCCTCCATGTCGTCGTCGCTGAGGCCGAAATGGTGGCCGATCTCGTGGACCAGTGTGTTGATCAGGATTTCGCGGATCGTGCTGTCCGGCGTTTCGATCCAATGCAGCAGGATCGGGTTGCGATAGAGCCAGACCTCGGCGGGCAGATGCTCTTCCGCGGCGATGCCTTCGGTCAGCGGAATGCCGCTATAGAGGCCGAGCAGCCCCCACGGATTGGACAGGTTCACGCTGCGCAGGGCGTCGTCATCGGCGAAGTCGGTGACGCGCACGACGACATGACCGCAGGCCTGACGAAACGGGTCGGGCAGGGCGCTGAACGCCTCCTCCGCCATGCCGAGGAACGCGTCGAGATCGGGCGCAGGCTGGTCGGCGCCGCTCAGGACCGATCCGGCCGGACGATGCGCGGGCCCAGATTGTCCAGCACTTGGCGGGCGTCATAGGCGTCCGGATCCTCCGCCGGTTTGTCGCCCTTGAAGGCCAGGATATTCGCCGATGCCTCGAACCGGTTGCGCGGAATCACCGTGGTGGTGCGAAAGCCCCCGAAGAAGAAACCCGACCGGAAGCCGAAGCGCCGGTGACGGAAGCCGCGCCGGAACTTGCGATGGCGGCGAAACCGCTTCTTGCCGAAGAAGCCGGTCGAGACGCCGCGATAATCCCTGCTCACATCCGTGCCCTGATCCGCGATGCGGAACCAGTCATTGCCCGAGGCCAGCGTCACCTCCGCCGCGCGGTAGAGCAGATAGGTCTCGACCACATCGCGCGGGGTCTCGCTG
This sequence comes from Pseudomonadota bacterium, assembly GCA_039030715.1. Lineage (GTDB taxonomy): Bacteria > Pseudomonadota > Alphaproteobacteria > Rhodobacterales > Rhodobacteraceae > Thermohalobaculum. Next base: position 10,228 of record JBCCDU010000045.1, read on the forward strand.
TTGCCGCGGAAGCTGACCAGGAAACGGTTCTCCTCGACCTTATGGTCGGTATAGCCGCCGCGATCGCCCGCGGGCTGATAAGGTGTGGCGCTGACGCAGCCCGCCACCAGCAGCAGGGCCATCATAGCCCAGATGCGGGAAAAGCGCTGGCTGAGCAGGGGAGCCCTCGAAGGGCGAGCCATGGAAACGGACATGCGTCACCTCCTGATTATAACTTAGCGTCTCCAGCCCGCTCTGCCAATCGGCCCAGCGCAAAAGTGAGCCATCGCGAGACGAGCGTTGCGCCGGGTGCAAAGCGGCTTTCCGATTTTGCGGCCTTCTGCCTAGCGCGAGGGTTTCTACGTAAAACTCACAAAAGCAAAAAGAAAGGATAGCCGATGTTCACCGAACTTCTGGAAAGTTTCAACCGCCGTCAGGCCCGCGCCCGCGCCATCGCTACGCTGAAAGGTATGACGGATCGCCAGCTCAACGATCTGGGGATACACCGCAGCCAGATCCGCGCCTATGTGGATGGGGAGCGTTGAGGGCCCGGAGTATGGGTTGTGGTGGAGCTTCCATTCGCGAAATCGAAGCGTGAGGCATCCGTACCGCCCGGCGGGCGCCACTATCGCCAAGCGGCATCATCGGCGCATATCGCCGCGCGGAAAAACCCAGACCGGATTGAACCCGAGACGTTAGGGAACAGGTTTCCTCGGACCCAGGGACGGTTTGGGACTTTGTTCGCGTGCCGAACGGTCATAGCCAAGGCTGTTTGCAGTCGAGTGGCTTATAGATGCCTCCGATGCGGGAAAAAGCTGACACTCACCGAGCGCCCAAATACGGATTTCCAGATGGTGCAAAACCCTAGAGTAGGCTAACTGCTGGTCACGAATTCACTGGCGAGAAATATGAAGCGTGTCGATGTCGTAAAGTGGGTGGCGACAGTCATTCAGTTGATAGGTTATGGCCTTACTGGCCTAAATATCGTGCCGTGGAACGTCTTCGCGTTCATCGTTGGGATTGTTCTTTGGTTCCTTGTCGGAGTGATGTGGAAAGACCGCGCGATCATGGTGGTTCACGTTGGCGCATTTATCGCCATCGTCGGGGGTTACATCAACTCATAAAGACTCAACGAAATGGTAGGTATGGGCTCAAAGCGGACAATCGCGAGTTGCCTTTAGATCTCTCGGATGTTCTGCTGTCTGAAAGCGCAGGGCGGCTCAATCGCGCCGCCCTGCAGAGTCGATTGCTGCCGGATTAGCAGGAGTAGTACATTTCGAACTCCGCCGGGTGGGGCGTGTGTTCGTAGCGGTAGACCTCTTCCCACTTCAGTTCCATGTAGCCTTCGATCTGGCCCTTGGTGAAGACATCGCCCGCCAGCAGGAAGTCGTGGTCGGCGGCCAGCGCATCCAGCGCCTCGCGCAGGGACCCGCAGACGGTCGGGATGCCGGCCAACTCCTCCGGCGGCAGGTCGTAGAGGTCCTTGTCCGCCGCTTCGCCCGGATGGATCTTGTTCTTGATCCCGTCCAGACCCGCCATCAACAGGGCCGAGAAGCAGAGATAGGGGTTCGCCGCCGGATCGGGGAAGCGGGTCTCGACCCGTTTGGCCTTCGGGCTCTCGGTCCAGGGGATCCGGACCGAGGCCGACCGGTTGCGCGCGGAATAGGCCAGAAGCACCGGCGCCTCGAAGCCCGGGATCAGACGCTTGTACGAGTTGGTCGCCGGGTTGGTGAAGGCGTTCAGCGCCTTGGCGTGTTTCAGAACGCCGCCGATATACCAGAGCGCCTCGTCGCTGAGATCGGCATAACCGTTGCCCGCGAAGAGGGGCTTGCCATCCTTCCAAATCGACTGGTTGACATGCATGCCGGTGCCGTTGTCGTCGGCAATCGGCTTGGGCATGAAGGTCGCCGATTTGCCATAGGCATGGGCGACGTTGTGGATGACGTATTTGTATTTCTGCAGCGCATCCGCCTGATGGGTCAGCGAGCCGAAGATCAGGCCCAGCTCGTGCTGGCACGAGGCCACTTCGTGATGGTGTTTGTCGACGCTCATCCCCATGCGCTTCATGGTGCTGAGCATCTCCGAGCGGATGTCCTGGCCCGCATCGGTCGGGTTCACCGGGAAATACCCGCCCTTAACGCCCGGGCGATGGCCCATATTGCCCATTTCGTATTCGCTGTCGGTGTTCCAGGATGCATCCATCGCATCGACTTCATAGGACACTTTGTTCATCGAGACCTGGAAGCGGACGTCGTCGAACAGGAAGAATTCGGCCTCGGGGCCCCAGAAGGACTTGTCGCCGATGCCGCTCTCGATCAGGTATTTCTCGGCCTTCACGGCGGTGCCGCGGGGGTCGCGTTCGTAAAGCTCGCCTGTGTCGGGTTCGTGTACGGTGCAGAAGACCGCCAGGGTCTTCTCGGCATAGAACGGATCGATATAGGCGCTGTCCAGATCGACCATCAGCTTCATGTCCGACTGGTCGATCGCCTTCCACCCGGCGATGGAGGAGCCGTCGAACATCCAGCCTTCCTCGAACCAGTCCTCGTCTACGATGTCGCTGATCGCCGTGACGTGCTGCATCTTGCCGCGCGGGTCGGTGAAGCGGATATCGACATAGGCGACTTCCTCGTCCTTGATCATCTTCACCAGGTCTTTTGCTGTGGTCATTTCGTTCCCTTTTTTCGTCTTGGGTGGTGGTCTTGAAAGGGCGGAACGCCCGCTTCGTGAGTGAGAGCGCCGCTGTCAGCCTCTGTCAGAGCGCATCGGGGCCGTCTTCGCCCGTGCGGATACGGATCGCCTGTTCGACGGCGCTGACAAAGATCTTGCCGTCGCCGATCTTGCCGGTCTTGGCAGCGGATGTGATCGCCTCGATGGTCTGGTCCAGCATATCGTCGGAGACGACGACCTCGACCTTCACCTTTGGAAGGAAATCGACGACATATTCGGCGCCGCGATAAAGTTCGGTATGGCCCTTCTGGCGGCCAAAGCCCTTGGCCTCAAGCACGCTGAGGCCTTGGATGCCGATCTCCTGCAGGCTCTCTTTGACTTCGTCGAGTTTGAACGGCTTGATCACCGCTTCGACCTTTTTCATGTTTGCTCTCTCCCTCGGGATGCAGGCGTGTTGTTATTGCAGGTGTGTTATGCAGGAGCCGTGCCAGTCTGGGTCCGCATGGTAAATGGCTGAAAAACCCGGGCATGGTGCCGTTTTGAGCAAGATAAGTGGCGAAAAAATAGGCATTCTGATCAAAAGATGCGCAGTTAGTGCTTTAGATTGCCGGACTTGATCCGGGACCCCAGGCATGAGGGGGGCACCAGAGGTCCCGGGTCAAGCCCGGGACAGCATCGCGGAGGTTGAGATGACAGAACTTTTGACGGCCGCGCAGATGCGGGCGATGGAGCAGGCTGCAATAGACAGCGGCGAGGTCACCGGGCTGGAGTTGATGGAGCGCGCCGGACGCGGCGTGGTCGACGCGGTGCTCGCATGGCGCCCGGAACTGGCGACAACGTCCCACCGCGCGGTCGTCCTCTGCGGCCCCGGCAACAATGGCGGCGACGGGTTCGTCATCGCCCGTCTGCTGAAGCAACGCGGCTGGGAGGTGGAGGTCTATCTCTACGGAAACGAGGCGAAGCTGCCACCTGACGCCGCGGAGAACGCGCGGCGGTGGCGGGAGGTTAGTGGAACGGTCCGACCTTGGCAAAACGAGTGGTCTTTCGAAACGCCACCACTTCGGCATTCGGTGCTTGGGTCACAAGCACTGTACGTAGACGCCTTGTTTGGTTCTGGACTGACGCGCAACCTAAGCGAAGATGACTTTGGCGATCTTTGCGGGCACCTCCAGGAGAGCAATCGCGATGTCGTGCAAATCGTCTCCGTGGATTGTCCAAGCGGGTTGTGCCTGGACAGCGGCAGGGTCTTGCACTCTGGGTCTGGGCCAACCTTGCCCGCGTACATCGAGGCTGATCTCACCGTGACATTCCATGCGCCGAAGTCTGGCCACCGATTGGCGGACGGCCCGCGAATTTGCCATCGCGTGGTCGTTCGCGAAATAGGGCTAAAAAAATCTTGCTTGGGTCAGGATTCTAAACGGCCTCGACTTGTGGACAAGAGATCTCGCTGGCGTCTGGACTATCGACATTCGAGCAGTTTGGCTAAAGCGGACCTCCGTCAGCCAAGTTTGGCGCGTGACTTGCGGAATAAATACGATCACGGACACTCGATAGTCCTTACCGGAGGAGTTGGTCGGGGCGGCGCCGCTCGTCTGGCGGCGCGGGGAGCTTTGCGCATAGGTGCGGGGCTGGTGACGGTCGGGTGCCCTCCTGCAGCGTTGATCGAGAATGCCTGTCGGCTGGATGCGGTCATGCTGCGCGCTGTGAAAGGCGTGGACGGGTTGCAGGAGCTGCTTTCAGACACCCGCATCACAGCGCTTTGTCTGGGGCCCGGTTTTGGGGTGGGCGAAGCCTGTCGCGAGATGGTGGCGGCGGCGCTGGCGGCGGCCTCGGAGAGGTCCCGGATCAAGTCCGGGACGCCGTCCCGCCTTGGGCTGGTGCTGGACGCCGATGCGCTCACCAGTTTCGCGGATGGACCGGAGGCTTTGTTCGAACACCTCACCCCGGACTGCGTGCTGACGCCCCATGAGGGGGAGTTCGGGCGGCTGTTCCCCGATATTTTGGAGGAGCTGCGCGCTCCCGCCCTGAAGGGGCCGGCCTATTCCAAGGTGGATGCGGCGCGCGAGGCTGCGGCGCGGGCGGGTTGCGTGGTCCTCTTCAAGGGGGCGGATACGGTGATTGCCGACCCATCCGGTCGTTGCGCGATCAACTCGGCGCATTACGAGCGGTCGGCTCCCTGGCTGGCGACGGCCGGATCCGGCGATGTGTTGGCGGGCTTCATCACCGGACTGCTCGCACGCGGGCTTGGAGCGATGGAGGCCGCGGAAACCGCGGCCTGGCTGCATGTCGAATGCGCGCTGAAATTCGGCCCCGGTCTGATCGCCGAGGATCTGCCGGAGCAACTGCCTGCCGTCTTCCGCGATCTGGGCCTCTGACCCTCAGAGCCGGTCCAGGAATTGCGCGAGATCGGAGGTGATGTGATCGATATGGTCGGGCGGCCGCGCGGGTGGCTGTGGCGTCACCCAGACAGTACGCAGGCCCGCGACCTTGGCCGGGCGCAGATTGCCGGGACTGTCCTCGATCATCGCCGCCCTAGCCGGGTCCACCGCGAGCGAGGTTAGAAGGTTCGCCGTCGCCTCCGGCCTGGGCTTCGCGATCAGGCCCGCATCCTCGATCGCCCAGACCGTTTCGAAAAGGTGGTCGATTTCGAGCTTCTCCAGCACCCTCAAGGCATGGCTTCGCGCGCCATTGGTGTGGACCACGCGGCGCCCGGGAAGGGCCGCGATGGTGTCGGTCAGCGCCGGGTCCGGCGCCAGCATGGCATAGTCGATGTCATGGGTTTCGGCCAGGAACACGGCTGGGTCGGTCTGTCGCTCTGCCATCAGAGCGTGGAGCGTTATGCCGTGATCGCGCCATGCCCGGTCGCGCCAGCGATCCGCCGCCGGGCGGTCCAGCCCCAGCTCTCGCATCACAAAATCGGTCATGCGCTTGTTGATCTGGCCGACCAATCCCAGATGGGCGGGGTAAAGCGTGTCGTCGAGATCGAAGATCCAGGTGTCGATACTGTCGCGCATGGGCTTTCGGGATCGTCTAGCCAGGTTCACAGGCTAGGCTCACCCCTTGCAGGATCAAGAGGAGATCGCAATGGCGGATGCGCGCGACTGGGCGGGGGATCAGGGGGGCAAATGGGCCAACCTGGTCGAGACGATGGACCGGCAACTGGCACCCGCCGCGGCGCCGGGAGTGCAGGCGCTGGCCCCGCAGCCCGGCGAGCGGATCATCGACCTGGGTTGCGGCGGCGGGCCCACCAGTTTGATGCTGGCCGAAAAGGTGGGCGCGGCGGGCCGGGTGCTGGGCGTGGACATCTCGCCCGACCTGCTGGGTATCGCGCGCAGACGTGCTGAGGGGGTCGGGCATCTGGCCTTTGCGGAGGCGGATGCCGGCAGCCATCCGTTCGAGGCCGGGGGGTGGGATGCCCTCTACAGTCGCTTCGGCTGCATGTTTTTCGACGACCCGCCGGCCGCGATGGCCAATCTGCGCCGCGCGCTGGTGCCCGGTGGTCGCGCCGTCCTGACCGTCTGGGCCGAGCCCAAGCGCAACCCGTGGGCGATGTTGCCCGCGCGCGCGGCGGCAGAGGTGCTGGGCCCGGCGGAGAAGATGGCGCCCGGCGCGCCGGGTCCCTTTGGCTGGTGCGAACCCGCGATCTTCGAGCCGATCCTGGCCGAAGCCGGATTTGCCGACGTCACTTTCGTTGAGCATCAGATCGAGATGCAGATCGGCATGGATGGCTCACCCGATCCCGTGACCCGCGCGGTGGATCTGGCCTGCGCCATCGGCCCGCTTGCCTCGCGTCTGAGGGAAACGCCGGAGGCCGAAGACCAGGTTCGCCCCATTCTGGCCGAACTGATGCGCCCTCATCTGCGCGACGACGCCGTCTGGCTGCCCGGTGTGATCCGGGTGATAGCGGCGCGCAATCCGTGAGAGTGGGAGATCTAAGTGAGCACCAGGCAAACCTACGAAAAAGGTTTGGCGCTGTGGAACGAACCGGCCGCGCAGGCATGGGAGTCCTTGCAAGCCGATGACCCGTCCAAATTTCCCTTATACGGACCGGTGGGGAGGCCAGAGATCATGTTGCCCGACGTGGCAGTGTCGGCGCGGGACACCAGCGAACTGACCGAACCGCCTGCTTTCGACAGCTTATCCGGCACCGGGCGGCACTATATGAAGCTGTTGACCAGGTCTGTGCGCTTGTACAAGGCCCGCATAGATCCGAAAACGTCTTGGTTTCAAAGCGCAGAGTCGCTTGAGTTTCTGACCGCATTTGTTCGTATCCAGAGCCCAGATTCCTGGCCAATAAAAGAACATGAGATCAGATGCAGGATCCTGGGCATTCAGAGAGCCCGGTTCAATGCGACCGAATATGAGTTGGTTGCCAATTTGGCGGCGTTGCCAGAGTGGCTCGCCGCGCGCGGGCCGGACCCCGATCTTTGGCACCTTCTGGTGAGCTATTTGAATTACGATCATGAAGATGGCGTTTGCGCGGTGCTGTCCTGGATATTCGACCAGCCCGGATGCGACAAGGCGATTGCCTATGAGGCGCTGATAATGATCCAGGCGGAGTATTTAGTGAACGCGGTGACACAGGCTGATGCAGGCCATGGCGCGCCCTTCTGGGGGATTGCGAAACAGATCTGCGAGCGGGCAGAGGGGACCGGTTTTTCTCACGCCGTGTTAAAGCCCGTTGATGTCGAGAGGCCCGAACCCGCCTTGGGATGTCTGGCGACAATGCAGGACAATGTTCGATCGATGCGCCTTAATGGCGTGCAGCCGCCCTGGCCGGTTCCGGTAGAACTGCTCAGCAACATGCCGCAGGGGAGGAGTGCCGTGTCGCGCTATCAGGTCCGGGAAACCGAGCTCTGGCATATGCGATCTTGATGTTCGCATCCGTCCAGTTGCGATTTTGCATCGGTCTTTTTGGCAAATTAACCAACTCCAATGCAAAATTGTGCGGGAACGGTCGTAATTCTGTTGCGCGGCGTGAGATATAACGCGAACGGTTTCTGAGATAAACGGTGCTGGCCCTGGCCTACGCCGGAGCTTGGCAGAGGTGAGAGCGATGGCACTTTTTCGCGCGGGCAAGTTCAAGGCGAGGCTGGCCGAGGGCGAGGCGGATGTGCGCGCGTGCCAGCATCTGCGCTATCTCACCTTCATCGAGCAACGCGGTGTCGATGCCGAGGCCAATCCTGACCGCGTCGATATGGACGAGTTCGACGCCCATTGCGCCCATGTGATGGTCGAAGACATCAAGACCGGACAACTCGTCTGTTGTTTTCGGATGTTGCCGCTGGCCGACGGGTCGGAGATTTCGCGCTCCTACGCCGCGAAATATTACGAGTTGTCGAACCTGGCCGACTATCCCGGCAAGATGGTCGAGATGGGCCGTTTCTGCATCCATCCCGCCTGGCGCGATGCGGATATTCTGCGGGTCGCCTGGGCGGCCATGACCAAATTCGTCGATGAGGAGGGGGTCGAGTTGCTGTTCGGCTGTTCCTCGTTCTATGGCGTCGATGCGGAGGAATATGCCGACGCGTTCGCGCTGCTCAAGGAGCGCCATATCGCCCCCAATCGCTGGCTGCCGCGGGTGAAAGCGCCGCGGATCTTTCCGTTCAAGAAGAAGCTGTGGCTGCGAAAGCCGAACCTGAAGCTGGCGATGAAGGGCATGCCGCCGCTACTGCGCACCTATCTGGTGATGGGCGGCTGGGTATCCGACCACGCGGTGATCGACAACGAGCTGAACACGCTCCACGTTTTCACGGGTGTCGAGATCAAGCGCGTGCCGAAATCCCGGGCGCGGCTGCTGCGCTCGACCGCGACCTAGACGGCGGCGAAACGGGCCTCAGGAACAGCCCGGCGACGGGTTCGGGATCGTCTCGGCCAGCGTATCCGCCGGCTCGAAGCGCAGGAACACCTCGCGTTCGGCCTTGCAGAACTTGTAATCCTGCACGACATAAGCGCGCCGCCAGGTGCCGCGCGTCTCGCGCACCGCACGCCGGGGCAGAATCTTCAGCGCCCTTGGCTCCTCGGTCAGCGTGAGACCCACGGTTTTCGCCGTCTTGTCGACCTCCGCCAGGGTCATACCCGGCACGAAGGTGTTCTTCATGCGATAGGCGAAATGGGCATCCGTCTCCAGCTTGCCACCGGCGCAGCCGCCGAGCAGGACGGCTCCCGCCACACAGAACATGATTGATCGCATCGTTACCCCCCAATTCCCCAATCCGCTTGCGGATCTCCACGGATTGCATCGAACACGTGCAGCGGGGCAAACGCATGGCGGGAATCGGGCGGTTTCTTGGAAGTTTGGTGCGGCGGACCCTGCCCAAGGCCAAGTTCTGCGGGCAAAGCAGCCTTTCCTTCACTGGTTTCGGCGATTAGGCAGAAGCAGTTGAGGTGGCAGGAGATCCCCGTAGTGGCCCGTCTGATTTTGCGTGTCGAGAAACTGCTGCGCGCGTTGGTTTTGCTGGCATGCGGGCGGGTCGGGATCGGGGGGCGGGGATATCGCCTGCCGCGCGGGGCCTGGCGGCTGGTGCGCGCGGCGGCCGCGTTGCCGCATTACGAACCGGATGTGAAGGCGATCCTGCGCCGTTTGCTGCGCCAGCGCGATGGCGCGGTGCTGGATGTGGGCGCCAATGTCGGGCAGACGCTGCTCTGCGTTTTGGAGATCGATCCCGCGCGCCGGTATGTCGGGGCGGAGCCCCAGGCCACCGCCACCGCCGGGATCAGCGCCTTTCTGGGCGCCAACCGGATGCACGATCATACCATCCTGACCATCGGGCTGTCGGATGATGATGGGTTCGCCGATCTGGGCCTTAGCCATGCCAATGACTTGGCGGCCAGCATTCATACGGAGTTTCGGCCCGAAGGGTTCTATGCCACCCGGATGCCGGTTCCGGTGTTTCGCGGCGACACGGTTCTGGCCGCGCTCGACAGCCCGGCGGTGGGCGTGATCAAGATCGACGTGGAGGGGGCGGAGCATTTGGTGCTGGCCGGGCTGAACGGCACTATTGCCCGCGACCGGCCCCATATCGTCTTCGAGCTTCTGCCGGATGTTCTGATGCGCGATGGCTCGGCCCTGGATGGCGAGACGATCGCGCGGCGCGAGGAGGTCCGCGCGGCAATCGCCGCCTTCTTCGCCGGGCATGATTACACCTATTGCCTGGTGGCGGAGGACGGGACGCTTGACCATCGGGCGGCGCTTGCACCCGCCGCGCGGCGGATCCGCAACTATGTCGCGGTGCCGTCGGAGATGCTGGAGGACACGCACGGCCGAGGGGGCGACTGACCCTCAGCGCCAGCGAGGCAGTTCGCCGACGAAGCCCTGCGCGTGGCTGGTCATGCCGGGCAGGGGCGAGGCCCAGGGCGCGCGGCTCTGCGTCCAGATCTCGAAGGCCGGTCTGAAGATGCTGGGGTCGTCCAGGCTGCCTGCCTTGACCGAGACCCGCTCGGCCACCGGCCATTGCGTCACGAAAAGGTGGCTGCCGCAAGCGGGGCAGTGGTGGCGCGCGATGGTTCGCCCGCTTTCCGCCGTCACGGTGCCCATGGTCGTCTCGCCCGTAAGCTCGAAATCCGCCCAGGCGACCACGATGGCGGCGTGATAGGGCCCGCCACCATGGCGCTGACAATCGGTGCAGTGGCAGAAATAGTGCAGCTCGCTGGGCGTCTCGACCCGATAGCGCACGGCGCGGCAGAGGCATCCTCCGGTCAGCAGCATCGGTGTTCTCCTTGAAGCAGATTGTTATGCCCGGTTTACTCAGACCGTTCTGCAGTCACCGCAGCTGCAATGATGAATATGAGTGCGACAGCGATGAAGATGGGAAACAAAATGGGCCCGGCAACGGGCCCGAGCGCATAGATCCTGATTGCAAGCGACGCGCTATGAGACCCCAGAATACCCAGCAGGATGGCAGTTGTGGAAAGGCAAAAGAAAATGGCGCTTCCAGTCTCCATTCTCAGGATCGCTCTACCGGCGCGACAGATATAGATCGCCCAGATCAGGACGGCGTAGAGGTGGACGAGGCTGTGATGCGTGACAAGATGAGAAGGGTATGAGGTGCGCGCCGCTAGTCTGCCACTGCCTGGGATAAATTGATTAATCGCCCGAATGGGATCGGCGATTTGATCGGCTTGCAGAGCGAGCAGGGTAAGCATGCACGCGCCGAGATAGGCAGCTGGAACAATCCTCAGATGAGCAATCGCTGCTGATGAAGGTTTCATCTCACCGCATCCCCGGGCCCTGGGCGCAGGCTTGCAGCCAGTTGATATAGACCCTCTCGGCGGCCAGGTTGAAATTGGCCATCTCGGCTGTGCAGGCGGCGTTCATCTGGGCGGGGCCATCGGGGCCGAGGGCGCCTTCCAGGGCCGTACGGTATGCCGGGATGACGGACCAATTGTCGACGGTGTCGGCTTCTACCTCCAGATGGAACTGCATGCTCAGCGCGCGGGGGCCCCAGCTCATCGCCTGGACGGCGCAGTCGGGGGAGGTGGCGAGGACCTTGGCGCCCTGGGGCAGTTTGGTGACCTCCGCCCCGTGCCATTGCAGGGATTTGATCGGGAATTCGATACCGTCGAAGAACAGGCTTTCGGCGCCGTCCTCGGTCAGGTGGATGTCCATTACACCGATCTCCGGCGTGCCCTTGCCGCAATCGCCCCCCAGCGCGCACGCGAGGAGCTGGTGGCCGAGGCAGAGGCCGAAGAACGGCATTCCCCGGTCCTCGACAGCCTCGCGGATCAGGGTCTTCTCCGCGATCAGCCAGGGGTGCTGGTCCTCCTCCCACACATCCATCGGCCCGCCCATGACCCAGAGCGCGTCGAACCCGTCGAGCGGTGGCGGCGTCTCGCCCTCGTCCAGCTCCACCGGCACCCAGTCGTGGCCATCCTCGCGCAGAAGCTGGCGGAAATAGCCCGGATGCTCGCAGGCGACATGTTGGAGGACGAGTATCTTCATGGTTGTGTGGCCTTTTCACAGACTGGAAGCCCCGACCTTACCGGGTGGCCGCGACTGTTCAAGTCGCTGTCTTCGTGATATTCCTCACATCGGATTAAGGCCCCGTGGCGTATGTGAGTTTCATGGATACGAGCATGCAAGATCAAGCGGCCGAGCTGCGCTCTCTCCGAGGTACGATCGACGCGCTGCGACAGGCCCTGGAAGACAAGAATGCCGAACTGAATGCGGCAGTGCAGGAGGCTTATGCCTCGGCCAACTCCGAAGTGGAATCCCTGAAGGACGCTATCCTCAGCCAGCGCGAGGCATTGGAAGGGCTGACCCGTGCTAATGAAAGCGCTCTACAGACGGAGCGTTTTCAGCTCTCGACCGAAAGCCAGAACCTGCGCGATCTGGTGCAGGTGCTGCGTGCCGAGATGGAGAAGCTTCGCCAGACCCACATGGCCGAGCTGGACGAGCTGCGCGCCAATCACCGGCTGGAATGTCAGCAATACCGCGACATGATCGAAGCGCTTCGCGCACAATTGGAGGCCAGGGCCGATGCCTGATGATGCCCCCACCGAGGCCAGGGCCGAAGCGCAGCAGGACATGCGCCACCTGCAGATGCTGCTGGATGTCTCGCGACAGGTGGCGGCGATGGACACGCTGGATGCGGTTCTGGACAAGCTGGTCAGCGTCGCCGTTCAGGAAACGGGGGCGGAGCGCGGCTCGCTCTTCCTGCGCGACGACCAGACGGGGGAATTGTACTCGCGCGTCGCCCAGGGTGTGCGGACCCGCGAGATCCGATTGCTGGCGAACGAGGGGATCGCCGGCGCCGTCTATCGCTCGGGCCAGGGCGAGATTATCGAGGATGCCTATCAGGATCCCCGGTTCAATCCCAAGGTGGACGAGGAAACCGGGTTCAAGACCGGGTCCATGCTGGTCACGCCGCTCCGCAATGCCAAGGGACGGATCATCGGCGTCACGCAGATCCTCAACAAACGCAATGGCTTGTTCACCGAACATGATGTGGCGGTTGTGGAAGGGGTGACGACCCAATGCGCGATCACGCTGGAGAGCATCCAGATGGTCGAGCATATCGAAACGGTCCAGACGCGCGAGCGCGAGTTCCTGAATGTTGTCACCGACATGACCTCGGATCTCGACCTCACACGTCTGCTTCGCAAGGTGATGAGCGAGGCCAGCCGGATGCTGGATGCCGAACGCTCGACCCTGTTCCTGCATGACGAGGCGACGGCTGAGCTTTTCAGCCATGTGGGGGAGGGGCTGAGTTCGACCGAGATCCGGCTGCCCAATCATCTGGGGATTGCGGGGACGGTCTTTACCTCGGGCAAATCGGTGAATATCCCACACGCCTATGCCGACCTGCGCTTTAACCCAACCTTCGACCGGCAGACCGGCTTCTTCACCCGCTCGATCCTCTGCGTCCCGGTGATCAACAAGCAGGGCAAGGTGATCGGCGTGACCCAGGTGCTGAACAAGCGCGGCGGGCCCTTCACCGATGAGGATGAGAACCGGCTGCGGGCGTTCACTGCGCAGATCTCCATCGGGTTGGAGAATGCCAAGCTGTTCGACGATGTGCAGTCGATGAAGAACTACAACGACTCGATGCTGCAATCGATGTCGAACGGGGTTCTGACATTCGATGAGAAATGCGTGGTCAAGACGGCCAATGCTGCGTCCTTGCGCATACTGCGGGCCGAAGAGGCTCAGATGATCGGGCAGGGGGTGGAGGATCTGTTCTCCGAAACCGCGCCCTGGCTGGTGGAGCGGGTGAAGCGGGTCGAGGAAACCCGCACCAACGAAACCGCGGTGGATCTGGAGATGACCATCGGCTCGGCCACCGTCTCGGCGAATGTCACCGTGCTGCCGCTGACCTCGGGCGAGGGGGTCTCGCTGGGGACGCTGGTGATTATCGAGGATATCAGCTCGGAAAAACGCGTGAAGTCGACCATGTCGCGGTATATGGACCCGGATCTGGCCGACCGCCTGCTGGCCGAAGGCGGGCAGGAGGAGTTGCTGGGCGGCAAGGACACGACGGCGACCATCCTTTTCTCGGACGTGCGCAGCTTTACCACTATCACCGAGAAGTTGGGCGCCCAGGGCACCGTGGCGCTGCTGAACGATTATTTCGAGCGGATGGTCGATTGCATCTCGGACGAGGGCGGCATCCTCGACAAGTTCATCGGCGACGCGATCATGGCGGCTTTCGGCGTGCCGGTCAGCCGGGGCGAGGACGAGGACCGCGCAATGCGCGCCGCCATCGCGATGATCAGCCGCCTTTGGGAGTGGAACGCCGACCGCACCCAGAAGAACCTGCTGACCCTGGATATGGGGATCGGCCTCAACACCGATCATATCGTGGCCGGCAATATCGGCAGCCCCAAGCGGATGGACTACACCATGATCGGCGACGGGGTAAACCTGGCCGCGCGGCTCGAGAGCGCCTGCAAACAGTACAATGCGCGCATCTTGCTTTCGGAGTTCACTCAGAAACGCCTGCGCGGAATCTATCGTCTACGCGAGATCGACCGGGTGGTGGTCAAGGGCAAGACCGAACCCGTGAGCGTGTTCGAGGCGCTGGATTACCATTCGGAGGCGAGCTTTCCCAACCTGGCCGACGTGTTGGGTCATTTCGCGGAAGGTATCTCGCACTATCGCGCCCAGCACTGGGACAAGGCGGAGAAAGCCTTTGGCGCTGCATTGAAGGGCAATCCGCAGGACGCGCTCAGCCAACTCTATCTCGATCGCTGCGAAGTGCTGCGCGCCAACCCGCCGGGCGACGCCTGGAACGGCGTCTGGGTGCTGTCGGAGAAATAGTGCGTGACCTTCGCTGCGCGGGTTGGTTCCAGGCAGGCATTTGTTCTCATGCTCAGATAGTGTGGTATGTATTCGACGGTTGGGGGGAGATGCAAATGATCGCAAGGCAGGATGATGCGCCGCGGTTCCACCGGAAATGGGGCTTCTGGGCGGTGGTGTTCGGGGCCATCGGCCTGGTGCTGGTCTTTGCTCAGATCGCCGGTCCGACATTCGAGACGAAACCCTCCGCAGCCTCCCAGATCGGTGAGATTGCGGGGGATATCAAACGCGCTGCCTGGCGGAAATTCCTCGGCCTTCCGAAAGAGGAAGCGCAACCCCAGCCCCTCTCGCTCACCAACTATCTCGCCATAGCGGCGCCCATTCTTGGCATCGTCGCGGTTGTCCTGGCGCTGATCTCCGGCGTGCTACGCGAGAATTGGCGATACGCGGTCTATGGCACCAGTCTGGGCGCGGCGGCAATTGTCTTTCAGTATTTCTGGTGGATCGCCCTCCTGGCCGCGGGCGTGGTGATAATCGTCGCGATCATCGAGAATATCGGCGATATCTTCAGTTTCTAGCTCGATTGGGGTTTTCCCGGATCTTGCCTAGACGTAAGCTTCCAAAGTCGGTCCCCATCCAAGCTCCACTCTCAACAAGGCCCTAACCAGGTCCCAGTCTGGCGTTCGGCCAGGGTCATGTTCTTGCCGCCCATATTCAGGCTGACCACGCCTTTGAAGCCGCGGGGCGTCTCGCGATAACGCGCCAGCGCCGTGCCCGCATTGGGGCCAGGGCAGGTGGTGGTCACGTCCAGCCATTTGCCCGAGGCGCGGACCTCGCCGGGGCATTGGGCCAGGGGGCCGGGGCCCATCGGGCCCAGATCCTCCGACGCGTCGGCCAGGCAGATCTGCCGGGTGAAATCGTAATCGCTGGTGTCGATATGGGGGATCTCGATCCGCACTTCGACGTCATAGAGCCCCGGGCGCAGCCCCTCCGCTGCTGCCGCAGAGGCGGTCGCAAGGACGAAGGGCAGGGCGAGGCGGCAAATCCGCATATTCGTCTCCCGAGCAATATGGACCACGCAGTCTATACCCGATCCCGGCCCATCCGCATTCCGGATCCTGTGGTTTGCGCGCGAGATGTCCGAAAGACCTGTGATGTCCCGGACTTGATCCGGGACCTCTTGCTTCGCCATAGAGCCAGGGGTCCCGGGACGGATCGGCATGTTCGGTGGCATTGCCCACGGGATCAGGCGCGCCGGTACAAGATCATAGCGACTATGCCAGCGGCAGGACCCAGCGCCAGGATGGCCATTACGGCAGGCCAGCCCCAGGTTGCGGCCAGCACGGGCGCCAGTTGCACGGTTCCCGCCGTCAGCAGGAAGCCGAATGCCGTCTGCAGGGTCATCAGCGAGCCCGCACGCTCGGGCGGGGCAACATTGGCGACCAGGGTCGAATATTGCCCCGAGTCGGGCACGATCAGGATGCCCCAGATCAGCAGCACGACCATCATCGGCCAGACCGATCCCCCGTAGAGCAAAGCGGCGGCCAGGGCGGCCCCTCCACTTCCGATCAGGCACAGCATCGCAACACGGTCGCACCCGAAACGGTCGCCCAGCCAGCCCGCAGGCACACAAGCGATGCCGCCCAGAGCAATCGCGCCAAAAGCGGCCAGCTTGCCAAGCGTCGCCGGAT
Source organism: Pseudomonadota bacterium (assembly GCA_039030715.1). Lineage (GTDB taxonomy): Bacteria > Pseudomonadota > Alphaproteobacteria > Rhodobacterales > Rhodobacteraceae > Thermohalobaculum. Next base: position 26,302 of record JBCCDU010000045.1, read on the forward strand.
CGGCGGCCCCCGCGGCGGTGAACGATGCCGCCGCGATCACGCCAATCCAGGCCCAGAAGGCGTAGAGCTCCCACATGTGGCCGAGATAACCCAGGATCGCGAGGCGGATGCGCCGGTCGGTCCAGGCCAGCGCGATGGCGGTCACGTCGAGGCGCGGGGCCTTCACATGGTGTGGCCCTAGGCGGCAGGCCAGAATGCTCGCCGCCCCGGCCAGCGCCAGCAGGGTCGAGGCCCAGATCGTCACCCGCCATTCCGCGCCGCCTGCGAGCGCAATCAGATGCGGGCTGGCCGAGCCGAGCGTCAGCGCGCCCACCAGCAGCCCGACCAGCAGTGCGCGGTCCGTCTTGCCCCAGCCAACCGCGATCTTCATGCCGACCGGATAGACGCCGGCCATGGCAGCCCCGGTGATCGCGCGCAGTGCCATTGCCTCCGCCCCGCCGATCGGCGCCACCAGCAATGCCAGATTGGCGAGCGCCGCCACCAGTGCCGAGATCGCGAAGACCCGGCGCGGGTCGAATCGGTCGGCGAGGCCCAGAACCGCATAGACTAGCGCGCCTGCGGCGAAGCCCAGTTGCACGGCGGTCGACAACCAGGCGAGACGCGCTGTGGACAGCCCTGCCTCGCGCCCCATTTCGGTCAGCACGGCGGCGGAGGAGAACCAGAGCGACAGCACCGCGATCTCGGCCGCGATCAGAATGGTCAATGCGCGGCGTTTCGCCTGTCGACTGTGATGCGGGTTCGGATTGCCAGACATCCCCCCTCCCGGCTAGGCATGGTCCTCCGCCTCTAGCACGCAGAAAGGCCCAAGCCCATGACCGACGCCGCCAAACCCGATCACCGTTCCGTGGTCCGCCGGCAGGGGATGCCGCGCTCGGTCTCGACGCCGGTGGTCAATCCAATCCAGCCCTCGGTGGTCTATGCCTCGCCGGACGCGGATATGCTGGATGCGCAATATATCGGGGCCGAGGCTGGATTCACCTATGCCCGCGAAGGCCACCCGAACTGGTTTGCCCTGGCCGAGAAGCTGGACTGGATGGAAGGGGCTGAGGGCGGCATCGTCACCGGCTCTGGCATGGCAGCGGTGACGGCGATGTTCCAGGCGGCGGTGAAAGCGGGCGACCACGTGGTGGCAGGAGACCAGCTTTACGGACGCTCGCTGCGGATCCTGAAGGAGGAGTTGCCGCGCTGGGGCGTCGAGGTCACGTTCTGCGATCCGACCGATGGCGCGGCGGTGGCGGCCGCGATCCGGCCCGAGACGCGTCTGGTGCTGGTCGAGGTTGTCTCGAATCCAACCCTAAGGGTCGCGGATATGACGGGGATCGCTGCGGTCTGCGCCGAGAAGGGCGTGCTGCTCGCGGTCGACAATACCTTCACCACGCCAGCGCTTTACCGCCCGATGGATCACGGCGCGGATTTCGTGATCCACTCCGTCACCAAGATGCTGGCGGGGCATTCGGATGTGACGCTGGGCTATGTCGCCGCGCGCGATCCGGCGCTGCGTCAGCGGCTGATTGATGTGGCGCTGACTTTTGGTCTGACCCCCAGCCCGTTCGATTGCTGGCTTGCCGAGCGTGGCTTGAACACCTTCGATCTGCGGTTCGCTCAGGCCCAGGCGAATGCGGCGGCGCTAGGCGATCATCTGGCGGCGTTGGCGGGGGTGGAGAAGGTGCTTTACCCGACCCGTCCCGACCATCCGGATCATAACCGCGCCATGGGGCTTTTGCCCGCTGGTGGCGGCACGATGCTGAGCTTTGTGCTGAAAGGTGGCAGGGCCGAGGTGAACCGCTTCCTTCACGCGGCCGAGCATATCCCCTTCGCCCCCACGTTGGGAGATGTGGCAACCACACTGGCGCAGCCGGCCACAAGCTCTCACCGCGCTCTCACGGTCGCGGAACGCGCCGTTATCGGCATCACCGAAGGGTTCATTCGGGTTTCGGTTGGGATCGAGGATATTGCCCTTTTGACCCGCGAGTTCGAGACAGCAGTAGGCGCCAGTCGGGACTGACCCGGCCCTGCTCTCGATTGGCCTGTGTCTGGAATTACGGCAGACTTCGCGCTGGTTACAGCGGAAAACCCGCTCCGCTGCGCGCTCGAGCATCAGGGGATATTTTCATAGAGAGCAACCCGCTCCGGATCCGCCCGGCCCGCCGCAATCCACTTTGCCACCACCGGATGGCCAAGAAGCTGCATGGTGTAGGGCTCGGTCTCCGGTGTCATCAGGCCATAGTCGCGCAGCCGCGTCGCCAGCGGTGCCATAAACGCATCGGCGGCCGAAAAGTCGGGGCCGCCCAGCCATGGGCCGCCGGTCTCTGCCAGCGCCCAGGACCAGAGCTTGCCCACGCGTGCCGCATCGGCCCCGGCTTCCTCCAACCCGATCTTGGGCGGCCGCCCGCCGCGGTGAAAATTCATCGGGCAATGGCCGCGCAGCGCCATGAAGCCGGAGTGCATTTCCGCCGCCACGATCCGTGCAACCACGCGGTGGGCGGTATCCCCGGGCCAGATCCCCGCATCCGGATGACGTTCGGCCAATGTCTCGGCCATCGCCAGACTGTCCCAGAGACGCCGGGTCTCGCCCGCATCCTGCCAGGTCAGATAGGGAACCGTGCGCGCCGGGCTGTGCGATGCCTGGAACGCCTCGAACTCCGGGGTGTAGAGGCGGATCAACTTCTCCTCGAAGGGCAGATCGAAGGCCGCCAGCAGCAGCCAACCCCGCATCGACCAACTAGAATAGGCCTTCTGGGCAATGGCGAGGTTATACATCATACTCTCCTTCGTTTTTCGATCTGGCTAGCATGGCGGTGGCGCGAAGGCCCAACGACGATTTGTGGCCGATGCCATCAGCTATCGCGATAGCGGGGCGGCAGGATCTGTCGGAAATGCACTAGCAACCACGCCGTGTTCGGCGCAGGCTGGGAAGGTACAGGGGAGGCACGCGATGCTGAAAACCGGCCCGATCGAGTTCATCCATCAGATCCAATGGGCGGATCTGAGCCCGGGCGCACAGCGCATGGCACGGTTGCTGCTGCGCGACCTGATCGCGGTGGCGGCGGCGGCACGGGCGACCGAGCTTTCGCGCATCGTCCACGACCACGCAGCGGCGCATCTTGGCGCGGGGGGCAAATCCGCACATCTGATGTTCGACGGGCGCGAGGTCTCCCCCATCGGTGCCGCGCTCGCTGGAGGCATGACCATCGATGCGGTCGATGCCCATGACGGTTATCGCCCGTCGAAGGGTCATGCGGGATGTTCGGTCTTTCCGGCAACGCTCGCCTTGGCCGAGGCCGAGGGCTTGGACGATGGCGCGGAATTCCTGACCTGTCTCGCGCTCGGCTACGAGCTTGGCTGCCGCGCCGGAGTGGCGCTGCACGCGACCGTGCCCGACTATCATACCTCCGGGGCCTGGGGCGCGGTTGCCTGTGCGGGCATTGGCGCGCGCCTTCTGGGCCTGGATGTCATGCGAACGCGCGAGGCGCTGGGCATCGCGGAATACCATGGTCCCCGAAGCCAGATGATGCGCTGTATCGATCACCCGACCATGGTTAAGGACGGCTCCGGCATGGGGGCAATGACCGGTGTGCAGGCGGCCTATCTCGCCGCCTACGGTTTTACCGGCGCGCCCGCCGTGACGGTCGAGGCCGCGGAGGCTGCGGGCTTTTGGGAGGATCTGGGCCGTATCTGGTTGATCGAGGAGCAATATGTCAAACCCCAGCCGGTCTGCCGCTGGGCGCAGGGTGCGATCCACGCCGCCGTGTCGCTGATGCGGGAAAATGACCTCTCGCCGGATCAGGTCGCCGAAGTCGAGGTGCACGCCTTCCACGAAGCCACCCGCCTCGCCACCCGGCACCCGGCCACGACCGAGCAAGCGCAGTACTCGCTGCCCTTCCCGGTGGCTGTGGCCTTGATCCATGGCGATGTGCGGCCCGAGCATATTCGCGGCGCGGCTCTGCACGACTCCGCTGTCCTGACAATGATCGACCGGATCAAGATGGTGGAGGACGCAGAGTGTAACGCGGCCTTCCCAGCCAAACGCCTGACCGGCGTGGCGTTGACGCTCACCGATGGCCGCCGGCTTGCATCCGGCCTCGCCGAACCCGCCGGCGATCCCGAACGGCCCCTCTCGGACCGGCAGTTGCTGGCCAAATATCACGCCTATGCCGACCCGGTGATCGGCGCAGGGCGGGCCCGTGACATCGACCAAGCCATAAACAAGCTTGCCAATGACCGCCTTTTACCGCTGATCAGCTATCTCGTCGGCCCGATCTAGATGCCGATCGTGCGCCATGATGCGCCCGCGCCTCGCACGAGACCGGAGGGCTTGTGCGAGGGTATGTCGTGTTCGCCGCCAGGCGAACTCCGTTTGGGAGCACTCGGGTCTAGGCGACCCGGTTCGGCGGCGCTTCGCCCGCGAAGAAGGCCCTCAGGTTCTGCAACACCGTCATTCCCATCGCCTCGCGGGTCTCGATGGTGGCGGAGCCCAGATGCGGCAGCAGGCAGACATTCGGCATTGTCGTCAGCGCCTCGGTGATCGCCGGTTCCCGCTCGAACACATCAAGTCCCGCGCCGGCGATCTCGCCCGTTTGCAACGCGGCCACCAGCGCCGCCTCGTCCACAATATCCCCACGGGCCGAGTTCACCAGGAAGGCGCTTTTCTTCATGGCTTTGAAACGCGTCTCATTCATCAGATGCACGTTGTCGCCACCACCTGGGCAATGGAGCGAGACGAAATCGGCGGCTGCACAAACCTCCTCCACTGTCGCGAGTTGGGTCGCCGGTACGCCCGCATCCTCCACCGGAAAGGCGTCATAGAACACCACCTGCATGTCCAGCGCATGGAAACACCGCTTGGCCATTGCCTTGCCGATCCGTCCCATGCCGATGATCCCCAGAACCTTGCCCTGGGGCGAGGTGCCCATCAGTTGCGTCGGACGCCAGCCGGTCCAGTCCCCGGCCCGCAACATGCTCTCACCTTCATAGGTCCGGCGGCAGATGTTCAAAAGCAGCGTCAGGGCGATATCCGCCGTCGCATCGGTCAGCACACCCGGCGTATTGGTCACCACCAGCCCGGCCGCCTTCGCGGCCTCGATATCGATATTGTTGAAGCCGACACCGAACTGCCCCAGCATCTTCGCCCGCCCGGGCGAGGCCAGCACATCCGCGTCCACCTTGTCCGTCACCGTGGGGCAGAGCGCATCGTAGTCGTTCAACGCCGCCTTCAACTGGTCGGCGCTCAGCGCCACATCGGTCTCGTTCAGCGTGACGTCGAACTCCTCGCGGAGCGCGGCTTCCACCCGTGCGGGCCATTTGCGGCTGGTGATGATCTTCGGTTTGCTGGTCATTCCACTGTCCGTCCCTTGTGACTTTTCTTCGATGCCGTCCGCTCAGCGCGGGCTGTCCAGGCGGCCATCATCCTGGCCGATCGCGCTGCGCCGCATGTCGGAAGGGCGTATCCCATATTCCCGCGCATAGGCCATTGCAAAATGTGAACTTGAGGAAAACCCGGTCAGGAAGCTAACCTCAAGGGTCGAGAGATTCGTGTGCATCAACAATTCGCGCGCCTTCTCCAGCCGCAGCCGGCGATAGAATTGCGCGGGCGCCGCACTCAGATGAGATTTGAACATCCGCTCCATCCGGCGCAGGTTCAGGCCGGAATGCCTGGCGATCTGATCCATCTTCAACGGCGTCTCGATATTTGCCATCATGATGTTCACCGCCTGCTGCAACGGTCCGGGCAGGGTCTCCAGCCGATCCAGATTGCCGGGCCGCTGATGGATCGCCGCATTGCGGATCCTCTCGATCTGAAACTGGTTGCCGACGGAACGGCTCAGGCTCGGCCCGTGATCCCGCTCGATCAGATGCAGCATCATGTCCATGCCAGTGATCCCCCCAGATCCGGTCCAGCGATCTCCATCGATGACATAGAGGCCGGAGGAGCAATCGTGATCCGGAAACTCCTCCTCGAAGGCCGGCTGAAACTCCCAATGCACTGTGCAGCGATGCCCATCCAAGAGCCCGGCGCGTGCCAGCACGAATGTCCCGGCGGACAGCGAGCCGATCACCAACCCGGCTCGCGCCGCCTGAACCAGCGCCGCATGCAGCCGCGCGCGGTTCGGGGGATCGGGTTCCAACCCAGCACAAACAAACACAAAGTCGATTTCGTTCAGCCGGGCCGTCAGATCGGGCAAACTACCATCTGTGGTGATCTCCATCCCGTTCGAGGCGATGGCCCCCAGCCCCTCATCCGCGAACAGCTTCCAGCCATAGGCCGGTTGTCCCAGCAGCCGGTTGGCAGCGCGCAGAGGCTCCAGGGCCGAGACCAGCGACAGCATTGAAAACTGTCGCACCAGCACGAATGCGAGGGTGGTGGGACGCGCCGCGTTCTCCTGCATGGTCCGGTTTACCTCGGCCTGTCGGAATTCCGATGCCCAATGCGACAGAGAATGAGCCCGTGCGCAAGAGATTTCAGCCTGGCGCCGCGCTGAGCGATAAGCTGAGGGTACAGCAAACCCCAAAAACGCCGACAAATGCGCAATGTTGCCCCGCGCCGCGAGCCTGGCGTTGCGACACGCACTCGAGCACCCGCGGCGCATCCAACACTTCGGCAATCCCATTCATCGACGCAGCGTGCCATGGTCTCCGAAGGCTATAATGCGTCCGTCCATGCCAATGGGGCGGGCAGGGGTATATTGGCATAATCCACCCTGATCGCGCGCCGCGGTGCCGGGCATTCAGCGGGTTTCGAGCGGTGCAGCATCAGCATGTGCATCACCAACACATCGCCGCGCTCCGCCAGACAGGGCTCGCAATGGGACGTGCCCGCGATTTCAGCCGCGTCGCCGATCCGAACCGCTCCCAACCTGTGGCTTCCTAGCGCGATCTCCATGCAGCCATTGGCGCGTGTTGCCGGATCCAGATGGACCCGCACGAACAGCATCCCGGCGAGCACATTCAGGGGCGGCTCGCAATGCCAGACACCCTGTTTCAGGCTCCAATTGCCAAAGCCGTCGCGCTCCTCTCGCGCCGCCACTGCGATCACGCGGTCCTGGTGCCAGGGCACGCCCCAGTTCGCGGAGCCGGTCTTGTCGAAACTGATCGCACGGACCGGCTCTGCTCCCGGCAATAGCGGATCGATCAATCGGGTGAGGGAGAAATAGGCGCGTATCCCGTTGGACAATCTCGCGCCGGGACGTCCGACATGGCCGACCCGGTCGAACATCTGCAGCGCATCCTCATCCAGCGCCTCGCGCAGCCACACTCGGCCATCGCGCGCCAGTGTCGCAGCCGCATCCGCCGCGATCATTCGGGGTGAGAGGGTGCCGCCTTTGCCTTGGCCTCCCACGGTTGCGAGAGGTCCGAGAGCGTTGCCTCGCAACACTCCACATCCAGCGCCACCTCCGCACCATCGGCAAAGACCAGCCGCAGCACGCCCGCGCCATCTTCGGCCGGGTCGAAATGCAACGCCAGAAGATTCTGGATGGCATCCGGCGCCTGCTGGTCGATGCCGCGCACGCGGATGGCGGTGGCGTCATGGATGCTCAGCGCGCTCTGCACCCGTTCATAGGGACGGCGTTGCGCCTCCGCCTCCGCGCGGTCCTCCCAGCGAAACCGGCGCAGGATCACGACCAGACGGCGATGCCGCGCCATCCAGTGGATGTCCTCGGATTTGCAGACCGCGTCCTGAACCAGCGAGGAAATCACCGCCAGATCGTCGGCATCCTCGGCTTTCAGCTTGAGAGGCCGGTCGGAAAAGACCGCATCCTCGAATCTTGCATCCGTCATTCCGAGACCCTCTCGATCCGGGCCCCGCAGGCGCCTAGCTTCTCTTCGACCCTCTCATAGCCGCGGTCGAGATGATAGACCCGGCTGATCACAGTCTCGCCCTCGGCCGCCAGTCCGGCAAGGATGAGACTGACCGAGGCGCGTAGGTCGGTGGCCATCACCGGCGCGCCGTGCAGCGCCTCGACCCCGGTAATCCGGGCCGTCCCGCCCTGGATATCGATCTGCGCGCCCATTCGGCCGAGTTCCGGTACATGCATGAACCGGTTCTCGAAAATATGCTCCTCGATCACGCTTTCCCCCTGCGCCAGGGTCATCAGCGCCATGATCTGGGCTTGCAAGTCGGTGGGAAAGCCGGGGAAGGGCTCTGTCGTCAACTTGATCGGCCGGATCACGCCGTTGCGCCGGGTCACGGTCAGACCATCTGGCGTATCGGTGACGGCGATATCCGCCTCATCCAGCTTATCGATCAGCGCGCCGACCAACTCACGGTCTGCGCCCTTCAGCGTCACCGTCCCCCCGGCGATGGCAGGGGCAATCATGTACGTTCCCAACTCCACCCGGTCCGGCAGCACCGCGTGGGTGGTCCCGTGCAGGTTGTCGACCCCCTCGATCGTGATCACCGACGTCCCGGCGCCATAGATCCGTGCGCCCATCGCGCTCAGGCATTTGGCGAGGTCGGTGATCTCCGGCTCGCGCGCCGCATTCTTCAGCACCGTCGTGCCCCTGGCCAGGGTCGCCGCCATCATTAGGTTTTCCGTGGCACCCACCGAGACGAAGGGAAATTCGACGACAGCCCCCTTCAGGCCGCCCGGCGCAGCCGCGTCGACATAGCCGTCGGCCAGTTCCAGCTCGGCCCCCATCTGCTCCAGCCCCTTCAGGTGCAGGTCGACTGGACGCGCGCCAATCGCACAGCCTCCCGGCAGCGAAACCTTGGCCTTGCCCTCGCGCGCCAGCATCGGCCCCAGAACCAGGATCGAGGCGCGCATCTTGCGCACGATCTCATAATCCGCAGTCAGGTTCGACAGATGCTCGGTATTCAGCGCCAGCACCTTTCCCCCCGACAGCGGCGCAATCTCGGCGCCCAGGCTGGTCAGCAGGGCCGACATGGTCGCGATATCCGCAAGCCGGGGCGCGTTGGTCAACGTCAGCGGTTGATCGGTCAACAGGGCCGCAGGCATCAGTGTGAGACAGGCATTCTTCGCGCCCGAGATCTCGATGCTGCCATTCAGCGGCTGGCCGCCCGTGATCTTGATCTTGTCCATTTACTCTGCCTCTCGCTGCCCATGGGGCGGGGTTTCGGCCCCGTCCTCCGCTGGCTCATCCGCCTCAACCGATGGAAGTTTGTCCGCCATGCGTGCACGGCCCTGATCCTTGCGGCGACGAAGATTGGCCCGCAACGCCGCTCCCAACCGCGCCGAGCGTGCAGCCCCGTCTTTATCGTTGTGTTTACCCATCCTGGCGCTATGTAATCGCGAGGGCAAGCCAGGTCCAGATTGCGCTTGCAATCAAGGCCCAAATCGCTATTCCTCCGCCTGTCGTTGCCGTAGCTCAGGGGTAGAGTATTTCCTTGGAAAAGGGGAGGTTCTGCGCGGCGAAGTCGCTAAAACTAAAAGGCTCGTCCAGAGCCCGCTTGATCCGGGGTAACGCCCGGGGTAGCTATCTGGAAAATGGCGGGCTGCTGTAGCTCAGAGGTAGAGCACTCCCTTGGTAAGGGAGAGGTCGAGAGTTCAATTCTCTCCAGCAGCACCATCTTACATTTTTTACCGTTCAGCCCGAAAAACTCAAATGGAACAGACACTTGTGGAGTTCGATAGCCGTTCTCTCTGCAATAGGTCACAGGCTTCAAAAAAGCCAGTCTGAGGACGATATGTTTAAGCTGATAGCTCCCTTTTTCGTATATTTTCCAGGGGCTTGATAGAAACGCCAAGGCGAGTTCGATAAACTCCTCTAGCTGTCCTCTGCTTGATCCCGATTTGGCGATCTTTTCGGCCAAGACGAGCTTGTCACGCTCCAAAGACTCGATCCTCGTTTCATAGGCAGACACCACACTGGGTGAGCCAGCATCGATGACGCGGTCCAACATATCATCGATCTTCCGCTCTACACCGGCGAGTTGCTTTTGCAGGGTCATCTTGGCGGCTTTGGCTTGTGCCTCGCGTTGACTCCAAGCGTCCTTGATCATCTTGGTCGCAAGATTGAACATCGGACGCGAGGGCTGCATAGATTTGAGCAACTCAGCAAAGTCATCTTCGATCTTTGCCTTTGGAACCGACTTGCGCTCGGACGGACAGCCCGGCGTGTCGCACAGGTAATATGCATAGTGACGGCGACAGCCCTTGGACCATGCTGCCGTGTAGGGCTGGCCGCAATCATTGCAGCTTACGAAACCCCTGAGCGGGAAATCTTCTTTGAAGTCACGACGCGCGCCCTTATGAAGATTGCGCAAGATGGTTTCATGCATCTCGAAGGTGATCAGCCCTTCATGATGGCCTTGGCGCAATCCGATGTTCCACTTGGGCGCTTCGACATATCCGGCGTAAACGGCCTTCTTCAAAAGCCGTGTGATCGTCATGGGACGAATGCCACCATTGGGTAGTTCTTTGGGGAAATGCGGATCGGCCTCCAAGAAGCGTTTGACCTCCGCCTGGGAGGTAAAGCGTCCAATGGCGAAGCCTTCCAGAGCTTCTTTCACCACTGGCGTGCCCCCATCGTGTGGTCCAGTTTGATTGTTATTGCATGGTGGGCCTGTGATCCATCGGAACGATGCTTTCCGGCGCGGGCGGTCGGTAGCCCAAGGCACTGTGGGGCCTGAC
>JBCCDU010000046.1:0-36412 GCA_039030715.1 Pseudomonadota bacterium
CCCGCAACCCTTCGATCCCCGACTCGAGGGCGACCAGCTCGTCCTCGAGCGTCTCCTCGCGGATCGTGGCGGTCATCGCCCGATCGCTGGCGCCGACGATCATGCCGGTGTGCAGTTTGACCTCGCGTGTCAGCATCAGACGCCGACCTCGATGGCGGTGGGGGCGTGGAACTCAAGGTCCATACCGCCGCCGCTTCCGCCGGAGACCTCAAGCGCGCCGACCCGCCATGAATTGGCCAAGACGTAGCTCTGCCCGGTATCGGTGATGAATTGGATGGACGCGCCGACAATGTCGTTCAAATCGACTAGGCTCACACCCCGATTTAGCGGGATGCGGCACTTGACCATTGCGGGGCGCCGCGACTCGACATAGTCGGACTGCTGGTCCGTGGTTTCCGTCTCTCGCGTGATGCCGCCGATGTCCAGCGATGCGCCAGGCTCGGTGTTGAACGTTCGGCCGTTGGCCGCAATCGTCGCGATCCCGAATTTCTGTGCCATGGGTCAGTCTCCTCAGAGCCGGAACTGGATCTTCGCAGCGAAGACCCGCAGGTTGTTGATCAGGTCGGGCGTCTGCAGCGAGTTGAGCCGGTTCGGATCCCCGCTGTCGCGCTCGACCAGCAGCCGCTCCTTGAAGAAGTCGGCGTTCTCGACCAGTCCCGCCTCTTCCCATTCCCGGTAGAGCGCGATCAGCTCGCCCCGCATGATCTCGGGCGTCACGATTGCCTGGCCCTGGCCGAAGCGGGTGCCGTCATTGGCCAGCTTGTGGCGCGGGAAGCGCAGCAGGATCCGCTGATCCTCGGACCAGCGCAGGAAGCGCAAGAGCGCCATGGTGGTCAGATCCAGGAACGAGGTGTCGTTCGCGCCCGCATCCGAGACCCGATAGGTCGTGACGCAGCGCCAGAGCCGCGTCTCGCCGCCGATCACACGCGTGGACGAAATGCCGTTGTTCAACAGCAGGTCCATTTCCTCGGGCGTGAACCGATCCTCGATCGCCGGGGGCGGATCATCGGGCATCGGCAGCGATTTGAGCTGGCGCGCCGGATCGATCTGCAGCTGGAAGGCGCAGATCCCCGCATATTTCGCCGCGCGCTCCCAGGTCGGTCGTGGCGCGTTCTGGTGGGGCACCAGCGACAGATGCGGACCATTGCGCGTCTGCGTACCGGCGAACACCTCGGACAGCGTGCCAGGCTCGACCCCGTAGGCAAGGTTGTCACGCATCGCCAGCGCGTCGAAATTCGACGCCATGAAATCGTTGAGCGTGGCGACATTCGCGCCGTCCAGATAGGGCGTGACGATCTCGGTCCACCACTCGCCATCGACCACCGCCAGGGTCGCGTCGATGGTGGGGTCCGTCGCCCCGGCCGTCTCGGTCGCGATCGCCACCGTCATGTTGCCGGGCAGCACCTCGTCGGCCTGATAGTTCACCCGGACATCGATGTCGTTGCCGAGCGCTCCGGCGTGTTTCGCGGTCACGTTGATCTGCACCTGGAAGGTGTCATCGATGGTCAGCACCGCGGCCAGCTCCGGATTGGTCGCCTCGGCCACGATGTTGGCCGCGACCTCGGCCGGGGTGTCGGCGCTGGACACGCCCACCCGGATCAGCCGACCGCCGACCCAGAGGCTCAGCGTACCCGACCCGAAATCCTCGCCCGCCTGGGTCTTCCCGATCGTGACGCGCTTGACCGCCGTGACGCCGGTACCGGCATCGTCGATGCCAATCGCCCACAGCTCGGTCGACTCGTTCGCCCGGCGATAGTTGACGCACATCATATGCGCCATCGATCCACGGCCGAACGCCTTGGCGGCTTGCTCGGGATCGGTGATCAATACCAGCTCGCCCGCCGGCGTCTCGCCCGTCGCCAGGCGCTGGCCCATGATCAGGCTCTTGTGCGGCAGGCCCTGCAGACCGCGCAGCGCCAGGGTGGGATCGATCTCGATGAAGTTGCCGGGCTCGCGGCGATCTCGCGGGATCTCGTTGAACGAAATGCTCATGTTCAAGCCTCCTTCGAAGCCGGTTTATCGACGGGTTTCTTGGCGGATTTCTCCGCCTTCGGCTGCGGCGCTGGCAGGATCTCGACATCGCCGTCCCTCTCGCGCCGGCGCCAGAAGCCGCCCAGCTCGACGATCTCGCCCTCGGGTGCGAGGGCCTTGCCGTTCGGCTTCGGGATGGCGTGATCCTTCAGGGGTTTCACCAGGACTCGGGTCATTGGGGCAGCTCCACTTTAAGGTTTGCATCGCGCGCCGCCGGCAGCTCGGCCGGGGGCGCGTCATAAGGGGGCACGTCGAAATCGGCGTGGAAGGTCAGGAAGGGCGCCAGGTCGGCGTCCGGGTTCTGCAGCTCGAAGTCGATCGAGCCCGTCATGGTCAGCGCCCAGACCGACAGGCGCCGGTCGACCAGGGTCAGACCGGACAGGTTCTCGATGCCGACCAGCTGGATCGTGCCGGCGCAGTCCAGCTCCGGGTTCCAGTTCTCCAAGACAGCGGCCGCGCGCATCGCGATGGCATAGGCGCCGAGGCCCATGGGATCGCTGCCGCCGCGGGCGCGGGTCGTTGAGGTGGCCTTGCCCGAAACCGCATAGACCGCCCAGCGCACATCGAAGTTGCCAGGGTAATCGCCGGGCCGGACCAGAAGCGGCAGGACGTAGCACGCCGGCGGCACCGGCTCGAAGATCTTGCTCGATGATGCATCGAACGGAACCTCGATCCGGTCCACCTTGCGCAGCGCGCGCCGCGTTTCGTTGAAGCCGAAGGCATCCTTCAGCCGCGCGATCATCGCGTCCTCGATCGCCCCGATTGGGTCGATGGCGTAGAGGTCCTCAACGCCGCTCATGGGCTGCCGCCTTCAGCCGGGCGCAGAATATCCTCGATGAAATCCAGCGCCAGACTGGCCAGCTCGTCGGCGTCGTCGTCCGAGATCCCCAGATAGGGGCGCGCGGGCTGGGTGACTTCCGTGGCGAAGATCGTGGTCGGTCCCGCGTTGCCTGTGGTTGCGGTGCCTGGGAACGCCAGGACACTACCTGGCTTTGCGCGGATGGTACCGCCGAACTGGCGCTGTGCGGCATAGATAAGGGGCGATCCGACCTCGACGGCATCGGGCAGCGTGCGATGGACGATCGATCCCGCCAGACCAGCCATACCGGTATCGAACTGGATCTTGCCGCCGGTCCTGGTCGCACGCTCGGACGGTTCCCACTTCTCGCCATCGGGACCGACATTGGTTTGGGACAGGCGGCGCACCGCGCTTTCCACCAGGGTCTGCCCGAACGCATCCAGCAGCTCGGACGGATCTTCGCCCAGCTTTGCAAGACGCCGGAAGACACGCCGAGCCTGGCGCATTCCCTGGACGCGATGTGTGACCCGGATGCTCATCAGCTGCTCTTCGTGGCTCCGAGAACGGCCCACATGCTGGCGGTCTGCATGGTGGTTTTGGCCGTGGCGATCTCACGCCCGGCCTCCGGCAGATCCTCGGCTACCTCGTCGCAGAGCGAGAGGAATGCCGCAGCGAGCGCCTTCAGCTGATCCACCCGTGGCAAGCTGGATGGATTGAACCCCATCCGAACCGCCTCCGCGGCAGCGTTCGAAATCGGCACCTCGGCACCATCGACAGCGGCGGTGTTGATCTTGACGTGCATTCGTTCCTCCTCAGTGATCTTCGCCGGCGAAGTGATCCAGCGCGTCGCGATTGAAGACAGGGCGACCGCCACTGATCGCGGGACCGCCGGTGTTTGCGGGACTCTCCTGGCCGGTCTGGGTCAGGCCCAGATCCATCTTGCCGTCGCGGATTTCCTTCAGCCATGTCAGGGCCCGCTCGTAGTCTTCCTTCACCCGATCGGTGGCGTGGTTCTCAGACAGCTGGTAGCGCACGATCGCCAGGGCGATTTCGCGAACCATGTCCGGACGCTCGGAGAGCGGCACCGGATACCGGGACCGCAGGTAGCTGTCGATCAGACCGCCGGCGCGAGAGATCGCCTGATGAACGAAGTCCGGATCCGCGAAGCCGTCCGCGTCGCGGTCGGCCAGGTCGCGCAGTTCCCCTTCACCGAAGGCTTCCTCGATCTCTTTGAGCGTCAGATATGACACCGGCGCGGATCTCCATTCATTTGGGGGGCGAGCTACGGCTCCTACCTTCTAAGGTTCCCCGACGGGTGCTGACGGACTTGCGGCCCGGACCAGACCCCCCCTCGCTGTGAATTCCATGGTGCGCCGGTTGGCCCGGCGTCTTGGTCTTGGGCTCCAGCAGCCTCCCCGCAGGGCAACTTCTGCGACCTGACGGTCGGTCCCTCGTCGATCTCGTCCAACTCGCTCACCAGCGCGTCGGCAATGTCACTGGGCTCGATCTTGGCGTCGAGGGCCCGCTCAACGAGGCGGGCCAACTCGGTCTCAAACTCAGCGAGCGTGATCACCGCGCGATCAGCTGCCGGCGGTTTTGGCGCCGGCAGCGGCCTTCTCGGCAGCGGCCTTCTCGGCAGCGGCCTTCTCGGCAGCGGCCTTCTCGGCAGCGGCCTTCTCGGCAGCGGCGCTGGTCGTGATGATCTCCTCGAACAGCTCGTCTGCGTTCGGCTCGGCGCGTAGCTCGCTCAGCACCTTTTCAGGAAGCGGGTGTTCGCCCACGTCCCAGATCTTGCCACCGCATTTCAGGCGGCGCAGGATCCGCGCATTCGGTTTCTTAGCGGCCATGGGTCTCTCCTCAGATGGGGGTGTCGATCAGGTAGCCGACGGACGGGGCGACCAGGTGTTCTTCCACCATCTCGCCGACGCGGACGGAAACACCGCCAAGCAGCCCGGGTCCCTTGGGGTTGAACCAACGGCCTGCGACCATGGCGCTGCCGTTCACCCGCAGCTCGGCCGTGATGCCGAAAGTCGGGATCCCGTTCTGGGTGCCTGCAATCGAGGAGCGATGCATCAGCGAGAACGCATTGCCCCAGAGCCGACCCATCTGCGCGGGTTGACCGCGGCGTGCGGTGTTCACGAACCCGTCGCCGATGAAGATGTTCTGCAGCCCGAAGATCGATGCGATCTGCTGCGCCGTCGCGATACCGCTGTCGCCATCGTTCCGGTTGATCGCCTTCAGGATCTTCGGGTTGGTGCTCAGCACATCGAAGACCTGGCGCGAGGTCGCACCAATGTTGGGGCGTGCGATGAACGTGCCGGACATCGCAGCCTGGATATCCTTGATCGGGTCCGAGTTCGGATCGGTCCACTTGTCGCCGCCGGCAAGCGCGACCTTCTTGTCCGCGTCATAGTTGTCCGGGTTTTCGACGACAGCGACCGCGCGGGTTTCGCGATCAAGCTTGACCAGATGGGTCAGCCCCTCGATGGCCCGGGCTTCCGGGTCGTAGTTGCTGTTGCCCTGGGCGCGCTGGCGTTGGGCGCGGTCGATATCGGACTGCGGGATCGGGCTGTCAAGGCCACGGTCGACCACAGCGCCGGTTTGCTGCTTCGCCGAGAACTCGACCTCGGGCACCATCCCACGGCGACCGACGGTGGTGTTCGGCACCGTGAAGACCTCTTCCGACGGATAGACGTCGTACTTGTAGGTCTCATCCCCCACATCGACGCGCGGCAGCACATCGTCTGCGATCAGCGCGATATCGGGGTTCATGAAGTTGACGGCGATCGCGGTCAGCGCGGCGTCCTGAGTGAAGGGGCGGGTGGTCATAGGTCAGTCTCCTCAGACCTGATGCGGCGCGTACTGCACCGTGATGATGTCGCCGGCCGCATCGGCCGACTCGATGGCAAAACCGACGACGGTATTTCCGGCGGCTGCCGAGACAGCGCGCGCCTGCGCATCGGCTGTCACTCGTGCGCCTGCTGCGACCGGGCCACCGGCGACGACCTCGGGTTGGGTGCCCATGATCACGTCGACGCGGTCGCCAGCCGAGACATCGCCCGGCGTGTCAGACACACCGATGATGTCGTCACCCGCCGCCGTAGCCTCGACCACCTCGCCGCTGCCGTCGAATTTGACCAGGCGCCGGGCGCGAACCGCACCGCCTGCGATGAAGGTTTTGGTGAACCCGATATTCATGCTGCGGCCTCCGCTTCAGCTTTGCGAACCGCTTCCGAGAAGCTGATCGCAGGGTTGGCTTCCTTGATCGCCTTGGCACGGGCGGTCAGATCGCCGTCGCTGTTGCCGTCGATCGTTGCCACCTGATCGTCTTTCGAGACCTCGGCCAGGTTGACGATCGGCTTGGCGCCTTCGAACAGCGCCGCGAATTCGGCCAGCGCAGGCTTCTTGGCCCCGTCGGCGAATTCGATCACCGCGCCGTCAGCGGCGAGGCGTTGATGGATGTCGATCACGACGTCCTTGCCAGCGGGTGCCAGCTTGCCGCCCTTGATCAGCGCGTCGGCGAAGTCGATGGCCGCCGTCTTGCGGGCTTCGGCCGCCTTTTCGGCGGCTTCCTTCTCGGCCAGCTCGATCGCGGCCTCGCGCTCAACCAGCTTGGCTTCGCGATCGGCCAGCTCGGCGGCCTTTTCGGCATCACCTGCCGCGGGTTTGGTCTGGGTGCCCGACATGGCGGGATCCTCCGGTTCTGTGATGGTTGGGGGTGGCGGTGTGGGATCGCCGAAAGACGGCATCCCTTGCTCGGCTTCCTGCGCCGCACGGGCCAGGGTGTCGATCGTGTAGGACGGGAGCAGGCGGTCGGCCTCTTCCTGCCCGGCGCTGCCGATCAGGAACTCGCGGAAGGCGCGGGCCATCTCCTTCACGGTGTACCAGGCGAAGCTGGCATCGGCGAACTCGATCGCGACGATGCTGTCGTCGTCCGAGAATTCGAGAGGCTTGAGGCCCTTCACGACGGGCGTCTGCGCACCGAGGATCCCGACATGGCGCAGCTGCGCGGTTTCTGCGTTCGGGCTGCTGGGGTGCCCCCTGGGCCACCAGCTGATCGAGACGTTGCGATAGCGGCCGGCTTTCACCGCGTCCGCCAGATCGGTCGAGACCTGATCGACCTCGCCATAGAGCTCGTCGCCGTCGATCACCAGCCGCTCGACCCAGCCATGGGCTGGCGCGCCGTCCGATGGATGCCCCAGGACCAGCGGCGCCTTGAAGGCGTCGGCGTCATAGCTCTCGGCCAGCTCGCGCAGCATGTCGCCATCGACGTTGATGGTGCGGTCATGCCCGTCGCGGAACCTGCCCGTGCGGGCGAGATGAATACGTGTTTTCATGAGGCCGACGGTGGCATGTCGGCACGGCCCGAGAAATGCGAAGCGCTTCGCGGCACGTCCATCGGGGGATCGGGGTTTTGGCGGCGATCCTCGGTCAGATCGAAACGGGCGCCTGAGCGGCCCACTGAGCGCCATCTCGCTCGAACCCTATCCTCACGCGTCGGACTGCGCCACCCCGTTTAATTGGGGCTAATACCCGTTTAAAAATCGAAATCCGCCCGATGGGGGGCGGAGCAACTGCAATCGGCGGCGGAAATCAGGGGAAAAAGGCCGAATTCGGCGCCAGTTCCGGGTCACGCGGGCTCGTGTCGCCGCACCCCCGGATTGTGTTCGAAGCCCGGATCGATCCCGAACGGGACCTGGACGGTTTCGCCGCGGCGCTCGTTCACGACCTCGCGGGTTTGCAGCAGCAGCTGCAGCCGTTCGTCGTCGGTAACGATCAGACCCTCGCGGCGCATCGTCCGAGCCGACACCTGGCGCACCAAGCATCCACAGCGCCAGCCGTTCGGCGGATAGTGTGTCAGCCAGAACGGGTGATCCACCGGCAGGGTCACCCCGTCGAAGGGCTCGTGCGCCGCGCGTTTGCTCGGGCGGTCGATCTGCACATAGGTGAGAAACGGCATCAGGCGTTTGTTGCGCTGGACGCGCGACCACCGTCCGGCCGCGTTCGCGCTGCGCAGGTTGGTGTCATAGATGATCCGCAGCCGCCGGGCCGATCCCAGCTGCGCCTCGACGCGCTGTCCGGTCAGCGGATCTTCGACGATCCCCCGGCCCCACCATCCGAAGGCGCGCAGCTTGGGTTCCAGCTCTTGCTTGAACTGTTCGAACGGGACGCCCTCCGCGATCGCCGTGTCCAGCGCCTCGCGGATCTCTGACAGGACATCGTCGCGCATCGCCTTGGCAACGGTGAACATGCGGGTGTGTTCGTCGGCCCAGACATCGCGCCAGCTGAACCGCGACAGCGCCGGCGCAAACCCTTTCTGGCGGAAGAACGCGATTGCCTCTTCGTTGGGCAGCGCTTCGAAATCCACCCGCGTCATGGGGCGGCCTTGGCGATCAGCCAGACCAGACCGCCGAAGATCAGCAGCAGGATCACAACCTCGCTCACGGCGTTTCCACCTCGACGTCGTCGCGCAGGGCCGCGCCCACCTCGCCGCCGATCCGTGCGGCGAATGCCGCCTGGGCCAGATGCTCGCGCAGCGGCTCCAGCGCGTCGTCCGACAGCTCGATCCCGTCGATCGCCGCGCGCAGCTCCTCGAAGCTACCGGCGCCATCGGCCGCGTCCACGATCGGGGCCAGCAGATCGGCCGCGGCCGTCGGGGCGGCGCCCGAGCTGATCAGACTGTCGACGAAAGCGGTCACCGCGTCCGGCTCTTCCTCGGCCATCTCCTCCGGGTCAGGTGCCTCGTTGGTCACCTCACCCGGCGTGCCGCCGGCGCCCGGCGCGCCCGGCACCATGGCGGTCGGCATGGTGGGCTTGAACTCGTAGCCCTCGCCATAGGTCTCGTCCATGCTGGACTGAGTGCGGCGCCAGCCCGCGCGGGCCAGCTTCTCGTCGCGCTCGGCCGTGGTGTCGAGGTCTTCCTGGTCTTCCATAATGCGCTTGATCTTCGGCGGCGTCGCCCGGTCACCGAAGTTCCACCAGGTCCACCACTCGGCCGGGCCGTTGTTGAAGCTGCCATCCAGCAGCTCGGCATCCGAGATCGCGACCTTGTCGGCGACATTCTCATGGACTTCCGATTGCGACAGCGAGGCCCCGTCGTCGGTGGTCATGGTCTGGCTCAGCACAACCTTCGAGATCCACGCATCCAGTCGGCCGTCGATCTCTTTGAAATCACCCCCTGCCGCCTTGGATGTCTGGAGATACTCAACCTCGACACCCTCGGGCACGATGAAGGCCGAGTCCTGTCGGATCGCGCGCAGCACCGCCAGCAGCTTATCCTGATCTTCGAGGGGCGTTCCCGGCGGGAACACGCCCTTGGCCGTCGGGGATGCGTACTTGTCGAGCGCGATCAGCCAGCTCTTGATCGCCTGTCGCTTGAAGTAGACGGGCCAGTAGAGAAGATGCGCCAGGCCCAGGCCATAGGGCTCGTCGCTGGTGTCCGATCCAGTGGTCATGACCCAGAACTTGGCGTCCGGCATCAGTTCCTCGCGACGGCCCTGCACCGCGCGCAGCATCAGCTCGCCATCGATGTTGAAGCCAAACCGGCGCGCACGGCGCACCCTGATCCCGTCGAAACTGATGCGGCCGTTTTCAGATCCCCACATGCACTCGGCCACGCCGTAGCCATAGAAGATGCCCCAATGCATCCGGCGGGTGATGGCGTTCCAGTCCAGCGCCTCCAACTCCTCCTTCAGCCGCTCGGCCGCTTCCTCGCTGGGCCCATCCTCAGCGCCCGGCTCGACCTCCCAGGGTTTCGAGACGACGGCATCGCGGCGCTGCTGCATCGTGGACCAGACCTGGCCGTCCATCCGGACATGGTCATAGAGCTTCAGGTCACCGCCCCGGCCCTTCAGGACCGGATCATGCGGCTCGCGGATCGCGTTCGCCCATTGGAGGATGAACTCGTCAGTATCGCGGGCCGCAGCGATCTCTTGCAGCACCGGGCCGTCGGGGATCTCGTCTTCGTTCATTCGAACGTCCTTTCAGCGCTAAGGCGCCGCTCCAGCTGGGCGATGGTCTTTGCCTGCCGCGCGTTGCAGTTCATCAGGTCAACTCGTTCCTGACTATGTCGCTCCAATTGCATGATCCTCAGACACAGCGCGGTCATAGGGTCGTCGGTCAGATGACCAAATGCGGCGACCGCAGATCGAACCGTTTCATCGACATCAACAAGCGGACTCTGCTTCGCGAGGATCGGCTGTTCGGGGGTTTCGTTTTCGTTCATTCGAACGTCCTTTCGATCCGGATTGAAGCGGTGTTCAATACGGGCTGTTTGCTGGAACAGGTTGGCGTCCATCGCGGATGGCACACACGTCTGATGGCTTGATGCCCATTCGTAGCGCGCTCTCGATCACAAGCTCGCCGGTCGCTCGTCTCCGATCTTCCCAATCCCGCCCAGCGCACCAAGCCGCATAGCGCGCATGATCCCACTTCCCAGTCCCACCGCACTCTCCGCAACTTTCGTACTGAGGCTCAGTCCTCCTGCACCCCCCGATAGCTTGGTCATAGCCAAGGTTCGCAGACACGATTCCACCTCCCGCGCCTCTGCATCTTTGGCATGTGTGGTCGCCCATCTATCCCTCCCCAAAGCCGCTGAAATCGATGCCGCTGGGCACCGTGTTGGCCCAGCCCGCGCCGACCTTGACCGGCTGCATCGTGTCGCCCTCGGCCGCTGCATACCCCTCGGCCTCCGGTGCCCTGGCGCCTGCGGTCGCGATCTCGGTGATCTTGGCCGGCTCGATCCCGGCCGCGTGTTCCATCAGCATTCCGGCGATGGCGGCGTCGGCGTGGCGCTTGCCGCCATCCTGGCCCGTGGTCTCGTGACCCTCGGGGATCTTCACAAGCCCGCCGATCCAAGCCAGGGCGCAGATGTCCGAGACGATGTCGTCATCCGCCGGCAGCGTCATGGTCTGGTCCTCGATCGAGGTCACGATCTTGGCGCCATTCTCGCGGTACCAGGCGTTGTTCAACATCACCTCGGTCACCCGCGTGCCGTACTTCACGCGCGCGGCCTCTGCCGTCTCCATGCCCAGGCCCGACGCATCGATCGAAGCCGACCACCGGCGCCCGGCCCGGTCGAAGATGAACCACAGCACCTGGCGCAGCTGATCGAACGGCAGGTTGCGCAGCTCGATGACGAACGCACATTCCCGCTTCAGGCCCGCGCCTATCTGCGAGACGATTATCGAGGTGCCGTGGCCCTTGCGTGCGATGTCAGCCCCGATCGCCGTGCGCTTGTTGATGTCGATCCGTTCCAGGATCACCGGCGCCACATGCTCGCGCAGCCAGTCATCGACCTCGCGGCGGCGCGCATCTTCTGGCGCCTCGATGAATGATTTCTGCTTGGCGAGGCGCAGCACCGGAACGGCGCGATCCGTACAGGCTTCGACCTGGACGCGGGCCAGGGCCGATCCCTCGGCATCGCGGGGAATCGCGTCCAGCTCCTCGCGCATCCGGGACTCGTCGGTGTAGCCCTCGCGGATCGTCGCATACCATTCATCGAACGGTTGCGGATCCGGCACCATCAGGCAGTAGCGCTCATAGAGCCCGTTCTCGATCACCTCGTCGAAGGTGATCCGATGATGCGTCCACTTGGTCTTGCCGGCGACCGTCCGGATGACCAGATCGTTGAACGGGTTTAGGATCCCGTTGTGGGTCGAGATCACGCGGATCTTGCCGCCCCAGATGGTCAGCGCCTGGGCCGCATCGATCACCTCGCCGACATCCTTGTGGAAAGCGGCCTCGTCGATCACGACGATCCCCTGAAGGCCGCGGATGTTCTCGGGCCGCGACGACAGCGCCACGATGCGATAGCCGCTGGCGAAGGTGATCCTGAAGGCGGAGATCTGGTTGGTCGAGCCGTCTTCCTTTAGATCGTCGAACAGGAATTCCTCGATAGAGGCCATCTGGCCAGCTACCACGCGGGCGAAGTGGGCGCAGTATCCGATGAACTCGCGGCCCTTGTCCTTGGTGTCGCCGATATAGAAGACGTTCGATCCGCCCTCTCCACGGGCGGTCGCCGCCGTGATCGTGTTGTCCAGCGCCTCGGCGAAGGTGAAGCCCGAGCGCCGGCACTTCTCGGCGATCTTCAGGGGCGACCGATCCTCCAGCCATTCCTTCTGATGCGACATCAGGATGCCCTCGGCCAGCGGGTCGAAATCCTCCGGCAGATCAGCCTGCGTCGGCAGCAGGCCGTTGTCGATCAGCTGATCGATGGGCTGGACGGTGTCAGTCATGGCATGACCTCGAACGACGCCTGGATGAACTCGGCAGCGACCTGCGGGACGATCGCGTTGCCGTACCCGCGCAGACGTCCCACACGGGCGGGATACCCATCAGCCAGCGGGAATGTTCCGGGCTCAACTGGCCGCCACTTTCCATCCCGGCAGAACAGCCAATCAGCAGCTGCCCATGGATCGTGAGGCGCGCCGGTCGATCGGGTGGAACCAACCCGGACACCGATTGCGGTGTCATTCGTGGCCGCCGCATTTGATTGCCCCGGTTCGTCGACATGTTCGGCGCGTCCGTCGCCGTGGCCGTTGGCCATCCCGCCAGATGAACAGCGGCACTGTTCAGCTGTTCGCCCTTCTCGCTGCCAGTCCTCAGTTGATAGCTTTCCGCATTCGCAAACCGGCTGTCTCGCGCAGCTGGGGTCGGCCAGGCCGCCGCTGCCGCGTCCGCGTTCAGATCCGCGCAGCCGTGCTTCGTTCCGTGTTTCGCTTTCTGCCCCTTGCCCCGGGCGCGAACGTCGTGGGCCTGCGGCGTCGTCCACCCTTTGACCGACGAACCAGAGGCGTTGGCGGATGTGCGGCGCACCGACGCCCGCAGCGCCGATATCGGCGGCCCCAACGGCATATCCCACCGCTTCCAGGTCAGTGCGTACAGTCCCGAACCACGCCCGGCCAGCCTTGCTTGCAACCTGCTCTCCAAAGACGATTGCAGGGTCGCAGTGTTCGATGAGGTGAAACCACGATGGCCATAGGTGCCGCTCGTCAGCACTCCCGCGGCCTTTGCCTGCCGCGCTGAAAGGCTGGCACGGACACGATCCAGTCCACACAGGGGTATCGTCGGAAACACCGGCCATTCGCAGGGATAGCGACCAGAGGCCGATCCCGGCGAAGAAGTGGCATTGCGTGAACCCGCGCAGGTCATCGGGTTTCACATCCCGAATGTCGCGGGTGTCCACTTCGCCAGGCGCGATGTGCCCGGCCGCGATCAGATTGCGCAGCCACTCCACCGCGAACGGTTCGATTTCGTTGTAGTAGGCGCCCCCCATAGTCACCGCTCATCACCCGCACCCCACTTGAGCTGTTTGAAGCTGTAAGCAACCATCACGACACCTTCGGAAGGCGGGTCAGATCGACCTCGGCAATGGGCTCCACTTCGGCAACCAGATCGTCCAGCGCCTGGTCCAGATCGATCTCGGAATGACGCACAATGGTCGCGAAGCTATGCAGCGCGATTGCATAGGCGGCTTCCTTCGGCCGCCGCATGTCCTTCGACAATGCCGTGATCTGGCGCAACACGCTGACGGTTTCGTCGGCGATGTCGATAAACCTAGACGTCATTTCAGCGGTCCTCTATGCGGCCATGTTGAACAAAGGAAGATCAGAGCCCTCGACGCGCTCGCGCAGTGACTTGCCGTTGAACATCGTCCAGCCTGTCTCTGCCTCCAGATCGCAATAGGCTTGGTAGAGATCGGGTCTCTGCCTTGCTCCGTGGCGCAAATCGTTCTCGCAGCCCATAATGCAGAACACGCACGATAGGCGCTGGTTCTCAGAGTATGCCCAGAAAGGCTGTTGTCCGGACTGGCCAATGATCCAGAAGACGTTCTTTGTCGTCAGGTGATGGATCGGAAGGTACTCGTACACCTCGCGGCCAGCCACGCTCAGGGATTTGTTGAGCGACAGAGGGTGTCTCTTCGCCCGGTTCGGACTTTCCTCTGCGCGGAGGCCTGTGCAGTTGAGCGCTAGCTTGGCTCCGCGTGCTTTCATGTCCCGACGAATAAATTTGTGGATCGGGCCGCGCTTAAGATCGCTTGTGCATTGGCGGGTTGCGCTGGACGGCCAAGCTGGGACATCTGGTCGCGTGCGAGCACGATGGCGCACCATCTCGAAGAATGTCTTCCCGGCTCGAACGACATTCAAGTCGTGGCAAATCGTGTTCCGGATGTGATCCTGGACACCTTCCCACTCGACCTCACCCAAGTCGGCGTGAACTACCACGATTTGCTCAAGTGGCACTAGTCGGCATAGCGCGATGTACATGGCTTGGCTGTCTTTTCCGCCGCTGTGTGAGCAGTAGAAGATAGCCCCCTGTGCTGCCAGCTTCTGTGTTGTCTCCCGCTCCAAAATCATCGCTACTGGTCCATCCGAAGGCGCAGCTTCACCGCCAGCCACAACAACAGGCCCATCAGCCAGCGACCCGGCGAAACCCGGTTTCGGTCTGCCATCTCAGCCCCCGTTCTCGGCACGCCAGGTCGACACCTGGTGATTGAGGATCCCGAACAGGCAGCGCCATTTCGGCTGCCCACTCTCCATCTGTTTCAGCTTCGCGTCATCGCCCGCGCGCTCCCAATTCAGGCCCGCCAGTGCGTCGCCGATCTGCTGACCTAGCGTGGCATGCGTGCCCGCCCAATCGGGCTTCATCAGCGAGACCAGCTCTGCCACGGCCTGGACGTTGGTTGTCGAGATCAGGGTGGGCGCATTCGGCATGAAGCCGCCTTCCTCCTCGACCTTGCGCAGCGCGATCAGGGCGGCACCCAGGACAGGTTGCCCATGGGCGGACATTGTCTTGCGCAGCACCTTGACGGCCGTCGTCTGGCCGATGGTTGGCCCGCCTGACGGGACCGAGCGCAGGATCGTCACCCCGGTTTCCACGGCCAGCCTCGCCAAGGATACGTGGTCCGGTTCGCCCGCTTCGACCGCCGCATGGTGGATCGACAGCGCATGCAGTGGCGTGCGCTCTCGGTTGATGCCCAGGAAGGCATCTGCAGCAGACCCATCGATCACGATGGCCGGAAAGTCTTCCACACCGACCATCTGCGCGGCGCTGGCCCGGTGCTGCCCGTCGACCACCTCGAACAGTTCCTCGCCCTCGATGGCCGCGACTATCAGGATGCCGAACTTCGACCAGTCGAAACCCGTTGCAATGCGCAGCGCCCGACGCCCGGAGGTCTTCGTCATCTGTCGCTGATAGGACTTGCGCACCCGCAATTGGCTGATCGGGATCATCGTCGCTTCGAAGGGCCACGGCGCGATGTCAGGCCGATTGCCGTCGGGCAGTGCCGGGCCGGCGATGCGTGAAAGCGTGGTCATGCGGCTTCTCCCTTGAACTTGTCGATCTCGTTGCCGGCGACGTCCCAGCCCTCGCGCCGTTGACGTGAGAACAGATCCAGCCGCCGGGCGTTCGGCAGCAGTGCCTCGCAGGCGCGATAGGCTTCTTCGGGTTTGCGGCTGTGCCCGCGGATCCTGCCCAGGATCACCGAGCGGACGTTCTTCGCCACGGTCGACGGTGAGCCGACCGATCCGATCAGGAAGGGCGATCCTTCGTCGATCGCCTCGCAGTCTTCATTGACGGCGATCAGGTAGGGCTCGCCCGAGCAGCGCAGGACATATCCGGGGCCCATATTCAGGCAGTCGTTCTTCGTGGTCTTCACCCAATGGCCGGCGGTGACGAACTTGAAGCCCCAAGCTTGAAGCGTCTCGATGGCCTGGGGCAGCATCGGATTGGTGGCCCATAGCCAGAGCAACGCATTCGGTTTCGCGAAATGCCCAACCGGCAGGGCTTTGATATCGTCCAGCTCCATGCAGTCATACTGTGACGAGGCGTTCTTCTCGGTACCGGCCTCCGACCAGTTTTCGAATAGCCAGGCGCAGTCCGCCATGATCAGGTCATAGGTGAAGAGCGGGATCTGATCGAATGAGTAGAAGCCGCCCATCACGCGGCGATCCCAAGCAGCTCTTGGCGCAGTGCCTTCGCCGCGTCCTTCGAAAGGCCCGCCTTGCGCGCGACCTCCTCGGCCTGGCCCGCCACCGCCGCGCGCTCCTCGGCTTTGATGCGCTGGCGCTCTTCGTCCAGGATCTTCTCGCGGATCCCGACCGAACTCATGACGTCCTTCATCATCCGGCCGATGTTCATCAGGTCCTTGGCGTCCAGGCCGCCGTCCTCTTCGGTCGCCTTCATCATCAGCTGGACCGCCAGCGTGGTCAGCATGTGCAGCATCGCCTTGTGGATCTCGGCCTCTTTCTCGACGCCCATATCCGCCAGTAGCTCGCGCGAGACCTCCAGCGCTTCTTCCTGCATCTTCTTAAGCTGGGCATATTTGCCGACCTGCGTTTTGCTGACCCGCAGGTCCATGCCCTCGTCGGCCAGCCACTCGTTCAGCTGCTCGGTCATCGCGACAATGTCGCCCCAGCCTCGCTCGCGCAGCGCGTCTTTCAGAGCCTTCTTCAGCTCATCCGGGACCAGATCCATTTTCGCGACGGGGGGCATCAGTCGAAGTCCGTCGGGGTCATGATGCCAGGCACGCTCATATGACCGCGGGCGACAGCCTTGCCTTCCTTGGTGATCTTCACGACCACGATTTCGTCGAAGTCCTGGCGGGTGACCAAACCGGCTTCCGTCAGGTAGGCGATCGCGGCGCGGATCTGGATCGGGCTCGACGTGATCCCCAGCGCGCGGCAGGCATGGGCCAGCAGCTGATCGCCGCACTCGTTGTCGGTACTGTTCATCAGGTGGCGCAGGATCGCCGCGCGCCGTTTCTCGTTCTCGATCCGCTCCACCGGCCATTCCTCCATCGGGTTGTTCATTGATCTTTCTTCCCTGCTGCCAGCGCGGCTTTGAACAGCGTGTCGATCTGCCCCGCGAGGATCTTCATCTGTGGCGAGAACTCCGCCTTGAGCGCCTGGACCTGCGCGGACAGCACGCCGACCTCTCTGCTTTTCGCGACCTGCTGCATGTCGATCTCGATTTCGCCGACACGGCCCTCGAGGCCGCGAACGCGCACATCCAGCTCCCCCAGAAGCCCGGCGGTCTTCTCGTCGCTCTCGTCGATCTTGACCTCGATCTCGTTGGTGATCTTCCCGCGAGACCGGACCACCCAGAAGACGAAGCCGATCAGACCGGTCAGAAGCGAGACCACGATCCCGGTGGCTAGATCGACCACCTTCAGCATTTCAAAAGGGCTCATGATGAAATCACCAAACAGCAGCGAAGGTGCAGAGATAGACTGCCGACAACCAGCCGATATCGCGGAAGCTGGCCTTGCGCGCGCGGCGGGCATTCATTCCCCGCCAAAGCCAATAGGCCGGCATATGAGAGAGGATGACGAAGGCGACCGACAGGCGCAGGATCCAAACCGCCGGATAGGCCTGCCAAAGGTTGTAACCGTGATCGAGCAGGATGCGGGCCGACGAATAATAGACCGCCTCGGCAATCACCACGGCCGAGACGAGCAGGACCGAAAACGGCAGCAGCAGGCAAGCATCTACCAACTCGCGCGTCTTTGGCCCGTGGGCCGCGGCGCGCGCCAGCGGCACGAACCGCCACGCCAGCAAAACTGCGGCAACGCAGATCGTTGCGTGCCCCGCGAACACGCCTGCCGCCAAGCCCTCACCCATGTTCGCCGACCCTCCATGCTTTTACGGTTTTTTCGGCCGAGCGTCCGACGACATAGCCGCCGACCCCCAGCGTCATCAGATCCCAAAGCCGGTCGGGCAGATCGAGCTGGATCGACACCAGCCCCATCGCCGCCAGATAGGGTGCGAACAGATAGTTGTTGGCGACAATCGCGACGATCGTCAGCATCAGGACCGGGCGCCAGTTACGCTGCAGCCAGCTTTCGCCCTGCGCCTCGGCCAGAACGATCTTCATCTTGGCTTCGAGCTCGGCGCCCTCATGGGCCATCAGCTCGGCCAGGATCTTCGCCTTGATCCGCGCGGCTTCATTCTGATCCGGAATGACACCGTCGATCACCTTGCCCAGCATGTCGGTGATGGGTTTGATCAGCATCGACCACATGGGGCTACCTCGCTTTGATCGGATTGGGCGTTTTGTGGGTGCGCTGCGCATCGACCAGGGCCTGCCCGGTCATGGGCCCGAAGGCGCCATCGATCACCAGCTCGGCGCCGAGATCCTTCAAGGCGATCTGCAGAACGACCACGTCCTCGCCCGCGGCCCCCAGGCGGCAATTGTCGCCCACCCCGGAGAAGCGCGCAGCGGCTGAGCCCAGCTTGATGTGATGACGATTGGCCCGGAACCCGCGCCCGTTATATTTCCTCGAGACGTCTTCGAACTGGCAATCGATCAGGCTTTGAAGGGCCTTCTTCGAAGCCAGGAAATCGACCATTGCGTGGATTTGCACATGGGCGCTGTCCGCGAAGGCGTTGATCATCTCCGCGGCGTTCTCGTAGCCGCAGCGCCAATGCTCGTCGCCCATCATCTGAGGATATCCCCAGCTTGCCGACATCAGGGCCGCATCGCGGTCGAGATCCATGGCGGTCTGCAGCCGGCGGTATTCAGCGGCCCCGCCCCAATAGAGCGAGCGGTTCCAGCTGCGCGAAGAGATGTTCGGGTGTGACGCGCGGTACTTGCCGCTAGTGTATCTGTCGAAGCGGTGCGCCTCGAAAAGGATCCGCAGGCGCCCGTCCGAAAGAAACCCGCTGCGCTTGCCGACCTCCACTTCGACCAGGGCGCGCAGAAGGGCGGGCCCGTGATCGCCCATCTCGGCGCGCTCGGCGATGACGCCGATACGGGTCTGATCGAGGCGGTAGTCGTCTAGGCTGTCTGCGGCGGCGCCGCGAAATCTCACTTCGGTCATGTCGCACCTGGCTTGCGTTCCGGTGCGTTCAACATCGCTCGCCAGCCCATGGCGAAACAACGCGAAGCGCTTCGCGCCTGGCGATCTCGTGATCAGTCGAAGAGAGAGAGTTGCCTGGGGTCGATCCGAGACTGTTCGCGGATCTGCTGCACCCTTCGATACGTGATGCCCAGCGTCGCCGCAAGCTCGTTAACTTCCACGTCAGGCCGGGCCAGTACATATCGGCGACGCTCGTCGGCGATGCGCGCCTTGAAATTCGGGATGACCACGGTCGCTCCCGCATAGTAGGTGCGCAGAAGCTGCAGGGTCTTCTTGTCGATCTGGTTGTCGTGGCTGCCCTTCAGGCCGGCCTCGGGAATGTAGACCCGCTGACCGCCCAGCGCCTCGGCCAGCCGCAGCGCGGCGGGCTCGCCCAGCTCCAGCGCGATATCGCGCAAGAGCTCCGGCCAGCGGTCCAGATGTTCGGTCACTTGGCGGCTTTAACCCGGCGCCGTTTGCGGCGTTTCTGGGTCTCCAGGATCGTTGTGACGCGACCCTCAGCGATCTTGAAGGTCAGGCCGTCGATGCGCACGCCGTCGGCGTTGTGCTGTAGTGCCAAGGCCGCGCGCTTCTCGATGCGCTTGCGCAGCCCCTCGATGTTCACGCCCAGCCCCCGCTCGAGATAGCGGACGATCGCATGATCGGTCACGATGGGCCTGCGCTTTCTCATTGGCCGAGATCCACGCCGTGGCGCTTCCCCATGGCCTTGAGGGCCTCGATGACATCCTGGGCGCGCGCGACCGACAGGAAGTCGGGTGCGGTGATCGCCTCGCCCCATTTCTGGGTAAAGGTGGAATTGCCGATGAAGGCGCGCAGCGCCGCCTGTCCAGGCTGGACAACGCCGGCCTCGGCCAGCAGGCGCCACAGGACATAGATCTTGCGCTGGTCCGCACGCTGTGCGGCCGGGCGGCGTCCTCGCCGCGCGCGTTGGTATCCCCTGGCTTCAAGGGCTGCGATCACCTTGTCCAGGTCCGCGACGCTCATCGCCCGCATCGACGTCTTGCCGGTGGCATGCACCTGCAACTCGTGGCGCAGATCCTCATCGATCCCCAACTGGCGGCAGGCGCCGTGGATCTCGCGGCGCCGTGCCATGATGACGGGCACTTCCTTAGCCATTGGCCCGCCCTATTCTCCGTTCGCTGACGAGGCGATCCATGACGATCGGGGCCTGAGACATCACGAGCAGCGTCGATGGCTCGTCGAACGCCAATCGCTCGCGAACCACCTGACGGGCGTGCATGACCGTCGTATGATCCCTGTCGAAGAGCCGGCCGACCGCGGGCAGGCTCATTCTGGGCAGATCGGCCATGAGCGACATCGCGCACTGGCGTGTCCAGGCAATCGAACGCTTTCGGTTCGGTTTGCGCAGAAGCGTCTTACTGATGCCGGTCACTTCATAGATCGCGTCGAAGACATCCGCTGCCGTGGCGTCGGAGAGTGAGCGCCGACGCGCTATCTCATGCGCCTCCATCAGCGTGTTCGCGATCGCGATCGGGCTAAGCCCGTCGGCCAGGGCCGCGGTCATCGCCTTTTGCACGGCGACGTCGAATGTCAGGTGCAGCGGATCTGCCGTAACTTGGGGGCGCAGATCAGACATCGGACAGCCCCATCGGGATCGCGGTCTCCCGTCCGCTCACAGGGTCGACGGAATAGAAGCGGATATAGACGCGGCTGACATCGACGCGCAGCGCGTCGGAGATCGCCTCCATCGCCCGGCCCCACTCCTCGTCGCCGCCCATATCCATCTTGCGCAGGCGCAGGACTCGGGCCGTGTCGATGCGGCCGACCTTGTTGACCTGGAATGCATCGTCCACAAGGGCGCGCAGCTGTGCATTCGCACCCTCGGCCCATCGACCGATGCAATTGTCGATCAGCTTCTTTGCAACCTCCAACTCGGGCCCGAAGGCCACGCTGTCGGAGACCTGGACCCGCACGATCCGCGTCCCGTCGAAGCTCTTCAGGGTCAGGTTGCCCTTCTTGCCACCGATGGTGGTCTTATACTTCTCGGCGATCAATTCGCGCAGCGCCTGGACGTCATCCAGCGAGCGCTGCTTGAAGGTCGCCAGATCCCCGCTCAGCCGCTCGGCCTCGTCGATCAGCGTGTGGACCAGACCGTCTTCCTCGATCGCCTCCGGCTTGATCGTCTCGATCGGGACCAGCGCCCCGCGCGGATCGGCCATGTAGCCTTCGGGGATTTCAATTGCGGTCATCGGTTTCTCCTTTCGGGGCTTCAGTCTCGCCAGCTGTTTGGTGTGTGTTTCTGGTCACCAAAAGGGCCGCGTGGGCCATCTTCCGAAACCGGGTTTCATCGACGCCGGAAGACCTCGACATGAGCGCTGCAACAGTCAGCAGGTCGCCGACGATCTGGGCGCGATCACCCGACAGCCCGGACAGTCGGTTGACGACTTCCTGCACTCCGGGGTTCGCCGCGCTGATGCTCACTTCGCTATTCATGACGTCACCTGCACGCCCATATCGCGCAACCGGGTTGTCAGCACCCGCATCCGGTCGAAGACCACCTGGTGTGCGGCTTGAGTGGCAGCCTTCAGATCAATCGACATTGCCGGGCGAGGAAGCTGCGGGGGGTGTTCAGGCGGCGTCCAGGAAATGCTGGCCTCACTGGCCATGCAAAGACTGTCGAACTGCGCCTCTAGCTGGCGACGCTCCTTAATCATCGCGGCGGCGTCCAGAATATCTTGCTCTTTCATATCTCGCTCCTTCAGGGGGTAATGGCTTCGGGTTTAGGGGATGGGGCAGCACCCTGTTCGGGTTGGGTCTGCCCCGCGAAATCCGGATGGTCCGGTAGGTAGAAATCCAGCATCCAGGCCATCGCGATCATCTCGCGAACCGAGATCAAAGTGGCGGCGCGGTCCTCGCCAAACTTGATCTTCGTCTTGGCCTGCATCGCCAGTTCGGCGATCTCGTAGAAGCTGGCCTGGGTCAACGCGTCCATCGCAGACGGGGGTTGCTTGCGGCTCATGTCATTTCCCTTCGAGGTAACGGGGGCACGCGCGGCAGGCCCGGAACATCCGGACGCGACGTGGGTTGGTATTGGCGTATTTGAGCGCCGCCTTCTGCCAGACGGTGCAGGTCTCGCCATCGATCCCGCCCAGCTCCGGGCAATTGACCTCGCCCTCCATCAGGACACGGCGCACGGCTGTCTCGACGCGGCTCAGATTGCCCCGGTAGGTGCCCTTCAGGACCTGGCTGATGACACCGGGTGTGTAACCGCATCTCTTGGCGACACGGGCCTGGCTGGTCCCTTCGCACTCGGCGCGCAGGATCGCGATCCAATCGGCTTCCATGGCGGCGTTCATTCTGGCGCCTCCGGATCCTGGCTGTAGACGACGGTGCGGCTGTTCGGATCGAAGACCTGCGCCACCTTCTGGATCATCGGTGGCCGGGGGCCGCTGTCGTGGACGAACTGATAGACCGTCGCCTTGCCGGGCTCGCCCTTCTTCCTGATGGTGAGATAGCCCGCCCGCTGGAGCCAGCCGCAATAGGTCTGAGCGGTGGCCGGGCTGACAGGTGTTCTCGCCAACGACGCGGTGACAGCCAGCTCGCGCCAGGTGAAGATCTTCAGGCGCTTCATGGACCGCCACATCTGCTCGTTGACCGCCCCCTGGCGGACGGCCTTGCCATTCCTGGTCACCCGCGGCGCCTCGACGCCCACATCGCGCTCCAGGTGGAAGACGCGGGGGGTATTCGAGCCCGCCCATTCGCTGGACAGAAACCCCGCGTTCTCCAGGCCGCGCAGGTAGGTCAGCACCGTCGCCTTCTTGATGTCGGTGGCGTCGACAATGCTGCGAATGGTGAAGGTTCGTTGCTTGCGGATCTCGGCCCAGATCCCAGGACGCCCCTGGGGCTTTCGGGATCGCGCCAGCATGTCTACTGGTTTGCGGCCCATGATCAGGTGAACCTCCGCGCCGCCGGTGCACGACCGTTCCAGAAATGGACGTCGCCGAACTCCGCCATGCCGACGCTCGACTTGCCCAGCACACGGGCTTTCTCGGCTACCGCATAGATGTTCGATGTGAAGCGCCGGGCGGATGGCCCGGACTCGCGGCGCAGCTTCTCAAAGAGCTTCGCGTCGACGGTCAGGTTGGGGCAGTAGAGCTGCATCAGATGCCGGGCGTCGTCGTCGCTCAGCGGCTCTGCCGCCACGAAATCCAACACCCGCCCGTGGACGCGTTCCCACTTTTCGATCTTCGCCGGAAATCGCTCCTCGCCGATCATGATCACGGCGCCCTGGCTGGCTTCGTAGAGATCGCGGACAATCTCGATGATGGCCTTCTTGGCCAGAAAATCCGCCTCATCGATCAGCAGCGGGCGGGCTGACAGCGCCAGCTGTTCGGCGATCCGGTCATGAAGGCGGGCGATCGTGCCCGTGCTCTCGACGCCGACCTCGATCGCGATCTTCTCCAGCAGATGCTTCTGGGTGTAGGAGCTCCGCATCTCGATCACGTAGGCGCTGTGCATATTCGCGCCGAACGCTGCTGCAGTCGACTTCCCGAACCCGCTCGGTCCATAGAAAACACCCATGCCGGGCAGGCCGGGCGCGCGGCTCATCACCCGCTCGATCAGGCCCGACAGCAGTGCCACGTTGGCGATGGGCGCCACCGTGTCCGCAATTGGGTTGCTCAATTTCGGCATATCGTTCATGCTCTTCTCCTCTAATGCTCCGGGCCGCTGACCTGGCAGGGACCGAACGGCCCGGAGCGCCTCACAAAATTTCAGGCGAACATGCCCTCTCCCCAGACGTCGTAGAGCCGTTGGTTCGAGGCGAATTCCGGCGTCGTCTGGTAGCTGGCCAGCCAGGCACTCTCAGTCTCGCCCAGGGGCTCACCCGCATTGATCCGGGCGATCAGATCGCGCGCGCGGCGATAGCGCTCGCGGGCGGTCTCGGGCTTATTCTCTTCGGGCGCCGGTGCTTCATGCAGTCGATGCACGATCGCTGCCTGCTGGGCCCGCTCTTCGGGTGTCAGCTGGCGCTGCTCGACCTGGGCGCTTGGCGCCTGCATCAGATCCTCGGGTTTGCGGCGTTTGAAGCCGCCTTCGATCACCTTGCGCTCGATGTCTGATGGATCCGGCGCCTTCGGCGCGGCGGCGTTAAGAAGGGCGACATGCTCCGCCCGGTCCATGGACTTCTGCGCCTTCAGCAGCTCGCGCGTCAGGCGCCGAGTGCGCGCCCGCTCGCGGCTCAACGCCTTGCCGCCCTCGATGTCGAAGAAGCCGACAGGTTCCTTACACTCGACGTGGCCGAGATATCGGCCATCCTGAGCATAGACATGCAGCCCCGCATGCAGATCGTCGGGATCGAAGCGGGCGGTCACTTTCTGGCCTGCGATGTCCACGCACCAATCCGACCAGTATTTGTTGCCCTGGAAACTCAGCTCACCGTGGCTGCGATGGGCGTGCAGGCCCTCGGCGCCCAGCAGCCAGAGCCTGCGCTGTTCAGGCTGTATCTGGGGCACACGCGCGTTGGCATAGGATGTGGCGAAGGTTTCGTCGAACGACCGCCCGTTCGCGATCACCGAGCGGCGTCCGCGCCGGGCGTTGAACTCCGCGATCCCCTCGGCGACGACGCGCATGAACTCGTCCCGGTCAATGGCGCGGCTGCCATAGTTCTCCGGCTTCGCATCCGGGCGATTGCCGACATAAGCACCAGCGAAGCGCGTGTCCTTGGCGATGGACGAGCAGTGATCGCGGAAGGCGCGCTCAACCGGCTTCGATTGGCCGGAATAGGGCTGGGTGAAGTGAACCTTGATGCCCATCTGGGGCAGAACGCCCAGCGGGTCATCGTCGCGGATCTTGAAGCGAAATCTGTTCGGAACGCCGCCGGTGATCCACTTGGCGGCGTATTCCCGACCGTTGTCGATCACAACGTGCTGCGGGATGCCATAATCATCCAGAAGATCGCCCAGGGTCAGCAGCACGGTGCCCGAGTTGGGCGTGACCGCCATGCGCCAGGCCAGGATCTTGCCGGAATAGATATCGTGAAACACCGACATCTGCGGGCGGATGATGGTGTCATCGTCCCATTTCACGAACACGTCGAACTTGTGGAAATCGGCATCCACCGCAGTCATCGCGTGAAGCATCGACTTATCGCGGATCTGCGGCGGTGTCAGGCGGGAAAGACCGATTAGTCCCTCGCGAGCCAATATGCAGACCGTTTTCGGGATCCATGACGACACCATCCGGCGAACCGTTTGCTCGGACGGCCAGTCCCACCCCTGCTGGACCGCAATGCGCGCCGTGCGTCTGTAGCAATCCGTCAACGGCGGCGCTTCGAGACGCAGGTAATCGAACTTGAAAGCCTCCCATGCATCGGGGGTGCAGTCAGCGGTTTTGATAGTGCGGCGCGCGGCCCGATGCTTCCCGGCCAGGGCGGGCAGCCACTGATCTTCGGGCAGGTGCTCGACTTTCTTTATCCATGTCCAGATCGAGCGTGCGGAAACCTGCTGCAGATCCGACAATTGGGCTGCGGCCTGGCTCAGCGTCGTTCCGCCTCGGCGCATCTCGAACGCGGCCTGGATGATCCCGGCGCGCTCTCGGGCCTTGGCCTTGGTCTTCTCGGGCAGTGCCTCGTAGGCGCTCCAGTCCTCGCAGGCCGCACGCTCGGCTTCTGTGACCTGCGCGGTGCCCGCCTGCGCGGCGAGGAAGTCTCGGGCCCGCTGAGGGAACAGCATGAAGTGGTATTCGAGCCCGCCACCCCGGCCCTTGCGTCGGCGTGTGCCGCCCGGATGGCGGTTCCAGTGCTGGCGCCGGGCCAGCTTCTTGATGCCAAATGGGGTGCCCGGCAGATCAGGCAGCTGCGCCACCGCGATCTCGTCGGCCGTCCACCAGACTTTGTGCATCGGTTCCTGGATCATGATAGGTTTCCCCACCCTGCCAGGAGCGTTGCATGGACAAATCGACCGAAGACCATATCGACCGAGTATTGGAGGTTGCGCTCAGAGCGACTGATGCAGGCACGATGACGCACACCGTCGTGCTGATGCCCTTGCTTGCAGAGCTTCATCGATCCGGGGTGCTTTCGCGGGTCCAGATCATGAGGATCAGAGACTCCGCGCTCGCAGATATCGATATGCTGATGCGAGCCGATCCAGAAAACCGCGCTTACCCTCACGCTCGCAGCGACCTGCAAGCTCTTTTCGAACGCGTTCTCGAACGGATCTCGAACGACTGACGATCTGCTCTGCGTCCGCGCGGGTGAGAAATCCTCGTGACATTTGACCCTCTCTTTCATTGGCGACTATCCGCTTCCTGATCCATCAGGTCACCGTGGCGGCTCCACAGAATTTCCAGGAACCTACGCTTGGCGACCATCGGTGCGCGGTTGAAGATGTCCGTCAGCTTGCGCAGGGCCACGTCCTCGGGCGCCTCTGGCAGCGGTGCAGGCATCTGGCGATAAAGCCGCTCCGCCTCGATCACCTTTGTTGCCGGGCCGTGGACCAGCGCATCGGCAACGCCGATTTGTTCCTCACCGTGCAGCTTCGCGATCTCGGTCAGATCCTTCAGCGTGACAGGCAGGCTAGAGGCGTGCAGGATCTCGATGGTTTTGGGCTGCAGGCTCTCGCCGATAGCGACCAGGCGATGGGCATGACGTTTAGAGACGCCGCGTTTCTGGGCCACCACTTCAGCGAAACAATCCGTCGGCTCGATCAAATGGACATCGATGTCCGTTAGATTTTCGGCGTCCGCTTCTATGCAAGTGACATCGATGTCACTTGCATTTTGCCAGCGCGCTTTCGCCCCCGCCGAGCCCTGCGCCGTCTCTGGGTTAAGGCGAAGAAAGACTTCCTTACGTCGCGCCAGAAACGTGCACATCTCCAGCGCGCTCAGCTCGGCGCGCGCCAGGTTGTCATCGATCTCGAACAGCTTGGCCTCGTCGGCGCTGCACTCCCAGACCGTCGCGCGGATCGTCTTCTCGCCCAGGCGGCGCGCGGCTTCCAGTCGGTGATTGCCGACGATCAGCTCGTAACGCTTCCCAACCTTGCGGATCTGGATCGCATCCAGGAAACGCCCGATTGTCTGGACGCTCGACATGATCGCCTCGACGCCCGCATCATTCACGGGCCGCTCGCGCTCACCGACCTTGATCTGATCCAGGGGGATCTGCTTGCCGTCGGCGATGACCCTAGCCATCGGCAGTCTCCGGCTCGCTGATCAGCTCATAGAACCAGCGCCGCTTGCCGTTCACGATCTCTTGGTCGCAGTCGATCTTGAAGCCGCGGTCGCGCAGCTCGGCGATG
Source organism: Pseudomonadota bacterium (assembly GCA_039030715.1). Classification (GTDB taxonomy): domain Bacteria; phylum Pseudomonadota; class Alphaproteobacteria; order Rhodobacterales; family Rhodobacteraceae; genus Thermohalobaculum. The sequence goes on from JBCCDU010000046.1 coordinate 26,948, forward strand.
ATCGCGTTGACCGCGCAAACGCCGCACTTGCGCACGATCGCCCGCGTCGTGTGTCGGCCTCCGGCGCGCAGCAGCTTCAGGACGCGCTGCAATCTTTCGCTGGTGTTCGGGTCGGCGGAATTCATATGATCTCGACCGCGTTCAAGATCAGCCAGATCACGTACCAGAGCGCCATCGACAGAAAGAACGCATTGCGGAGCCCGCGACGTATTTTCGCCGCGCGGCGGGCTTGCTCGCGCGCGATGCTCCCCTTTGGCTCACGGATATGACGGGCCATCAAATCGGCTTCGAATTCGTCCATCAGGAACCTCCGGAAATCAGCGTCGCAAAGTGGAACAGGGCAAAAGGCAGGAAGACGATCAGCAGCGCGAACGCGCACTCGGCGATGATCGTCAAAAGCTCCAGACCGACCCGGAAGCACGCTTTGGCTTGGGGGACCGGAACGCTTCCGGGCCGGTCATCTCCACTTGAGTGGAGATCTCGATAGGGCTGGCTGATCCGCGTCATGCGGCATCGTCCTTCTTAACATCAGGGCGAGGGATGTCGGCGGGCCAGTCCACGCCAGCGGGCCAGTTGGCGGAGAACCAATTCAGGAAAGCGACATATGATTTTAGGCTGCAACCCGTTCCCGGCTTCTGCATGCGGGCGAAGAACGTACCGCCACCCATGACGCGATTAGATATCGCTGAAGCCGTCATATATCGGCCGCTCTCCATGGCCTCCGCCAATCGGATCAGGTGGTGCTTATCGGGGACGGCTAATCTCATGGCGCTAATCTGCCTAAGGTAGAAACACCTTGTCAAGGCAAAAATACCTTTCCACAAATTCTATTTTTCAGGTAATTCTCCCTTAATGGACGTAACGGGGACCATTCTGCAGGCTATCGAAGCATCTGGGCTCTCAGAGCGTCAGGTCTCCATTAAGGCGTTTGGCCACGACACCGCGATCCGCGACCTCAAGAGGTCAGGAGCAATGTCTAGTGCGCGCCTAGAACGCCTATGCCAACTGCTAGATCTGGAGTTTTACGTCGGTAGGAAGAGGGAAGAAGGACCGGCGCAAGAAGCTAATCTAATTGAGAGCCTTCGTGGCGCCCTTGGCCTGCCGCATGACACCGAAGTCTCGAGTGTGATAAATCATACTATGAAAGCGATTTCCAGATCTGCTGAAGACCAAGTGCTAATGCACCTGAAACGCATCGACGAACGCCTGGATTACGCCCTGCAGAAGACCATCGATCAGGAAGACGACAGGGTCGCCATGCCGCTCTATGACATTCGCGCGGCAGCTGGCGATGGCGCGGCGGTGGAGTTTGAACAGATCGACGCCTGGCTCTACTTCCGCCGCGACTGGCTGCTTAAGAACAGCCTTACCATCGGGCAATGCGGGCTGGTCAGAGTGACCGGCGATTCGATGGAACCCACCCTGGTCGCTGATGACGTGATCCTGGTGGACTTCACATCGCGCGATCCAATGCACAGCCGGATCTATCTGGTGAGAGATGGCGACGATCTACAGGTCAAGCGCATCCTCGCCGATCCGGACTCCGGTTTTGTGCTGCACAGCGACAATCCCACCTACGAAGCAAGGCCGATGACGGACAGCTCAATTATAATAGGTCGGGTAAGTTGGTCCGGCAGGACATTTACAAACGCACCTGAAGCGCTACGCGTGGTGCGATAAATTGGAGAAAATCATAATGAGATCGTTTGCCAAATTTGCAGCCCTACTTGTCTCGGCGACACTGGTCGGATCAGGCTCTTCACTCGCTGACCCGCCCCCGATCAACTTCGCAACGCAGATCACCGCAGATGCATCCTTCGGATCAGATAACTGCCCCGAGCTGTCGCTCGACCAGGAAGTCTGGGCGCTGCATGTCCACAACGCCATCGACCCGGATACGTTGACGAGCGAACATGCCCAGAACTTGATGATCTACCACACCGCGAAAAACCAAGAGATCATGCAGGAGTTCGGGCGCCGCGATATCTGTCAGTTAATGCTTCGCAGATATGGCCCAGACGGCACGGTAGCTGCTGGGATCTTCGCAAATGCTAATTAGCTCAGCGCCTGATCAAGGCAGCGATCATACCAATTCGCATTGGTCCCATCGCGCTACTCAATCGGACCACGCCGAAACCGACCGTACCGTATCTTGTGACGGCGTTGATGTAGGTCGGGTTGTGCTTGAAGAGCATCATTTGATGGCTGGCAAATGGCGATGGTCCGGCTGGTGGATTGGGCAGGGAAACAAGGGCTATTGCGATACCCTCGATGAAGCCTTAAACGCCGTTCGAAACCGCTACGAGGCCCACCGTGATCAGCAGCTTTAGTTGCTAGGCTCACCGCAAAATCGGTTGACAGTTCCAGACCATCTTGTCAACACCGCCAATTCGCCCAACTGATTGTTTTCAATTCATTATTCGCTATCTCGCAACTCCTATTTCAAACTTTCAACTCGGTTGATAGTTCCAAACGCTACTTTTCGCGGCTTGCCTCCGCTTAAAACATTGCTTCTATTATCTATTTCGAATTTTTGCCGATTTTTGCGCTGCACCTTCTGGTTGCGCTGCGCCTCGATATCGGGTGATTAGTGCAGTTTTCACCGATCCCCGGTTTCGCCCGCCAGGCGCTCCCTAACCCATTGTTTTCACTTCCTCCATCCCGGTTCTTCCCACTTCATCCCCACTCTTCCTGGTACTGCAGATATCTCTGTAAGCGCACATCCATCCCGGTTCTTCCCGCTTCATCCCCGTTCTTCCTGGTACTGCAGATATCTCTGTAAGCGCATAGCCAAACTGGCTCGAAAGCTCAGCAACAGCGCGACCCGATGCGATAACGCCACGCCAGAAAAGCGTCTAACTTTCTGATCTTATTGGCTCCGGCGGTAGGATTCGAACCTACGACCAGCGGATTAACAGTCCGATGCTCTACCACTGAGCTACGCCGGAATAGCCAAATGCGTCTGTGCGAAGGGGCGTATAACAAAGCGGCGTGAGCGCGTCCAGCGCTGAATGATGCGATTTCGTTTGGTGTATTACGCCGGGTTCAGGTGGCTGGGTTGGGCGCTCGACCGCCGAAGTCGCGTGTGGCTTCTACGGCCGCTTTCGACACCAGTTGGCCCAGCGTCTCTAGTCGGTCCATCGGAATCCGCGCGCTGGGTCCTGAGATCGAGATCGCCGCGACCGAATGGCCAAATTCATCGTAGAGCGGCGCCGCGACGCAGCGCAGGCCAAGCGCGTGTTCCTCGTCATCCACTGCGAAGCCCTTCTCGCGGACCTCGTCCAGGGCACTTTCGAGCGCTGTGCGATCCGCCATGGTCGAGGGCGTGACCCGGGTATAGCTCATGGAGGACATCAAGAGATTGCGCCGACCCGGATCCATATGGGCCAGGAGCGCTTTGCCTGCACCGGAGGAATGGAGTTCGATCCGCCCCCCGACGCCGGTAATTGCGCGCATGGCGTGACGCGACTCGATCTGGCCGATGCAAACGGCCTCGCCGTCGCTCTCTAGAAAGAGGTTCGAGGTTTCGCCCGACATCTCCATCAGGCGGCGCAGATAGGGGCGGACCAGTGCGAGCGTGTCGCGGGAGCGGGCGAAGGCCGAGCCGACGAAAAAGGCAGCGACCCCTATGCGCCAAAGCCCGCCATGGGGATCGGGCCGCACGAAACGCTCGGATTCCAGGGTCGTAAGCAGGCGGTGAGTGGTGGAGGGCGGCAAGCCCGCGGCCTCTGAGAGCTCGGTCAGGGTCATACCGTCGCCACTGGCTGCCAGATGGCGCATCAGCGACAGTGCCCGCGTCAGCGATCGGACCTGGCCGGAGGATTTGCCATCTGTTTCGCTCATTCTGCTCACTCTTTATTCTCTATTGCTGCACATCAGATAGGCCAATTGCAATTATTGCAACATTTTGGAGCCGAAACGGGGTTCAAGCTGCTTCGATGGCACTGCGCTTGCCATGACGTCGAGCGTGCAGATCCATCGCTAAAATATTTTATTCAAATTTTCCGTAGCGTTAACTCCACGTTTACTGTCGCGGCGTTAACCAGACTTTACCTCATGACCAAGGCGTCGGGATGCGGATCACCCCCCCGTTCTCACACCCATCCAGGTGCCCTGACATTAGGTAGCCCCAATACCCATACACGGGTATCACCGCCCCGGCCAATGGCCGGGGCGGTTTCACATCGGGACGGGCGCATCGTCGATCTTGGTCAATCGCCTCCCGCCCAGCTCTCGCGTTTGCGATAGAGGGTCGAGGGGCTGACTTCCAGCAGCCTCGCTGCGCGCGGGATCGAGCCGTCGCATGCGTCGATCGTGGCCTGGATGAACTGGCGTTCTAGAGCTGCGAGAGGGGTACCGACCAGGGTCTGGAGGGCCATGTCCAGATGCGGCTCTCCCGGCTCGGGCGCTGACGCGGAAGGTCCGGGCATTTGGGGCACAGCGTCTGCCAGGCCGGGATCATTCCAGCCATGCAGATTGGCGCGCAGCATTTCGACGGTCACTGCGGAGCCGTCATTGAGCACCACCGCATTGCGCAGCACATTCTGCAACTCCCGCACATTGCCGGGCCAGTGATAGCGGCGCAGCAGGGACTGTGCCTCTGGCGCGATCTCCGTGAAGGTTTTGTTCTCCTCGCTCACGAATTGGTTGAGCAGGCGCTCGGCGATCTCGATCACATCCTCGCCCCGATCGCGCAGCGGCGGCAGGACAATCGGCACGACATGCAGACGGTAGTAAAGGTCTTCGCGGAAACGGCCCGCGCGGACTTCCTCGGCGGGGTCGCGATTGGTGGCGCAGATGATGCGGACATCGACCTTCTGCGGCTTCACCGCACCCACCGGCTGTACGGTCGAGGTTTGCAGGAAGCGCAGCAATTTGGTTTGCAGGCCCAGATCCATGTCGCAGATCTCGTCCAGGAACAACGTGCCGCCATCCGCCGCCGCCGCCGCACCGACCTTGTCGCCGATTGCGCCGGTGAAGGAGCCCTTCAGATGCCCGAACACTTCCGACTCCAGCAAGTCATTCGGGATCGCGCTGCAGTTTAGGGGCACGAAGGGCCGCTGGCGGCGGGTCGAGATGTTGTGGATCGCCTCGGCGCAGACTTCCTTACCCGTCCCGCTTTCACCTGTGATGAAGACCGTCGCGTTGGAACGTCCGATATTGCTGACCATGCGGTAGATCGACTGCATGGCCTGGGAGGAGCCGACGAAGCCTCGAAAAATCCCTCCGGATCCTGCGGGTCGGAGCGGATCTCGGTGGCCTCCAGTGCCAGCGACGCGATGGCATTATCCACCGCGGTCAGAAGGCGGCGGTCATCGAAAGGCTTGACGAGAAAATCGAATGCTCCGTCGCGCATGGCCTCCACCGCACGGTTGATCGAGGCATTGGCCGTGATCACCACGACTTTGACGCCCGGGTCGATCTCGCGCGCCTTGCGCAGCAGGTCCAGCCCGTCGCCATCGGGCAGCGTCAGATCCAGCAAAATGATCCGGTGGCCGGTATCGCCATAGGCGCGCATCGCCTCGGCCATCGTGAAGGCGCAGTCGACGTAGTAACCCGCCGCCGCCATCACCTTCTGATAGATCATAGAGAGAGACTGCGTATCCTCGACCAGCAGGACTGGATCGGAATAGGCCACCGCCACCGGTCAGATCCGCATCTTGGCATTCACGAAAGCAAGGACGCGCTCGATCTCGGCCAGGATCTCCGGCCCGCGGGCGCGTACAGTGTCTTCGTCGAACTCGTTCCCCGCGGCGTTGAGCGTCTGTGCCAGGTTCTGTAGACCAACCGCGCCGATGGCGCCGCCGACAGAGATCAGCACATGGGTCGCAGCGCGCAGCGCTTTGAGGTTCATCGAGCGCAATGCCTGTTCGATTGTCGTGCGCGAGGCTTCGATATCCGAGCGTACCTTGCTCAGCAATTCCTGCATCGCCTCCGCACCGATCGCGCTGACCAGCGAGTCATAGATGCTCTGATCGATTTCCGCCTCGCCGCCGACATCGCCTTCGACCTTCGTCACGGCGGGGGTTTTCGGCTCGGCACCGCGTTTGCGCATGAAGCCCAGGATGTCCTGGCCGAATTGCTCGATCGAGAGGATCGGCTTGGCGATCACCCCGTCCGCGCCCGCTTCGTCAATCGCCAGGCGGTGTTCGCGCATGACATAGGCGGTCAGTGCGATCAGCGGCATTTCGGCCAGCTTGCCGTTGCTGGCGCGAAGGGCGCGCATCACCTCGATGCCCGAGACGCGGGGCATCTCGATATCGACCAGCATCACGTCAAAATCCTCGCGCTGCACGATCTCCAGCGCTTCGGCGCCATCGACGGCAAGGGTCACCACAGCGCCCAGGCTCTCCAGCATCTGGATCGCGACCATCTGATTGGTCGGATTGTCCTCGGCTAGCAGGACGCGCACTCCCGACAATGCCATGGCTGTGTCATCCCTATCTGCACTGGGCCGCGAAACTGCGGGCCGATCGGACTCACTGGTTCCACTGCGCTCGAATGTCTGAGACTGCATTCGCCCCTCCACCTAGTCAATTCGGCCAAAGGGCGCGTCCTGGCGCAGGGTGCAGGAGCCCCATAGCATCATGACGCCACCTGGGACAATGGAGCATTTTCCGAGATTGCTTGTGTAAATGCTGTCGTTTCCCGCGCCGATGCGCATTGCGCATCGAACAGGCATGGTTGTTTTGGCGATCCCACGGCGACAAGCCTTGCATGGGGGTGCTGCACCCGCAGGCGCGCAGCGATCACGGTTTCGTCGCGCCCGGCCAGTTCAACGACAACCAGCGCGACGCGCCCCGGGTCTTCCCCGGCATGCCAAAGCTGCCAGCCGTTGCGCGTCAAAAGCGTGTAGGTCAGCGCGCTGCTGGTCGCGCTGCTGGTTTCGACCCGCGCCAGAGGCAGATCCGACTGCGGACGCGGCGCGGGCACAGCGATGGTCAAGACCGCTCGGCAGGTTTCGGGCCGCGCGATGCTGATCGTCCCGCCCATGCGGGCGACCAGACCCCTTGCAATCGCCGGTCCAATTGCGTCCGAGGCGAAGGGATCGCCCTGCACCGGCTCGCGGCTGAAGACCGATTCCGGCTGCCAGCCCGGCCCGTCATAGGGTGGAGTGACCAGGTCGATGGCGATCTGAACGCGACCGGCATCGTAGCCGATAGTCGTCTGTATCTCGGTCGTTTCCACCACATTGATCATGTAGCGCAGGATGTGACGCAACACCTGATCAAGCCGCTCCACATCGCCGATTACCTTGGACGGAACGGTAGGGTGCAGCACGGCGCCGGCATCGATTTCACGGCCCGCGCCAATCACTTGGATCTGGCCGCGCAAGGCCTTGAGCATGTCGCGCAGTTCGAACTGTTCCTCAACCAGGCAGAGCGTCTCGCTCTGCAATTCGGAGTAGTCGAGAATGTCGCCCAGCAGTCCGGTCATATGGCGGCCGGATCGTTCGGCCTGGTCCAGCAACCGGTCCTGGCGCGGGTTCAGTCCGCTTTGCCGGACCAGCGCCAGCAGCCCCATGAACCCGTTCATAGGTGTGCGCAACTCATGGTTCATCATGGTCAGGAAGCGGGTCTTCGCCAGGCTGGCGGACGCGGCCTGCTCAGCCAGAGCCGCATTTTCGCGCGCGGCCCGGCGGTAGTAATGGTTCTCTGCCAGCAAGGCGGCCAGCAGCAGAAACGCGATGAACGAGGCGGCGATCATCATGCCGTGGCCTGACGGGGTCGGTTGGACCGGTGTGATGCCGTATCTGGCCTGCATCTCATGCGCCACTGCGATCAGGCTCTGCGCAAGCGCTGCGAGCATGGCGGGATCTTCTAGATCTGCCGCACCGCCCAGTTGGGCGAGGCCGGCCGTGACTTCCGGCAGATCTGCGGGCAGGGCCAGCGGCGGCAGATCGGCAAGACGGGCCAGTCTGCGCTTGGCCGCTGCAGCTTCCGCTCCCGATGTCGCCGAGGCTTGAAGCGCGACGGCAGCTCCCTGATGCAGGCGCCAGAAGGCTTCATATTGTCCGGATTGCGCGTGGGCATGCTCGCCGTAGTGGCTGTGCCAGCCGCTCAACGCCAATCCGGCGAATCCGAGAAACGCCGAGATCATCAGAATCTGCAGCATGCGTAGCCGCCGCATTGGCAGCGGCGTCGTGATGCGTGCGATCATCTCCGCATAGCGCTGCACCGAACGATCCCGCCCGGTAGCCGCGTCCGCGGCGCTCATACTGTCCGGAGATCCCGCGGCCTGCGGTGCAAAACCGTAGTCACCGCTGGATGCTAACGCATCGGCAGCGCTGTCATAGGTCTGCTGTGACGGGTCCGTAACAGTCATGTCGCCAAGGCCGCAGGCTTCACGCGGCCCATGATTGAAACCGCGATCACCTATCCTTGGCGCCAAATCCTTGACATAAGATGAGCGCCGGTGGCGCTGGGTCTAGCGACCCGCAGGATATCCCAGTCCGGCCAGCGCCTCGGTGATTTCGTCCAGGATGGCCGGATCGTCGATGGTCGCGGGAATCTTGTAATCCTTGCCATCGGCGATGGAGGCCATGGTCCCGCGCAGGATCTTGCCCGAGCGCGTCTTCGGCAGACGATCCACGATACAGGCCAGTTTGAAGGCCGCGACCGGCCCGATCTCGGTCCGGACCTTGGCCACACATTCCTGAACGATCTCGTCATGCGGGCGATTGCAGCCTGAATTCAGGCAGAGGAAGCCCATCGGCAGTTGCCCCTTCAACTCGTCCGCAACCCCGATCACGGCGCACTCGCCAACATCCTTGTGGCCGGCCAGCACCTCCTCCATCGCGCCGGTCGAAAGGCGGTGGCCCGCGACATTGATCACGTCATCGGTGCGCGCCATGATGTAGAGATAGCCATCCTCGTCGATGATCCCCGCATCCCCGGTTTCGTAGTAGCCGGGGAAGGTCGCCATATACGACTTCACATACCGATCCTCGGCATTCCAAAGCGTTGGAAAGGTCCCGGGGGGCAGCGGCAGCTTGGCGACCACGGCGCCCAACTCGCCCGGCGCCAGTTCGTTGCCCGCATCGTCCAGGATCGCCATGTCGTAACCCGGCATCGGCAGGCCGGAGGAGCCGATGCGTGGCTCCAGCGCCTCCACGCCCAGCGCGATTCCGGTGATCGTGTAGCCGACTTCCGTTTGCCACCAATGGTCGATCACCGGCACACCCAATTGGTCCTTGGCCCAGTGGATCGTGTCGGGATCCGCCCGCTCGCCCGCGAGGAACAGCGCGCGCAGACCGGAGAGGTCGTACTTCGCGACCTCCTTGCCCTCGGGGTCCTCGCGCTTGATCGCGCGAAAGGCCGTGGGGGCTGTGAAGAGTGCTTTTACGTCATGTTCCGCGATCACCCGCCAGAAGGTGCCCGCATCGGGTGTGCCGACTGGCTTGCCCTCGAACAGCATGGTGGTGTTCCCGGCCAGAAGCGGGGCGTAGATGATGTAGGAATGGCC
>JBCCDU010000047.1:0-36284 GCA_039030715.1 Pseudomonadota bacterium
GATGCGCGCCCTCTATGATCTGGTGATTGTGGAGACGGTTGGGGTCGGACAATCCGAAACGCAGATCGCCGATATGGCCGACATGGTCGCGTTCTGTGCGCAACCGGGCTCCGGCGATGCGCTGCAATTCATGAAGGCCGGTGTCATGGAGATCCCCGATCTGGTGATTGTCACCAAAGGCGATCTGACCAAACTTGCCGACCGGACCGTGACCGATCTGCGCGGTGCGCTTTCGCTAGCCGCACCGGGGCACGAGGCACCCGCGATCATCCGCTGTTCGGCGCAGAACGGCGAGGGTGTGGCGGAGATCCTGGATTGGGTCGACCGCTGTGTCGAAAGCGGCTGCAGCGACCGGCGCCCTGGCCAGGCGAGGCGTTGGGCAGAGCGTCATCTGCTGGATCGATTCGGCCAGGAGGGGCTCTCCGCGATCAGAAATCGCGCGAAACTGGACCTCTCACACGGACCTTTCGCGGAAATCGCCACTTTGTCCGAACGTCTGCGCAGCCGGATTTTCGAAGCCTTTTAGCGTATTTATAACGGCAGCGACAAAATGATCCCCCCGCAAAGGCGGATTCCGAGTGGAAATCTGAATACTCGGCGGCTATTTCCAGCGGTGCTGGCAAACAAATGCACAGTCTCTGATTCAAGGCGGGGGACAGAACGCGACGGGGTGACGGTTCGCGGGGCGCTTTGAGAAACAGGGCAGACAAAGGACTAGCACATGACCACCACCACGATCCGGGCGCCCATGCGCCCGTCTTTGCGATCACGTCTCCAAATCGCTCTCGCTCCCTTCTGTGTCGCAGCCATGGTTGGGTTTGCCCCGCAGGCGACCCATGCCGATACCGCGCCCAGCACAGCCCCGACCGAATGGGCGCTGCAGGCAGCTGGGGTCGCATCGCTTCTGTCGGTCGAGCGGGACGCGCTGACCTCCTTTGCCGAAACCGAGGATTTCCGCATCGTCGCGGGCCTGCCGCAGACCGATGTGTCGATCGAGCCGCCGCAGGATGGCGCACGCGATATGGACCAGATCGAAGAGCTGGTTGAACATGACGAAGAAGCGATCGGCAAAGCAGACAACGCGCAGAACCGGCAACAGGCCGAGTTGCTGGCGGTTGATGCAGTTGGCGCTGTCGATCTCGAGGCGATCCGCCATGTGAAAGTGCGCGAGAAATCCGACGAGTGGGCCTGTTTGACGCAGGCGCTCTACTTCGAGGCGCGGGGCGAGACGCTGATGGGACAGGTCGCGGTGGCCGAAGTGATCCTGAACCGCGTCGACAGTCGCAAATACCCCAACAGCGTCTGCGGCGTGATCAGTCAGGGCGAGAACCGGGGCAAGGGCTGCCAGTTCTCCTATCGCTGCGATGGTCTTTCGGACAAGATGCACGAGACCAAAGCATATAATCAGGTGGGCAAGGTTGCCTGGGTCATGCTGCAGGGCAAGCCGCGGATCATAACTGGCGATGCCACGCACTATCATACCACGGATGTACGCCCGCGCTGGGCCAAGCGCCTGGTGAAGACGGCCCGCATCGGCGATCATCTGTTCTATCGCTACAAGACCCGCGTTTCGCGGCGCTGACGGCTCACAGGTCGAACCGCCAGAACAAAGGCTTTCCGGAACGGCGCAGGGCGGCAAGCTGCCTGCGCCGTTTTGCGTCTAGGAAGTCCGGCGCCTCTTGCGTGGGAGTAAACCCAAAACGCTTAGGCAGGCTGGTATAGAGCGACCGCGGCGGCAGATCCCATTCGATCGATTTCAGCTTCGCTCCGGTATGCGGCTGGTGCAGCCAAACGCGGCGAATGCCAAGTTCGCTACGACACATCACGAGCACTGCGAGCAGCATCGCCTTCGGCCATTCGGCGGCATAGGCGGGCATCACGTGGCGGATATAGTGATCCAGCGCCGCACGATCGCGGATCTGCAGGCTGTGAGGGTGGCGTTGTAGCTGCAACGCCCGGCGAAACCAGTCGGATTGCAGTTCTTCGATCAGAACCTCTTCCCCCCAGGGCTCGCCATCAAGCCTTGCCCAGGCCGCCGTGATCACCCCGTCATCCCGCGTCGGGTGCGATTGGCATTCCATACGTCCGCGCAAGATCTTGCCGCAATGCTGTACGGCGCGCCAGAAGTCGCTCTGATGGCTGGCAGGGAAGTTGAGCTGCAAGACCAGACTGGGTTCCGGCCGGCTGGTCTGCTGCCAGGACCAGTCAGTGCGGCGTGTGGTACCCCAATGGGCGAGCGAGAGCTGGTAGCGATGCCAAACGGTGTCCATCAGGGCACGCACGGCTCGTTCGCCCGCTGGACTAAGCGGGTTTTTGCCAAAAGCCCGGTCGGGATAAGCCAGCGCGCGCAGATCCGCATGGCGCAGAATACCGTCGCCCGACGCGGCGACCAGTGGGGCTACACCCGGGCGCGCGACGAGAGGGGCCAGGGGCGAATTGCGCAGATCCGCCAGGCGCGCATCGCCGTCCAATGCGTGATAGAGGCGCCAGGCCGACTCGCGGTCTGGCGTATAGGTGAAAGGCATGATCGGCGGCAGCATCAGGCCAAGCTGCCGGATAAAAACGGGATCCATATGTCGAACTCGCATGCGGGAGGGTCACGCCCGCAATTCATGCGGGCCGTGTCAGGTGGCACAGTGGGTCCATGACCCGCTTGGACAAGATCCCGACATCGGATCCTCCTCGACAAATGGGAGATGGCGGATAACCGTGGGTTGCTGTTGGGTCAAGCCTGCATGGCACGTTCAGCGCAAATTGGCGCCATCATGTCGGATTGATCATGGTATTTCTGCCGCACCCGCCGTATCACGGGGGCATTGATATGGGCTGGATCGAGGCACGGCCAGATGGACAGCAACGCACCGGCATCCCGGCTTTTGCCGGAAGACCTGACGGAAAACCGGGTTTCGGACCGGATCTTCCTGACGAATTACGTGACCGAGATCGAGATCGGCGCCTATCGCGAGGAGGTCGGTGTCACCCAGCGCCTGAAGTTCGACATCACGCTGGAAGTGACCCGCAACACCGCCCATATCGACGACCGCGTTGGCCGTGTAATCAACTATGACGATTTGATCGCGGCAATCCACGAGATTGCGGATGGCGAGCGGATCAACCTGCTCGAAACATTTGCCGAGCGTCTGGCTGGGGCGATCCTGATCGATCCCCGCGCGCGCCTCGCACATATTCGGATCGAGAAGCTGGACCGTCTGGAAAACGGTGCGACGCTGGGTGTGGAGATCTCGCGCGCCCGGTCGCCTGAGACCAACGAGAAGATCTGGGCTCTGGCCCCGGAACTGAAATAACCCTCAATCCTCGCCGAAGATCCTTGTGGCAATAGCGGCGCTGGTACGCTGAGCCTCGACGATCTGGGCCTCCAGCGCCTCATGCGTGTCGGTTTGGGCGGCTTCGCAAAGGCGCCTGGTCAGGCCAGGGCCGAGTGTCACCTGATCCAGTGATCCGTCCAGCGCCAGACGCTCGATCTGCTGGATGCGCTGCATCAGGGTCAGGGCATCCAGCAGTTTGCCCGCATCGTCGGCGTTCAACCAGCCAGCCTCGGCCAGCCGGGGAATGGCGGTGCGCGCGTTGCGGCAACCGGTCAGGCCTGCGCTCAGCGTGCCGGTCTGCGTCGTGAATTCCAGCTCCAGCAGCCCGCCCGGGCGCGTCTTGATCTGCCAGGGATTGGAGATATCCGCATGGGCTTGCGCCAGGCGCTCGCGCATCTCACGCGCTTCGACCATGATCCGGGGATCGTTCTTGCGCGCAGCCAGTGCCTGGTGGATCACCGCCTCGATATCGGTGCAGAGCCCGGGATCGCCCGCGATTACCCGTGCGCGTGTCAGGGCCATATGCTCCCAAACCCAGGCGCTTTCCAACTGATAACGGCGGAAACTCTCCAGCGACACCGCTACCGGGCCCTGGCGGCCCGAAGGGCGCAGCCGCATATCCACTTCATAGAGCCGCCCTTCCGCCGTTGGCACAGTTAGGGCGGCGAGGATCGCCTGGGTCAGCCGCGGGAAATAGGCCGAGACAGAGAGCGGCTTTGGGCCGTCCGACGCCTCCGCATCCCCGGGGTCGTAGACCATGATCAGATCGAGGTCGGACCCTGCCGTCATCTCGGATGAGCCGAGCTTGCCCATGGCGATCACCGCCAGGCCGCGCCCCGGCGGCGGTCCGTGTTTGCGCGCGAACTCCGCCGCCACGCGGGGTTGCAGCACCTGTATCGCAGCTTCCGCAATGGCAGAGAACGCGCGGCCCGCCTCGACCTCGTCGGACATGGCAAGCAGATGTTGCACGCCGACCCGGAACCGCGCCTCGCGCGCCCAGCGGCGCACGGCATCCAGCACCCGTTCGTAATCCTCCTCGGCGCCAATCACCTCTCGCAGATCCGCTGCGAGGTCGTGGGTCCCAGGCATCGGTGCGAAAAAGTCCTGATCCAGCAGCGCGTCCAGCACCTGCGGGTTGCGACCCAGATAGGCGGCCAACCGGGGCGCCAGCGCGCAGACCCGCACGAGCAGATCCAGCAGATGGGGATTGGCGGTGAACAGGCTGAAGACCTGCACCCCGGCAGGCAGACCGGACAGGAAGCGGTCGAAGGCAGCGATCGCCTCGTCCGGGTCGCCTGCGCCGCCAAGCTCGCGCAGGATGCGTGGCTCCAGCCCCTGATACATGACCCGGGCGCGGTCATCGCGGGTCGCTGCGATCTCGCCCGTCTGCCAGCGCCGGACCACGCGAAACGTGTCTTCGGCGCGGGCAAAGCCCATGGCGCCGAGCGTCTTGGCAGTGGCCGCCTGATCCTCTTCACGGGCCGCGCGCTGCTCGGTGTCGGGGCGAAAGAATGCCTCCGCCGTCCGATGAACCCGTGCCAGACGGTCCGAGATGGCTTGCTCCCAGGCGTCCTGATCGGTCGCGCCCATCAGGGCGGCGATGCGCGCGCGTGCGCTGGTGGACCGTGGAACCTGATGGGTCTGCGCATCCTCGACCATCTGCAACCGATGCTCCAGCTCGCGGTGGGCGATGTAGTCGGCGCTGAGTTGCTCCGCCGTCTCGTGGGGTATCGCGCCCGCTTGGGCCAAGGCCGACAGCGCGCCTCGGGTGGTCGGATCGCGCAGGCTGATATCGCGCCCACCCTGGATCAGTTGGCGGGTCTGGGCGAAGAATTCAATTTCACGGATCCCACCGGGGGAGAGTTTGATATCTGTTCCCCCAAGCTCGGCCCGCGCAAACCTGCCCTTGGTTTCGCGGATCTTACGCAGCATCGCATGGGTGTCCTCGATTGCCGCGAAATCCAGATAACGTCGCCAGACGAACGGTGTCAGCCGGTCGAGATAGGCACGGCCCGCAGCAATGTCCCCGGCAATCGGGCGCGCCTTGATATGGGCTGCACGCTCCCACGTGCGGCCAACGGACTCGTAGTACCGTTCTGCCGCCTCCATCGCCATGCAGACCGGTGTGGTCGAGGGTGCGGGCCGCAGGCGCAGATCGGTGCGCAGGACGTATCCCCGCTCGGTCGTCTCGCTGAGCATCTGAACCAGGTTGCGAGTCAGGCGGATGTAGCGGTTTTTCGCCTCGGCGAAATCGTCCGGGTCGAAGCGGGACTGATCGAACAGGCAGATCAGATCGATGTCCGAGGAGTAGTTCAACTCGCGCGCGCCATGTTTGCCCATGGCCAGGATGCAGTACCCGGCGCCGTTTCGGAGGTCGTCTTCGCCCAACCCTGGCAGGCGGTTCGCGGCAAGTTCGCGGGCCAGCAACCAGTCTGCCGTCGCATCGACAGCTGTATCCGCAAAATCGCTCAGCGCGCCGGTCACCTGGGCCAGGTCCCAGGCGCCGCCAAGATCGGCCAGTGCGATCAGCAGGGCTGAGCGGGATTTTGCCTTTCGGAGTAAGGCACCCGCGTGATTTTGATCACTTGTTTCCTGAAGGTCGTGGCGAAGATCAGACAGGAGACGCTTCAGCAGATCCTCCGGCGCTTCGGTTCGGACCGCATCTACCCAGTCCGGATTGCGCTCTATTCGTTTGGCGAGATAGGAGCTGTGGGTTGAAGCTCCCTCTAGCAACGCATCCAGCCCCTTGCCTTCACCCGAGGCAAGCGGCAACCGGGTCAGTCGATCAGACAGGGGGCGCATGGCACCAGACTGGCCGGGCCATGTGCCCCCTGTCAATCAGGCCTGCTCGACAGGGCCTGGTGGGAACGCAGGCAGCGCAAGGTGCTGCGCCTGCGATGCCGTGCGGTAGCAGACAAGAAACAACCGGGTCAGCTTGGCCAGCGCCACCGATGCCACGGTGACGGGGGCCTGCCAATCCGGTTCAGACCGACCCCGGCGATTGGCTTCGGAATGATAGATTCAATGCGGCGGTGTCGTCTTTGTTCTCCCTGATCTGGTCCGATCAGAGTGCTCTGACCCAGAGGCAGAGATTGGGTCCGGTTGGGCAGGCTCTGCGGGGAAGCGTACAGGTTCTCTGCAGTCAGCGCCCCTCGAAATCCGCTTTGCGCTTCTCCAGGAAGGCCAGCACGCCCTCGCGGAAATCGCGGGTCTTGGTCAGGCGCTGCTGGGACGAGGCTTCCAGCGCCAACTGAGCCTCAAAACTGTTGTCGGGGGAGGCGCGCAGCGCCGCCTTCATTTCGCGATAGGCTTCGGTGGGACCCTGCGCCAGACGCAACGCCAATTCGCGGGCGTGATCGGCAAGGTCGCCATCCTCCACAACATCCCAGATCAGCCCCCATTCTGCGGCGATCGCCGCAGGCACCGGTTCGGCCAGAAGCGCCATCCCCATGGCGCGGGCATGGCCGACCAGCCGGGGCAGCCAATAGGTACCGCCTGCATCCGGCATCAGCCCGATACGCGCGAACGCCTGCAAAAAACTGGCAGAGCGTGCTGCGATCACTATATCGGCCGCCAGTGCCAGATTGGCCCCAGCGCCCGCAGCGATCCCGTTGACGGCGCAAATCGTGGGGATCGGGCAGTCGGCGATGGCCTGAATGACGGGGTGATATTCCTCGGTCAGCAAACGCTCCAGATTGACCGTTTCGGGCTTGCCCAGATCACCCAGATCCTGACCGGCGCAGAAACCCCGCCCGGCCCCTGTCAGGACAAGTGCGCGGGCGTTGTCGCGCGCATCGTCCAGCGCCATCATCACCTCGCGGCGCATAGGTGCGGTGAAGGCGTTGAGGCTGTCGGGCTGATTCAGGATGATCGTGGCGACGTCCTGGTCGCAGGTGTAGCGGATGGTTTCGAAGCTCATTGGGCGTCCTCTGGCCGAATTCAGCGCTTCGGTAACCAACCGGAAAGACCCTGCTCACCGTCTGGCAATCTTTCTGCGCCAAGTATCACGATGTTCCATACCAGATGAGACCGCAAGGATCCGCGCATGTCGATCTTCAAAACCGACGATCCGCTTTTCGACTATGACACCTATCTGTTCGGTCGAACGCATCAGATCTATCGCGGGCCGATGCCCGACTTGCGCAATCCATACATCGTGTGCCTCGGGTCCTCGCATACATTCGGGCGGTTCACGAATTACCCTTTCCCGACGATGGTGGAGCAGGATATGGGCCGCACCGTCGTGAATTTCGGCACCGATGGGGTGGGGCCGGGGTTCTTCCTCAGTGATCCGGATATCATGCATGTGGTCAATGGTGCGCAGCTTTGCATTCTGGAAGTGATGAGCGCGCGCCCCCTCTCGAATCGCATGTATACCGTGCGCCAGCGCCGGAACGAGCGGTTGGCGAAACCCGCCAGCCTGCTGCGGGGCCTCTACCCCGATGTGGATTTTCGTCAGTTCGCGGCGGTCAAGGGCATGCTGCGCCATTTGCACGAGCAGGACCCGGACAGGTTCCGCCTGTTGGAGAATGAAATCCAGAACGCCTGGATCGGCCGGATGCAGTCGTTGTTGAACGAAATCACAGTGCCCAAGATCCTGTTCTGGTTCGGCGAGCGCGAGCCCGACCAGAAACCGGAGGCGGATGAGGGACCAGACTCCTGGATCTATCCCCATTTCGTCGATGGCGCGATGATCGACACGGTTCACAGCTTTGCCGATCGCTATGTCGAGTGCATATCGAGTGAAGGATTGCCTCAGGATCTGACCCGCGACGGCGATCCGGTGCTGTTCCGCCCGACCGGTCGCGCGATCACCCGCAACACCGATCTGCCCTCGCCCGAGATGCACATGCTGGCGGCGGACGAGCTGCGCCCTGCCGTCTCTCGCCTTATGAAGCGCTGAGGGCTGGCACCGCACCCTGCGGGAATGCTATGGCGCCCCCGAGAGCAGGAGGCGAACCCCGTGGCGCGGGCCAAAAAGAACCCCAAGACAAAGACCAAATCGCGCGTGGCAAAGGTCAAGCAGGCGGCCAAGCGTCGCCCGGTGGTGCGCGTATTGCGATGGGTGGCCAAATATGCCGCGCTGCTGGTGCTGCTGGCGGTGCTTTGGGTGCTGCTCTACCGTGTGGTTGATCCCCCTGGGGGGTACTACATGCTCAGCGAGCGATTCCGGTTGGGCGCCATCGAGCGCGACTGGCGCGATATGGATGAGATCTCGCCCCATATGCAGCGCGCGGCGATGGCGGCGGAGGACGCTAATTTCTGTGACCATAACGGCTTTGACCTTGCGGCGATCGAGGCTGCCTTGTCCGCCAATGCGGAGGGGCGCGCGTTGCGCGGCGGCTCCACCATCTCGCAGCAGGTCGCGAAGAATGTTTTTCTCTGGCACGGGCGCTCCTGGGTGCGCAAGGGGCTCGAAGCCGGGTTCACACTGCTGATCGAAACCCTGTGGCCCAAGCGTCGCATCCTCGAGGTCTATCTGAACATTGCGGAGTTCGATGCCGGGATCTTTGGCGTGGGTGCTGCCGCCCGCCACCACTTCGGGCGGACAGCCGGGGATCTGAGCCTGACGCAATCCGCACGCCTGGCGGCGGTGTTGCCTGCCCCGCAGAGCCGCAACGCCGCCCAGCCCGGCCCTTGGACACGCAAACGCGCCAGATCCATCGCCGGCGGTGCTCAGACGCTCGCCGCTTCGGGCCGTGCGGATTGTCTGGGGTGACGCCGGGCAGTTGGACGCTGGGGGTTGAAAACCGACCACCCGATGGGGCAAGGAACGCAGTGCGCGCGTTCGAGCATCAGCGCCAAGGGACAAAACCAGGCATGCATCGACTCTATCACCTGCCGCTTTCGCCATTCTGCCGCAAGATCAGGTTGGTCCTGGCGGAAAAACGCGTCCAGACGGAATTGGTCGAGGAGCGCCCCTGGGATCAACGCATGGGGTTCCTGCGCCTCAATCCGGCGGGGCAGGTGCCGGTGCTGGTGACCGATGACGGAAAAGCGCTCTCGGGCTCGAACGCGATCGCTGAGTATCTGGAAGAGACAATCGCGCAGCCCCCGCTTCTTCCCGCGGACCCGCTGCAACGGGCCGAGATGCGCCGCCTGGTCGACTGGTTCGACGACAAGTTCAACCGCGAGGTCACCCAGAACCTGGTCTTCGAACGGGTGACCAAACGCATGGCCCGGCTGGGCTATCCCGACGGCGCCTGCCTGAAGGCGGGCAGTCAGAGCATTAAGATCCACCTCGACTACATGACCTTCCTGCTCGAAGATCATTCTTGGCTGGCGGGCAAGCGCATGACGCTGGCCGATATCACGGCGGCGGCACACCTGAGTTGCCTCGACTATCTTGGCGACGTCCCGTGGGAGGCATATCCCGCCGTGCGCGAATGGTATGCGGTCATGAAATCCCGGCCCGGTTTTCGCGCGCTTCTGGCCGATCACCTGCCAGGGTTTCCAACGCCGCCGCCACATTACTCCGACCTGGACTTCTGAAGCGTCTCGCGCGTTCAAACCTCTGATCGTCAAGAGAATGTGTTTTGACGTGCTGCGCAGTCTTGCCATGTCACCCTTAGGGCAAGGAGGACAATATGCGAGCGCTCAGCGCCATAACGATTTTGATCCTCGCTCTGACCGCCTGTGCTGGTAATTCGTCCAAAAGCGACCCCAAGTTCGGTAAGGGTTTCGGGGCTGGACTGAATGCGGGGCGCGTCGCCGGGCGCTGAGGAAAAGGGCTGTGTCCGACCGCTTTTTTGCCTAGACAGTCAGGCATGAGCGATGCTGACAAGCTGAAACTGGCCTTGGGCGAGCAGGTCGCGGCCTGCGGCTTCGCGGCGCACGGTATCACCACGCCAGATGCCATCTCCGCCGCAGGGGCGCGCCTGCCTCAGTGGATCTCAGCCGGATATCACGGTGAGATGGCTTGGATGGCTGATCGCGCATCGTGGCGCGCCGATCCATCGGTCCTGTGGCCGGCAGCGCGTTCGATCATCATGCTCGCAGACAGCTACGCGCCCGACACCGACCCTCTGATGGCACTTGAGGACCGCAGCCGCGGCGCGATCAGTGTCTATGCCCAGGGCAAGGATTATCACGACACGGTCAAGAAGCGGCTGAAGCGGCTGGGGCGCTGGCTGATCGAGCAGGCAGGTGGCGAGATCAAGGTATTTGTCGACACCGCGCCGGTGATGGAGAAGCCACTGTCCCAGGCCGCCGGGCTGGGCTGGCAGGGCAAGCACACCAATCTGGTCTCCCGTGACCTCGGCTCGTGGTTCTTCATCGGCGCGATTTTCACCACGCTGGACCTGGCGGCGGCTGAGCCGCAGGACGATCACTGTGGGGCCTGTAGACGCTGTCTGGATATCTGCCCGACAGCGGCCTTTCCCGCTCCTTATCGTTTGGATGCAAGGCGTTGTATCTCCTATCTCACAATCGAGTTGAAAGGCTCGATACCGCGCCAGATGCGCCCGCTGATCGGCAACCGGATCTATGGCTGCGACGATTGTCTGGCCGCTTGCCCCTGGAACAAATTTGCGCGGGATGCGCATGATGCTTACACGCCGCGCGACGCAGCGAAGAACCCCGAGTTGGCGGTGCTGGCGGCTTTGGATGACGCCGCATTCCGCGCACGTTTCGCGGGCTCGCCGATCAAACGCATTGGACGCGCGCGGTTCCTGCGCAACGTCGCCGTGGCCATTGGCAACTCGCGAGACAGCAAGCTCGCACCGGTGGCCCGGCAATTGGCGGAAGATGACGCGCCACTGATACGCGTCCACGCGGTCTGGGCGCTCTCGCGATTATTGGGCGCTTCGGCGTTCCGCGCAGCCATATGCGCAGACCCCGATCCCGACGTGGCCGAAGAATGGCGTTTGGGCGCCCAGGAAAAGGCTTACTGACCGCTTTCCAGCAGTTGCAACTGACGTCTCGCCGTCTCCGCCAGCGGATCCTCCGGCGCCTTTTCGATGGCGCGCAGCCAGGCCGCGCGTGCATTGTCGCGATTACCAAGCATCGCCTCGACCTGGCCGACTTCCAGCCAGACCTCCGGCAGTTCGGGGTCAAGCTCCGAGGCCCAATAGGCATCGTCGCGCGCGCCGATCCCATCGCCGAGTCGTCGCTTGATCGTGGCCCGCAACAGAAGCGGCTCGGTTTCAGGACCGCGGGCCTTCAGGAGCCGGTTCAGCTCCGCAATCGCACTGCGCAGATCCCCCAATTCGGCATTCAACTCGGCGCTGAGAATCAGGTGTTTGTGTCCCTGCGGCGCCAGGCGTTCGGCCCGGTCGATGGTCTGAGCGGTCTCGCCCAGTTCGTTGAGATCCAGAAACCACTCGCCTGCCGTGATGAACATCTCGGCGCGCACATCGCGGGGCAGATCGACCGCCTCGGTCGCGATCCCTGCCATTTCGACCGCTGCGCGCCGTGTCGCGCCGGTCGCCGCAAGCGCCAGGGCATAGCAATGGCGCGCCGCCCAGCCACCATCGAAGCGCGACCAGGCCTCGGCCTCGGCCACCGCTTGTTCGGGCGCCGACGCGGCCAGCGCTATGCACGCGTCATAATCCTCCACCGCTCGCGCGGGCAGGGCGGCCAGGGCGGCCAGGGCAACGCCAATCACTGCTCGCATTCGCTCGATCCTGTCCTATGCTTGCTGCCGCACCCTATCTAATCACTCTCGAAAGCGCCTGCCATGACGAAAATCCTTCTTAGCCTTGGCCATGGTTACTCTGCCCGCGCCCTGTCGCGCCGCCTGCTGGATGACGGCTGGCGAGTGATCGGAACAACGCGCAACGCCGAAAAGACCGTCGCCATCCGCGAGACCGGGGCGGAGGCCGTGATCTGGCCGGGCACCGATCTGGCGCCACTGCTGGCTGAGGCGACGCATCTCCTCACCTCCGCGGCGCCAGACGCGGATGGCGACCCGGTTTTGCGAGCGCTGGGCAGTTCGATCGCTGCCCAAAAGTTTGCCTGGGTTGGCTATCTTTCGACCACCGGGGTCTATGGCGATCGCGGCGGGGAGTGGGTGGACGAGACCTCCCACTGCCATCCGGCAACTGAACGGGGTGCCTGGCGCCTGGCAGCGGAGCAGTCCTGGGCCGCTCTCGACCTGCCGCTCCACATTTTTCGCCTCGCGGGGATCTATGGCCCCGGTCGCGGTCCCTTCTCGAAGGTGCGCAATGGCTCTGCGCAGCGTATCATCAAGCCGGGACAGGTTTTCAGCCGGATCCATGTGGAGGATATCGCCACGGTCCTCATGGCCTCCATCGCCACACCCAATCCCGGCGCGATCTACAATGTCTGCGATGGGGAGGCGGCCCCCCCGCAGGATGTTCTGGCCTATGCAGCCGAGTTGTTGGGCGTGCCCGCGCCGCCGGAGGTCGACTTCGACAAAGCCGAAATGTCGCCGATGGCACGCAGCTTCTATGCCGAGTCGAAACGGGTCTCGAACCGCCGCATTGTCGAGGAGCTGGGCGTGAAGTTGGCCTATCCCAACTATCGCAGCGGTCTAAAAGCACTGCTAGATGCGGATCAGGGACGATAGGTTACGGTCGCGCCGTCCGCCTGCATTTCACCCTCGGCCCGGTCGAAACGCAAATGGGCGAGGCCGGCCCCATCTGATTGCGTGAAAAGCCGCCCCGCAGGTTTGCCATTCGCCGTCAATTCGCTGCCGACGGGCGCCGAGCCTGTGACGGCAACCCGAACCAGCCCCTTGCGCAGCGTCGTCTTGTGTTTCATCCGCGCCGTCACCTCCTGCCCGACATAGCAACCCTTGCTGAAGTCGACCCCGTTCAGCCGCTCGAACCCGGCCTCGAGGATGTAGGTGTCGTCCGGCAGCAGCTCGACCCCGCTAGTCGGCACGCAAAGCGCAACGCGCCTGGCATGGTAGCCGGTCTGGTCGGTCTGCTCACCCTCCAGCAGATCCAAGGGGGCGTAGATCCGCCACCCCAACCCCTCTGCCCCGGGACATCGGGGATCTGCGACAACGATCGCCGCCTGGCCGGGGGGAGGCGGCGGGGGTGGGTGGTGGGAGCCGCCTTCCCCCGGCCAGACCAACCGCACGCCGACGGCCTCGTCGGTTGCAATTCGCGCATCGCGGCGCAGGCAGTACATCTTGATCCGCGCGATCAGTGCGTCGGCTCGACCGGCTTCCACATCGATCAGAATGTCATCCCTGGCGGCTATCAAAAAGAAATCGAACAGATATTTGCCCTGCGGCGTCAACAGCGCTGCGTAAACCGCGTCTTGCGGACCCAGCGCGTCCACATCATTGGTGACGATGCTTTGCAACACGGCGCGCGCATCCGCCCCGGTCATCCGCAGCAGGCTCCGTCCGGTATCCGTGAAAGCGTTGTAGCTGTTCATGACCTCTTCCCTTCGCCACGCTTTATGCTGTGAATATAGGCATCGTGTTCGCCTTCTCCCAGCGCTATAAGTGCCGCAACCGTTCAGACTACGCCGCCGGGATTTGACATGACCCTCCCCACAGCGACGGCGCGTGCCGAGGGGCAGGTGCCGCTCTCGTTCCTGCTGTTTCTTGCGCTGATGACATCGGTAGTGGCCCTGACAATCGATGCCGTACTGCCCGCGCTTGATCGGATTTCGGCAGATCTGGCCTTCGAGCATGAAAATGACCGACAGGCGATTGTGCTGAACGTGCTGCTGGGAATGGGCTTCTCGCAACTGATTTTTGGACCGATGGCCGACGCGATAGGGCGCAAGCGTACCGCCCTGGCCGGATGGGCGATCTATCTGGCCGGAACCGTGATCGCGGTGGGCGGCGGCACGGCGGAGTGGATGTTGGCCGGGCGTTTCCTGCAGGGCCTCGGCGCGGGAGGACCCCGGGTGGTCGCCAACACCATGGCGCGCGATCTCTATGAGGGGAACGCCCTTGCCCGCGTCGTCTCGCTGGTCATGACCGTATTCATGCTGGTGCCGATCCTGGCCCCGCTGATCGGGCAGGGGATCGAGGCCGTTCTGGGCTGGCAGGCGATCTTTGCCCTCTATATCGCGCTCGCTCTGATCAGCGGTGGTTGGTACCTGTTGGGCGTGCCGGAGACGTTGGACCCGGCCAAGCGTCGCCCGTTTCGCCTGCGCCCACTCTATGCTGCCTTTGCGGAGGTTCTGCGAACCCGGCAGACGATTTGCTGCGCACTTTCTGCCGCCCTGGTCTTCGGCCCTTTCGTGGTTTACCTGGCCACAGCCCAACAGGTGTTGGAGGAGCTTTACGCTCTCGGCCCGCTCTTTCCGCTGGTTTTCTCCTCGGTGGCAGTCGCATTTGGGGCGGCGACCTTCCTGAACGCGCGCCTGGTGATGCGCCATGGGATGTACCGATGTGCCGTGGCGGGTTTTGCGCTCTTGATCGCGGTGTCCGGCCTGGTCTGCGCCCTGATCTGGCTGGGTGTCAGCGGGCCGGTGCCGCCGCTCTGGATCTATCTGGGTGCGATCGGGCTGATCTTCGTTGCAGTGGCGATCCTGGTCGCGAACCTGACCGCGCTTGCGCTCAATCCGATGGGGCATATGGCGGGTACGGCGGCGGCGGTGATCAACTCGGTCGCAGCACTGGGCTCCGCCCTGATCGGACGCGAAATCGCAGCGCTTTACGACGGCACTCTCACGCCGATGCTGTTGGGCTTCCTGGTGCTTGGCTGCGCTGGATTTGCGCTGTTCTGGCTGGGGATGAGGCGATGAGCGCCCCGCTGTCGGTCGTCATCCCCACATTGGATGCAGCCGAGGCACTGGGTCCAACGCTGGAGGCACTTGTGCCCGGCCTCGCCGCCGGTCTGATCCGCGAGTTGATCCTGGTCGATGGCGGCTCCTCTGACGAGATCGAGGCGATTGCCGATGCGGTGGGGGCGGAGTTGATCCGCACCGAACCCGGTCGAGGCGTTCAACTCGCTGCCGGCGCAGATGCGGCGCGGGGCAATTGGTTGCTGTTCCTCCACGGGGATACGCGTCTGCCCCCGGGCTGGCAGGATCGGGTGCGCGCCCATATCGAGGCTCACCCCGACGCCGCCGGCTATTTCGGTTTGCGCTTTGACAGCGAGGCGGCGATGGCGCGCGTCGTTGCAGGCTGGGCCAATCTGCGCGCGCGGCTCTTTGCGTTGCCCTATGGCGATCAGGCGCTGTTGCTGCCAAACGTGCTCTATTGCCAGGTCGGCGGCTACCCTGCCGTGCCGCTGATGGAGGATGTGGCCCTGATCCGTCGCCTGGGCCGCAAGAGGGTGCGCCGGTTGCCGGGCTATGTCACCACCTCGGCCGAGCGCTATGTACGGGCAGGCTGGGTGCGGCGTGGCGGGCGGAACCTCACCACTCTCGCGCTTTATTTTCTCGGCGCCAGTCCGGCCTGGCTGGCCGAGAGATACCGCCGCCCATGACGCGACATCTGGTGATCTTTGTGAAGGAGCCACGGCCCGGGCGCGTCAAAACCCGTCTGGCCGCGGATATTGGTCCGATCGCGGCCACCTGGTGGTTTCGCCATCAAACCGCGCGCTTGCTGCGCCGGGTCGGCGGTGACCCGCGCTGGCAGACCAGCCTGGCGGTCGCCCCGGATCGCCAGGGGATGGCCAGCCGTGTTTGGCCTGCCGATCTGCCACGCCTGCCACAGGGTGGAGGGGATTTGGGCGCGCGCATGGCCCGGGTGATGCGCGCGATGCCGCCAGGACCGGTGATCATTATCGGCTCGGACATACCGGGCATTCATGCGTCCCATATTGACGGAGCCTTCCAGATGCTGGGTCGCCATGACGCGGTTCTGGGGCCCGCGCCTGATGGCGGCTATTGGCTGATCGGGCTCAGGCGCGGCGGGCAGGCTTTGCCGCAAGCGATGCTGCAGGGCGTGCGTTGGTCCGGGCCCCATGCGATGGCCGATACGATAGCCAGCCTAGCGCCGTTGAGGACCGGTTACACCGCAACCTTGCAGGATGTCGATACGGTCGAAGACCTGGCCCGCTCGCGCTAGGAGCCCAGGATGCCGAACTGGGTCAGCGCGTCGCGCAGGTCCTGCGGCAGGTCGGCTTCCTCTCTGCCGCGAGGGCCCAAATCGCTTGGTGCGTCCTCTGGTGTCAGATAGCGCCAGCCCTGGAACGGGCGCTTGGGGCGCGGCTCGGTCCGTATCAGTTCAGGGTTAAGGACGAAGGAGCAGCGGCGGATGCCGTCGTCGCCAATCACTTCCTCCAGCGCCTCGATCCGCTGGCGCACCAGGACGGTGCCCGCGACGACCCAATAGATCGAGCCGCCCTGCAGCAATTCCTCGGCTCGCCGGGGCCACATCCGTGTGACATGGCGCGGGCGCGGGTCGAGCCCCTGTTTACGGCGCAAGGCAGATCGGCCCCGCTGCCATTCCGTGAGCGTCTCGATGCTCTCGGACCCGACGCTCAGCTTGATCAGGTGGAGTTTCGGGACCCGTTCGCTCATGCAAGACCCAGCACATCGATCATATCATATTGTCCGGGCTTCCGCGTCTGACCCCAGAGCGCGGCCTTCACGGCGCCCCGGGCAAAGATCATCCGGTCGCTGGCCAGGTGGCGCAGAACCACCCGTTCGCCTGCGCCCGCGAAGATCACGTCATGTTCGCCCACGACATCGCCGCCCCTGAGCGCCGCGAGGCCGATGGCGCCCGGTTTGCGCTCTCCGGTGATTCCGTCGCGGGCACGGTCGGCCACGTCCTGCAACGCCACGCCACGCCCCTCCGCCGCCGCTTCGGCCAGCATCAGCGCAGTGCCGGAGGGGGCATCAACCTTCATCCGGTGATGGGTCTCGACCACTTCGATATCGAATTCCAAATCCAGCGCCTCGGCCACTTTGCGAGTCAGCAAGGTCAGAAGATTGACGCCTAGCGAGAAATTGCCTGCCTGCACCACCACCGCATGACGGGCGGCGGCGGCGATCTTGGCATCGTCCTCCCCCGTTAGACCCGTTGTGCCGATCACATGGGTCATGCGCGCTTGGGCGGCCAGCGCCGCATGGGCGACAGTCGCGGCGGGGGCGGTGAAATCCAACAAGGCCTGGCTGCGGGCAAAGACCGGCAGAGGGTCGTCCTCTACGATCACGCCGAGCGCAGCGCCGCCCATCGCCTTGCCCAGATCGCAGCCGATCCAGTCATGGCCCGGACGCTCGGTCGCGCCGGACAATGCCGTGTCGTCGCGCTCCAGCACGGCTTGGACCAGCATCTGGCCCATGCGGCCCGATACACCGGTGACTGCGATTGAAGTGGTCATCAGAATCTCCCGTTCACGCCTGATTACCAGTGCGGCGAACGGGGGGGAAGGGCGGGGATCAGCCCTTCATCTTGCTCCAGAAATCTTTTACCTGGCCGAAGAAGTCGCGCGAGGCGGGGCTGTTCTCGGCCTCCTCCTTCTCGAAATCCTTCAGGAGCTGGCGTTGTTTCGCGGTCAGATTGACCGGGGTCTCGACCGCCATTTCGATATACATGTCGCCGAACTGGCCGGAGCGCTGCAGGGCAGGCATCCCCTTGCCGCGCAGTCGCAGGCGCTTGCCGGTCTGCACGCCCTCCGGCACCTTGACGCGGCTGCGTCCGCCATCCAGCAGCGGGGCTTCCATCTCGCCCCCCAGGGTTGCGGTGGTCATCGGCACGGGGATGCGGCAGAACAGATTGGCGCCGTCGCGTTCGAAGATCGGGTGATCCTCTACCGTTATGAAGATGTAGAGATCGCCCGCCGGGCCACCGCGCGGTCCGGCCTCGCCTTCGCCCTCCAGCCGGATGCGGGTGCCGGTGTCGACGCCTGCCGGAATGTTGACGTTCAGCGAACGTTCCTTGCGCACCGCGCCGGAGCCGGCACAGGTGCGACACGGGTTCTTGATGATCTGGCCGCGGCCCTGGCAGGTCGGGCAGGTCCGCTCGATCGTGAAAAAACCTTGCTGTGCGCGCACCTTACCGTGGCCGGAGCAGGTCGGGCAGGTCTGAGGCTGAGCGCCACCTTCGGCGCCGGTACCAGAGCATGTCGTGCATTTAACCGTGCCAGGCACCTGGATGGTGGATTTCTTGCCCTTATAGGCCTCCTCCAGCGTCACGCGCAGATTGTAGCGCAGGTCCGAGCCGCGCTGCGCGCCGCCGCGGCGCTGTCCGCCGCGCCCGCCCATGAAGTCGCCGAACAGATCCTCGAACACATCCGAGAAGGCCGAGCCGAAATCACCCTGACCGCGTGGGCCGCCACCGCCGCCCATGCCGCCTTCGAACGCCGCATGGCCGAACTGGTCATAGGCGACTTTCTTTTCCTTGTCCTTCAGGATCTCGTAGGCTTCGTTGACTGCCTTGAACTCGTTGGCGGCCTTGGGGTCATCTGGATTCTGGTCGGGGTGCAGCTTGCGCGCCTTCTGCCGGAACGCCTTCTTGATGTCGCCTTCCGAAGCACCGCGTTCGACACCCAGGGTTTCATAGAAATCACGCTTGGCCATCAGCTTTGTTCCGCTTCTTCTTTGAGAGCCATGATCGCGTTCATCCGGGTGCGCTCGTGGATGCGATAGCCGTGTTGATGCAGCAAGTCCAGCGCCGGGGTTTCCTCCCCACGCCTGGCTTCGATCAGGACCAGCCGGGGCCAGAGCGCGCGGCGCGCATCGCGATAGAATGCAGTGAGCACCGGCTCCTCCGCTCCTTCGATGTCGATCTTCAGGGCGTCGATCCTCTGAAACCCAGCATCTTCCACCAGATCGCGCAGGGGGCGGGTCTGGATCGTCACGCCATCGCTATCTTGCCCACCCAGCGCGATCTCGCCCCGGTTGGCGCCGGTTTTGCTAAGTACTGCTTCGCCTGCCTTGTCGGCCAGCGCGAAGGCGGCCACCGTCACCTCATCGGCTCGCGAGGCCGCCAGATTGATGCGCAGACGCCGCAGATTTTCGTCATCCGGTTCGATTGCAAGTCCTCTCATCGCGCCAAAGCTGCGAACGGCGAGGGTGTAGAGGCCAACATTTGCACCCGCGTCCACAAAGTGAAACGGCGGGGTTGCCCGCTTCGCCGCCACTTGCAGCGCGTCGCGTTCGGCATGGTCCCAGAACTGGGTTGCGCCGAAGACGCGCTTCTCCGACAGATTGTCGCGAGGGTAGAGCCGCGCGCGCTGACCCGGGAACGGTTCCACATCGAAAGGATCGTCCCGGCCCAGCATGCAGACGCGCCGGATCAGCGAGGCCACCCGGCGCGCCATGCCACTGCGCCCGATGTGCTGACCCCAGCGGCGGAGCCGCTCGAGCCAGCCGGGCAGGGCATGGGTGCCGAAAGGTGGGTCGATCACGGCGGACAGCATCGGGCGGCCCGCGGTCAGGAGGCTTTCTTGGAGTCGTCGTCGACTTCCTCGAACTCGGCATCGACCACGTCTTCAGGCTGGTCGCCGGATGCCGCATCGTTGCCGCTTGGCGCCTCGGGTTCGGCATTCGCAGCCTCGGCCTTGTAGACCGCCTCGCCCAGCTTCATCGCCGCTTCGGCCAGTGCTTGGCTGTGAGCGGTGATCGTGTCCGGATCGTCGTCGCCCAGCACGCCCTTTAGCGCTTCGAGCGCCTCGGTGATCTGTTCGCGCGTGGCTTCGTCGACTTTGTCGCCATGTTCGGCCAGCGATTTCTCGGTCGAATGCACCAGGCTTTCGCCCTGGTTGCGGGCCTCCACCAGTTCGCGGCGCTTCTTGTCGTCCTCGGCGTTAGCCTCGGCTTCCTTGACCATGTTGTCGATGTCTTCATCCGACAGACCGCCAGAGGCCTGGATCGTGATGTTCTGTTCCTTGTTAGTGCCTTTGTCCTTGGCCGACACCGAGACGATGCCATTGACGTCGATATCGAAGGTCACCTCGATCTGCGGCAGGCCACGGGGCGCCGGGGGAATGTCCTCCAGATTGAACTGGCCCAGCAGCTTGTTGTCCGCCGCCATTTCACGCTCGCCCTGGAACACGCGGATGGTCACCGCGTTCTGGTTGTCCTCGGCGGTCGAGAAGACCTGGCTTTTTTCGGTCGGAATGGCCGAGTTGCGGTCGATCAGCCGGGTGAACACACCGCCCAGGGTTTCGATGCCCAGGCTGAGCGGGGTCACGTCCAGCAGAACCACGTCTTTCACATCGCCCTGCAGAACGCCGCCCTGGATGGCCGCGCCCATGGCGACCACCTCGTCGGGGTTCACGCCCTTGTGCGGCTCCTTGCCGAAGAAGCCCTTCACGGTTTCGATCACCTTGGGCATCCGGGTCATACCGCCGACGAGCACGACCTCGTCGATATCGGCGGCTGAGACGCCCGCGTCCTTCAGCGCCTTCTTGCAGGGCTCCAGCGTGCGCTTGATCAGATCCTCCACCAGGCTTTCCAGCTTGGCGCGGGTCATCTTCAGGGTCAGGTGCTTGGGGCCGGAGGCATCGGCGGTGATGTAGGGCAGGTTGATTTCGGTCTGCGCGCCCGAGCTCAGCTCGATCTTCGCTTTCTCGGCGGCTTCCTTCAGACGCTGCAGCGCAAGTTTGTCGCCGCGCAGGTCCATGCCCTGGTCTTTCTTGAACTCGTCAGCGAGATACTCGACCAGACGCAGGTCGAAATCCTCGCCACCCAGGAAGGTGTCGCCGTTGGTGGCCTTCACCTCGAAATACCCCTCGTCGATTTCCAGCACCGAGATATCGAAGGTGCCGCCGCCAAGGTCATAGACAGCGATCGTCTTGGACGTGTCTTTGTCGAGGCCATAGGCGAGCGCTGCCGCCGTCGGCTCGTTGATGATGCGCAGGACTTCCAGGCCCGCGATCTTGCCCGCGTCCTTGGTCGCCTGGCGCTGGGCGTCGTTGAAATAGGCGGGCACGGTGATGACCGCCTTGTCGACAGCCTCACCCAGATAGCTTTCGGCGGTTTCCTTCATCTTCTGCAGGATGAAGGCCGAGATCTGAGACGGGGAATATTTTTCGCCGCGCGCTTCGACCCAGGCATCGCCGTTCTTGCCCTCGACGATCTTGAAGGGGACCATGCCCTTGTCCTTGTCGACCGTCTTGTCCTTGTAGGGGCGCCCGATAAGGCGCTTCACGGCGAAGAGGGTGTTTTCCGGGTTGGTAACGGCCTGGCGTTTGGCGGGCTGGCCGACCAGGCGCTCGCCTTCCTCGGTAAAGGCCACCATCGAGGGTGTGGTCCGCGCACCTTCCGCGTTCTCCACAACCTTCGGCGTGGCGCCGTCCATGATGGCAACGCACGAGTTCGTCGTGCCCAGATCGATCCCGATAACTTTCGACATATTCGCTCCTTTTCGGCGATGGCTTTGCCCGGGCCCGGTCTCGGCGCCTGGATCTCCATCCCATGTTGAGATTGCTGGGCGGGTATATAGTCAGCGCGCCCCTGTCCCGCAATGGCAGGAAACGCAGAAATTGCGTCGATTTTGCGGTAGGCGGGGATCGGGTGCCTGATTGCTTGTCGAGGGTCGCGCGCGCTGGTCGCAGGAGCCGATGCGGCTAGCGTTTTGCGGTATTCTCGCCTTCGGCTTGCAACGCGTCGGCGATGGCGCGAAAGCGGTTTGCGTCGCCGTCATCCAAACCCTCGGGCGCCCATCGGGGCAAGACAGCCTCGCCCATGATCGCCGCGTGGACGACCAGTGCGGCAAGGTAGGTGCCGTTCAGGTTGGCATGGTGGTCGTCTTCCAGCCGCAACGCAGTCGTGTCGAGCAGCGCAAGCGCCCGGCGCCATGCCCGCCCGACCCGCGCGAGACGACCGCCATAGCGTCGCGCCAGCCCGGCATAATGACGCTCGATCTGCATTGTCACCGTGTCCCGCCGACGCTCGGGCGTCGATCCCGGAGCCCAGGGCGCAAAGAAAACCAACTCGGCCCCGGCGGCGCGCGCGGCGGTTGCAAGCTCACCCGCCGCCCGGGCGGAAGCGCGGCGCTTCTGACCGTTGAGAGCCACATCGGAGAAGTCCTGGAGGACGACCACGTCCCATCCGCCGGCTTCGATCGCCGCCAAGGCGTCGCCCCGCGCGATATGCTTGGACAGCGTTGCGCCGCCGAATGACACATCCTCGACATCGAACACCCGCGGCTGTCCTATGCTGGCGGCAAGTGACTGCGTCATCTGGGCCAGCCCGCCATTCTTGGTGAATGAGTTGCCGATGAAGAGAATCCGCTGTGCATCCTGCGCAACCGCTTGTCCGGTCAGAAGCAACATAACAGCGATTGCCTGGATCAAGCGCAACATGGCAAGCTACCCCCCGATAATGACCCCAGTTTAGGCCGTGCCGGGCGCCCTCGCCAACCGGGGACTGTTCGGGATTACGACAGATGTGGGATTTCCGTGACCGAAAAGCCGCCATTGCCCGGGCTGCAGCCTGCCAAAAGAGAAATCGCCGGGTTCCGGTTGCTGCCTGGCCATCTGGATGAGGCCGATCAGGCCACGCTGGTGGGGCGATGTCGCGAGGTGATCCGCGCGGCGCCGCTGGTGCGACCGCGCACGGCTTGGGGCAAATCGATGAGCGTGCGGATGACCTCTGCCGGGCGGGTCGGCTGGGTGATCGATAAGGGGCGCTATCGCTATAGCGACGTGCATCCTGAAACTGGGCAAACCTGGCCACCCATCCCGGCGGAGGTGCTGGCCGTCTGGACCCGTGTCTCTGGCTGGCCCGACCCACCGGATTGCTGTCTGCTGAACTGGTATGATGAGAATGCGCGGATGGGGCTGCATCAGGATAAGGACGAGGGGAATTTCGAGGCGCCGGTGGTTTCGATCTCGCTGGGGGACCCGGCGCGGTTCCGTATGGGTGGGACCGAGCGCGGTGGCAAAACCCAGAGTGTGGTTCTGACCTCGGGCGATGTCATGGTGATGGGCGGCGCCGCGCGCCTGGCCTATCATGGGATCGACCGGCTGATCACCGACGATCCGCCCAATCCGCTGACCGGGCGGGGGCGGATCAACCTGACCCTGCGTGTCGTGGCGGGCTGAGGCACGGGGCGCGTCTGCGCCCCCGGCCCTCCAACCCCGCTTGCCGCCCCCAGGCGCCCTCGGTTGGCGTCTTTCGCTGCTGGAGCCTTTGGTCGGTTTTGCGAGCGGTCGTTTCGGCGCTGACCGAACGGTCGGTCTGATGTAATCTGCTGCAAAACAGGGGAGGTAATCAGATGGCATATCTGGGCGTGTTCTTGGCGGCGGTTGCCGGATTTGCGATGGGGGCGGTTTGGTACATGGTCAACGGCCCGCGTTGGATGGCGGCGGTTGGCCGGTCCGAGGAGGAGATTAAGGCGGACAAATCCCCGTTGCCTTTCGTTATCGCTTTTCTCGCCTCGCTGGTCACGGCGGGGATGATGCGCCATGTCTTTGTAACCTCGGGCATAAGCGGCTTTGGCGGCGGTCTGATCGGCGGGCTGGGAGTTGGGCTGTGCCTGATCGCGCCCTGGATCCTGACCAACTATGCTTTTGCCGGTCGACCACGCTCGCTCTGGTGGATCGATGCGGGCCACGTGATCCTGGCGGCAACGGCAATTGGTGCGGTTTTGGGAGTGATGTACTGAGGCTCAGCCGTCGTTCGGTGTGATCAGGCCGATCCGTGCGCCTGTAGGGTCGGTCACGACAGCGACGCGCCCGGCGAGGTCGATATCCGTGGGCTTGCGCACCACATGACCGCCGAGTTCGATGGTTCGGGCGCAGACGCGGTCCACATCCTCGACATGGACGAAGGTGGTCCAGCCCGCGTCCAGATCGTCGTTCTCCGCATCCGAGATGTCCATGATGCCGGCGACGGGATGGCCGTTTGCCTCGCAGAGCAGATAGGGGGAGGTTTGCTCACCCATGGCTATGGCCCTGGATTGCCACCCCGCGACGGCCGCGAAATATGACTCCGCTGCTTTGGGATCGCGGGTCATCAACTCGCACCAGTGGATCTCGCCTGGCTGCGTTTTCATTGAAAGTCCCCCACCGCACGCGCACCTCTTGCTTACGTAGGGGAAACTAGCAGATATTTTCGATTCGAAACACCGGAGTGTGGTATTTCAGCTACAGGTTGCGTGCCTGCACTGGATGCGCGTCAGAAGACGTCCATGCTGGATGAGCCGATCACGCCTCCGGGGGACGATCCTGGTTCGGTGCAGGAGGTGCCTCGGTGCTTGCTTCCGGCTCGGGTGAGGCACTGGGGGCGGCCTTGGCGACACCAACCAGGGCGGGGCGCAATAGCCGGTCGGCAATGACAAAACCGTGCTGCATGACCTCGATGATTGTACCGCTCTCGGCGCCGGGGATCGGTGCCTCGAACATCGCCTGGTGACGATTGGGGTCGAACTTCTCGCCAAGCTCCGGCTTCACGGGCGCGATTTTGTGTTTGGCGAAGGCGTTGGTCAGTTCCCGCTGGGTGAGCTCCACGCCTTCGAGGAAGCCCGCGTGGTTCTGGCGCAGCGCGTCATCGGCGGCATCCATTGCGCGGGCGAGATTGTCGTAGACGGCGAGCAGATCGCGGGCCAGGCGCGTGCCACCATAGGCCTCGGCATCCTTGCGGTCACGTTCGGCGCGGCGGCGGACATTCTCTGCCTCCGCCAGAGCGCGCATCATCTTGTCCTTGAGCTCGTCTCGCTCGGTCGTCAGCTCGGCAATCTTGGCGCTTGCCATGTCTTCCGCGGCGACGGCGTCCTCCAAGCCCGGGACCAGATCTTCGACCATGGTTGTCAGCGGCGTGCGTGTCTCGCCAGCAGGCGCCTGCTGGCCCTGACCAGGCTGCCCTGCCGTGCCGCTGGTGGGGGCCGCCTGTGGATCTTTGTTGTTGGTTTCGTCGGACATCAGCTGCCTCTGTTCCTTGTTGTCTGCGTGCCCCGGTCGGCAACCATGCGTCCGACCAGGCGTGCTGTATAATCCACGATGGGCACGATGCGCCCATAATTCAGCCGGGTCGGGCCGATCACCCCGATTGCGCCGATGGTTCGCCGGTTATGATCGCGGTAGGGCGAAATCACCAGCGCGGATTCGCTGAGCGAGAACACCGTGTTTTCGGACCCGATGAAGACCCGGACGCCCTCGCCCTCTTCTGCCAGATCCAGCAATTGGGCCAGATCGCGCTTCTTTTCAAGGTCGTCGAACAAAAGCCGCATCCGCTCCAGGTCGGCGCTGTTTTGCGCCTCGTCCAGCAGATTGGCACGGCCGCGCACGATCAGACGCTCGGCCCCGTCCTGTGCTTCGCCATCCCAGATCGCGATGCCGCGTTCAACGAGCGAGGCGGCGAGAGTGTCCAGTTCGGACCGTCTGGCCGAGATCTGCGAGGTGACCAGTCCCTGGGCCTCGCTGAGGGTGCGGCCACGCAGATGGGCGTTCAGGAAGTTCGCAGCCTCTCGCATCGCGGAGGGGGTGAGACCCTGAGGCGCATCGAAGATCCGATTCTCGACCAGATCGCCCTCGGTCACTAGGATGGAGAGCACCTGACCGCTGCCGAGCGGCACGAATTCCAGATGTTTGATCGGGGCTTCGTGCTTGGGGGCGAAGATCAAGCTGGTGCAATGTGAGAGACCCGAGAGCAGCGCACCCGCCTGGTCGAGAACGGCGCTCATGTCGTTGTCGTTTTCGCCGAGTGAGCGTTCGATCTGCTTGCGTTCAACCTCGGATACATCGCCGATTTCGAGGACGCCGTCGACGAAGAGACGCAAGCCGGATTGCGTTGGAATGCGCCCGGCGGAGGTGTGTGGGCTGTCGAGCAGGCCGAGTTGTTCGAGATCCTGCATGACATTGCGGATGGTGGCCGCCGAAAGCCCTTCGGCCAAAGATTTCGAAAGCGTGCGCGAGCCGACCGGGGCGCCGGTATCCAGATAGGTTTCGACCAACTGGCGAAAGATCACGCGGCTGCGATCGTTCAGATCCTCGAGACTGGGCACGGCTTCTGCCATTTGGCTCACTGGCGTATCATCCGGTTGCGGTGGGCTACCACCTAGGACTTCCGGGATTTCGCGTCAATCTCGCCGGGGGAGGATGAGAAAAGGTAAACCGGCGCGGTCAGGTGTAGCCGAACGGAATATGCGTGCCGCATATACGCCCTCACTGGCGCGTCCGGGGGACGCGCGTCTGGTCCTGCTGCCGGCGCGGTTCTGCTGAATGGCTGGATCGCTGCGTTTAGAGGTGGCGGTCTGTGGGGCGCCTGCGCTATGGGGAGGGCATATCAGCTAAGGAACATGGAACATGCGCCCCTCCGCCCGCCAAGCAGACGAACTCCGCCCCGTCACCATCGAAACTGGATATACCAAGCATGCCGAGGGATCGGTGTTGATCCGGGCCGGGGAGACGGTCGTGCTGTGCACGGCCTCGGTCGATGAACGCGTGCCGCCGTTTCTGCGCAATGGCGGCCTCGGCTGGGTGACGGCGGAGTATGGGATGTTGCCGCGCGCCACGAACACCCGCAACCGCCGCGAGGCCAAGAACGGGCAGAGCGGGCGGACCCAGGAGATCCAACGTCTGATCGGGCGGAGTCTGCGGGCCGGAACCGATCGGGTGATCATGGGCGAGCGCCAGATTACCGTCGATTGCGACGTGCTGCAGGCCGATGGCGGGACGCGCACGGCCTCGATCACCGGCGGCTGGGTCGCGCTGTGGCTGGCGGCCGAGACGCTGGTCGCCAAGGGCGATTGTATGGAAAACCCGATCACCAGCCATATCGCTGCGATCTCGTGCGGGGTGCATAACGGCAATGTGGTGCTGGACCTCGACTATGTCGAGGACTCGGAGGCCGGGACCGATGCGAATTTTGTAATTACCGGGAGCGGCGGGTTGGTGGAGTTGCAGGGTTCGGCGGAGGGAGCGGTGTTTTCGGAGGAAGAGTTTCTACAGATGTTGCGCCTGGCGCAGAAGGGATGTGCGGAACTGGTGACTGCGCAGAAGGCTGCGATCGGATGAGAAAGGGGCTGCACGCTCCCTTGCGATGCTGGTCTTGTACGGTCGGCCTCATGCCTTGCCCACCCACCCGCGCGCAGCCCTGGGCGCGGAGCGAGGGTTGGCATCGATGAGTCGGCGGTTCACGGACAGGCAGCTTGTGGTTGCGACCCATAATGCCGGTAAGCTGAAAGAGATCGGTATTCTGCTGGCGCCGTTTGGGATCGAGATCGTGTCGGCCGGGGCGCTTGGCCTGCCCGAACCCGGGGAAACCGAGACGACCTTTGCGGGCAATGCCGGGATCAAGAGCCATGCGGCGGCGCAAGCCTCGGGCCTGCCGGCCCTGGCGGACGATAGCGGGCTGGAGATCGATGCTCTGGGCGGTGCGCCCGGGGTCTACACTGCCGACTGGGCCGAGACGCCGGAGGGTCGTGATTTCGACCTGGCGATGGCGCGGGCCTGGCGTGAGATCGGCGAGAGTGGGGCCAAATCTCCCTTCACCGCGCGGTTCAATGCCTGCCTGTCACTCGCCTGGCCCGATGGGCACGAGGAGATCTTCCTGGGGCAGACCGAAGGCGAGATTGTCTGGCCGCCACGGGGCGAGAACGGTTTTGGCTATGATCCGGTTTTCTTGCCCGAGGGTGAGAGTAGAACCTTTGCTGAAATGCGGGACGACCAGAAGAACGTCATGAGCCACCGCGCGCGTGCCTTCGATATGCTTGTCGCTGCGTGCTTCTCGACGGATTGAACCATGGATGTATTCGGCCGCGACGATTTGGTGCGGGATCTGCGCAAGCTGGGGGTCGAGGCCGGGGACGGTATTTTCGTTCATACGGCGCTGGGGCAGGTCGGGCACGTGATCGGCGGGCCTCGCGGATTGATCGAGGCGCTGTTGGATGCCGTCGGGCCGCATGGCCTGGTCGGCATGCCGGGGTTCAGCAGGGACGCCTATGACCCCTGCGACTTGAATGACTGGCGACCTTCGACCGACAAACAGGCGCGCATTCGCGCTCAGGTGCCGGGATTTGATCCGGAGCGGTCCGATGTGCGGGGCAATGGCAGCGTGCCGGAGGCGTTTAGGGGCTGGCCCGGTGTCGTGCGCAGCCTACATCCGACTTCGTCGGTCTTGCTGCTGGGCCAGGATGCGCAGGGGCTGTGCGCCCCGCATGATCCCTCTGGTTGGGCGACAGGACCCGATACGCCTTGGGGCAGGTTGCGGGCACGCCCGGCGATGAAGATCCTGCTGATTGGGGTGGAATGGACCCGGTGTTCCGCGCTGCACGCCGCGGAAAGTCTGGCGCGGCATCGGCGCACGAAGCTGCGGCATTTCAAGACGGGGCCGGGGGAGGCGCCTTGGATCGATGCGCCGGATGTTGCTGACGATCTGGGGCGTCTGTTTCCGCTGGTGGGTGCCGATTGGGAAGCGGCGGGCGGTGTGACCTTTGGCACCATCGGACGGGCCGAGGCACGGTTGACCGGGTATGAAGCCTTGCTGGGTTTTGCCGCACCCTGGTTCGACGCGCGCAATGCCGCCGATGGTGTGCCGCCTGTTGATCAGTAACCGCCGCAGCGGCTATGCCCTCTGCTCGCAGAGCATGCGCCCAGGAGGATCGGACTGTGTCTCGCAAGCATATCACCACCGGCTCGCCGTTTGAGGAGGAGTTTGCCTATTCCCGCGCCGTGGCGCAGGGCGATTGGTGCTTCTGCGCGGGTACGACCGGCTTTGACTACGCCACCATGACGATGCCCGAAGATCCGGCGGAACAGGTGCGCAATATTTTCGAGACGATCAACGCTGCCTTGGTGGAGGCCGGCTTCGCGATGGCCGATATCGTGCGCATACAAGTCACCGTAACCGATCCCGCGCATTGGCGGGCGGCGGCGCCGGTGGTGCGCGAATATCTGGGGGATATCCGTCCGGCCAACACGACTGTCGTGAGCGATCTGGTCGCGCCCGAGATGAAGGTCGAGATCGAAGCGACCGCCTATCGCGGAGGTTGAACGGCGTGCCGACGGCCCCTGCGCATGGCACTGGTTTCGGGGTCTATGCCCACTGGCCCTTCTGCCTTGCGAAATGCCCGTATTGCGACTTCAATTCGCATGTCAGCCGATCGGTGGATCAGGAGGCGTGGCGCAAGGCACTGGTGGCGGAGGCCGCTTACATGCGCGCGCTGACCGGACCGCGGCGCGTCGATACGGTGTTTTTCGGCGGCGGTACGCCAAGCCTGATGCCGCCCCGGACAGTGGAATCGGTGATTAAGGAAATCGATACGCTCTGGGGACTGGCGGATGCCGCGGAGATCACGCTAGAGGCCAACCCGACCTCGGTCGAGGCGTCGAAATTTCGGGCCTATGCCGATACAGGGATCAATCGCGTCTCGATGGGTGTGCAGGCGCTGAACGATGCGGATCTGAAGGCGCTGGGCCGGATGCATTCGGTCGCCGAAGCGCGGGACGCTTTCGATATCGCACGATCGGTTTTCGACCGGGTCAGCTTCGACCTTATTTATGCGAGGATGGGGCAGACGCTGGCCGAGTGGGAGGCCGAACTGGCCGAGGCGCTGGCGATGGCCGTCGATCACCTGTCGCTCTACCAACTCACCATCGAGCAGGGCACGCGGTTTGGCGAGTTGCACGCCATGGGGAGGCTGCGCACGCCTGCCGATGACCTCTCGGCGGATATGTACGACCTCACACAGCAGATGACGGCGGCGGCGGGAATGCCGGCCTACGAGATCTCGAACCATGCGCGCGCCGGGGCCGAAAGCCGCCACAACCTGATCTATTGGCGCGGGGCGGAATATGCGGGGATCGGACCTGGCGCCCATGGCAGGATCTCCATCGACGGTCAGCGCCATGCGACCGAGACTCTGCATGATCCCGCTGCCTGGCTGAATGCTGTGGGCTCCCACGCGCATGGCATTGCTGCTTTGGAGCCTGTGGCACCCGCCGAGCAGGCGACCGAGTACTTGTTGATGGCAATGCGCCTGTCGACCGGGGCCGAGCGCGCCTGGTTTGAAAAGCTTGGTGGACAGATTGAAGAAGGCCGCCGCAAAGATCTGATTGAGAACGGATTTTTGCAGAATCAGACCGAATATCTGGCCGCCACTCAACGCGGTCGGATCGTGCTGAACAGCGTTCTGGCGGCATTGTTAACCTAATCACATCTTAAGGCGATTTGCTTCGTTCGTGCATTAGCTTAGGTTGCAATTCTTGCACCCAGCGACTAAGCCGCCTGCATCGATTGCGCCGGGGTGACGCGATGAAAGCCGAGTTAAACACATTTCTGAAAGAGGTTTCCGAGGCCGGTCTGGCAGCTTGGGATGCGGCGCCGTTCCTGCACAAGGTAACCGGCATCGTCCCCGGCATCATCTATGTTTTCAACCAGAAGACTCAATCGAACGAGTATACCAACCGCAGCGTCGGCGGATCGATGGGTTATACCTCGCGCGAGATCCAGGAGATGGGGGCTGAGCTCATGCCCAGGATCTGCCATCCGGACGACCTGCCGAAGATGGGTGCCTATTTCGAGACACTGCGCGATATGGCGGATGGCGAGGTGTCGAGCCTGGAATACCGGATGCGTCACAAGAACGGCGGCTGGGTCTGGCTGCTCTCCTATGACACTGTTTTCGAGCGTGATGTCGACGGGAATGTTCTGCGCCATATCGGCGTTGCGACCGACATCACCGCGCAAAAGGAAGCCGAGGCACTGGCCTTGCAGGAGAAACGCGCCGCCGATGCTGCGAACGAGGAATTGCGCGCTTTCGCCTATTCGATGTCCCACGACATGAAGTCGCCTGCGAACACGCTGCATCTGCTGCTGAACGAAATTCGCGAGAGCCATTCGGAACGTTTGGATGCGGATGCGGCGCAGCTTCTGGATCTCAGCCTGCAGACCGTCGGGCGGATGCAGAACCTCGTCGAGGATGTCCTGCACTACACTCGCATAATCGGCGAGACGGCGGCGCTGGAAACCGTGGCCCTGACCGAGGTGCTGGAGGATGTTTGCGCCAACCTGGCGGGCGAGATCGGCGAATCCGGCAGCCGGGTCGAGATCGGCGACCTGCCGGCGGTGCGCGGCAACGCCGCTCATCTGCGGATTCTCTTCCAGAACCTGATCGCCAATTCGCTGAAGTACGGTCGCGATGGCGTTGCGCCCGTGGTGCAGGTTGCCGCTGGCAAGACGAGTTCGGACAGGATGCTGTCCATCGACGTGACGGATAACGGTATCGGCATACCGGTCAGAAACCGCGAGCGGATCTTCAAGATGTTCAAGCGCCTGCATTCGGATGTCGACATTCCGGGCACGGGCCTTGGGTTGGCGATCTGCCGGCGCATCGCGCTCGGCCATGGCGGCCATATATCGGTCAACTCGACCGAAGGACAGGGCTCGGTCTTCACCGTTACTTTGAAACGGCCATGACCGTGGCCGTCGAGACGCTGATGCTGATCGACGACAACCGGGTCGATCAGATGATCTATCGCCGGATCATCGACCGGTCCGGGCTTGTCGGCAATACCCTCGCCTATACTGACCCCGGAGGAGGCTCTGACCTATCTGACCGGCGCAAAAGGAATTTTCCCGGATCTGATCCTGCTGGACATCAACATGCCCCGGATGGATGGTTTCGAGTTCCTGGATGCCGCGACCGAGGCACTGGGAGAAGCCTTCGCGACCGTGGTGGTGATGCTCACCACCTCGATGGATCCCACCGACGAGGCACGTGCCGCGACTTATGGGGCTGTCAGATCCTATGTGAACAAGCCGCTCGACCACAAAAAGC
Organism: Pseudomonadota bacterium; assembly: GCA_039030715.1. Classification (GTDB taxonomy): domain Bacteria; phylum Pseudomonadota; class Alphaproteobacteria; order Rhodobacterales; family Rhodobacteraceae; genus Thermohalobaculum. Next base: position 31,876 of record JBCCDU010000047.1, read on the forward strand.
TAACGCAGGTTGTGTCACTGGTCTGAGGGGGCGCCCACCCGGCGCCCCAATACCCGCTTCGGCCAGATCAGACTTTCAGATTCGGGATGATTTGCTTCTTGCGGCTCATGATGCCCGGCAACACCACATGATCGCCGCTGACCGAAGCCTCGAAGCTCTTCTCGGCCACGCCGCGCACCAGATCGTTGGGCACAAGCAGGGTGGCTTCCTCGTTCAGGATATCGACGACGAACAGAAGCACCTGATCGACGCCATCTTCCTTCGCTACGGTTCCCATGCTCTGCATCAGGCTGGCCTTGCGATCCAGCACCACTGATGGCGCGGTCGTTTCCAGGACAGAGACGCGGAATTTGGTGCCGTCGACCGCGTATTCTTTGCTGTCCATCCGCAGCAGTTCTGCATCGGAGAAGGCCGAGACATCGGATTTCGCGGCAAACATCTCGGCGGCGTATTCGGGGATGGAAAGCCCCAACTCGTCCGCCAGCTTCTCGGCCAGCGCCTTGTCATGGGCGGTGGTGGTGGGTGAACGGAACTCCAGCGTATCCGACAGGATACAGCTCAGCATCGCGCCCTTGATCGCCTCGGGCATCTTGGCGGCATCCGCACCCATCAGGTCATGCATGATAGTGGCAGTGCAGGCCAATGGCCGGATCGTGATGTCGATCGGACCCTTGGTTTCGATTCCGCCGACCAGTTTGTGGTGGTCGATGATCGCCAGGATATCGGCGTCATTGATCGCGTCCGGCAACTCGGCCGGGTTGTTGGTGTCGACGATCACGACCGGAGTGTCGGCCTCTACGCCATCGATGATCGCGGGCTTGTCCAGGCGCCAACGGCTCAGCATGAAGGCCGCCTCGGTATTCGGCTCGCCCAGCAGACAGGGCTCGGCCGCCTGGCCCGCGACTTCGTTCAAGTACCAGGCCCAGATGATCGGTGAGCCGGTGGAGTCGGTATCGGGGGCCTTGTGGCCAAAAACTTTGGTGGTCATGGGATCCATGTCCTTGCAAGCGAAAGGGGCGCCAATCGGCGAATCGCCGACCTTATAGAAACGCGCCATCGCTTTGTCACCATCGCGGGGGCGCGGCGGATGGACCCTCGTAAAACTGTGCCTCATCCCTATTTTGGACCGGGAAGGGAGCGTTAATGCGCTGGATTTGGACACTCTGTGGCGCAGTGGCGCTGGGCCTCGGCCTGATTGGGGCCGCGCTTCCGCTTTTGCCGACTGTCCCCTTCCTGCTGCTTGCGGCATTCTGCTTCGCGCGCGGCTCGCAGCGCTTCCATGACTGGTTGGTGGATCATCCCGAGCTTGGCGCCCCGATCCGCGATTGGCGCGAGCATGGCGCGATCAGCCGTCGTGGCAAGCGTCTGGCGGTGATCGGCATGGCCGCGAGCCTGGCAATCCCGCTGCTGCTCGGCTCGCCCGCCTATGTGTTGCTGATCCAGGTACCGGTGCTGGCCTGTGTCGCTTGGTTCGTGCTGACACGCCCGGATGGCCCAGCCTAGTTATCGAACATCTTATGCTCGGTGGGGCCGCAATTGTCGGCCGCCATGCACCGCTCCAGCGCTTCCACTTTGGCGGCGCTGGGCACCATGTCGATCTCGCCGGGGCAGGGGCCGACCGTGAGCTTATAGGGTTCCTCGTCGTCGGTTGGCGCCAGAGCGATCAGAGCGTCGTTCAGATCCGCCGGAAAGCCCCCGCACCAACTCGCCAAGCAGATGGCTTCGACCGTGACAGTCAACGATTGTTTTTCCAATCGGCCCTCCGGTGTCAGCAGGTCCCCCTCGAAGCGATAGGTCGCGGTTGTCGGCCCGGTGGCCACGATCCGCGTGCCGCCGGTCTCGTCCTGCTCGTAGGTGACCTTGGGACCAGCCGGTCGGGGTCCGTCGTGGCTCAAACCCCCGTGCCCGATCACCATCGCCTCTCCGCTCTCGCGGGCCCAATCGAACAGGCGTGCCATGGATGGCTGAGCACAGCTCAGCGCCACCGCCTGTGCGGGTATCGCCAGGGCCGCCAGTCCCAGTGCGAGGGTTCTGAGGCGTTTCAAGCCGCGACCTCCAGCTTTCCTGCCACGCCATGGCGCTGGATCGCGTCCGCAACGAAGCCGCTTGCGATCATCTCGGCCACGAATTCTGCCAGATAAGCGCTAACCTCCGGGCGTCCTGGCTTGCAGCCAAGTGCCTGTTCGATGGTGGTATAGCGTCCGGGCAGGACGCGGCTGCCGGGCAGATCCTCGGCGTTCTTCAGAAGCGCGGGGCGCAGGCCGGCCAGCACTTCCATCTTTTCCGTGGCGAACATCTCGAACGCGGCGGGCAGACCGTCGGCACGCACCAATTCGGCATGTTTCAGGCTGCGCTTGAGGTAGAGGTCATAAGCCGCCCGATTCGCCACCGCTATCTTGCGGCCCGGCGCATCGACCTCGCCGATCTCGCGGATCGGGCTGTCCGGAGCGACCAGATAAGTCGCCTCGATCTCGCAATAGGGCGGTGTGAAGGCCACGGTCTCGGCCCGCTCGGGCTCGCGCGCGATCAGGCCCAGATCGACCTCCGGTCCCGCGATTGCATCGGCGACATGGCCTGGGCGCGGCATTGGGATCAGGCGCAGGTCCAGGCTCAGCCGCCGGGCCAACTCAGCCGCCATGTCGGGCGCGACACCCGCCGGATCGCCATTGGCCGTCTCGCCCGTAACAAGCAGCATATTGGCCATGTTGATCCCGACCCGAAGGGTGCCGTTGGGGGCCAGCGCCCTCGAAATCTCTGCCGTCATGACCTGCCCTTCCCTGTTTGCCTGCCGGTTTATCGCGCGATCCGTCCCTCAAGGCGAGAGGCGCCTCAGCGATTGTGCGATTTCGCGAGCCAGATAATCCAATAGGACGCGGATCGCAGGCTGATCCTTGGCCTGACGTTCCGAAAGCAGCCAGAGATCACTTTGAAGATCGAACGCTTCCGGCAGTACCCGCCGGATCTGTGCCGCGTCCTGCGCCAGATAGGCAGGCAGCGCCAGCAGCCCAATGCCCTGACGCAAGGCGGTCAGTTGGTTAAGGATCGAATTTGTGGAATACGCAACGCGCGCGCCCACGGCCGCGCGCCGCAACCGCACCGCCTGGGGCAGGTCGGCGATATCCCCGGTCGCCTCGATCACGCGGTGCTGGGACAGGTCCTCCGGCCCCTCTGGCACGCCGAACTGTGCGAGATAGCTGTCATGGCCATAGAGGCCGAACCGCGCCGTCCCCAACCTGCGGCCGACCAGGCTCTCACCCGCCGGATTGCCCAGCCGGACGGCGATATCCGCCTCGCGCCGCAGCAGGTCCGCAGGCCGATTGGCGATTGTCAGATCCACAGCGATCTCCGGGTGGCGCTCCTGAAACCGCGCGATCAACTGGGTGAGAAAAGCAAAGGCGATCCCTTCGGAGGAGGTCACCCGAACCCGCGCCGTGTCCTCGCGGCTGGCATCCCGCGCGCTCAACTCGATCTGAGCCGCGTGATGCTGCAACAGCCGCGCCTCGCCGCAGATCCGCCGCCCTGCGGGGGTCAAGCGCACACCCTCGGGCAGACGGTCCACCAATGGCACCTCCAGGTGACGCTCCAACTCCAGAATGCGGCGGCTGACGGTGGGTTGGCTGACCTCCAGCTTGCGGGCGGCGGCGGAGAAGCTGCCGGTGTCCTCGATCGCCAGCAGAAAGCGGAAATCGTCCCAGTTCGTCATCGGCTGGGCGCACGAGATCGGCGCGATGTCAAATCATTGCCGGTGAACATTTCTGCGTGCCCCCATACAGATTTGTCTCTCCTGCGCTTTCCCCGACGTCAGTACACTTATGACATGAAGTGCGAGGGGAACGCCAAGAGGACCTAAAACCATGCAACCGAACGATTATCTCGAAGCATTGATGCTCGGCTGTTTTTCGATTGGCTGGTACTGGTCGATTGGCTGCATGTTGGCGACGGGCCGCCCTTATGGCAAGAGCGCGTGCTTCGTCGGCTTTACCATCTGCGGCTATTGCCTGGGTCTGGCAGCTAAGTTGTGGGTGTGGCAGGCGGGGGGCGGGTTCAGCTATCTGGTCTATGTCTACGGCTGGAACCTGACGGTGGCGGCGATCGATCTGTTGCTTGTGATCCACTACGCGCGTCGGGTAATCGTGCTGGAGGCCGCGAACAGGCCCACCACTGACGCCAAGGCGCCAGCCCACCGATTCGAACTTCACCGTATGTCGATGGCCGTTTGAACAGGTGTCAGCTTTGTTTGAAACTTTTTTGTATTGTTTTAAATTTCGTTCAGGAGAAAATAGACTAGAAGAAGTGAGGAAGAATCCACTGCTGTCACGTCTCAAGGCGGCGCTGATTGACTTGGAGGCTGCAATTCCAGAAGAGGCCGTTGAGACCAAGTGGATGCCTCGTAGAGAAGCTTGGGTGGA
>JBCCDU010000048.1:0-36226 GCA_039030715.1 Pseudomonadota bacterium
CGGTCCGACCCCAGCAGGAACAACTTGCCCTCCTCCGGCGGGCAGATGATGCGAAAGCGCCCTTCGATTATACCCAGCAGCCTGTAGGGTTCGCCGCAGGTGGTCAGTACCGGAACCGGCCAGGCGATATGGTCGTTCATCACCCGTTTGATCAGCCCTGTATTGGCGTCATAGGCCGTCGCGGTCGGCCGGGTGTGCAGACCGATATATTCGCCCTCGTGAAACAGATAGAGGGTTTGGGGTGGAGCGTAGATATTGTCCTCATCGAAATCGTTCGGACCATAGGGGGCGAAGATCTCGATGAACGGCAAAACAGCGTAACCGATTGCCAGGAAAAGGAAACACGCCACGCCCAGCTTGTGACGGCGAAAGCGGCGCCAGACCAGCACCCAGGTCGGCGCGTCCAGATCCGCACGGTCCAGCGTCTGACGCTCGACATCGGGTTTGTAGTCGTCCGGGGCGACGTAGTGGTCCATCACGCGCCCTTTCTGCCAGCGCTGAGGCGAATGCGCGGATCGAGCACCGCCAGCAGAATGTCCGAGATCAGCATCCCAACCAGGGTCAGGGCCGAGACGAACAGCAGGATGAAGCCGGACATGAAGATGTCCTGGCTGCGCAAGGCTTGCAACAGGATCGGGCCTACTGTCGGCAGGCTCATCACCACCGAAATCATGACCGAACCGGAGACAAGCTGCGGCGCCAGATTGCCGATATCCGCGACAAACGGGTTGAGTGCCATGCGCAGCGGATACTTGACGATCCGCGCCGTGGGCGCGACACCCTTGGCGCGTGCGGTTTCGACATAGGGCTTGTTAAGTTCGTCCATCAGATTGGCACGCAGGCGGCGCATTACGGCTGCGGCGGCCGAGGTGCCGATGACGATGGTCGGCACGATCAGGTGCAGCACGATGGATTGCAGCTTAGCCCAACTCATCGGCTCGCCTTCGAACTCACGTGCCATCAATCCGCCGATCGGGATATCGAAATACCGCGCGCCATAGGTCAGCAGGATGAGCGCCAGCAGGAAGTTGGGTGTGGCGAGGCCGATATATCCGATGAACGAGGCGACATAGTCGATCCAGCCATTGGCCCGGACCGCAGCGATGGTGCCCAGCGGCAGGGCGACCACATAGACGAAGAGCAGGGCCGACAGGTTGACAATGATCGTTAGCATCACCGTCTCGCCAAGCACCTCGGCCACCGGACGCTCCAGCTCGAACGACCAGCCCAGATCGCCCTGCAACAAGCCGCTGAACCCGTTGATGCCCGGCGCTATCCCCATCCAGATCAGATATTGCTGCCAGATCGGCTTGTCCAAAGCGTATTGGCGCATCAATTCTTCGGCTTTGGCGACACCTGCCGCCTCGCCGGTCGAGCGCATCTCGGCAATCTGGTTCGACAGGTAATTTCCCGGCGGCAGGTTGATGATCACGAACACTAGCGCCGAGATCGCCAGCAGCGTCAGCGCCATGGTCACCAGGCGTCGGGCCAGAAACGTCAGCATGCGGGCGCGCTCCAAGACAGCGGCGCACGACATATTCCGGCGTGAACGGGCGCGATCCGGCGGACGGGCTGCGTCAGGCTTTGGTGATCAATGCGCTGACGGAGGATATCATGGCTTCGGATCTCGACACCCGCCGCCTGGCCGACAAGGCGAAGATCCTGGATGTCGCGGCAGGGCGCACCTTGCCCGCGTATTACTACACCGACCCTGCGGTGTTGGAAATCGAGAAGCGCGAGCTTTTTTTCACGTCCTGGCAGTTTGCCTGTCATGTCAGCGCGCTTGATCGACCGGGAAGCTACAAGACGATGGAGATCTTTGATCAGGAAATCGTACTGACCTGCGACGGCGACGGTACGATCCGGGCTTTCTACAATGTCTGTGCTCATCGTGGGCATGCCTTGGTCGAGGGGGCGGGCGAGGTGCGGCGGCTGGTCTGCCCCTATCACGCCTGGACCTATGCGCTGGATGGACGCCTGATCGGAGTGCGCCGGGGCGAGGGAACGACCGCCGTGGCCCGCTCCGAAATTTGCCTGACCGAGATCCGCACCGACCGGTTGCTGGATTTTATTTTCGTCAATCTGGATCCGGATGCGGCGCCCATGGCCGAACTCTACCCGGGCATTGAGGCCGAGATCGAGGCGGCGATCCCCGGCGTGCGCAGTTTCGTTCCGACGAGCAATCAGCGCCGGGCGGATGTGCCGATGCAGTGCAATTGGAAGGTGATCCTCGACAACTACCTCGAATGTTACCACTGCGAGGCCGCCCACGCGTCGTTCTGCGACCTCGTTCGGGTTGATGAGGTCAGTCACCGCTTTGCCGACCGGCATATGCACCAATACCTTCCGCCGCGAGGCAAGGCCGACAATGCCGCCTATCCGCTGGATCTCGCGGAGGATCAATTGGACAGCAATTTCTGGTTTCTGTTCCCGAACATCACCATCGGACATCTTCCGGGCGTGCGGTCGCTGACAATCTCGCGCATCGTTCCGTTGACGCCGGAAACCTCGGCGCGGCGCTTCACCATGCTGATGACGCCAGGTGGCGATAGGGCGCGCGACCAGGCCCGAACCGATTTCCTGCTGAGCGATGTCGGGGCCGAGGATGTCGCCCTTTGCGAAGGCGTGCAACGCGGGATGCGCCAGCGCGGCTTTAACCAGGGCCACTATATGATTGATCCCGATGACGAAAACTTCACCGAGGAAGGCGTGCGTTTTTTCCACCGCCTGTATTGCGAGGCCCTGGAAGCGCGATTGGCTGCCGAGACACGCTGAGGGGGTCACTGGCTCAACTCTCCCTGCATATCGAACCAGAACTCATCCATCCGGTGAACGCCCAAATGCGCGCCGGGATCCCAGGCATAGATTGCCTTCTCCGGCACGTTTTTCAGCCGCGCATCGGCAACCACGGGCAGGGGCGCGCGGCTGACTGTGCCGATGACGAAGAGCTGGTCGGCATGGATCTCCAGCATTTCGCGCCAGGCGGCAGCTTTTTCCTCGCTGCTATAGGCGCGGGACCAACTGCGGTAGAGGCGGAGTAAGCGTGACACCTCCTCCATGTCCGGTGGATACCCCATTTCGCCCTTGGTCTGGTAGTGCTGCCCCCATTTCGGCCATGTGAAATTGGCCTGATCGACGGGCGCAAGCTCGAACGGGGCGGCCTCGGGCGTCGGCACGCCGTTGTTCCAACCGAACCAGGCCACCATCATGGAGCGACCAGCATATGCGCGGTTGCGCAGGATGTCCCTGTCGAGCGGACGCACCAGAAGGCGGATGCCGATCCTCTTCCAGGTGGCGGCGATCAGTTCCAGCGTGTCTTGGACTTCGCGACGTTCGCCGGCGGTTTCCAGCACAATCTCCATCACCCGGCCGTCAGGCAGCAGGCGAATACCCGCGGGATTGCGCTCGGTCAGGCCCATTTCGTCCAGCAGGCGATTGGCTTCCTCGGCATCGAAGCGCGCCCAGCGGGTGGCCTGCTCTTCGTCGAAGAACGGGCTCTCCTCCAGCGGCGCAACACCGCGTTCCGCCGCGAGGCCGAAATAGAGCACCTTGTTGATTGCCTTGCGGCTGATGCCGAGGCTCAGCGCCCGGCGAAACCGCACGTCGCGCATCACGTCCCGCCAAACCTCGTCCCCATAGGTCAGGTTGGGATAAAGCGCGACTTCCGAGGCCGACCCTGAACGCCAGAGCCGCGTGGTATAGGCTCCGTCGCCCTCGTTTTGCTTGAGTACGGGCGCATCGGCGAAACCCAGGCTGCGTGTTTGCAAACCGGCTTCGCCCATCGAGGCTTTCAGCGGGATCAGACCGCTCGCCGCGACCTCCAACTCGATCTGGTCGATATAGGGAAGTTGCCGCCCCGCCTCGTCTATCCGATGATAGAAGGGATTTCTTTTGAGAACATAGCGTTGGCCGTTCTTCTTAGATGTATTGTACCAGGGCTGAAGCACCGGCAGTTTGGGATTGTCAAACTTGTAGAGATTATCCTTGCGGTTATGCAGCTCGGCCCAGTTGCGGAATTTTTCGCCTATTCGCTCCTTCAGCTTGGCGGGGTCGGCATATTTGCCATGATACTTTTTCATGTAATGCGACGGGCGATAGATATAGACTGGCCTCGCTTGCGCCAGCGCGGGCAGAAAGCGCGGGTTTGGGGCTGGCCATTCATAGGCAATGGTGACGTCGTCGATGACTTCCACCACCGGCGGGATCCCGTCTACCAGCATTTCGACCGGCGGCCCAGCGGGCGAAAGCTCTGGGTTCAGCGCCACATCCTCCCACCAGTATCGCAGATCCTCGGTCGTGAAGGGCGCGCCGTCCGACCAGCGATGGCCGCGGCGCAGATGTAGCACGATCCGGTGACCTCGATCCTCTATGTCCACATCGCGCAGAATGTCGGGTTGAAGGGTGTAGTCGGGGGCATAACCGATTAGGCGGGCATAGCCATAGGCGGACATGTACCGCACATCCTTGGCCCTGCTGATGAACATGCGCAGCACACCGCCGGATGTACCGGGCACACGGTTGCGCGAAGTCAGATCGACGATCAGCGGATCCTGGGGAACACGCTCCACCACCGTCGGCATGTCCCCCTTGGGCCTGACCTGATCGTCCAGGCCGGGTGTTTCCTGCAGAACGGGGATTTGGGCAAAAGCCGGCAGGGCACCCAGGGCCAGCGCGAGTAGGATGGGAAGCCTCATGCCGCAGCCCTCACCAGATGGCCGGGCGAGATCTCGATCATGCCCGGTGCCGCGTCGCCCTCGTACCGAAACGGCTCGGCCCAGGTTTCGGGTTCGCCGGCACCGGCGGCGACGGCCGCGAGATCGAGGCGTTGGGTCATATCGGGCTCCGGACTGGCGGCAATCAGCGCCTGGGTGTAGGGGTGGCGTGGGTCGGCGAAGACGCAATCGGCCGAGCCTTCCTCGACCACGCGACCGCGACGCATCACCATGACGCGGTCGGCCAGTTTGGCCACCACGGCCAGATCGTGGCTGATGAAGAGATAGCTGAGCCCCATCTCCTCGCGGAGTTCCTTGAGAAGCTCCAGTACCTCGGCCTGCACCGACACGTCGAGGGCCGAGGTCGGTTCGTCACAGACCAGCAGCTCCGGCTCCAGTGCCAGTGCGCGCGCAATGGCGATCCGTTGACGCTGTCCGCCCGAAAACGCATAGGGAAAGCGTGCCAGATGATCCTCCGACAGCCCCACGCGGCCCATGAGATAGGCCGCCCGCTCGCGCCGTTCGCGTCGCGTGCCGATCCCGTGGACCAGCATGGGCTCGGTCAGTATGTCCTGGACTGACATCCGCGGCGAGAGCGAGGCGTAGGGATCCTGGAAGACCATTTGCGCTTTCAGCCGAAAATCGGTCAGCGCCTTGCCAGATAGGCCAGCGATGTCGACCTCCCGCCCTTCAGCGGGGCGAAAGTGCATCGTTGCCCCTGGATCGGGGCGTTCCGCGCGCAGTATCAGCTTTGCCACTGTCGATTTGCCCGAACCGGACTCGCCGACAACCGCCACGGTCTGCCCGCGCTCGAGCACCAGATTGAAATCCGCCACCGCTTTCACGGGGGGATCGTCCGGCCCAAAGCTGCGCTTGCGCCCTGGATAGGTTTTGGAGAGTTCGGAAACGGCCAGAATCGCATCCGTCCCCGGCTCGGCATAGCAGCAGAGGTCATCCGGAACTTGCGGAGCCGCTTCAATCAATGCGCGGGTATAGCCATGGCCTGGATTGGCCAGCACATCGCGCGCCAACCCTTTCTCAACCACCTCCCCCCGGCGCAGAACGACGACCTTATCCGCCATATTCGCCACGACCCCCAGGTCGTGAGTGATCATGATCACCGACATCGCATGATCGCGCTGCAGGCGTTTGAGCAGATCCAGCACCATCGCCTGCGTGGTCACGTCCAGCGCCGTCGTCGGCTCATCCGCAATCACCAGCTTGGGGTTGCCGATCATCGCCATCGCGATGACCGCTCGCTGGCGCAGGCCGCCTGACAGTTCGAACGGATAGGCCGACCACGCCCGCGCCGGGTTGGGAAAGCCCACTTCCTCGAACAGGTCCAGCACCTGCTTCTTGACGCTGTCGTCAGAGGAATGGCCGTGTACTCGCAAAACCTCTGCCACTTGGCGCCCAACCGTGTGCAGCGGCGAGAGCGCGCTCATTGGCTCCTGAAAGATCATCGAAATCGTGCAACCGCGCAATTTGCGCAGCTTTGCATCGCGCAATGCGAGCAGATCGACAGGTTTGTCGTTCATATCGAACATCGCGCTGCCACCGCTGATCGAGGCAGCGCGGGGCAACAGGCCCATCAGAGCCTTGGCCGACAGCGTCTTGCCCGACCCGCTTTCTCCCACCAGCGCGAGGGTTTCGCCGGGCGCGACATCGAACGAAACGTTGTTCACGACCGGATGAGCGAGCCCTGGCTGGCCGAAACAGATCGAGAGATCTTTCACTGTCAGCAGATTGCCAGATTGCACGTCTTGCTCCCTCTGCGCGACAGCCGCGCTCTCTCCCCGCTTCTTTGCTGCAAAATATGACCGGAGAACGCAAGGATTGCCAAGCGCTAGAGCAATTCTTGATCAAATCTGTGATGCGAAAGCGATGCCTTTGACCCGCGCGGCCATTTCGCGGATGGGTTGATAGTCGGTCGGGTCCGCTGGGCCGACCCGTACCGGCAGGGCCGGGCAGGGAGGTGAGGCTCGCGCGGCACGGTCCAGCGCATGGCAGAGCGCCTGGGCCAGATCGCGGTTTTTGGGGGCGGTAATGAAGGGCAGGCAGGGCGCGGCTGCCGTCCAACCGATAACCTGCAAGTCGGCGGTTTGCCGCGGCGCAACAGTTTTATAGATCGCCCAGGCGACCGCATCCAGCGCACAGAGATCCGCCTTGCCCGCCGCAACGGCGTCGGCGGACGCCCTGTGGCTGCCGCTGAGCAGGACATTGCCAAAAAATCCTGCCGGGCCCAACCCTAAATCCCCCAACGCATCGGCGAAGGCGTTGAAGCCCGACTGGCTGCCCCATTCATTGATTGCGGCTGTTTTGCCGCGAAAGTCTGCGAGATCATCGGCGGCATCGCTTCGGCAGATCAGGGCCGAGCGATAGGTGCCTCCATCGACATCCTCGCATCCCTCGACGCCATAGCAGGGTCTCGCGACAACCACGGCGTCGCCGCATTTACCCGAGATCAGCGGAAGGCCGCAGGTCTGGCCCAGCAGCAGGTCCGGATCGCGCCAGGGGGTCGAAACCTCCTCAAAGCGGGTCAGCTGGGAATCGGCATCGATTCCGTCCTCCGCCAGGAAACCGCTCAATCTCTGCCAGAAAGCATCGGTTTCGGTGCGCAATTCCGGCCAGTCGTACATATCGAGCGCGACCAGCCCGGCCATGGCTCAACGCCCTTCGCGCCGAACCAAGGGATGCACCATCGGTTCGCGCCGACTGAACAGCCAGCGCTTCGCGACCGCGCCATAACTTTCGAAATGGTAGCCGCCGTTTTCCTCCAGCACGCGTGCGCGTTCGTGTTGCCAAAGGCCGGGCAGGTCATACCAAGCCACGGCAGGTCGCTCGTGATGCAGGCGATGCAGGTTGTTGTTGAGGAAGAGGAGGCTCCAGAACCAGCCGCTCTCGACCACGGCGGAGCGTTGTTTTGGGCAGGAAGCTGCCCGATGCTCGATAAATGTCCGGACGGAAAGAAGCGACAGCGCAGGCCAGACGACCCCGATCACATAGAGCCAAAGCGGCATCCCCGACCAGCGCACCAGCAGCAAAACCACCCCCAGTCCAGCCAGGTGACGCAGCCAGGCACCCTGCACCAAGCGGTCGCCAGCGCGGATCGCCCGAAATTCTGCTCGCAGGAAACCAAAGCTCATCAGTGCGGGGCCGATCAGCAGTCGCCCGGCCAATGTCCCGTTAACCCAGAGCAACCAGCGCAATGGAGGCGATAGCCTGGGCCATTCACGCTCGGCAATATACCAGGTCTCGGGGTCGTCATAGGGGTCGGTCAAACGGTTATCGTTGTGATGGCGCAGATGCGAGTCGCGGAAGCTGCGGTAGGGGATCAGCAAGCCGAAGGGCAGGCTGACCAGAACCTCGTTCACCATGGCATTCCGTGTCGGGTGGCCATGCAGCGCTTCGTGTTGCAGCGAAGAATGGAAAGCAGTCAGGATTGCTGCTGGAATGCAGACAATCCAACCAAGTGTTTCGTAAGACCCAAGAACCAATAACCAGCCCAAGTGCATCAGGATCAACGCGGCCCAGGTGGGCCCCTCAAACCGTTTTGCGCGTCCCGACGCAGCCTCCGGGCCCAGAAAACCCGCACGCCGTGCCATAACAGGAAGCTCCTTTCTTTGATCAAAATCCGACGGCTCACGATATCGTGAACTTTTTCCAAAGCAATGGCATATAGTGCCGAATTACGGAGTGGCGCGAGGAGGTGATATGTCCGATCTTGGTCTGATCTGTTTCGTCGCGCTGGATGACTGGCAGCCAGTGGAGGCGCCCGCGCTGCGCCAAGCGCTGTCCTATTCCGCGCCGAATTCGAGCATCACGCTGACACCTCGCGACAGCGAAGACGCTATCTTGGTCTCGATCGATCGGCAGGAGTTTCTGGTGGCCTCCATGCAGGGCCAGATCCCAGAGCCGGAATACTCGCAAGCCATGCGCAACAGCCTGTTCTGGCCCGATGCCGGGGCCGAGATGGCGCAGCACACCGCGTTCGTGGCGATTGCCGCCGTGGCGCCAGAGGACGCGCACGGCCTGGTGCGGGCGCAGGCGGTGGCCCTGACCCGGCTGGCCGCCGCCGTGGCCGAGGCCGCCCCCTCGCTGGGTGTCTATTGGCGCGGGGCGGAGGGTGCAGTGCCGCCGGGCCGTTTGCTGAGCGCGCCGTCCGAGATCGCAGCGGGCAAGTGGCCGGTCGATATCTGGATCGGATATGTTTTTTACGGCCAGGATACGGGGCAGCATCCGATGATCGGCGTGCAGACTCGCGGGGCCGAGGCCTATCTGGGTTTCGAAATAGAGGTTCCGCCGATCACCGTCGCATCCGGCGACCGCAAGGAGCCGTTGCGGATCCTGTTCGGCGCGGTGGGATATCTGATGGCCCAGGGCGCGCAGATCCGCAATGGCCAGCAGGTGCAGGTGGCAGGCGAGCGGCGCACGACATGGCAACTCCACACCGCCACGGGCGGGGGACCGGGCCTGGCGCAACTGACCGCGGTCGAGGGCTAAAGCCATTGCCTTGCCCGGATCGGGTGACGTGCTAGGGTTCGTTGTGTGACCGACCTTCCCGCTCCTTTTTCTGACTGGTTTGCTTCGCGCGGATGGGCGCCCCATCCTCATCAACTCGAGTTGCTGGCGGATCGCGCGCAGGCGACGCTGCTGATCGCGCCGACCGGGGCCGGTAAGACCCTGGCCGGGTTTTTGCCGTCGCTGGTCGATTTGACCCACACGCGTGGCGGGCTCCACACGCTCTATGTTTCTCCATTGAAGGCGCTCGCGACGGATATCGGGCGCAATCTGCGCGGCCCGGTGGCAGAGATGGGCTTGGATTTGCGGATCGAGGATCGCACGGGCGACACCAAACAGTCGCAACGCCGCCGCCAGCGGGCCGATCCGCCGGATATCCTGCTCACCACACCCGAAAGCCTGGCGCTAATGCTGAGCTGGCCGGATGCGCCGCGGATCTTCGCGGGCTTGCGCAGGGTGGTGGTAGACGAGGTCCACGCCCTGGCCGGAGGTAAGCGCGGCGATCAGCTGGCGCTTGGCCTGGCGCGGCTGGCGCATCTGGCACCGGGGCACCGGGTTTGCGCATTGTCCGCAACGGTGGAGGATCCTGCTGTCATCGCTCGCTGGCTGTCACCCGACACGCGGGTCCTTCTGGCCGATCCGGGACCCGCGCCGGATATCTCGATCCTGCACAGCGCCGGAGATCCGCCCTGGGCGGGTGCTGGTGGCCGCTACGCCGCCCGCGCGGTGATGGATCTGGTCGAGGCGCACAAGACCTCGATCATTTTCATCAACACGCGGGCGCAGGCAGAGCTGTTCTTTCAGGCGCTTTGGGCCGAGAACACGCAGAATCTGCCGATCGGGCTGCATCATGGCTCGCTCAGCCGCGCGGCGCGTCAAAATGTCGAAACCGCGATGGCCGTAGGCTCGCTGCGCGCTGTCTGCGCCACAGCCTCGCTGGATCTGGGCCTGGATTGGGGCGATGTCGATCTGGTCATGCAGATCGGTGCGCCGAAAGGGGTGAAGCGCCTCGTGCAGAGGATCGGGCGGGCCAACCATCGCCACGACGTGGCCTCCAAGGCCATCATGGTGCCCGCGAACCGGTTTGAAGTGCTGGAATGCGAGGCCGCCCTGGATGCAGTGCGCGAGAATGATCTGGATGGCGAGGATCTGCCCGATGGCGGTCTCGACGTGCTCTGCCAGCACATTCTGCTGACCGCCTGCGCCGGTCCGTTCGATGCAGATGCACTCTACAACGAAGCGCGTCACACTGGGGCCTATGCGACGTTGTCGCGCGAGGATTTCGACGCCTGCCTGGAATTCTGCGCGACAGGCGGTTATGCCCTGCGCGCCTATGACCAATGGCGGCGGATCGTCGAGCGCAACGGTCTCTGGCAATTGCGCGACCCGCGTACCGCGCAGCGCCTGCGCATGAATATCGGAACCATCGTCGATACTGAAACCCTGGGCGTTCGCATGGGCAAACGCGGTGGTTTCAAACTGGGTGAGGTGGAGGAGGCTTTTGCCGCCACCCTCAGCGTGGGCGATACCTTTCTGATCGGCGGCCAGGTCGTGCAGTACGAGGGCCTGCGCGAGATGACGCTTCAGGTCAGCCCCAGCCCGGGGAAGGAGCCGCGCATTGCCGTTTTTTCCGGCACCAAGCTCGCCACCTCGGCGGGGCTGTCGGCGCGCGTGATCGGGCTGCTCGCCGATCCGTCGAGTTGGGACCGCCTGCCTACGCCCGTGGCGGATTGGTTGCGGATGCAACAACAGGTCTCGCGTTTGCCCGGCCCGGGCCGGCTGCTGGTCGAGACGTTTCGACGGGGCGAGCGCTGGTACCTGGTTGTCTACGCCTTCGCGGGCAAGAATGCCGGGCAGACGCTGGGTCTCTTGCTCTCGAAACGGATGGAGGAGGCGGGCCTCGCCCCGCTCGGTTTCGTTGCCACCGACTATGCCCTGATGCTGTGGGGATTGGAGGAGGTCACCGATCCCGCCTCGCTGTTGACGCCAGAGGGTTTGCGCGGCGGGTTGGAAGCCTGGCTGAGCCAGAACGCCGTAATGAAACGCACCTTCCGCAATGTCGCCGTGGTCGCTGGATTGATCGAGCGTAACGTGATGGGCAAGCGTAAAACCGGACGGCAGGCGACGTTCTCATCGGATATCCTCTACGACACTTTGGCGAAATACGACCCCGATCACTTGCTCATGAAAATCACCCGCACCGAAGCCCAGCGCGGACTGGTGGATTTCGGCCGGATCGAGGAAATGCTCATCCGCGGGCAGGGACAGATCGATCATGTCCGCGCAGACCGTGTCACGCCCCTGTCCGCGCCCCTCCTGCTCGAAGCGGGCCGGATCCCAATCAAGGGACAGGCCGAGGAGATGCTGATCGACGAGGCGACCTTAATGTCGGAACTGATTGACTGACCACGGCTCGGGTAGATGCGCGAAGCGTGTCTATTCTCGCGCGCGACCTTTCCGTGCTTGGGTCCCAGATGTTCCGCTCAAGGCGACACCCGTTGTTCGTCTCGAAGTCGATGCGGGTCCGCTGGCCGTGCTTTCCTAATTTGCAAATCCCGCGTAGATTCGCGTGCAACCAACTGAACTGGACGTCATGCCTTTCACCAAGATCCCGGCCGAGAAGATCTCGACGGCCATAGTCCGTCAGATCGAGGAACTGATCCTTCAGGGCGTTCTGCGCCCGGGGGATCGCCTCCCCGCCGAACGCGAGTTGGCGGATCGGATGGAGGTTTCCCGCCCCACGCTGCGCGATGCGCTGGCTGAATTGGAGAATTCGGGCCTGGTGATTGCCCGCCCGGGTGGTGGTACATTCGTTGCGGATGTCTTGGGCTCGGCCTTCGCGCCGCCCTTGATCGCGCTTTTCGCCAGCCATGATACGGCGCTCTTCGATTACATCGCCTTTCGCCGGGATGTTGAGGGGATGGCCGCCGCTCAGGCGGCAGTCAACGCGACCGAAGCGGATCTGAAGATCATTCAAAGCGTTTTCGACCGCTTCGAGGCCGCGACCGCCAAGCGCAATCAGGAGGAAGCGGGCAAGATCGATGCCGAGTTTCACATGGCGGTGGTCGAGGCCGCGCATAACGTCGTGATGACTCACATGATGCGCTCGCTCTACGGTCTGCTGGTCAATGGAGTCTTTTACAACCGGCGCATCATCTATGGTTTGCGCGAAGGGCGTGACCGGCTGTTGGAGCAACATCGCGCGATCCGCGACGGGGTGATCTCGCGCGATCCCGAGGCCGCACGCGAAGCGGTTGAGGCGCATATGGATTTCGTCTCGGCCGCTCTACATGAGGCCGACCGGGTGCGAAGCCGCGAGGAGATTTCGGCCCTGCGTCAGCGCCACGAGGAAGCCCGCACCGTGAAACCGCGAAGCCGCAAGGTCTGATCAGGCGCTGATCGGCGGGGCGTCTTTGGTTCCAGTCTGGGGGTCGGTTTCGACGCTGATTTCGGCTGCGGCAAACCACTCCTTCCCCGGTACGGCACCCAGCAAGGCGCGGGTGTATTCGTCTTGCGGATCGTCGAAGATAGCGGCGGTCGGACCCTCCTCCACCACTTTGCCATAGCGCATCACGGCGATCCGGTCGCAGACCTGGGCCGCCACCCGCAGATCGTGGGTGATGAAGATCATCGAGAGGTTCATGCGGTCGCGGATCTGATCGAGCAGTTCCAGCACCTGCGCCTGGATCGAGACGTCGAGGGCCGAGACCGGCTCGTCCGCCACCAGAATTTCGGGTTCGAGCGCGAGCGCCCTGGCAATGCCGATGCGCTGGCGCTGCCCGCCCGAGAACTCGTGCGGAAAGCGGTCATAGGCCAGGGCATCAAGCCCCACGATCTCCAGCAACTCACGCGCCTTGTCGCGTGCCTCCTCGCTGCTCAGCCCATACATCATAGGACCCTGCGAGATGATCTTGCCGACGCGCGTGCGGGGGTTGAGCGAGGCGAAGGGGTCCTGGAACACCATCTGTATTTTCGAGCGATAGGGGCGCAAAGCGGCCCGGCCTATGGGGCGCAGATCGGTCTCGCCCAGCAGGATCTCGCCGTCTTCCGCATCGATCAGGCGCACGATGCAGCGGGCGACAGTAGACTTACCGGAGCCGCTCTCGCCGACGATGCCCAGCGTTTCGCCGCGAGCTAGGTCCAGCGTCACATCTTTTGCGGCATGTACGACCCGACCTGCACCACCAAAGAGCCCGCCACCACTGCGGTAAGTCTTCTGCAGGCCCCTGACCCGCATCACTGCTTCCTGCGCCCGCGCGCGCGCCGGGCGTGGCGTGAGACTGGGCACCGCTGCGATGAGCGACTGGGTATAGGGATGGGTCGGGTTCAACAACACCTCGCGTGTTGTGCCGGTCTCGACCACGCGACCGTGCTGCATCACCGCGACCCGGTCGGCGATATCAGCCACGACGCCAAAATCGTGTGTAATGAAGAGGACACCGGTATCGTGGGCCTCCTGCATCTGCTTGATCAGCTTCAGAATTTGCGCCTGCGTGGTGACGTCCAGAGCGGTCGTGGGCTCGTCCGCGATCAGGATCTTTGGGTCAAGCGCCAGGGCCATGGCAATCATCGCACGCTGGCGCTGCCCACCGGAAAGCTCGTGCGGATAGGCGCCCAATGCCTGTTCTGGATCGGGCAGTTGCACGTCCTCCAGCAGCGCGAGGGCGCGCGCGCTGCGCTCTTTGCCCGGCATCTTTTCGTGAAAGCGGAAAACCTCGTCGATCTGATTTCCGATGGTCATGACAGGGTTCAGGGCCGTCATCGGCTCCTGAAAGATCATCGAGATTTCCGAACCCCGGATCTGGCGCAGCCTCGCGGCGCTGACCTTGGTCAGATCCTCGCCGTTGAAATGGATCTCTCCCTGGCTCACCCGTACATGGGGCTGGGGCAGCAGGCCCATCACCGCCCGCGCGGTCAGTGATTTGCCGGAGCCGCTTTCACCCACGACACAGAGTACCTCGTTCGGGGCAAGATGCAGGTTCGCGGCCTCCACCGCGTGGGCGCGCTGCGAACCCTCGGGCAGGGCCACGTGCAGATCGCGGATATCTAGCAACGACGCGGTCACTGCCGCTCTCGCAAACGGGGATTCAGGGCGTCGTTCAGGCCCTCACCCACCAGATTGATCGCGAGCACGGTGATCAGAATGGCGATGCCGGGGAAGGTGCAGACCCACCAGGCCGAGCGCAGCAAGGTACGCCCTGCGCCGATCTGGAAGCCCCAGCTCATGATGTTGGGATCGCCAAGGCCCAGAAAAGCCAGCCCGCTCTCGATCAGGATCGCGGTTGCAACCATCAGCGAGCCGATGACGATGATCGGGCTGAGGCAATTCGGCAGGATTTCGC
This sequence comes from Pseudomonadota bacterium, assembly GCA_039030715.1. GTDB lineage: Bacteria > Pseudomonadota > Alphaproteobacteria > Rhodobacterales > Rhodobacteraceae > Thermohalobaculum. The sequence continues at coordinate 14,576 of JBCCDU010000048.1, forward strand.
CCAGCATGATGCGGATATCGCTCATTCCCAGCGTATGGCAGGCCTGGACGAATTCGCGATTGCGGAGGCTGAGGAATTCGCCCCGCACCAGCCGCGCGACACCCGGCCACGAGACGACCGCGATGGCGATGATAATGCTCTCGATAGAGGGTTTCATGATCGCGACCAGCAGGATCGCGAAAATGAAGGACGGGATCGTTTGGAACATCTCGGTCGTGCGCATCAGCAGATCGTCGATCAGTCCGCCATAGTACCCGGCCAGCGCCCCCATGATCACGCCGATAAAGGTGGCGACCAGGGTCGCCACGATGCCGATCAAAAGCGATGTTTTCGCGCCATGGGCGATGCCGGCGGCCACATCGCGACCCAGACTGTCGGAGCCAAACAAAAACCCGTTTGCTCCCGGCGGCGACATCGATTGCCCCGCCAACCGGAACGGATCGTCCGGGTAAAACAGATGCGCCGTGGCCGCCATTACGACGATTGCAACGAGGATCGCCAGACCCAGAACGGCGGATCGGTTGCGGATATAGAGTTTCCAGAACGCCATCAGCTCATCTCGATCCGTGGGTCCAGCGAGGAATAGATGATGTCCACCACCAGATTGACGGCCACGACCAGCAGGGCCGAGAGCAGGAAGATCCCCAAGAGCAGATTTAGGTCGCGTGCGAACAGTGCCTCGAAGGCCAGCATACCAAGGCCCGGCCAGGCAAAGACCGACTCGACGATGACCGACCCGCCAATCAGCGCGCCCACTTGCACGCCAGCCATGGTGACGACCGGCAGAAGCGCGTTCCTAAGCACGTGGACAAACATGATCCGGCGCTCGGTAAGGCCCTTGGCGCGCGCGGTGGTCACATAATCCTGGCCCGCCTGCTCCAGCATCGAAGCCCGCATCAGTCGCGTGTAAAGCGCGAGATAGAAGAGCGAGAGCGTAATGGTCGGCAACACCAAATGGTGGGCGATATCGAAGACCCGATCCCAGCCCTCGTTAAATTCGGCAAAATTCTCCATTCCAGAGGTCGGGAACCAACCGAGATTGAGAGAGAACACCACGATCAGCATTAGCCCCACCCAGAACAGTGGGGTAGCATAGGTGATCAGCGCAAAGATCGAAATTGCCGTGTCCTTCCAGGTGTTCAGGTTCACCGCTGCGATCAGACCCAGAACGATGCCGAAGCCCACCGCCAGCAGAATGGTTGAAACCATCAGAAGCAGCGTGGCCCAGAACCGGTCGAGGATCAGTTCGCTGACCGGCATCTCGTGGCGAAAGGAATAGCCGAGATCCAGCATCAGCACGTTTTTCAGATAGACGGCCAGTTGCACGGGCAGCGGCTGGTCCAGTCCGAATTTGGCGCGCAGCTCCGCCATGTATTCAGGGGTGGCGGATCCCGCCTCGCCCGCCAGCACGTCAACCGCGTCGCCTTCGGCAAGCTGCAGCAGGAAGAAATTCAGCACCACGATGGCAAAGACGATCGGCACCGCCTGCACCAGTCGTTTTGCTACATAGCGCAGCCGTTTGGTCGTATGGCTCATGGCCGGGATTGTCCCCCAGGAGGTCGCGCCGGCCCAGGAAGGACCGGCGCATTGGTGTGGTTTTACTCGTCCAGCCACGCCTCGGCGAAGGAGCCATAGGCCCCCAGCGCAGACGTGTCGTGACCCTTCAGCTTGTCGTTATAGACGGTCAGGAACTCCATCTCGAACAGGTTCACGACAGGCATGTCTTCGGCCAGGATCTTTTGGATCTCGCCATAGATTTCCGAGCGTTTGTCGGCATCGGCCTCCTGCGCGCCGGCGGCGAGCAGATCGTCCAGCTTGGCGTTGGAATACCGGCTGGAGTTCACGAAATGCGTGCCTTGACGGATCTGGTCGGTGCCATAGTGACGGTGAACCCCCAGCACCGGATCTGGCAACTGGTAGAAATAGTTCACGTTCATCGCGAAGTCGTAGTTGTGGTAGACCCGCTTCAACCAGGTCGGCACGTCTTCATAGCGCAGTTCCAGGTCGATCCCGATCGGGGCCAGCGCCTGCTTCATGTACTCGCCCGCGCGGCGCCAGTCTTCGCCGTAAGGGATGAGATCAAGCACCGCACGCGCGCGGACACCGTCGCCGTCTGGCGTAATGCCGGCCTCGTCCAGCATCGCCTTGGCTGCATCCAGATCGGCATTGGCGACATAGTTCGGCAGGCCTTCCTTGTAGAGGCCCGTCGCCGAGAAGTTCGACGAAAGTGCCGACGTCGCCGGTTTGCCATAGCCGAACCAGATGTTGTCGATCAGGAATTGCCGGTCCAGCGCCAGCGAGATCGCTTTGCGCATAGCGGGGTTGTCGAAGGGCGGCTCGGTCGTGTCGAACTCGATCAGCGAGACCGGGTTGATCATCGAGTAGCCTTCGGTGGTGACCGAAAACCCATCTGTGTCGCGCAGGCGCACTGCATCGATATTCGGAATGGCGCCATAGGCCGCATACATCACCTCGCCATTCTCCATCGCCGCGGTTCGGGTGGAGGCATCGGGGATGAAGCGTCCGACCAGGCGATCCAGATAGGGAAGGCCCTCGCGCCAGTAGTTCTCGTTCTTGTCGAGGCGGACGAACTGGCCCTTCTTCCATTCGACGAATTTGAATGGACCGGTGCCGACCGGTTTGTTGGCCAGATCGGCGCTGCGGATGTCCTGCCCTTCAAGCAGGTGCTTTGGGACGATTGGGCTCTCATAACCTGAGAGCGCGCGTAGCATGTAGGGTGCCGGATTGGCCAGATTGAAGACGGCGGTATGCTCGTCCGGTGTGTCGATCGATGTCACTTCACGGAACGAGTTGGGGCCGCGCGGATGGATCTTGCTCAGCACCTCCATCACCGTGAACTGCACATCGGCGGAGGTGAAAGGCTCGCCATCGTGCCAGGTCACGCCCTTTTGCAGATTGAAGGTAACGGTCTTGCCGTCCTCGCTGACATCGAAGCTCTCGGCCAGGGCCGGTACGATGTTCAGGTCGTTGTCGTAGTCGAGCAGCCCCTCGTAGATCTTAGGTGCAACCAGGCCGATGGGGCCCGAGGTTGACAGATAAGAGGCGAGCGAAGGTGGCTCGGGTTGCACGATATAGACAAGTGTGCCGCCGGATTTTTGCGCCAGCGCGGGTTGGCCTGCCAAGGCAAGGCCCAGCACGCAAAGCGCCCCGGCGATCCAGGTTCTGATGGTCATGATCTTCTCCCGTCGTAGTCTTTGGTCTCCCCCGACCGTGCCGCTCCCAGCGTTGATCAAGCCGCCACGCTGCCCGATTTCGCACTGCCCCACAAGTGTCGGCTGAAGAAAACCGATGGCTCCACCAGACCGACGGCAAGTCTTAACCGACGATTGATCAATTCGTGTGAGCCTAGATGTGCTGGTTTCTACACGGGGGTGATTGGAGCTTTGCCGACAATGTCGTTCTCGATGAGGGCCGTTCTGGCCGTCACCTTTCTGCTGGCATCGGGTATCCCGTTGGCAGTGTTCTGGCTGTGGCCGCACTCTTCTGCCCTCGACAACAAGGTGGCGGAAGTCCACGAGCGTCATCTGCTGCTGGCCCGTAATCTCGGCCAGGCGATGGAGCTTTATCACCGCGACGTGACGGTTCTGTTCGAGACTTTCGCACCCGAGATTGCGGAAGGGCGCGGCGAGGTCGCGCGCGGCATGTTCGAAAACCTGCATTTCAGCGGCGTCTGCGTGGCGCAGCGCGCAAGCGGGCGCGTCATCTCGAGCTATATGGCCGAGGCCGCACCCTGTCCCGATCAGGTGCCGGGTGATCTTCTTGGCATGTTAAATGCGATGTCCGAGGGGGAAGGCGCCTCGCTTTCCGGCGTCATGAAACCTGAGGGGGCAGAGCCTCGGATCTATATCGTCAAACGGCTGGGTGAGCAGATTGTCTTCGGGGCGATCCGGACGGATTTCTTTATCAAGATCCAGAAGAGCATCAGCTTCGGTCGCCTGGGCCACGCGGCCATCGTCGATCAGCATGGGCGTGTCCTTGCGCATCCATTGGACGAATGGGCTGCTGCTGCTCGCGACCTTTCGAAGGTTTCGGCGGTTCAGCGGATGCTGGCGGGCGAAAGCGGGGTCGAGACGTTCTACTCTCCCGCGCTGAAGGGTGACATGATCGCTGGCTTTACCTCGGTCGAGGGGCCGGGATGGGGCGTGATGGTGCCCCAACCGGTGGTCGAGCTGGAGGAGGTTGCGGACAAGATCAACCGCGATGCCTTGCTGGTCTTTGCCATCGGCCTCGCGCTTTCGGCGGCGATTGCGTTCTTCGTGTCGGCGAGTATCTCCAACCGCATCAAGCGATTGCAGCGTGCGACGGCCCGGATGGCGGCAGGTGACACGAATGTGCGGGTCGAGGCACCCCCGACTTTCTGGCGCATTCGCGAGCTATCCACGCTGAAAGCTGGCTTCAACACCATGTCCGAGCAGCTTGAACTGGCGCGCGCGGAGCTGATTGCGCAGTCCTATCGTTCGGGCCATGCGGATATGGCGGCGAGCACCCTGCACAATCTGCGCAACGCAATGAACCCGCTGATCAATCGGGTGGCCGAGGCGCAAGCACTGCTGAGCCATGCACCGGGCGCGAAGCTGACCCTGGCGCTGGATCAACTGTCAGAGGAGAGCGTGGCGCCCGAACGTCGGGAAAAGCTGTTGCGGTATTGTTTGCTGAGCGCCTCCGAGATCGACACCTGGCGTATGCGTTTGGGCAAAAGCTTGGATATTGCCAGCGGACAGTTCCGGCGTATCAAGGAGATGCTGGTCGCGCAGGAGCAATATGCCAACGAGCCTCCGGTCATCACCGGGGTCAATTTGCAGAACCTGGTCGAGGAAGCGCTCAACCTGGTGCCGATTGACCGGCGCGACGCGGTGGATGTGCGCATAGAACCGTCGGTTGCTCAGTGCGCGGATGTCCAGGCCTCGCGCCTGCTGTTGCTGCAGGTCATCCAGAACCTGCTAACCAACGCCATCGAAGCGATTGAAGCGGCAGACGACCCAGAGCGGCGCGAGATCGTTATCGAATGCGCGCCCGATTTCGATGAAAACACTGAAGATGAGACCGCGATGACGCGGATAGTCGTACGCGATACCGGTTCGGGCATCGAAAACGGCGATCTAGATGCGATCTTCAATTCCGGCTTCACAACCAAATCGGGCGGGCAGGGTGGGCTTGGCCTGCATTGGTGCGCGACCACCGTCAGCCGCATGAACGGGCGCGTTTTCGCTGAAAGCGAGGGCCGGGGCAAAGGCGCCAGCCTAAATGTCGTGTTACCCAATGTCGCTTGAGGGGTGGGCTGAGATGAGAGCACCTGGTTCACCACGCATTCGTGTCCTCGTCGCTGAGGATGAGCAGGATATTCTTGAGGATTATATGCTCGCGCTTGGCTCGCATGCGGCGCGGCACTCGGCGGAAAGCGCAAAGCTCGACGCATTGGAAAGCGATCTTTTCGGCGATACCGAAGCTGCGGCGCAGGGCGGCCCGCGTGAGGCCAGCTTCGATGTCGTGACGGCGATGCAGGGCCTGGACGCTCTGGACGAGCATGACCATGCACTCCGCGCCGACCGACCATTCGATATCGCGTTGATAGATGTACGTATGCCTCCCGGAATCGATGGGGTGGAGACAGCGACGCGGCTGCGAAAGGCCGATCCACGCATCCTGATCGGAATCGTGACAGGGCAGGCGGATCTGGAATTCGAAGAGATCGCGCGCCGGGTCATGCCCAAGGAGCGGATCTTCTTCATCCGCAAGCCGTTCCTGCGCGACGAGATCCGCACGGCAGTGCTCGACCGGCTGCTGGGCTTCAGCGAGTCCTGACCTATCGGGGGTCTTCCGTCAGCAGACGAGACAACTCAGACGCCGCGTCCTTCAGGCTGTCCAGATGGCTGTAAGCCAGATCGATCGGCATCCGCGGTGTGGGTGCGTGGAACGCCAATGTCGAAACCATGCGCCCATGGGCATCGTTGATCGGAACCGCCAGGGCGATCATGCCCTCGATGAATTCTTCATTGTCCTCGGAGTGACCTCGCTCGCGGATCTGTTCGATATTGGCGAGCAGGGCGGCCTTGTCCGTCAGCGTGCGTTCGGTCTTCTGTTCGAGCGGCAGATTGGCCAACATCCGGTCCAGTCGGGCATCGCTGAAGGTGCTGAGGTAGAGCTTCCCGCTGGCGGTGCAGTGAAACGGCACCCGCGTGCCAATTGGCAATTGGATGCGCAGAGGCCATTCCGTCTCGACCCTGTCCAAATAAATCATCTCGCTGCGGTCCGCGATGGCGAGGTTGCAGGTCTCGCCGATCTGTTTGGCCAGCCGGTTCATCACTGCCAGCCTGGCAGAGCGAATACGGGTGGAGGAGATGATGCCGGTTGCCATGAGGCGCATGCGCGGGCCGGGCGAGTAGGATCGGCCATCATGTTCGCGCTGCAGGAAGCCTTCGTCTTCCAGCGAGGTGAACAACCGGTGCAGCGTGGGTTTCGGCAGGTCCAGCGACCGGTTGATTTCGGTCGGCGTCGTTGGGACGCCGAGCCGAGCGATTTCTTCGAGGATCAGCAGCATGCGCAGACTGCGTGGTCTTGTGTCGGGAGGCCCGGTCTCGTCGTCCAGCACTGCTGATCCCCGCTTTGCTATCCTCTGTTCGGCAGCAACATGGTCGAAAGTTCGGGCACCATGGCAACCAACAACCAGACGGTCAGGAGGGAGACTAGATATGGCACCGTATATTTCAACAGACGCATGTATGGCACGCCGGTAACACCACTCGCTACATACAGATTTAGGCCGTATGGCGGCGTAATGAAGCCAATCGACGCCCCCACCAGGAAGATCACCGCAAAATGCACCGGGTCGACCCCGATGGAGTGAGCGATTGGCGCCAGGATCGGGGCCAGGATGATCGTCACTGGAAGGCTCTCCAGAACCATGCCGGAGAAGAAGACGATGACCATCGCGGTGAAAAGCACCGCATAGTAGCCGCCCATTCCGGTCACGAACATCTCGATCGTTTCCTTGGCGCCCAGAAGCGAGAGGATCTGCTGCATCACCACTGAAACCGCGATCAGCGGCGCGAGGATGCCGGTGATCTGAGCCGAACGGATGACTATGCTGGGCAGATCGGTCAGCCCGAAGCCCTTCACCAGGAACATCTCGCTATAGCCTTTCTGCTCGACGGGCCGGTCGAAGTCGAACTTCATCAACCGGAACAGCGGCAGGCAGATCAGCCCAACGATGATACAGAAACCAACTGTCACGGCGGCAGCTTCGGTTGGCGAGAACTTGCCGGTATAGATGCCCCACAGCACTAGGCCGATGGCAAAGAAGCCAAGCCAGGCCCCGAAAGCCGTCTTGATCACGCGGCTCATCTGTAGCTTGATCAGGTGGCCCCAGCCGTTCATCTGGCAGATCGCCCAGCAGGCAATCTGCATCCCGATGACCATCAGCGCACCGGGCAGAATGCCGCCGACGAAGAGGTCCGAGATCGGCAGATTCATCAGGAAGCCATAGACGATGAAGATGATTGAGGGCGGGATGATGATCCCCACCGTGCCGCCCGAGGCCGCAGTGGCCGCCGCGAAACGCTCGTCATATCCGCCGTCGACCATCTCGGGATGCATCATCGAGCCGATGGTGGCCGTGGTGGCCGAGTTCGAGCCTGAGATCGCCGCGAAGAGGCCACAAGCGCCCAGACATGCCATTGCCAGACCGCCCCTGACCCAACCGAAGCAGGAATAGGCAAAGTCGGTTAGTCGCTTCGCGATCCCCGATGCGTTGATCAAGTCGCCGGTAAGGATGAAGAGCGGCATGGCCAGGAGGGCAAAGCCGTCCGTGAACACATCGGACAGTGCGACGCCGATATTGTCGAGCGTGAGGCCCAATACGAAGCTGCATCCCACGACCCAGAAACCGATAACCAGAAAGATCGGCACCCCCAGCATGAACAGCATCGTCACGCCCAGGGAGATGATGGTAACCCAAGATCCGTCAGTCATATCTGCACCCCCCTCTATTCGCCGCCAATGCCGCTGGCGAGGATCATCTCCTCGTTCTCGCGATAGCGACGCAGGTCATCGATGTAGTTTTCGATCACCCGGCCGCTCAGCAAGATCCAGCTCAGCGGAACGCAGACATAGAACCACCACTGCATGACGTCGTCGGTGCCCAGTAGGATCTGGAAGTTCGAAGCGGAATTCGCAGTTTGTTTCAGGGTCGTTACGATCACGATGATCGAGAAAGTCACCCACAACACCATGTCCAGCGAAAGGCACATAAGTTGACCGAAGCGGGGTAGGTTCACCCGAACCTCGGTAAAGCGAAGATGCGCGCGCAACCGGGTGTTATAGGCACAACCGACCCAGGTCATGATCAGGAAGAGATAGGGGGGCAGCGTGGTCGACCAGGGCTCCTGCACCTGAAAGACAAAGCGGCGGATCACCTCGACAAAGATGATGCCGGCGATGATTAGATAAGTGGCGACCAGCACGGTCTTCTCGAAATACTTGTCGAGAAAGGGCACCTTCCGGAACAGCAGCATCACGAGGTAGCCCCCGCCAATCGCAAGGATCGCACCGAAGAGATAGGCCCCCGGTCCATTCAGTGCCTCGGAGATATCAAACGCGTCCATGGACAGGAGCGCGCCGACGATCTCTCCGAGGCTCGCAAAAATATCGAGCATTCCGTTTTCCTCCCGGATGGGTCAGCTTTGTGCGGACCGCTTTGTTGTCTCGGGTTAACGCCCCGCCTCGGGGGCGGGGCGTCGGGTCGTCTGCTTCGGATCAGGCGCTTCTCCACCAGCGGCGGGGTTCTACATTCTCCGGCAGCATGTCTGCGGGCACTTCGCGCGCAACACGGTGCAGTTCGGTATAGGTGTCCATACCGCCAGCCCATTTGTTGATGCGCTCGCGCCACTGCTCCCACGGCCCGGGGTTGAACTCGGGCGAGCACATTTCCTCGGCCTTCTTGATCTCGGCATCGGGCAGGAATGCCATGCGGACATTGTCCCTGGCGAAGATCGTGTTCGGAAGCTGCGGGTCCGAATAGCCGACGGTTTTAACCAGTGCCGCTTCGTTCGCCGCCTGGACGTGAACCTGTGCGGTATAGGCTGACTCCATCACCGCATCCTGCAACTCGCCGCTGAGGCTATCGAAGACCTTGGTTGACATCGACGTGTGCTCGGTGCCGCAGAAGAACCGCAGATCGACACATTGCGAGACGACCGGCGACATGTTGGCATAGGCCACGGCGGACGCCCAGGTTTCGGCGCCGTCGATGAGGCCCTGTTTCAATCCGTCGAGGGTCTCTTCCCAGGCCACCGGAACCGGGTTCAGGTTCAGCAGGTCCATCGCAATCCGGCCAAGCTGGGTGCCCGTGACGCGGTTTTTCGTGCCGAACAGTGTCTCGATCTTGTCGACCGTGGGGGCGTCCTGCCACTTCAGGCCCAGTTGGATGCCGCGCAACTCGCAATGGCTGAACAGGAACTTCAGGCCGTGGCGCTTCTCCAGTGGCTCGCGCAGGATCGCGTTACTCTCGGGGCTGTACAAGAAGTGGTACTGCGCGGCCCGGCCCGGGAAGACATAGGCGTAATCCAGCACGTTCAGATAAGGCGCGCCCCCCGCCGAGTTTTGGGTCGAAGCGGCGTAAATGTCGGTGATGCCCTGCTGGGTTTTCTTCACGCAGGAGAGCTGACCGCAGATCTGGTTGTCGCCGATGAACTCGATTCGAATCTCGCCGTCGGTGCGCTCCTCCAAATCCTGGGCAAAGAACAGCGCGCCTGCCCGCTCGATCAGCAGGTTGCGGGCATTGAAGCCGGCGGCGCCGAATTTCAGGGTGTGCTTGGCCTCTTTGCTGAAACGCTTTTCGTAAGTGGATTCAGCAGCTTGAGCCAGTCCCGACAGCGTCGCCGCACCGCCGAGACCACCAGCGGCGATCAGGGTGGACGACAAGCCGTATCGGCCTGCGACGCGGAACAGATCGCGCCGCGAAATCTGGTCTAGCGGGTTGGATGAAGTCATGGATTCCTCCGTCAAAGTTTGATTATCGAGACTTGTAGTCTCATTAAAAACATAATATGTGTGTCAGAGCAAGACAAAGAATCAGCAGCCGGGGAGGCAGCAGATGGATGGGATCGAGGCAGACTTCATCATCGTTGGCGCCGGGTCGGCTGGATGCGTGCTCGCAAATCGCCTCAGCGCGGACACCCGGAGCAAGGTTTTGCTGCTCGAGGCGGGCGGGCGTGACTGGAACCCCTGGATCCATGTGCCGGTTGGCTACTTCAAGACGCTACACAACCCGAATACGGACTGGTGCTATCGGACCGAGTCCGATCCTGGTCTGAATGGGCGGTCCCTGGACTGGCCGCGGGGCAAGACCCTTGGCGGGTCGAGCTCGATCAACGGTCTGCTCTATGTCAGAGGTCAGAAAGAAGACTACGATCACTGGGCGCAGCTTGGTAACCGCGGCTGGGGCTATGACGATGTGCTACCGCTTTTTCGCCGCTCCGAAACCCACGAGGATGGCGAGACAACCCTGCACGGCGGCAGGGGAGGCCTGTCGGTTTCACGCATCCGTGCCAAGAGCGAGATCGCCGAGGCATTCATTGGCGCAGCGGTCGAAATGGGCGTGCCGCGCACGGACGACTACAATGGCGAGGATCAGGAGGGGGCGGGCTATTTCCACCAGACCGCGCGAGGAGGTTTTCGCTGTTCCAGCGCACGGGCCTTTCTGAATCCGGCACGCTCGCGCGATAATCTTGAGATCATTACGCACGCCCATACGCAAGAACTGATTTTTGCCGAAGACGATCCCAAGAAAGTCGTTGGTGTGCGCTATGACCGCAAAGGCGTCTCTTCGGTCGCGAAGCTGAAGCCCGGAGGTGAGGTGGTTCTATCGGCGGGGGCGATCGGCTCGCCGCAGATCCTGGAGCTTTCAGGGATCGGTCGGGGTGAGGTGCTCTCCAAGGCCGGTGTGACCCCGCGCCACGAGCTTTCGGGCGTGGGGGAGTGCTTACAGGATCATCTGCAGATCCGCCTGGTCTACGAGGTCAATGTCCAGACGCTGAACGACGCGATCAACCACTTCATCCCGCGTATCGGAATCGGCATGCAGTACGTGTTCTTTCGCAAGGGGCCGATGAGCCTCGGCGCAAGTCAGGTCGCGGTTTTCGCGAAATCTATGGAGGGGTTGGAGACACCGGATATCCAATTCCACTTTCAGCCGCTCAGCGCGGACAAACCGGGGATCGAGATGCACCCATTTTCCGGCATCACATCTTCGGTCTGCCAATTGCGACCCGAAAGTCGTGGCCACATCCATATCGTGAGCCCGAAGGCCGCCGACTATCCGAAGATCGTGCCGAATTATCTGTCCGCCACGGCGGATCAGCTTTGCGCCGTGCGGGCGGTCAAGTTTGCGCGCGCCATGACCAAGACCAGCGCGCTCAGCCCCTATATCGTGCGCGAACATGTGCCGGAGAGGGCGCCCGAAACCGACGAACAGTTGCTGGAGGTCGCGCGCAATATCAGCCAGACGATCTATCACCCCACCAGCACCTGCCGGATGGGCCAGGACGAGGAGGCGGTCGTGGACGACCGTCTGCGCGTTCGCGGCATTGCCGGGCTTCGTGTTGCCGATGCCTCGATCATGCCGGCCATTGTCAGCGGAAACACCAACGCGCCCGCGATCATGATCGGCGAAAAGGCAAGCGACATGATGCTGGAAGACCGGCGCGCCTGAGACATTCGACCGACAGGGATCCGAGAGACGCAATCGAAACAACGCCCTTTCCTGGGCGGCCATGATCACCACTTATGGGAGATAAGCCATGAAAATGACGACCGAAGAGGCCTTCGTCAAAGTATTGCAGATGCACGGGATCGAGCATGCGTTTGGGATCATCGGCTCGGCCATGATGCCGATTTCCGATCTGTTTCCTGCGGCGGGCATCAAATTCTGGGACTGCGCGCACGAGGTGAACGCCGGGATGAGCGCCGACGGCTACACCCGCGCGACTGGCAAGATGTCGATGGCGATCGCTCAGAATGGCCCGGGCATCACCAATATGGTGACGCCGATCATCACCGCCTATTGGAATCACACACCGCTGCTGCTGGTGACACCGCAGGCGGCCAACAAGACCATCGGTCAGGGTGGCTTCCAGGAAATGAAGCAGATGGCGATGTTCGAGGATTGCGTCTGCTATCAGGAGGAAGTCCGCGATCCGACCCGGATTGCCGAGGTGCTGAACCGCGTGATCCTGAAGGCCTTCCGCGGCTCGGCGCCTGCTCAGATCAACGTGCCGCGAGACTACTGGACCCAGGTGATCGATATCGATCTGCCCCAGATCGTGCGGATCGAGCATCCTCCGGGTGATCGCGCTGCGATTGCCGAAGCCGCCAAGCTGCTGTCTGAGGCCAAATTTCCTGTCATTCTCAACGGGGCTGGCGTGGTTCTCTCGGGCGCGATCCCGGCCTCCGCCGCCTTGGCCGAACGTCTGACCGCGCCGGTTTGCTGCAATTATCAGCATAACGACGCCTTCCCCGGCTCGCACCCGCTGTCCTGTGGCCCGTTGGGATATAACGGATCGAAAGCGGGCATGGAGATGATCTCGAAGGCCGACGTGGTGCTGGCGCTGGGCACGCGTCTGAATCCCTTCTCCTCGTTGCCTGCTTATCAGACCGAGTACTGGCCCAAGGATGCCAAGATCATTCAGGTCGACATCAATGCAGATCGGATTGGACTGACCAAGAGGGTCGCCGTGGGGATCCAGGGAGATGCCAAGGCGGTGGCCGAGCAATTGCTGGAGCATCTTTCGGACGATGCGGGCGATGAGGGTCGTACCGAACGTCAGGGCATGGTTGCACAGGCGAAATCGGCCTGGGCGCAGCAGCTTTCCTCCATGGACCACGAGGATGATGACCCCGGCATCACCTGGAACGAGCGGGCGCGCGAGCGTGACCCGAACCGGATGAGCCCGCGCCACGCCTGGAAGGCGATCCAATCGGTGCTGCCAAAGGATGCGATTATATCGACCGATATCGGTAACAACTGCGCCATCGGCAACGCCTATCCAATGTTCGAGAATGGTCGCAAATATATGAGCCCCGGTCTGTTCGGCCCCTGTGGTTATGGTCTGCCCTCGATCCTGGGCGCAAAGATCGGTTGCCCGGACGTGCCTTGCGTGGGCTTTGCCGGTGACGGCGCCTTCGGCATCTCGATGAACGAGATGACGGCTTGCGGGCGCAACGACTGGGAACCAATCACCATGGTGATTTTCCGCAATTTCCAATGGGGTGCCGAGAAGCGGAACACCACGTTGTGGTTCGAAGATAACTTCGTTGGCACCGAGCTGAATCAGGGCGTCAACTACGCCAAGGTGGCGGAAGCCTGTGGTGTGAAAGGCGTCCAGGTGAACGGCGTCGAGGAGCTGAAATCCGCACTCGAAACCGCGATCAAGGAGCAGATGGAGAACCGCGTGACGACCTTCATCGAGGTTGTGCTCAACCAGGAACTGGGCGAACCCTTCCGCCGGGATGCGATGAAAAAGCCGGTCGCCGTTGCCGGCATCTCGAAGGACGATTTCGTCGAGCAGACACCGCGCCTCTGAACCAAACAGGTCCCACCCGGGTGCTTATGCGTCCGGGTGGGGCGCCACAATAAAAGCCCGTCAGCGCATAACCGCACGACCCGGGGGGACAGAAGATGGACGTTCTGAACGCAATTTCAGCCGCCTCACGCGCGGCCCAACCCCATATCGTGCTGCCCGAAGGTGAAGATGCACGCATCGTCGAGGGCGCCGTTCGGGCCGCAGGCGAAGGTCTGGCTCGCGTCACTCTGTTGGGCGATGCGGCAAAAATTACCGCGATGCTGAACGATGCCGGTGCCGGGGATGCGCCGGTTGCGGTGCTTGACCCCGCCGATGCGCCGCAATTGGAGGCCTATGCCGCTGCCTACCACGAGCTGCGTCGACATAAGGGCCTTGATGCCGAGGCTGCGCGCGAGGCGATGACCGCGCCGCTTGGCTTTGCTGCGATGATGGTTCGTCAGGGCGATGCGGATGGCACCATCGGCGGTGCGGTTGCGACCACGGCCGATACTGTGCGCGCTGCCTTGCAGATCATCGGGAAGGCGCCGGATGCGGATGTCGTCTCCAGCTATTTCCTCATGCTGCTGCCAGCGCCGTTTTCGTGTCCTGTGGTGTTTTCCGATTGTGGGTTGATCATGCAGCCGACGGCGGAGGAATTGGCAAGCATCGCTACCGCCTCGGCCAAGTCACTGATCGCGCTAACCGGGCAGGAGCCACGGGTGGCGATGCTCTCCTTCTCGACCATGGGTAGCGTGCCTGCGGATGCTCACGAATCCATCGGACGCATTCGCAGCGCTATCGCGATGATCCGCGAACGCGCGCCCGATCTGATTGTCGATGGCGAGATCCAGTTCGACGCCGCCATCATGCCCGACATCGCCGGTAAGAAGGCGCCGGAATCGCCCTTGGCCGGGCGGGCAAATGTCTTCGTTTTCCCGAGTCTCAGTGCTGGAAACATCGGGTACAAGATCGCCCAGAGGATCGGTGGCGCCGTGGCGCTGGGGCCGGTGTTGCAGGGGTTGGCGCACCCGGCCAACGATCTCTCGCGCGGCTGCTCCGCCGATGATGTCCATCAGATGATCGCGATCACCGGGGCGCAGGCCGCAGCCCAGATGCGCAACGCATCCAACCAGGGATAGAGATATGTCCAACGAACCGAGGGTCCCGCTCAACCAGCCGGTTGGCGACCGGGTCGAGAGGACCACTTGTTACATGTGTGCCTGTCGTTGCGGTATCAATGTGCATCTGCGCGATGGGGCGGATGGCAAACCCGTGGTTCGCTATATCGAAGGCAACCGCGATCACCCGGTCAACAAGGGCGTGCTGTGCGGCAAGGGCTCGGCCGGGATCATGCAGCATTATTCACCTGCGCGGCTGCGCGCGCCCCTGAAACGGGTGGGCCCCCGCGGCTCTGGTGAGTTCGAGGAGATCTCGTGGGACGAAGCGTTGACTCTCGCCACCGATTGGTTGGGCGCGGTACGCAAGCGCGATCCCAAGCGGCTGGCATTTTTCACCGGGCGCGATCAGAGCCAATCGCTGACCGGCTTCTGGGCCATGCAATACGGTACACCGAACTTCGCAGCCCACGGGGGATTCTGTTCGGTGAATATGGCGGCTGGTGGGCTCTACACCTTCGGCGGTGCGTTCTGGGAGTTTGGCGATCCGGATTGGGAGCATACCAAGTATTTCATGCTGTTCGGGGTGGCGGAGGATCACGCCTCGAACCCGATCAAGATCGGCATCGGCAAGCTCAAACAACGCGGCGCCAAGGTGGTCTCGATCAATCCCGTGCGCACGGGATACAACGCGGTTGCCGACGAATGGGTTGGCATCCGCCCGGGCACCGATGGCCTGTTTGTGGGTGCCCTGATCCACGAACTGTTTCGCACCCAGCAGATCGATCTGGACTATCTGATCCGCTACACAAATGCGCCGTGGCTGGTGATTCAGGATCCGGGCGCCGCCGATCACGGGCTTTTTGCGCGCAACGACAAAGGCGAGCCCCTGGTCTGGGATGGAGCCTCGGCCGATTTTGCAAGCGGATTGGATGCCAAGACCGCAACAGACGGTCGCCCGGTTCTAACCGGTACGCGCACGCTGCCCGATGGCCGTACCGCGCGCCCGGTCTTTGAGTTGATGGCAGAGCGGTATCTCTCGGACGACTACGCGCCTGAGCGGGTCGCGGAGCAAACCGGGCTCGACCCAGTACAGATCCGCCGCATCGCGGGTGAGCTGGCCCATGTCGCCTTCAAGGAGCAGATCGAGATCGATCGTCCCTGGACCGATTGGGCCGGACGCAAGCACGAGAAGATGGTCGGACGCCCGGTCTCGATGCACGCGATGCGCGGTATCTCAGCCCATTCCAACGGGTTCCAGACTTGCCGGATGATCCATATCCTTCAGATCCTTCTGGGCACCATCGATTGTCCTGGTGGCTTCCGCTACAAGCCACCCTATCCCAAACAGGCACCGCCCTGGCTTCTGCCTCATGGCAGCCGCGAACAAGTGCGGCCCGAGGAACCGCTGGGCGGCCCGCATCTGGGCTTCCCCCTCGGCCCCCAACACCTGTTGTTGGAGGAAGATGGCGCGTGCCGCATCGACAAGGGATTCAGTTGGGACGCACCGATGTCGGCCCATGGGCTGATGCATATGGTCATCAATAACGCCGCCAAGAAGGACCCTTACGGCATCGATGTTCTGTTCATGTACATGGCGAACATGGCCTGGAATTCGTCGATGAACGTGCCGGGCACAATCGAGAATCTGACCGCCAAGGACGAGAACGGCGAATATGTGATCCCCAAGATCATCTATGCCGACAGCTACTACTCCGAGACCGTGCCCTATGCCGATCTGATCCTGCCCGATACGACTTATCTGGAGCGGTGGGATTGTATCTCGCTGCTCGACCGTCCGATATCCGAGCCGGATATGGCCGCCGACAGTATCCGCCACCCCGTGGTGGAACCCGACCGCGATGTGCGCGGCTTTCAGGAGGTGCTGATCGATCTGGGCGCGCGGTTGAAATTCCCGGCCTTCACGAAAGAGGGTGGCAGCCCGAAATATCCGGGCGGTTACCCCGATTACATCGTAAATCACCAGCGCAAGCCGGGCCTTGGCCCGCTGGCCGGATGGCGGGGTGAGGATGGCAGCCAGACGGGGCAGGGTGCGCCCAACCCCGAACAGCTCAAGCGGTATATCGAGAATGGGGCCTTCTTCGCACAGCATGTTGCGCCAGAGCAGGCCTATTACAAACATGCGAACAAGGATTACCTGGCCTGGGCGGTCGAGATGGGGTTTCGCACTGTGCCCCTGCCCACGATCTTCCAGCTTTATTGCGAGCCGGTTCAGGCGTTCCGCTTGGCTGCTGAGGGTCATGGCGACCGCCAGCCGCCGGAGCGGGCGCGCGAGCGGATCAGGACTTACTTCGATCCGCTGCCCTTCTGGTATCCGCCCTTCGAGGAGACCATGGTGGACCAGGCGACCTATCCGTTGCACGCGATCACCCAGCGCCCGATGCACATGTATCACTCGTGGGGCAGTCAGAACGCCTGGCTGAGGCAGATCACGGCGGCCAACCGTCTCTACATTCACCGCTCGCTGGGCGAGAAGATTGGGGCCGAGGATGACGACTGGGTCTGGCTCAGCTCGCATCAGGGCCGGGTCAAATGCCAGGTGCGGCTGATGGATGGGGTGAACCCGGACACTGTCTGGACCTGGAACGCAATCGGCAAACGCCGGGGCGCCTGGGGCCTGGATGGCGATGCGCCGGAGGTAAAGGAAGGCTTCCTGCTGAACCACCTGATATCCGAGCTGCTGCCGGAGGGGGGCGGAGGGTATCGCTACTCCAACTCCGACCCGATCACCGGGCAGGCGGCTTGGTTCGATCTGCGTGTGAACATCGCCCTGGCCGAGAAGTCCGCTCATACGGTGCCGTTTTTCGAGCCCACGGGCACGGCGACCCAACCTGCTTCGCCCGAGAAAGTCGCCTTCGGGGCTGAGTTCCGAAGGGCGAAAGCATGACCAGCCTGCCTGCGAGCACGAAGAAGAAACTGGGTCTCGTCATCGACCTGGATATCTGCGTCGGCTGCCACGCCTGCGTTACAAGCTGCAAGGAGTGGAACACCGGAGGCTATTCCGCCCCCTTGTCCGATCACGATCCCTATGGCGCCGATCCCTCCGGAGCCTGGCTGAACCGTGTCCATTCCTATGAGGTGGGCGAAGGGCAGGGGGCAAAGACAGTGCATTTCCCCCGCTCCTGCCTGCATTGCGAGGAGCCGGATTGCGTGACGGTTTGCCCGACGGGCGCCAGCTACAAGCGGGAGGAGGACGGGATCGTCCTGGTTAATCCCGACACCTGCATCGGGTGCAAGCTCTGCTCCTGGGCCTGCCCCTATGGCGCGCGAGAGTATGACTATGACGATGGGGTGATGAAGAAATGCACGCTCTGCGTTGATCGGATCTATAATCAGACGATCCCGGAGGAGGATCGCGTGCCCGCCTGTGTCCGCGCCTGCCCGACCGGCGCGCGTGCCTTTGGCGATCTGGGCGATCCCGAAAGCGAGGTTTCCAGATCGGTCGAGGCGCGGGGCGGATTCAACCTGCTGGATGAATTTGGTTACAAGCCGGTGAACAAATACCTTCCGCCGCGCATCAACCAGGTGGCGGAAGCCGCTGTTTTACCTGTGCAAGCACCTAAAGGCGCTGCGATCGAGAAACTCTTTGCCTGGGTCGACCGGGCTCTGTCGAGCTAGGGGGCGATCATGCATCCAGCATATTCCGTCATCATCTTCACCACCGCATCGGGCGCTGGTTATGGCCTGTTGTTCTGGTTGTCGCTGGCCCATGCCTTCGGCGCGCTTCCTGGCGGGCGCTGGGTCGCTTTCGCCACGATTGTTTTGGCGTTGGCGCTGATCACTGTGGGGCTGCTCGCCTCCACCCTGCATCTGGGGCATCCAGAGCGGGCGGTCGGGGCGTTCAGCCAGTGGCGCTCCTCGTGGCTGTCGCGCGAGGGCATGGCGGCTGTTCTGACTTACATGCCCGCCGGGCTGCTGGCGCTGCTCTGGCTTTTGAGGGTCGAGAGCGGACTGACACCGCTCTTGGGGCTTCTGGCCGCTGCAGGTGCGGCGGTGACTGTCTATTGCACGGGCATGATCTATGGATCGCTGCGCACCATTCGGCAGTGGCATATGGGTCTGGTGCCTGTGATTTACTTGGCACTTTCGGCTGCAACCGGCGCGCTTCTGCTGAGCGCCATCCTTGCTGTCGCGAGTGAGCCCACAGTCTGGGCGCTTTGGCTCTCGCTAATCAGCCTGGCCGTCGCGGGGGCACTCAAGCTCTCGTACTGGAAACGCATTGACGACGACGGTCCGCAATACACCGCCGAACAGGCGACCGGGCTCGGCCATCTGGGCAAGGTTCGCCCGCTCGACCCACCCCATACGAGGCCGAACTTCGTGATGCGTGAGATGGGCTATCAGGTTGCGCGCAAACATGCGGAGAGACTGCGCATGATGGCCGCAGCCGCACTGTTTTTTGCACCGGCGCTTTTGGTGGTGCTGGCGATCTTTACGGGCATGCAGGGGCTGCTGCTGATCCCTGCACTTGGGGCTGCGGGGGTTGGCGTGTTCGTCGAACGCTGGCTGTTCTTCGCCGAGGCGGAGCATCTGTCGCAGCTCTACTACGCCAACGCCTAGACACTCCCCCATCGGGCCGGGCGAAAACGCCCTGACCGCAAGGAAGACCCCACGATGTTCGAGCGCTTGAACCTGCCCACGCTGCGTATCCTGGCGTTGCGCCTGCTGCCGTTCCTGCAATGGGTGGACAGGGTCGACCGACACACGCTGCGCGACGACTTCTTCGCCGGGTTCACCAATGCCGCAATCGTGCTGCCCCAGGGCATCGCCTTCGCAGCCATCGCAGGGTTGCCGCCCCAATACGGGCTCTACACCGCGATGATCACGCCTGTGATCGCCGCGCTTTGGGGAAGCTCGTGGCATCTGGTCTCGGGCCCCACCACGGCCATTTCGGTCGTGATTTTCGCGACCGTATCGGAGCAGTTCGAGGCCGGAAGCCCGGACTATATCGCAGCCGTGCTCAGTATCACGCTGTTGGCCGGGCTCTTCCAACTCGTACTGGGTTTGGTGAAACTGGGCCAGTTGGTTTCTCTGGTCTCGCATTCTGTAATGGTCGGCTTCACGGCGGGCGCCGCGGTTCTGATCGCTCTCAGTCAGGTCTCAGGCTTCTTGGGGCAGAGTTTGCCAAGGCCCGAAGATCCCGTCGCCTTCGTGCAAGCGCTGTGGCGGGTACTGCCAGAGGTGGATGTGCTGGTGATTGCCATCTCGCTCGGCACATTGGTCATTGCGGCTGTGATCAAGCGCTTCTTTCCGGTTTGGCCGAACTATTTGATCGCCCTGGTTGCGGGCAGCGCCTTTGGCTACCTCGCGGGCGCCGCTGATCAAGGTGTGGCCTATGTCCAACCGGTGAGTTCCGGCATCCCGCCCTTGGCGATGCCGGTTATGTCGTTCGATACGGTTCGGACCATGTCACAAGGGGCCTTTGCCTTGGCGTTGATCGGGCTGCTCGAGGCCGTCTCCATCTCCCGCGCCATGGCGATCAAGTCACGCCAGACCCTGGACAGCAATCAGGAGATTATCGGTCAAGGGCTGTCGAATATCGGCGGATCTTTCTTCTCGGCCTATATGGGTTCGGGCTCTTTCACGCGCAGTGCCCTGAATTACGAGTCGGGGGCGAAGACGCCGCTGGCAGCGATCCTGGCGGCTGTATTGCTGCTGTGCATCCTGCTGCTGGTCGCACCGCTGATAGCCTATATCCCGCTGCCGGCGATGGCAGGACTGATCGTGCTGGTCGCCTGGAAGCTGGTGGACTGGAAGGAGATCCGGCATATCCTGCGCTCCAGCCTGGCGGAGACGGCGATCCTCAGCGTGACGTTTCTGGCGGTGGTTTTGGTCAATCTGGAGTTCGCGATCTATTCCGGAGTGATCTTGTCGCTGTCGTTGTTCCTGCGACGCACGATGCGACCCGGCTTACCGATCAATGTGCCCAATCCAAGCGTGCCCGGGCGGCCATTCATGAGCGCCGCCCACTGGCGACTGCCGGAATGTCCGCAGGCGGTCTTCATTCGCGTGCAGGGGCCGCTCTATTTCGGCGCGGTCGAATACTTAGAGAAGGAGTTTCGCAGGTTGGAGCGGGAACGACCCGAACAGCTTTACCTGGTGCTCTTCATCGACGGTTCGGTAGGGCTGGACCTCGCCGGATCCGAGTTGTTGGTCAGCGAGGCAAAACGGCGCGAGACGCGGGGCGGGCAACTCTATCTCGTCGGACGCTACCCGCCGTTGCGTCGGCAACTGGCCCAGTTTCACGTGCCGCGCCTGATCGGGCGAAAGCACATCTTTCGGCGCAAAACCCATGCGGTGGATGCGCTGGTACGTAATGTCGACAAGGATATCTGCGCAACCTGCAAGGCCCGCGTCTTCCTGGAGTGCCCAGGTGCGCCCGCTGATTTGAGCCGAGCTATCTGGTTGGCTCCTGAACGCTTGTAGACAGCTTCTAACCACATCTTTGCTGTCCATTGTCAGAGATTTGGGCCAAAGAGCGGCCTGAGCTGAGCGAGTATCCGGCTCATCTGGTCGGTTTGATTATGCGGCGGATTTGCAGTGAAGCAAGCGCCTGGTTTCGATGGTCTTTCGCTTGATCCTTTCTCGTTGTTTCAGGATGGCCTCGCCACGACCGAAATAGGCATCTGCAGGCGGGAGGTTTTGCAGGTTCTCATGGTAGCGGCGATGATTGTAGTGGTCGACGAATGCCTCGACGGCCAACTCCAAGGCTCCAGGCAGATAGTAGTTTTCGAGTAAGATGCGGTTCTTCAGCGTTTGATGCCAGCGCTCGATCTTTCCTTGGGTCTGCGGACCTGTCGCGGATTTGTGCTGCTCCTTTGACCACGTATCGTGTCGCAAAGGAGAACACAGATTGGAGTTGGAGTTCCCCCGGTTTGGTGGACACTTTCTGAGTTACGAAGGCGAGTGTCGAGATGCCGAGAACAAGACCTGCTTAC
>JBCCDU010000049.1:0-35512 GCA_039030715.1 Pseudomonadota bacterium
AAATAACCAGTAAAGCGAATGTTAACTACATGAATCTCGCTAGAAAGAAAATAGCTGAGATTGGTTATACCGATGCTGTAAACGGTTTCTGTTCCAACAGTGCTTCTGTGTCAACGGCCGCGTTGCCAGCCGCGGGCAACAGGGCCGCACCCAGCACAAGCGCGAGGAAACGGGATTTCATCATCTTTTCTCTCCTCGTTCGCGCTTATTCAGCAGGGGTGGCCGAAGGTTTCGGCGGGTAGTGGGCGTCGAAATCGGCCTCGATGGTCTCTGGCGGGGCTTCCGGTTTCTCGGTGATGCCCAGAACCGGCAGGATCACCAGGAAGTAGGCGAACCAGTAGATCGTCGCGATCAACGAGATCATCGGCACCAGGCCCTCGGCCGGCTGCGCGCCCGCCCACATCAGGACGAAGAAGTCGAAAACCAGCAGCCAGAAGTACCACTTGAACCGCGGACGATATTGGCCCGAACGGGTGCGCGAGGTGTCCAGCCAGGGCGCCAGCGCCATCACCGCGATGGCGCCGAACATGAACAGCACGCCGCCCAGCTTCGCCTCGATGAACAGGATATCGAAGGTGATCGCCCGCAGGATCGCGTAGAATGGCAGGAAGTACCATTCGGGCACGATATGCGCAGGCGTCGCCAGGGCATTCGCCTCGATATAGTTATCGGGGTGGCCCAGATAATCCGGCATGAAGTAGACGAAGATGAAGAACACCGTCAGGATTACCGCCAGGGCATAGATGTCCTTGATCACGTAATAGGGCCAGAATGGCACCGTGTCCTTCTCAGCATCCTCCTTCGAGCCGCGGCGCACCTCGACCCCGGTGGGGTTGTTGTTGCCGGTCGAATGGAACGCCCAGATATGGACGGCCACCAGACCCGCGATCACAAAGGGCAGCAGGAAGTGCAGCGAGAAGAAGCGGTTCAAGGTCGGGTTATCCACCGAGAAACCGCCCCACAGCCACTCCACAATCGGCTGACCGACCAGCGGCAGCGCCGAGAAGAGGTTGGTGATCACGGTCGCGCCCCAGAAGGACATTTGGCCCCAGGGCAGCACGTAACCCATGAACGCGGTCGCCATCATCGCGACATAGATCAGCACGCCGATGATCCATGTGATCTCGCGCGGTGCCTTGTACGAGCCATAGTAGAGCCCGCGGAAAATGTGGAAATACACCGCGATGAAGAACAGCGAGGCGCCGTTCATATGCAGATCGCGCAGCCTGTCGCCGCCGTTCACGTTGCGGTCGATATGGGTTACCGAATCGAACGCATGCAGCACATGCGGCGTGTAGTGCATCGCCAGCACGATGCCGGTGATGATCTGCAGCGCCAGACAGAAGGTCAGCACGATGCCCCAGATCCACATCCAGTTGAGGTTCTTGGGTGTCGGGATCATCAGAGTGTCATAGAGCAAGCCGACGATCGGCAGGCGCTTGTGCACCCATTGCTCGATGCCCGTCTTGGGCTCGTAATGGTCGTGGGGAATTCCGGCCATGATGGTCTCCCTCAGCCCAGTTTGATGACAGTGTCAGATACGAACGCTGCGGTCGGGACCGGCAGGTTCTGTGGCGCGGGTCCCTTGCGGATCCGCCCGGATGTATCGTAGTGCGAGCCGTGGCAGGGACAAAACCAGCCGCCGAAATCACCAGCGCCGTCGCCCAGTGGAACGCAGCCCAGATGGGTGCAAACCCCCAGCATCACAAGCCATTCCCCATCCGCGTCCAGCGAGCGGTTGGCGTCATCGGCATCGCCGGGCTGATTGTCGTTGCGTGCATCCGGATCGGGCAGGTCGGACAGCGAGACGTTGCGCGCGTCCTCGATCTCCTCGGCGGTGCGACGGCGGATAAAGACCGGCTTGCCGCGCCATTTCTGGGTGATCTGGGTGCCCGGTTCGACATCGCTGACATCCACCTCGATCGAGGCGAGCGCGAGAACATCGGCCGAAGGGTTCATTTGGTCGATCAACGGCCAGACGGCGGCCCCGACCGTCACAACCCCGGCAGCTCCGGTGGCAACATAGAGGAAATCGCGTCTTGTGCCTTCCGCGTGGTCGTTTCCTTGAGACATCTCATGCCTCTCCTTTTTCTTCGACCCATCTGGTCGCCGGAATCAGCGCGTGGGCCGTGGATACATCCACCGTGGGAATTAGCGGTGTCGCCCCCCACGGTCCAGCGGACAACGCGCCGCACATTGACATCCCGGCCTACCACGCGAAAATTCAAAGGCAAACCGGTGGAGAACCCGATGTCAGAAACGCGCTATCACAGTTTCGCGGAATTCTATCCCTATTATCTCTCGGAACACGCGGATCCGACCAGCCGCAAACTGCATTACCTTGGCACCGCGCTGGCCCTGGGGCTGATGCTGTGGGCTGCGCTCAGCGCCAACTGGCTGCTGTTGCTGGCGGTGCCGCTGGCAGGATATTTTTTCGCCTGGGTCGGCCACTTCTTTTTCGAAAAGAACCGGCCCGCCACTTTCACCTACCCGCTCTGGTCGCTGCTGGGGGATTTTCGGATGTTTTTCGAGGCTATCACCGGCAAGCTGGATCATTCCCACTTCCACCGCTGACGGCCCCTTCGACTGACCGCGTGCCGCGCTGAACAGGAACCGAGGACATCATGGCCCCCACCGATGCGGTGCTTCGCGGCGGAATTGTCATCAACGAAGTTTTGGTCGACCCGAATTCGACAAGCGCGAACTTCGACACCAATCAGGACGGCGCGGCAACGGCTGGCGATGAGTTTGTCGAGATTGCGAACATCTCCGGTGTGCCCATCGACATCGGCGGCCTTCAGCTTTGGGACGAGGGACGCGGGAACTGGTTCACGATCCCTGATGGGACGGTTCTGCCTGCCGGCGCCAGCCTGGCGATTGCGACGGGCGACGATGCGGGCGCAACCGTGGGCCAGAACATCCTCTATGCCGGTCTGGGCGACAGTGGCGTTCTGAACAATGGCGGCGACAACCTGGTCCTGTTCGATCCGCTTGCCGATAGCTTTGTCCAGGCGACCTATAACGGCGATGCGGCCGAGGATCCGACCAGCGGTTTCGACGGCTTCTCCGCGACGGCGACCCGTATCGGCCCGGTTGAGGTATTCGGCTCAGACACCGATGGTCAGTCGATCCAGCGCAGCCCCGATGGCGACACAGCGACGGTTGTAGGCGATCCGACCCCGGGCGCGGCCAATCTGTGCTTCACTGCGGGCACCTGGATCGCGACGCCGGATGGCGAGCGGTTGATCGAAACCCTGCGCCCTGGAGATCTGATCCTGACCCGCGATGGCGACCCACAACCCTTGCGCTGGATCGGACGGCGACAGGTCGCGGCAACCGGTCGCCGCGCCCCCGTCTGCTTTGCCCCCGGCGCGCTGGGTCAACGCCGCGCCCTGATCGTTTCTCAGCAGCACCGCATGTTGCTCGGTGGATGGCGGGCGGAGTTGCTGTTCGGCGCGGCGGAGGTTCTGGTCCCGGCAGTGCATCTGATCAACGACGAGGATATCCAGCTCTGCGAAGGTGGCAATGTGACCTATATTCACCTCCTCTTCGACCACCATCAGATCGTGACCGCAAATGGCATCGCGTCCGAGAGCTTTCATCCGGGCGAGATCGCGCTCTCCAGCCTCACCACCGCCACCCGGGCCGAAATCCTTTCGCTGTTTCCGGAACTCGCCGAACGCAACATCGGGTATGGTCCGGTGGCGCGTCCGGTCCTCAAGGGCTTCGAGGCGCACGTGCTTCAGCGAGCGGCACGCACCTTGCCCCTGACACCGTGATCCGGTAGGGCATGCGCCCAATCCAGCGGCAGCGTCGAACAGGTCATGGCGAAGAAACTCAAGAAGCAACCCAGGCCCAAGGCCGAAACCCCGCGCGGGTTCCGCGACTATTTCGGTGCGGACGTGGTCGAACGCAATGCGATGCTGGCCCGGATCTGCGAGGTTTACCACGCGTATGGCTTCGACCCCCTGGAGACCTCGGCGGTCGAGACGGTCGAGGCGCTGGGCAAGTTCCTGCCCGATGTCGATCGCCCGAACGAGGGCGTCTTCGGCTGGCAGGACGAGGACGAGAAATGGCTGGCCCTGCGTTACGATCTGACCGCCCCACTTGCTCGCGTGGTAGCGCAACACCGCGAGGCACTGCCCAACCCCTATCGCCGCTACGCTGTAGGGCCAGTCTGGCGCAACGAGAAACCGGGGCCGGGCCGCTATCGCCAGTTCTATCAATGCGACGCCGACACGGTGGGCACATCGACCGTGGCCGCGGATGCCGAGATCTGCATGATGCTGGCCGATGCGCTGGAAGCCGCCGGGATCAGCCGCAACGATGTCGTGATCCGGGTGAACAACCGCAAGGTTCTGAACGGGGTCATGGAGGCTGCAGGTCTGCTCGACCCTGCTCTGCCTGACGAAAATATCACGGCCCGGGGGATTGTGCTTCGCGCCATCGACAAGCTCGACCGGCTGGGCGAGCAGGGTGTCCGCTTGTTGCTGGGCGCAGGCCGCAAGGACGAGAGCGGCGACTTCACCGAGGGCGCGGGCCTCGGCGCGGAACAGGCCGACCTGATCATGGGTTTTGTCGCGGCACGCCGCGCAACTGGCGTCCAGACCTGCGCCCGCCTCGCGGAACTGGTCGGCACCTCCAGCATGGGAGCGGAAGGGGTCAACGAATTGACCACGATTGCCGAGCTAATGGAGGCACAGGGCTATGGCAACCGCGCGATCATCGATCCCTCGGTGGTGCGTGGGCTTGGCTACTACACCGGCCCGGTTTTCGAGGCTGAACTGACTTTCGAGGTCATTGATGAAGATGGCCGCAGGCGCCAGTTCGGCTCGGTCGCTGGCGGTGGCCGCTATGACGATCTGGTCAAGCGCTTCACCGGGCAGGCCGTTCCGGCGACTGGGATATCCATAGGCGTCGACCGCCTGTTGGCAGCATTGCGAGAGGTCGGCCGCGCCGGGGCCGGCGATACCGCCGGGCCGGTCGTGATCCTGGTGATGGATAAGGCCGAAATGGCGAATTACCAGACCATGTGTGCCGAGTTGCGCAGCGCGGGTATCCGTGCCGAGGTTTTCATGGGCGGCGGTAACATGGCCAAGCAGCTCAAGTACGCCGACAAGCGCAGCGCGCCGATTGCGGTTATCGAAGGTGGGGACGAGCGTGAACGTGGCGAGGTCACGCTCAAGGACCTCGCCCTGGGTACGCGCCTGGCGGCCGAGATCGAGACCCGCGAAGAATGGGTCGCCCAGCCCGCTCAAGTCACCGTCAAGCGGGGTGATCTGGTAGCCGAAATCCGGGCGATGCTGGCGCGGCAAGACGGATGATCCGCCCGGTACTGGCAGAGGATGCTTTGGCCGAGGTCGAGGGAATGACGACCACTCTGGCACGGATTTTCGCCGATGCCGGGTTCACGGCGATCCAACCCGCGCATCTGTTCCCGGCGGAGACGCTGCTGGATCTCTATGGCGAAGATGTGCGCGCGCGCGCGTTCCTGTTCCCGGATCCTGCTCTTGGCGGCGAGCTCTGCCTGCGCCCCGATTTCACAGTGCCCGTCGCGCTCAGCCATGGTGCACGGGGCTGGGATCGCCCCGGTGCCTATACCTATCAGGGCCCGGTCTTTCGTCGCCAAGAGGTCGGGACGATCCGGCCCATCGAATACATGCAGGCCGGGATCGAGGATTTTGGCGCGCCGGATCGCGCGGCGACCGATGCGCGCGTTTACGCGCTGATCAACCGGGGATTGGAGGCGATTGGCGCCCCCGCCTATCGCGCAACCATCGGCGATCTGGGGGTGATCTTCGGTCTTCTGGATGCCATCGGCCTCTCCGCCCACCGCCATGCGCGGCTCAGACGGCATCTGTGGCGCCCGCAACGTTTTCAGCAGGTGTTGGAGCAATATGCGGCTCCGCCGGCGCCGCCCTCGCCGCAGCGCGCGGGTTTGATTGCCGCGGTCGCCGAAGGGCGGGTCGCTGAGCTGGCCGCCGAAGCGGGCGAGATTGTCGGTCGCCGGACCCTGAGCGAGGTAATGGTCCGTGCCAAACGTCTCGCCGAAACGGCGGAGGATCCACCAATTGCTGCCGAACAGGCGGAACTGATCGAAGCCGTGCTTTCGATCAGTGGCCCAGCCCCTGGTGTTCCGGCCCGTTTGCGGGCGCTGGCCGAAGCGGGCGGAGTGGCCTTGGCTGCCCCGATCACTCTGTTTGAGGCGCGTCTCGACGCGATGGAGCAAGCCGGGATCGACGTGGCCGGGCTGACCTTTGACGCAGCTTTCGGGCGTAACCTCGAATATTACGACGGCTTCGTCTTCGAGATCGTGGCCCAAGGAGGCCCTGACCTGCCCCCGCTCGCCGGGGGCGGGCGCTATGACGCAATTACCGCACGCCTGGGCGCTACGGGCCTGGTCCCTGCGGTTGGCGCGATGATCCGTCCGGAAGCCGTACGCGAGGCGCGGCGATGAGCCTGATCCTCGGCATTCCTTCCAAGGGCCGGCTCATGGCCGACACCATTGCCTGGTTCGAGACGCGCGGCATCCGCATCTCTCAGGCCGGTGCCGACCGCGAGTATAAGGCAGAGGCGACAGGCCTGTCCGGGCTGGAGATTGTCATGCTCTCCGCTGGGGAGATTCCGCGCGAGCTGGCTGCGGGTCGCATCCATCTTGGTGTGACCGGCGAGGACCTGATCCGCGAACAGGTGGTGGACAGCAGTGTGGAGCCCATCGAGCGCATGGGCTTTGGCCAAGCCGACCTGGTTGTTGCTGTGCCCGCCTTTTGGATTGATGTCGAAACGATGGGCGATCTGGACGCCGCCTGTGCCGGGTTCCGGACCGAACATGGCATGGCGATGCGGATCGCCACGAAGTATCACAACCTGACCCGTGCCTTCTTTCGCCAGAACGGCATCGCAGATTACCGTTTGGTCGACAGCCAGGGCGCGACCGAGGCCGGACCGGCGAACCGCACCTGTGAGGCGATTGTTGATATAACCTCCAGCGGGGCGACATTGGCGGCGAACCATCTGCGCGTGCTTTCCGATGGGTTGATCCTGAAATCGCAGGCCACTCTGTGGCGGTCCGGCACCGCCGACTGGCGCGCTGCGGCGCAAAACAGCTTCGCGTGCTTGCACGAGGCCCTGCACTGACGGAGGTCCAACTGCCGCTAGTGTATGCTCATCCATCGGAGTTGATTTCTACAGGCGCATTGCGACGATAACCGGGTCGAAGAAGATCCTTTTCGACGTATACATTTGTGGGTCTAAGATCCTCGCCAGATAATCGGCGAGTCGATCCTGAAGGGCAGAACCGTCAGCGCAGTTTCCTGACTTCGGGTCGGTCGCATTGTCCTTTCCTATTTGCATCTTGGCGATGCTTCGCAGTTCGTCCTTGCGAAACTGCGGATGTTACTGGTTAACCGGAATGCGAAACGCGACCGGGACGGCGCGTCGATCAGGATGGGACGTGATGCGCCTTTCAATCGTGACCTCTGCTCTCGTGGCGGTGCTGGTGGGCTTTGGCGGGTCCGTCGCAGTTGTCCTTTCCGCAGCCGAGGCGGTGGGCGCGACCGCAGCCGAAACCTCCTCGTGGATCGCGATGCTTTGCGTCTCCATGATGGCGACCAGTCTGGTGCTGAGCTGGCATCACAGGATGCCCATCGTCACGGCCTGGTCGACACCGGGGGCGGCGCTGATTGCGACCGGAACCGGCGTCGGGTTGGCCGAGGCCGTTGGAGCCTTTGTCTTCTGCGCCGCTCTGATTCTGCTGACGGCGCTGGTCGGTCCGCTTGGCCGCCTTGTGTCGCGGATCCCGGCGCGCATCGCCTCCGCCGTTTTGGCCGGGGTGCTGTTTCCCTTCGTGATCGGCGTGGTCGGTGCCGCCGAGGCATCACCGCTGGTCGCCTTGCCCATGGTGGCGGTTTTCCTGGTAGTGCGGCTGATTTCGCCCGCCTGGGCGGTGATTGCCGTTCTCGGGCTCGGCATCGCACTCTGCTATGGATTGGGTCTGGTCGTTCCGGGCGAGGGGTTCATGCTGTCGCGGTTTGTCTGGGTGACGCCGGTCTTCGATCCGGGCACGCTGATCAGCCTGGGGCTGCCACTTTATCTGGTCACCATGGCGTCGCAGAACTTACCGGGCTTTGCCGTTCTGCGCGCGGATGCCTACGACGTGCCCAGCCGGTCGATCCTGGGTGTGACGGGCTTGGCCTCGCTTCTGACCGCGGGGTTCGGTGCGCATACCACCAGCCTCGCGGCGATCACGGCCTCGATCTGCACCGGGCAGGATGCGCATCCCGATCCCGCCAAACGCTGGCTTTGCGGGCCTGTATATGCGCTCGGCTATGGTGTTCTGGCGCTGGGGGCTGCGTCGGTGGTCGCTTATCTGGCGCAGTTTCCGCCATCGCTGCTGGTCGTGATCGCCGGGCTGGCGCTGGCGGGACCGCTGATCCAGTCGCTGAGCGCCAGCACCGTGCCTGGCGAGGACCTGTTCGCCCCGGTCGCCACGTTCATTGTCACGGCCTCCGGCATTGCTGCCTTCGGCCTGGGCTCGGCCTTTTGGGGGCTGGTGGCCGGTCTGGTTCTAACCGGCCTGCAGCGCCTGCTTCAGGCCGAGAAGTCGTAGCCCAGCACCGCCAGTTCTTTCTCGTAGACCATGGCGAAGCGGGCGATCTGATCTGGGCTCAGATAAGTCTCGTAATTCTTCGAGGCGCGTTTCCAGAAGAACTTGCCGTCCTTGGCGGTGCGTTTGTCCGCATCTTCAAAGACCGCCTGCACATCCGCCCCTTCCAGCCCAATGAAGTCCAGCATCCCGGTGACGGTGTCCTGGAAATTGTCCTTCAAATCCTCATAGCGGATCACATGCACCGCGCCACCTCGATCGCGCATATCCATGAAGTTCTGCACGTTCTGGAAGTAGGAACCGAACGTCTTGTTCTGCGGGAACAGCGTCGCATGGGCGACCCAGCGCGAGAATAACCTCTCCATCTGCGCGGGCGTCAGATCCTCAACCCGGTTGATCTCGAAATCCAATCGTTTGCCCGCGTTGCCCGCAACATTCTTCGAGACAAAGTTCACATAAGACAGAAAGACATCGAGCGGGTTACGATAGATATAGACGATCTTGTCCGTGCGGAACGTCTGCCCCTTATGCTCCGAGACCAGATCCATGTGGTGGGATTTGTAAAAATACCAGTCCGTCCCGTTGAATTCCCAAGGGTTCTCGATCACCCGGCTGTAGTGCATATCTGTCACGTATTTGTGCAGCATGCCGCGGCCAGCAGGAACCTTCGCCGCCGCCGCCACGATTGCGCGAAGCCATGTATTGCCTGACTTTGGGAATGAATAGAGGCCGACGCACTTCGCGCCGGGCGGGTTGACCGGATCCCCTGCAATCTCACCTTGTGGCGCTGAAGACATGCCGTGTTCCTTCGTCATCGGATTTCTGTTTTGGGTGTGGGCACTCCTGGTGAGTAGTCCGACAACCCCTTTTCTGTACCACCTTTGTGTCATCGACAATGGCCGACCATGCACCAGCAAGTCAGCATCACGAACCGAACGATAATCGTTCCAGAGCGATCTGACGGCGAGCCAACGCATTTTTATGCCCTCGACCGTTCGATAACTCGCTGCATCTTGGGCCAAACCCACTTCGAGATGGGTTGCGTTACGCGCCAGAACCAAGGCCAGGTTTCGCGGCTGCTGTCATAGGCTTCCGCGACCCAGGCGAAAAACCTTGCTCGCGAAAACGCCGGCAGGCGTGCGGTGCTCTCGCCGCCTGCGATCTGGATCATTCGGCGGATATCGCCGGTGGGATAGAAGCTGGCCAGAAGCTGGTGCTTATACTCCAGCTTCACATAGTTTCGGGACGCCGCGCGGGGGTTCATGACGCTCAGCGTGCGGAACTTGTCCTGCTGCGCGGTGTAGCAGATCAACCGCTCCTGCACATGGGCGAGACCGCCATCGACATGGTGGGGTTCGGGGTTGAACTCTTCCCATTTCCATTTGCGTTCGAACATCCGGCGCAGGGCTTGCGGTCGGAACCAGTACATCGTGCCATAGGCCGCCACGGGAGTATGGGCATCGAATGGTACGGTCAGCCCCATCTCGACCGCCAGTTTGTTGAACGCCTTGCGGTTGGCGAACCACGAATGGCCTAGCGTCCCGTATCCGATATGGACTGTCGGTGGGATCACCACGCCGATATTGGGATTGGCGTCGATGATGTCGAACAGACGGCTGACATAACCGGTCGAGGGTACCAGATTGTCGAACATATGGTCCTTGAACGAAGCCCCGATCTGCGCCGACATCTGCGGTGTGCGTTTAGAATGCAGACGTAGGCAGAGGCCATATTCCCCGCCCAGAACGACATCGCGGAAGGTGATGAACAGCGAGGACATATCCCGCCCACGGTTCTGCTCCACCTCACGGATATCGATCTTGCCTTCAAATCCCAATTCACGCACCCGCCGCTCGATCTCCAACCGGTGTTCCAGGCTGGCAGTTGTGGCGAAGAAATCCACCTCGCCAGGGATCAGTTTTACGCGCTCGATGAATTCATCCGTCATCTCGGCATAGAAGACATGGGCAAAAACGGCGACTTTCCCGAAAGACCACTCGGTCTTCTCCATCGCGACCGGGCGGTCTTCGATCACGCGCACTTCCTCCAGATTGGTGTGGATCGTGCGCAGGGGGAACTTGTCGATCAGACTATCCCAAATAAGCTGTGTGTCGTAGTTGGTATGCGCGTCCAGCCAATCCATAACCTGGCGCCCGTTCAGCGCCTGCATCTCGGTCACGATGGGATCGAGCACGAAGGAGTTCTTCGAGACCAGCGGCGCGCCCGCCTCGAGCATGGCGATGATTTCCATGATCGCGGGATCGGCGGTCTTCATTTTTGCCGGATCGATGTAGTAGCGCGCGTTCAGCCCCTCGTCGATCAGGGTCTGGAAGAACGTCATCTCGGTTTCAACCAGGTTTTCGAAGTAGTTCTCGCGCGCCGTCACATTTGCCCAGAAACCTGCGAAGGCGGGGTGGCTTATGCAGGTTTTGCGGAAAGCGACAAAATCCAGCTTTGGCAGGACTTTCGCCGTGAAGCGGTCGGCGATCCTGGGGTCCATCTGCGGTTTTGTGTGGTTGATCGACCAGAAATCGCACTCTCGCACCGCCATATCGGCAAACATCGCTTCGACATCGCAAACCGGGCCAAAATTGGCGGCATCGAACAGGACCACCTCGTCATAGCTCTCGAGGTTTTCCTGGCCGATGCTGGCGATCGCGGCCTTGTGCCCTTCAACCGCCGCACCGATGCGGCGCAGGCCGGTGCGTACCAGATGATCCGCGATGTCGTTGACCTGATCGTAGTAATCCGCCTCCTGCGTGATATCTGTCACCACCACCAGATAGTCGAACGCGCTGCGGAAGCCCTTCAAGGCTTCGATCACGTAATCCGCATCGATCTGCGTGGCTGTGGAGCCAAGCGTCGTGAAGATCCCAAGCCGTTTCATGCGAGCGCGTGCTCCCCATTGCCGGCGCCCCGCGCCGCGATTTCGACCCGTTCCGCTAGCAACTCGATCCGATCACGGATGACGGGCTCGCTCAGCAGGTCCCAACTGTCATAATAGGTCAAACTCTTTTGACCGCCCGCGAAAGCCTCGGCTGGCTTGACGCCGCCCCAGATTGCGTGGCCGAACTCCTGCCCCAGAACCTGCCGCAGATGGCGGTAGAACTGGCAGTGCCGGTTCAGTACCTGCTCGCGGATTTTCGGTTGCATATGCGTGGTCATCAAAGCCTCGGCCTCGCGTCCCTCATCGCAGAGGCCAAAGCGCCAGGGCGGCAGATCCGCGCGGCTCATAAGATTGTTGAGGGCGCGCGGGTCGCGAACCCCCAGGCGTCTGTCGACAACACTCAGCAGAGTGCGCAGAAATTCGCTGATCTCGATCGAGAAGCTGCGGTTCGGGCGTTTAAACTCTACGTCATAAGCGTCTTCGATGCCCAGAACGCCGTGCCAGAGGGGGGCGCAGATATCCTGCTTTGCCTGCATGATGGGATCGTAGCAGATGATCCGCGTGGTGAAGCGGTCGTCCAGCCTGGCATAGCGGCGCAGGGACGCCAGAGGGTTCAGCAGGGGGGAGCGGTGTGGATCCGCGAAGTTTGCAGCGAAAACCTCTGGCAGGCTGCTGTGTTCGGCATGCTTGATCCGCTCGCGCCAGTAGGAGTCGAACCGGTCAAAGGGATCGCGTAGGTAGTAGACGATGCTCACCTGCCTGGCGCCAAGGCCGTCGGCAAGCGTTACCAGTGCATCCGGCGACCAGCGAGAGAACTGCTCACTTGTCAGAATGACCTGGTCGCTAGTTCCCAAAAGCGCCCGCAGCTCTGAAATCGCAGCCTTGTTCGGCTGTCCGCTGGGGCGCTTCGCCAGATCGTGATGGCCAGCCGAATTGCCCGGACGTCCAAAATCCGGATAGAGCCAGCCAGCCCCGGTCAGCGTCTCGCGGTTGCGCCACAGGATCCGCTGTATGTAGGTGGTGCCGGTCTTGTGTGGGCCAAGGTGGAGAACGAGGTGCATCGGTCAGACCACCTGCTCGGCCGGGGCGGTTTCGACGAACCTGCTACGCTCGATCCGGGTCGCGATTCCCTCGATCGCCTCGGCCAGCGGGGCCAGCGACATGAGGTCCGCGCGGTCGTAATACTCCAGATGGCTTTCGTCCTGGTCATAGAGGCTGGAGCCGTCGGTGCCGACCAGCGATCCCGCGAAGTCCTTCTGCAATTGGTCGATCAGGGAGCGATAGAAATTGCACTGGCGCGATACCGAGAGGGTGCGCGACAGGCCGGCCGCATAAGTCTCCATCGCTGCTTCGGCCTCCGCCACCAGATTGGACTTGCGGAATAGCCACCAGGATCTCGTCTGACGGGTGAAGGCATGGCGTACGACGCGCCCTGCGACACCGGGGTTTCGTGCCAGATATCGATCAATCAGCATTCGCAGGAACTCGGTCGCTTCGGTAGAGAGTGAGCGGTTTTGTCTCTCATCCGGCGTCGCGAAGCCATTTGGAATCTCCAACACCTCCCGCCAAAGCGGCTGCACGATATCTTCGCCCCGCGTCCGCAGCGTCTCGTAAGGTATCAGCCGCAGTTCAAAACGTTCATCCAACTCGCGGTATCGCCTCAGATGCACCAGCGGGTTCAGGACGAAAGACCGGTGTGGGTCGCCGAAGTTCTCCATGAACCACTCTGGCAGGCTTTGCAGCTGACCCTGTTTCACCCGCTCCTTCCAGTAGGAGTAGAACTGATCGAACGGGTCTCGCAGGTAGTAGACCAGCAGCACGCGGCTCGCGCCCAGAAGGTCCGCAAAAGCCGTGAAATTCTGGTTGGACCAATTGCAGAGACCCTCTGCCGAGAAGGCGACCCGCTCTCGCTCCCCGATCTCAGTCTTCAACTTCGCGATCTGCTCAGGCGCCAGATAGATATCGGCCTCGTGCGCTAGCGAGTGGTGGCCATGCATCTTCGGCGGGATTCCGAAGGTCGGGTACACCACGCCTTCGCCCTCCAGCGCACCACGATTGCCCGCCAAGGCGTGCTGGATATAGGTGCTGCCCGTTTTGTGGGGCCCGATATGGAGGACAACGTCCATGTCCTGCGATCAGGCCGCACGCGCCCAGTCGAAGAATGCGGTCAGCCCCTGTTCGAACCCGACCTCTGGTTCGAAACCCAGGATTTGCTTTGCCCGGCTGATATCTCCCACGGCATAGCGCACATCGCCTGCCCGGAAATCGCCGGAGATATCGCGCTCGACCGGGTCACGGCCGTAGAGTCTCAGGAGCCCCTCCGCCATCTGCAGGATCGATGTCGGCTGACCATGGCCGATATTGATTGGGCCATATGTCGGCTTCTCGCCAAGCCCGGCCAGGGCGAAGGCACGTGCCACGTCGCCGACGAAAACGAAATCGCGCACGATATTACCGTCCTCGTACACATTCAGCCGTTTGCCCTGCTCGATCTGCTGCGACATGATCGAGATCACGCCGGTATAGGGATTTTTCAGCGACTGTCCCGGGCCATAGACATTCTGCAGCCGCAGGATCGAGACCTCCACATCGGTGCCCTGGAAGCACTGCTCCAAAAGATGCTCCTGCATTAGTTTTGAGGAGGCATAAACCGACGCCGGCATCAGCGTGATATTCTCGGGCGTCGGGATCGGCGTGAGTGGCTTGCCCTGAGCGCAGTACAATCCGAAATCACCGGCTTGCATTCGCGCCATATCGCGCGGCGGGGCGGTGACGACCTGGCTCGCTTCGTCGAGGCAGGCCCCCTCGCCGTAGACTGAGCGCGAGCTGGCCACCACTACCCGGCGCACGGACGAACCGTGGGCCCGAATCGCCTCGACCAGATGGGTTGTGCCGATCACGTTGACCATGTTGTAGCGGGTGGGCTCGTCATAGGACTGGCCTGTCCCGGTTTCCGCCGCCAGGTGATAGACCACTTCGGGCTGCACATCCTCGATTGCGCGCGCCAGGGCGTCGCCATCGGCGACATCGCCTTCGATGAACCGGTCAGCGCCGGCCTCGGCCTCAGCCCGGCTTTTCCCTCGGTCGAGCCCATGGACCTGCGGGTGGAGATTGTCGAAGAGCGTGACCTCGCATGTGGCCTGGATCTCTCTGGTTAGCCAGGTTCCGATGAAACCCGCGCCGCCCGTAATCAGCACTTTGCGCTTTGCCATTTCGGCCTCCTCCGCATCGCGTCAAGGCCCCCACATGGGGGCAGTATCCCATCACCCGGCGATTTTCACCAGATGCTGGCCATAGCCGTTCTTCATCAGGGGTTTGGCAAGTTCCAGAAGCTGTTCGCGATCGATCAGGCCCATATGGAAGGCGACCTCCTCCGGACAGCCGATCTTCAGGCCCTGGCGCTTTTCGATGGTGCGCACGAACTCGCCTGCTTCGATCAGGCTGTCATGGGTGCCTGTATCCAACCAGGCAAAACCGCGACCCATCAGCTCGACCGAGAGCGTGCCTTCATCGAGATACATCTCGACCAGCGAGGTGATTTCCAGCTCTCCCCGTGGTGATGGTTTCACCTTAGCGGCCAGTTCCGACGCACGGCCATCGAAGAAGTATAGGCCGGTGACGGCATAGTCCGATTTCGGCTGATCAGGCTTCTCCTCGACCGAAACCGCGCGGCCCTGGGCATCGAACTCCACCACACCATAACGCTCGGGATCTGCGACCTGATAGCCGAAGACGGTCCCGCCCCAGGCTTTCTGATCGGCCGATTCCAAAAGCTCCGGCAGGCCGTGGCCATAGAAGATGTTGTCGCCCAGGATCATAGCCGAGGGAGAGCCGGCCAGAAACTCCTCCGCCAGGATATAGGCTTGCGCGAGCCCGTCGGGCGAGGGTTGCACGATCCACTCGATCTTCAAGCCAAGCGAGGAGCCATCGCCGAACAGCCGCTGGAACTGGCCCTGATCCTCTGGGGTTGTGATGATGGCAATCTCGCGGATGCCGGTCAGCATCAGCACCGAGATCGTGTAGTGGATCATCGGTTTGTCATAGATCGGCAGAAGCTGTTTCGACACCGCCTTGGTGATCGGATAGAGCCGGGTTCCGGATCCCCCCGCCAGGATGATGCCCTTTCGCCCTGAAACGCTCATGTCTCAAGTCCTTCGAGTTCTTTCAGGATGCCGCGCAGCGACTGACGCCAATCCGGCTGTTCGATCCCGTAGTCCCGCGCAATCTTGTTGCAATCCAGAACCGAGTTGGCTGGACGGGGCGCTTTCGTCGGAAAGTCGGCGGAGGGGATCGGCACCACTTCAGGCACTTTCCCACTGCTTTGCGCGAAGATCTCGCAGGCGAATTCATGCCAGCTCACCGCAGGCGCGCCGCAGAAATGATAGATACCGCTGGTGCCGCGTCCGTCGCCATGGGCACGGATGATCTCGACCAGGGCCGATGCGATGTCGCGCGCCGCCGTCGGGCCGCCGCGCTGGTCGGCGACGATGGTCAGCCGATCGCGTTCTGCTGCCAGGCGCAGCATGGTCTTGACAAAGTTCCCACCATGGGCCGCGTGAACCCAAGCGGTGCGCAGGATCACATGCGCGCCGCCGGCTGCCTGAACCGCCTGCTCACCGGCGAGTTTGGCGCGGCCATAGGCGCCCAGTGGAGATGTCGGCGCATCTTCGGCCCATGGTGTTTCGCCTGTCCCGTCAAAGACATAGTCGGTGGAGACGTGCAGGAAAGGCAGGCCGCGCGCCGCTGCCGCCTGCGCCATCGCGCCCGGGGCTTCGGCGTTGACCAGATGGGCCGTTGCCTCGTCATCCTCCGCATTATCGACGGCGGTGTAGGCGGCGGCGTTCAGGATCAGATCGGCATTGCTGGCCTGCACCGCTGCGGCGCATGCTGCCGGATCGGTCAGATCGGCGGATTTGCGGCCCAAGGCCTCGACCGTCAGGCCGTGGCCATGGCGGCGCAGCATCTCGGTCGCGACCTGGCCGGTCTGTCCGAACATCAGCACTTTCATTGCATCAACCCCTGGCGTTCGCCAACGCCTTGGCGCTGCTGGATCGCCTGCCACCAGCGCGCGTTGTGCAGATACCAGTCGACGGTCTGGCGCAGTCCCTGTTCCAGTGTCACCGAAGGTTCCCACCCCAATTCGTCGCGGATCTTGCTGGCATCTATCGCGTAACGAAAGTCGTGGCCTGGGCGGTCTGTGACAAATTCGATCAGGCGGTCATGGGGCGCACCGTCGGGGCGTTTTTCGTCTAGGATCGCGCAGATGGTGCGCACTATCTCGATGTTCTGCGCCTCGTTATTGCCGCCGATATTATAGGTCTCGCCCAGCTTGCCCGCCGTCAGAACCCGCAACAACGCCACCGCGTGATCCTCGACATAGAGCCAGTCGCGCACATTGTCGCCCTTGCCATAGACCGGGATCGGCTGGCCCGCCAGCGCCTTCAGGATTACCACCGGGATCAGCTTTTCGGGGAAATGGTAAGGCCCGTAATTGTTCGAGCAGTTGGTCACCACGACTGGCAGGCCGTAAGTTTCGCCCCATGCGCGGACCAGATGATCGGACCCGGCCTTGGATGCCGAGTAGGGTGAGTTGGGCTGGTATGGGGTCTCCTCGGTAAAGAACCCCTCCGCCCCCAGGGTGCCATAGACCTCGTCGGTGGAAATATGGTGGAAGCGGAAGGCGTCCTGGTCCTCTAGCGTCCTCCAGTGGGCCCTTGCGGCTTCCAGCAGCGTGAAGGTGCCCACGAGATTGGTCTGGATGAAATCAGCGGGCCCGGTGATCGAGCGATCCACATGGCTTTCCGCCGCCAGATGCATCACGGCATCGGGGCGGTGGTCGGTAAAGATGCGTGCCAGGGCGCTGGCATCGGTCACGCAGGCCTGCTCGAACGCATAATTCGGGCTGTCCGCCACCGGGGCCAGATTGTCCAGATTGGCGGCATAGGTCAGCTTGTCGAGATTGACGACGCTGTGGCCGTCCGCAATCGCCTGGCGCACCACGGCTGAGCCGATGAAGCCTGCGCCACCTGTCACGAGGATCTTCATGGTCGAGCCTTATTCGAACGGTGTGACAAAGTCGCGAAACAGGGGGGCGGCGGCATCCTTGTCGCTCAGAACCGCCTGTTTGGGGTCGATGCCCCAGTCGATCGCCAGATCCGGATCGTCGAACCGGACGGCGCCGTCGGCCTCGGGCGAGTACCAGTTGTCGACCTTGTAGGTCAGATCCACATCCGGGGTCAGCGTCATGAAGGCGTGCAGGAACCCGCGTGGGATCCAAAGCTGCGCGCCGTTCTCGTAGCTCAACTCCTCCGCCACCCATTTTCCGAAGGTCGGCGAGGATTTGCGGATATCCACGGCCACGTCCAGCACCGCGCCGCGGATCACCCGCACCAGCTTGCCCTGGGCGAAAGGCGGTGCCTGATAGTGCAGGCCGCGCACCGTGCCCTTGTCGGCGGAGTAGGAATGGTTGTCCTGAACGAATTCGGCCTCGATCCCCGCCTCGGCCATGCGTTTCTTATTCCAGGTTTCGGTGAAGAAGCCCCTGCTGTCGCCAAAACGGCGCGGTGTGAGGCGTTTCACCTCGGGGATCGCTGTCTCGATGACGTCCATGATTTTCCCAACTTCCAAACGCCCCCGGGCGGTCAGTTAACGAATCCCTTCCGCCGAGTCGAGTGCCATGCGACCGCGCCGGATCGCCGCGCTGCTGCTTCGCAGCATATTCGCTGCCGGTAATTTATGTCGCAGATCCTGACCTTGTAGTATGGAAGTGTCACCTGATCGGGCGCACCACTCCCTGTCGAGGCGCGGTGGATCGGACTGAACTGGTATGCGCTCGTGCGGCCCCGGCCCGAACCGTTGGCTTTATCCAACCGGGCCGGGATGCTAAGAGGCGCCACCTTGTCCGAGGCGCAGATTGGGGATGCGATGACAGACGAAACGCCGAAACCGGGGCTGGAGATGCTGGCCTCGCGCCTGCTGACCGCATGGCTGGACCAGGCCAAGATCAGCTTGGCCTTTACCACCTATCAGGCGGGCAAGCTGTTCCTGATCGGCTTGCAGGAGGATGGGCGGCTTTCGGTGTTCGAGCGGACATTCTCGCGCTCCATGGGACTTGGCGTCGACCGGGCAGACCCGGGCGTGTTCCATATGAGTTCGCTCTACCAGCTCTGGCGATTTCAGAATTTCCTGGATCCGGGGCAGATGCACCAGGGGTATGATGCAGTCTACG
This sequence comes from Pseudomonadota bacterium, assembly GCA_039030715.1. Classification (GTDB taxonomy): domain Bacteria; phylum Pseudomonadota; class Alphaproteobacteria; order Rhodobacterales; family Rhodobacteraceae; genus Thermohalobaculum. The sequence continues at coordinate 18,721 of JBCCDU010000049.1, forward strand.
TCCCTGTCCTCGGCCATACCAGTGGCGATATCGACGTCCATGATATTCACAGCCGTGGCGGCGCGCCAGTATTCGTGGCAACGCGCTTCAATTGCCTGGCGACGCTGGATAACCGTTACAGCTTCCGCCCGGTCTGGAAGCCGCCCTTCATCGATCGGATCGCGGCGGAGGATCGCTGCCACCTGAACGGCATGGCGATGGAGCCCAAGGGGGATGCGGCGCTGCCGACCTATGTCACCTGTGTGTCGCGCACCAATGTCGCCGACGGTTGGCGCGAGCATCGGCGCCAGGGTGGTATGGTGCTGGACGTGGCAACGGGTGAGCCCGTCGCGACCGACCTGTCGATGCCGCACTCGCCCAGGCTGCACGATGGCAAGCTGTGGCTGCTTCAGTCGGGGACGGGAGAGTTCGGGCAGGTCGATCCGAAGAGCGGAACCTTCACCCCTGTCTGCTTCCTGCAGGGCTTTGCGCGCGGCATGGCGTTCGCTGGCGATCATGCAGTGATCGGCGTTTCGAAACCCCGCGAAGGCACGTTCGAGGGCTTGGCCCTCAACGATCGTCTGGCGGCCGAGGGCGTGAGCGCCAAATGCGCGCTGATGGTGGTCAATCTGAAAACCGGCGACATCGAGCACAGCCTGGATTTCTCTGGCTTGGTCGAAGAACTCTATGACATCGCCGTCCTGCCGGGCGTGCGCCGCCCCATGGCTTTGGGTTTCAAAACCAACGAGATACGCTTCATGGTACGCCCCGGCGAGCTTCCCTAAAAGCGACCTTCGCCCCGGCGTGAGAATGCTCATAGCCCATAAATCGAAGCTGCCTCAGACTTGGTTTAGTCACGCCCAGGTGGGCGCTCAGCATCATGCTGAAACGCGGCCTGACCGGGCCGGCGGCGTTCGCCAGGTTGGCCGGGATGCCCGCCTGGGCCAAGATCGGCGCTGGATCAAGCGCTTTGGCTACGCTTGTCGCGCTGGAGTTGTTGTTCGACGCGATCCAGGGCGCCTGTGCCTGTGCCTGAGCCCGTGACAAGATGCGTGGTGCGATCGACGAGCTGATAAAGCCCAGGGTCAGCCGCAAGATGCTGGCACTCAAGAATGCCGATGTACTTGAGACGCCAAGCAGCCTCAAGGCGACCTTTGAAGTGATCAAAGAACTGGGCGAGTATGATATCGACATGATCCGCGACGTAGTCCAGCGTGTCTCCGCGCCCCGTGCGGAGCGGATCTAGGCGACGACCGTGACTGGCGTCGCCGATGTCTCGCGCCCGCCCCTGATAGCCGCCGCAGTGGGGTTCCTAGAGGAGCGTTTGAAGATCGCCTGTGCAAATGCGCTAAACCATGAATCTGCGCGCGCATTAGCCTTACGGGTTCGCCATGTGCCCCATCGACAAGTTTCTCTTCCCTGATAATCCCGAGCGCGAAGAGCTCGGCTCGGACTGTGTTCATGTAACCCGCCAGAATACCAAGGCGTTTGAGGAGATCATGGTAGGCTCGCAGGCGATGACCGGAAGAGCCTTCGGACATGCTGGCGGCGATCGGTCGAGCAGCGCTGCCGTCGCGAGCCGAGCCCGTCTCGATCGGTGTCAATGCCGTGCCCTTGGAGATTGCCGGTGTCGCTCTGGACGCGCTGGAGCGTGGTGACCTGTTGGGCGCAATCCACGTCTGTGCCGCAGCGGCGATGTTCAGTGGGGGCAAGATCGATATCGGGTACGGCCGCGCCGAAGCGTCCAAGCTGGACAAGGGCAGATGGCTGAAGGAGGGCTGGCTATCGACAGCTCCGCCAGCCGGTCGACGCGCTGAAAAGCTCATCAAAGACGATGCTGTCCCGGATCAAGTCCGGGACAGCCAAGCGTGAAACCGGCGCGGTGCGCGCTGCTCTCAGGTCAGCCTTTCGGATCCGGCGGCGGCAGGTTGCCGTCATAGCGCTTGATCGCCACCAGACAGGTATGCGCCGAACAGCCGCCGGAGAAGGCGGAGCTTCCCTGATCCAGCGTCAGCGCATTGGGATTCCCTGCATTCTCGACCACGCCGTCCGGCGTTTCGACCGGTGCGAACCACGCCCCGGTTGGCAGCAAGGCCACGTTGCGCATCAGGGTCTCCGACAGGCGCACCCCGGCCAAGCATTTGCCGCGTGCATTCCAGATCAGCGCCGTATCGCCCGCCGCGATTTGCAGGTTCGCCGCGTCTTCAGGATGCAGCGTCAGGGCGGCGCGCCCGCCCTCGCGATCTGCATCGGTCTTTTCCGAGTAGGCGATCTGGCTGTGCAGCTTCGATTGCGGTTGGGCCGTGATCAGGTGGAAGGGATAGTCGGCGGTCTTGGCAGAGCCCAGCCATTCCGGCGGCTCCAGCCAGGCGGCATGGGCCGGGCAATCGGTATAGGCGCGGTCGGCCAGAAGCTCGGACCAGAGGACGATCTTGCCCGTCGCGGTGGGTAGCGGGTTGGCCCCGGGGTCCTCGCGCAAACCTTGCAGATGAGTATAGCCGCCGCGTCTGGGCAGCTCCGCGTGCCCCGCCTCCCAGAATGTGTCGAAGTCCGGCATGGCAACGCCTGCACGTTCCAGCGTCTGACCTGCCGCGCGGTCATACATCCAGCGCAGCCATTGCATCTCGTCGCGGCCTTCGGTGAAGGCGTCTTGGAGCCCCAGTTCGGCTGCGACGCCCCGGCAAATCTCGTAATCGCTGCGGGCCTGGGCATAGGGCGCAACCGCCTGTTTCATTGCCAGCACATGATCGCAGCGCCGGTTGCCGGCCATGTCGTTGCGCTCTAGCGAGGTCGTCGCGGGCAGCACGATATCCGCTCGTCTTGCGGTAGGGGTCCAAAGCGGCTCGGTCACCACAATGGTTTCGGGCCTGGCCCAGGCGCGCTCCAACCGGTGCAGATCCTGGTGATGGTGATAGGGATTACCGCCCGCCCACCAGATCAGGCGCGTGTCGGGATAGGTCCGCTCCCGCCCTTCATAGGTAAAGGTCTCGCCCGGGCGCTCCAGCATGTCGGTGATCGCGGCGACGGGGATGAAGCTGTCGATCGGGTTCTTGCCCGCCGGGAACGACGGCGCCGCGCCATCCACGGAAGTCATACCCACCCCACCCAGCGAGCCGAAGCCGAATGCAACGCCACCCCCAGGCCTGCCCATATTGCCGCTGACGGCGGCCAGCGAGATCCCGGCCCAGAAAGGCTGCTCGCCATGCACCGCGCGCTGCAGCGACCAGCTCATGGCGATGAAGCTGCGCAGAGACGTGAAGTCATGCGACAGGGCGCGGATCGCTCCCGCCTCCAGCCCAGTAATCCCGGCAGCCCATTCCGCTGTCTTCGGAAGACCGTCCGCCTCGCCGGTCAGATAGGCGAGGAACGGCTCCGCCCCGCTGCAGGAGCGTGCAAGGAAGTCGGCGTCGTGGTCGCGGCGATTGACGATCTCGCCCGCCAGCCCCAACAGCAGCGCCGCATCGGTGCCGGGGCGGATCGGCCACCACTCGGCACCCAGCCAGTCGGGCACGTCATCGCGGCGCGGTGATGCGAGGACGACCTTCACGCCCCGCGCCCTCAGCCGCCGCAGATGCCCTTCCAGCATATGGCGCGAGATCCCGCCTGCCTCCTGCTGCTGAGTGCGCAGCGTCAGGGCACCGATGACCAGCACCATCTCGGCGTGTTCCGAGACATCCTCCATCCGCACACCATGGCCCTGATAATCGTCCTGGCTGCCCATCACATGGCGCAGCAGGACGGCGCCCGCGGCCACGGAATACGTGTCGCGATGTGCTGTGTACCCGCCCGCGAGGTTCAACAATCGGTGGATCTGGCTGGCGGCGTGATGGAAGCGTCCGCAAGATGTCCAGCCATAGGAGCCGCCGAAGATCGAGGCGTTGCCGAAGCTGTCGCTGACCCGGCGGATCTCGCCCGCGACCAGACGGCTCGCGTCCTCCCAACTGACCGGTACCATCTCCTCGCGTCCGCGCTGGCTGCCGTCCGAGTTTTCGCGGTCGCGCAGCCATCCCTCGCGCACCATCGGCTGCGCGATGCGGACATCCGGGTCCATCCAATCGGGCACGGCATGTATGATAGGCGAGGGGTTGGGATCGTCGGCAAAGGGCTCGACACCGGTAATCCGGCCATCCTGGACCAGCAGGGTGAAGGCGCCCCAATGGGCACAATGGGGGATGCGGTGGATGGTCATCTCAGCTCTCGCCTGTTCGCGCGGGGATTTGCCCCTTGACGCGCGATACTCTGACGCCGTCCGCAACGCGGTCAAGAGGCGACGGCGCGCGACGACAGTTCGACCCAAGTCAAAGTATTTCTGCACTGATCTGGTTAGACTACGCATTCATCGACATGAGGATCTCCCAGAAATGCCGCTGAACTATGCTCTGCTGGGTCTGCTCGCGCTGCTGTGGGGCGGGTCCTATCCGTTGATCAAGCTGGCTTTGGATGGGTTCACGCCGATCAGCCTTATGGCGTTTCGGGTAACGGTCGCCGCCCTGATCCTGGCCGGTCTTGCGCAGGTCCAGGGTCTCACCTGGCCACGAGGGTTCAGGCTTTGGTCGCAGCTTCTGGTTCAATCCTTCTTCAACAGCATTGGTGCTTGGACCCTACTCGCCTGGGGCCAGCAGCATGTGCCGAGCGGGCTTGCCGGGGTCCTCAACTCGACTGCGCCGATCTTCGTGACCGTTTGGTTGCTCTCGGTGGCTTCGGACCGCCGCGCCAGTTGGCGGCCGGTGGCGGGGGCGGTGCTTGGCCTCGGAGGCGTTGCGGGGATTATGGGCTTCGGGGCGCTGGAGGATCTGGGCACCGACCTGCTCGCGCAGGGCGCCATTCTGGGGGGCGCGATGCTTTATGCTTGTGCCGCACTTTATGGTCGGCGCTTCAATGCCCTGGCACCGATGATAACCGCCGCCGTTACCATGGGATGGGCGGCGGTCTTCCTGGTGCCAGCCGCGTTTGTCTTCGAAGCGCCGCTCGCCCTGTCGCCTGCGCCCAAAGCCCTCTGGGCGGCCTTGGCGCTTGCGGTGGCTTCGACCGCGGGCGCCTTGGTGATCTATTTCCGCCTGATTGCGACACTGAGCCCGGCGGGTACGGCCAGCCAGGCCTATCTGCGTGCGGGTGTCAGCGTGGCGTTGGGCACCCTGGTGCTGGGCGAGCCGCTGAACCCGCAACTTTTGGCGGGTGTTCTGGCGGCCATCGCGGGGGTGATGCTGATCAATTGGCCCAGCCAGCGCTGAGGTCACACCATCGCGAAGATGCGCGCAGGCCCGCCAGACCCGCCCTTGTGTTTGGGCGCGCCGACCACCAGCGTGGCGCCCGCCGCCGGCACATTCTCCAAATTCGCGAGATTTTCGATCCCCCAGCGGTTGGTTGGCAGCCAGGCGTAATGGGTGGCGAAATCCGCGGATGGTCCATGGTCCAGCGACAGGGTGTCTACCGCCATGCCAACGGCTCCGGTTTCCTCGATCAGCATCTGCGCGGTTTCGACATGGAAGCCCGGGAAGTGCATCTTCTCGTCGGCACCGACATTGCGAAAACCGGCACCACCCGTTTTGGCACCCCACCCCGACAGCATGGCGACGCAGGCTTTGTCCGGGACCGGTCCGTTCGCGGCGATCCAGTCCTTCACATCGTCGGGGGTCACCTGCGCATCCGCATCCGCGTCGGCCTTTGCCCGGATGTCCAGACAGACCAGCGGACAGACCAGGTTTTCGACCGGGATTTCGTCCACTGCCTGTCCGTCGGCCGAGAAGTGCAGCGGTGCGTCCATATGGGTGCCGGTATGCTCGTTCAAATCGATCTGGAACAGGTTGAAGCCGTTGTCTTTGAAATTGAACTTCTGCTCCATTGCGATCCCGGGCGCTCCGAAATAGGTGGGAAAATCAGGGCTGACCGTGTAGGTCATGTCTTCGACCCGCGCATGTCCCGCGGCCAATGCGGCGGGCGCAGTGCCTGTGGTGACGGCGGCGGCCCCCGCTGCGACGGCGGCGGCCCCCTTGAACAGGTCGCGCCGGCTGAGCATCCGGTCCTTCACCGATTGGATGACGCAAAGATCGCACATGAGCCTTCTCCTTCGTGATCGGCTGGTTTGGGTCGTCTGAGCCTGCGCCCTCGCCCGCGCCTTGTCCAGCACGCAGGGGTGCCGATCACGCCGGCTTGTATTTTGGCAGCGCATCGGGCTTCATCATGCGCCGTTCAGGAGGATGAGATGATCGACCCCGTCACCCTTGTCGCCTATGTAGCAATCGTTCTGGGCTTTGTCTTCATTCCGGGACCCGCGACCCTCTTGACCATCGCGCGGGCCAGCAGCGCGGGCACGAAAGTGGGCATCGCCACCGGTGGAGGGATTGCTGTCGGCGATATGATCCACACGGTTATGGCGGTGATCGGGATTTCGGCGATCATCGCGGCCTCGGCAACGCTTTTTGCCGTCATCAAGTATATGGGCGCGGCCTATCTGCTGTATCTGGGCATCCACGCGTTACTGGAGGAAGCGCCCCAGCCCGGCCAGTCATCCGCTATCGCGATTACGGCGCCCCGGGCGTTTCGTCAGGCGGTACTGGCGGAGTTGCTGAACCCGAAGACGGCTCTGTTCTTCCTGGCCTTCCTGCCGCAATTCGTCCGGCCGGAGAATGGATCGGCATTGCTCCAACTCTCGATCCTGGGGCTGATCTTCGTGTTACTCGGGCTCCTGAGCACGATGGTTTTCGCCATAGCTGCTGGCCGGTTGGGTGCGTTCCTGCGACGCAATCCGCATGTGGTCCGGTGGCAGGGCAAGGTGGTGGGTGGGATCTATTGCGCACTGGGTGTGCGGCTGGCCCTTCAGGAACGCTGAGATCACGCGAGGCGTCTTGCGCCGCCCGGCGCGTCATGGCAGATGCGGACCAAAGATCGGGAGGGCAGAATGACCGCTGGTATGGTTGTGATCGGCGCGGGCCAGGCGGCGGCCTCTCTGGTCGCGAAGCTGCGTGCTTTGGGCCATGACGGCCCCGTGACCGTGATTGGCGAGGAGCCGGTCGCCCCCTATCAACGCCCGCCTCTGTCGAAGAAATACCTTCTAGGGGAGATGGAGCAGGATCGCCTGCTGCTGCGGCCCGCAAGCTGGTATTCCGAGAATGATGTTACCTGCCACCTGTCGACCCGCGTCAGCGCCATCGACCGCGAGGCGCGCGCGGTGGTGCTGGAGGATGGCGAGCGCCTGCTATATGATAAGCTGGCTCTCACCACCGGCTCGACGCCACGGCGTTTGCCGGAGGCTGTGGGTGGCGCCCTCAGTGGCGTCTACACCGTGCGCGATCTGGAGGATGTCGACCGCATGGCCCCGGAGTTTACCGAGGGCAGGCGCGTCCTGATCATCGGCGGAGGCTATATCGGGCTGGAGGCTGCTGCCGTCGCCCGGATGCGCGGACTGTCCGTCACCGTGATCGAGATGGCGGATCGCATTCTGCAACGGGTCGCTGCCCCTGCCACCTCGGACTTCATTCGCAAGCTGCATCAGGATCATGGCGTCGAGATCCGAGAGGGTGTGGGTTTGGATCACCTGCAAGGCACAGGCAAGGTGGATGGCGCTGTGCTGACTGATGGAGCACGGCTTGACGTTGATTTTGTGATCGCGGGGATCGGAATCAAGCCAAATACATGGGTGGCCGAGGCCGCGGGCCTGAAGGTCGATAACGGGATCGCGGTGGATGACCACTCTCGCACCTCGGACCCGGATATCTATGCGGCGGGCGATTGCGCCAGCTTCCCTTATCGCGGGCAGCGCATACGGCTCGAATCCGTACCCAACGCCATCGATCAGGGAGAGAACGCCGCAACCAACATGGCCGGTGGCGACGAAGTCTATATCGCCAAGCCCTGGTTCTGGTCGGATCAATACGATGTGAAATTGCAGATCGCAGGGCTCAACACCGGCTGGGACGAGTGCATCATCCGCCCGGGCATGAAGGAGGGCACGCAGTCGAACTGGTATTTTCGGGGCGATGAGCTTCTCGCCGTCGACGCGATGAGCGATGCGCGGTCTTACATGGTCGGCAAAAGGGTGATCGAGGCGGGCAAGACTCTGCCGAAATCCGACATCGCCGACCCTTCAATCATCCTGAAACCCTGAATGTCACTGCGCGGGCAGACATGCTTGGCCCCTAAAACGCCAGAGACGATTGGCGAGATAGGGGTGGGTCGAACGCCAATCGGCGATCTCCTCCACCGCCGCATCCGCGCAGCAATGGCTGGGAGTCACGCAGGCGGTATAGCCCGGATTGGTCAGAAATCGCCGGACGCCGCGGGTATCCAGATAGGCCGCCAGCCATTCGGGATCGTGCGCATTGCGGGCGAACTCAGGCGTGTTCACCAGTCCGTCGCCGTTGATCACCGGGACGGGATGCAGCCGGAACGCGGCATAGCCTGAACCGTCATAGGCGAAGATCGGGCCCTCGCCCGGCGGAAGATCGTCCAGAAACTGCGCATAACCCGCGCTCGCCTCGGCAAAGCGGCCCATCTGAAAGGCAATCCCGGCCAGCGGCAGCGCGAGGCAGAGTATCATGCCGGGTGCCAGGTGCCGTCCCCAGACCCGCAATTGCGCTGCCGCCACCAGCGCCACCATCACCGGCGCGGCGAAGTACCAGTCGCGCAGGAACGATGCTGTGGCATGCATCATCAGAAACGCCGCCAGCCCCAAATGAAACACGGGGTGGAGCAGCACCGGCGCCTGCCTCGGTCCCGGGAGTGGGCGCATGAGCGCCAGCATGCCGAGGGCGCCGAGCCAAAGGCCCAGGCGCACCATGTTTCCAGGGCTGGAGAGGTTGTCGAACAACAGATCCACCCCGGCCAAATGGCGTGCAAGGGCTGCCTTCTGGGCCGACGAGACCGAGAAGAAAGCACCCACCAGCGCATCGTTGATCAGGATCGTCGCCAGAACACCGATGCCGATGCCTGCAACGATCGCGATGGCCTGCTTTCGGCGCGACCCCATGAACCAGATCGCGTAGATCACCAGGCAAAGCGAGAAATCGATCCTGGTCATCACGATCAGAGCACTCAGACCCGCGACCCAGGCGGTTCGCCGCAGATCAGCAGCTCTCGCGAAGGCAAGGAACAGAACGGCGCCCAGCACCCCCTCCATCCCGAAACCGCAGAGATAGGCGGCCGCAAGGACCATCGCGAAGAAGATCGGGTGGCAGAGCGCGCCAAGGGCCGCCAGTGGCAGGGCCGCAGCCAGGATCAGCGCGGCCTCCGGCGGGATCCCAACCGCCGCAAATCCCATCGTCCCCAGGCCGAGCAGTCCCATCCAAAGTGGATGGAAGCCGTTCGTCAGATCGGTACCGTCGAAGCTGGCCCGCCCCGTCTCGGCAATGTTGCGCGCGATCTGGAAATAGAAGAATGCGTCATCTTCGTGCATCCCACCGGGGAAGAAGCCGAGCTGCCACCAGGCTGTCACGAGGAACAAGCTGAGGAGGCAGAGATTGATCGGCCAGTTGCTTGGGTTTAGCCTGGGCATCATCCGGAGGGGCAACCTCATGTCCAAAGCGGCGCATCAGCGCGATAACTTCGTCATAGCCGCCGCGGTGCAGAAATTGCCAGAGTGCATCGCGCGTAGGCCGATCAATCCTGCCCGCGAGGCCAGCCAGCACGCCCAGACGGCGGCCCAGATGCGGCTCCAACTCGCGCGGCGAAAAGAGGCCCGCGCGGATCAGCGACTCGAAGCGTCCGAGCTCGGCAAAAAAGACCGCGAAAGTGTCGCGCACCCGCCAGAGGGGAAAGCCCAGCCCGTTCGATCCCTTGGGTGGGCACAGCGCCGCGATCAGGATCGCCCGGTCGACCCTGCCCCAACGCTGGCCGCCGACATCGCCGCCAAAATCGATCTCCCGATTGGTGTAGTCGAGCATCACGCAGGCATTGCGTACCTCGCGGATCGCTTCAAAGCGGCGCATCTCGGTGTTGACGAATTCGGCCACGCGCCAGCGTTGGCCCAGGTAGAGACGGTGAAGCGCAAACCCCATCGCGCCGGCGGTCAGCACACCGGCGGCTTGGTACATCAGATCAGGTGAGGGAAACATGACTGCTCCTGGACTTGGCATACGGCACAGCGCACTGCGAGGTGTCACCATCGCCATATGTATCGGTTTGAGGCAAAACGACCGGAGCTGACGCGACAGGCAGACAGGAGACTGCTCCGGGCAGAGCAACTATTTCCTGTCGAAACGGTCTACGGAGTAGATTCCGGTGTTTATATTAAGGACTTGGCCGATTGCGGCCCCTGCGGCGATCCGTGCCACCTTGGGGCCCATGGTCAATCCCAGATGCTGTCCGCCAAAGGCAAATACGATCCCCGGTGCCTTGGGACTGGGGCCCAGCAGCGGCAGGCTGTCGGGGGTCGAGGGACGCTGGCCCATCCACTCGGTCTCGCCCGTCCATTCCAGATCGGGGTAAAGCTCGCGCGCCTTGCGCCGGATCAGCTCGATCGGTGCCGATTTGGCGGGCGCGTCCAGACCGGCGAACTCGGCCAAGCCTGCGACGCGCATTCCGGGTTCCATCGGGGTCACACCCAGTTTGGCCGTAGTCATCATATAGGGACTGGGCGGGCGGCGATTGGCGCCCTCGAAGGTTATGTGATAGCCACGCTCGGCCTCCACCATCGCATTATGGCCCAGCCGATCCGCCAACCGGTTCGACCAGACACCGGTGGCCAGGATTGCGCGGTCTACTTCCAGTGTTTCGCCGCCGGCCAACGTCACCTCTGCCCTGCTGCCTTCGAATGGCCTCAGATCGGCGACTTCGGCCTGGCGAAAGATGCCGCCTTCCGCCTCGAAAGCGTTCGCAAGTGCCGCGACATAAGCGGCAGGCCAGGTGATCCAGCCATGGTTGCCGGGGGCGGCGCCAAACTGAAATCCTGGACCCAGATGCGGATCGCGTTCCAACAGCGTGTTGCGGTCCCACTCCTCCCACGTCACGCCCTGTTTGCGCCGGATCTGCCAGCCGAAGCCATCGGCCTCGAAAGCCGCACGCGAGGGGTAGAGGAAGACATAAGGTCCACGCTCGATGAACCTTTCCGCATCGGTGCCCTTAGCCAGGCTTTCATGTTGTTGCAGGCTGTCCTGGATCAGCGGGCTCAGCCCCTCGGCGATCCTGCGCACGCCCTCGGGTGTGGCGTGGGACAGAAACGGGCGCAGCCAGGGCAGAAACTTCAGCAGATACGAGACTCGAAAGAACAACGGCCCATCCCGGTCGAGCCACATCTTAGGAACCTTGCCCATCAGCCCGGGAACCGACACCGGGACCACGGCAGCCGAGGCCAGAATGCCCGCATTGCCAAAGGAGGTTTGTTTGGCATCGCCCGGGCGCACCCGGTCGATCAGCGTGACCTCGTGCCCCTCGCGGCGCAGGATCAGCGCGGTCGCAACCCCGGTGATTCCAGCGCCAATAACGATGATCTTCATTGCGCTGCCCGTCCTGTCCCCTCGCCGAGACGCTGGCGAGGAAACAGGCCGGTGTCAATCTCGGCGGCGTCAGGCGCCTGCCGGCGGTTCGATCCCCTTGTCGCGCAACTCGGCCTTCGCGGCGTCGGTCTTGGCGATGTCTGTGCTCAGATGGTCCAGCACAGCGCGGTCCTTCAGGAACTGGATATCGACATAAGGCACAATCTCCACCCGGTTGCCCCACGGGTCCATGAAGTCCAGCCGCTTGGGCGTCACGATCTCAACTCCCGCCGCTTCCAGACGTTGGCGCAGACCCTCGCGGTCATCCACCACCAGGCCGAAATGACGTTCCTCATCGCGCTGGATCTCCTCGACCCGGCTCAGCGCCAGGAACTGATCGCCCAGATCGATGAAGGCCATCGTCTCGCCGCGCCCGCGCAGTTCGAAATCGAAGAACTGGCCATAGAAGTCCAGTGCGGCGTCGATATCGCCGACCTCGAGCGCCACATGGTTGATGCCGATCAGTTTGGGTTTCGTGGTCATGGCTGCATTCCTGTTCAGATGGGCACCGGGACGAAGGGTGCGAAATCGGCGGGCAGAGGGTGCTCGGTCGTCGATCCGGTGATCTCCGCCGCCAGGGCCTTACCCGACAGATGTGCGATCCCGAGGCCGATTTTGTAACCCCCTGTGGCCATCCAAAGGCCGGGATGCCCTGGCACGGGGCCGATCATCGGTTCGCGACCGGGGGCCTTGGGTCGAATGCCGGCCCAGCGTTCGATCACCGGGGCATCGGTCAGGGCGGGGAAGACGGCCCGCGCCCGAGCGATGATGATGTCCAGCAACGCATCAGTGTTGTCATGCTCCCAGCTCTTTTCGCTGGTCGAGCCCACGGCGACCCGACCGGGCCCATGCGCTACGACATAAAGATGGGGCATCTGGATCACCGGCATGTCCGGGGGCAGATCTGACTGCAGCAGGGCTGCCTGGCCTTTCACGCCGCTGCCCGAGGCAACCGGCGCCAAGGAAAAGCTCTGCCATCCGGCGGCCAGTACGATCTGATCTGCGGCGATCTCTCCACGGTCGAAGCAAGCGCGGCCGGTGGCAACGTGGGTTGCCGTCCATCCCCGGCGGATCTCGGCCACCTGCTCGACCGCCTGCGTCAGAGCGGTGATATAGCCGCGTGGAGTGACCCGCCCTGATAACGTGTCATGGACCAGCCCTTCCGGACAGGCGCTCTCCGGCAACATGCCCTCCAGGTCGGGCGGGGGTCGGTCGAGCACTTCGAACCGCGCCCGCCCGGCCCAGACGGTCTCAGCGGCAACCGCATGTTCCTCCGCCCTTGCCCGCGCGCGCGCATCGACCAGCGGGCTTAGCCTGCCGCATCGGGTGTAGCCGGTGTCGATCCCTGTCGCCTCGGTCAGGTCGCGGGTCGCGGCTTCCAGCGTCAGCAGCGCATCCAGTTGAAACTGCTTCAGCGCGCGCCATCGCACGGGCATGTGCGGGGTCAAGGCGCCGACGATTCCGCCGCTGGCGCCCGCGCCCGGTTCCGCCCGATCTGTCACTATCACGCGCAGTCCATCGCGGGCTGCGGATAGGGCGGTCCAGAGGCCGAAGACCCCCGCGCCAATCACCAACAGATCCGGCTTGCTCATGCCTGCCTCCTCCGCCAGAACGAGATCATGGAGCGTGATCCGGATCAAGACAGCTCGGCGCCCCGTCTGGACTGGACGGGCGGCGTCCCGATCGCGCGGCGCTTCTCCGACCCCTACTATTCGCTTCAGGACGGCCTTGCCGAGACGCGCCATGTTTTCCTTCAAGGCAACGACCTTCCCGCCCGCTGGACCGGCGCGCGCGAGGCATATGTGGCGGAGCTTGGCTTCGGCACCGGCCTGAATTTCCTCGCGGCCCTGCAACTCTGGCGACAGGTTTCCGCAGGCGGGCGGCTGCATTTTACCTCGTTCGAGCGTTATCCGCTGGCGCCGGATCAGATGCAGCGCGCGCTGGCGCCCTGGGCCGAACTGGACAGCACGGGACTGCTGGCGCTCTGGCCCATGGAGGGCCCGCAGGATATGGGCGATGCGGTGCTGGAGGTGGTGATCGGCGATGCCCGTGACACACTACCAGCCTGGCGCGGTCAGGCCGATGCCTGGTTTCTCGACGGTTTTGCACCCGCAAGGAACGCCGATATGTGGGGTCTGGACCTGATGCAAGCGGTTTTCAACCACACCCGGCCCGGGGGCACCTTCGCCACCTACACAGCTGCCGGCCATGTGCGCCGCGCGCTCTCTGCAGCCGGTTTCGCCGTCGAGCGCCGCGCCGGACATGCCGGAAAACGCCATATGAGCATTGGCGTCCGGCCCGAAACCTGAGCCCGTCAAGCCTCGCCTTTACTGATCATCCAAAGATTTCACGTAGTTTTAAGTTTCAAATTAGAGACTGTTTGGGATCAAACTTGAAATGAGGCCAAGATGCACACGAATATCGATGCAGCAAAGATCGAAGATGGCGCGATCCAGACCGATCCCGAAGGGGCCAATGCGGGTGGTGGGTTGCAATTGCCGCTCAAGAACATGGAATTCACGATCCAGCAATACCTTCTGGACCACGGCCTCCGTCTGGATTGCGAGACGCGCTACCTGCTCGCCCAGTTGCGCGACGGGCTATCAGGCATCGCCGAGCAAACCGGTCTGCTTGAAGCGTTGGAGGCCGAAGCGGCTGAACCTGACCAAGCCGGTGCCACACGTGAGCGGGCGGCCTGAAACGACGACACCCGCCCAAATCCCCCTTTCCAAATCGAGTACGCGGCGCTATCGGCTTTGAGCCATAAACGCGATGCCCGGGCCCGGTCGCCGGCAGCGGGCATGAGACTTCGCGAGGGGGGTCTGAAAGATGACGAGCAGCCCGGAAACCGCGCGCCGCGTGCTGCTGGGCGTCGATACCGGCGGCACCTGCACCGATGCCGTGGTGATCGATGAAGCGCGCATGGGCGAAGGATCGGCGGCGGTCCTGGCCAAAGCCAAGGCTCTGACCACGCGCGATGATCTTGCGCGGGGGATCGGTGCGGCGGTCGACAGGGCAATGGGCTGGTCTACCGGGATGGCTGGCATCCCGGCGACAGAGGTCGCAATGGTCGCGCTGTCGACCACGCTCGCCACCAACGCGCTGGTCGAGGGTCAGGGCGGTCGCGCGGCCCTGGTGATGATCGGCTTCGACGAACGCGATGTGGCCCGGCAGGGACTGGGTGAGGCATTGGGTGGCGACCCGGTGATCCGCATCCCCGGCGGCCATGACGCGATGGGGGCCGAGCAAGCGCCGGTCGATCTTGATGCATTGCGTGCGGCGCTTAACGGTCTGCAGGTCGGCAGCTTCGCCATCTGCGGCCATTTCGCCGTGCGCAATCCGGCCCACGAGATCGCCGCGCGCGAGGTGATCCGCGAGGCCACGGGGTGCCCCGTCACCTGCTCGCACGAACTCTCCGCCAAGATCGGCGGGCCGAAACGTGCGCTGACCGCTCTCCTGAACGCCCGACTGATCGCGATGATCGACCGCCTGATTGCCAGTGCGGAGGGTTTGATCGCCGCACGCGGGATCATGGCCCCTCTGATGGTGGTGCGCGGCGATGGCGCGCTGGTTTCGGCGGGTTTCGCCCGTGACCGCCCAATCGAGACCATTCTCTCCGGTCCCGCGGCAAGTCTGGTGGGCGCAGGTTGGCTGAGCGGTCTGAGTGACGCCGTCGTCTCCGATATCGGCGGCACGACGACGGACATCGCCGTGCTCTCCGGCTGCCGCCCACGTATCGACCCTGCTGGGGCCGAGGTCGGTGGTATGCGCACGATGGTCGAGGCTGTGGCGATGCGCACTCATGGGCTGGGCGGCGACAGCGAGGTCGGGATCGGCGCCGGGCTCTCGGGCGACCTTACGCTCGGCCCGCGGCGGGTGATCCCTGTGTGCCTGCTTGCCCAGGATCATGCGCAGATGGTTCATGCGGCTCTCGACACGCAACTCAATACCAGCCGAACGGACGACCTGGATGCACGCTTCCTGATCCGCCTGCGCGCACCGGTCCCTGGTCTGAGCACCAGCGAGGAGAGCCTGATTGAGCGTCTGGCCGCCGGGCCATTGCCCGCGCAGAACCTGTTTCGCAACCGCATGGACCGGATGGCCGCCAAACGCCTGACGGCGCGGGGCCTGGTCGGTCAAGCGGGCTTCACCCCGTCCGACGCCGCCCATATTTTGGGTCTTCAGCAAGGGTGGGATCGCGACGCCGCGCAAAAGGCCGCCCAACTTTTCGCGCGCCGCAAGCGGGATGACGGCAAGCCCCTGGCCGATAATGCAGAAAGCGTTGCGACGCGGGTGATCGAGCGCCTCACCCGCCGTTCCGCCGAACTGGTGTTGGAGGCCGCGTTGACGGAGGATGGTTTCGCAGGCACCGGCCTTGCGGCGACACCTCTGGCGCAGGCGGCGCTCGATGGCCGCACGGGCCTGGTCCGCCCGCGCCTGACCCTCGAACTGCCGCTGATCGGCCTTGGCGCATCGGCGCCCACTTATTACCCGGGCGTTGCGGATCTCGTGGGGGCCCCGAACGCGGTGCCCGAGCATGCCGATGTGGCCAATGCGATCGGCGCCGTCGTCGGTCATGTGCGCCTCAGCCGCTCCGCTACCATCAGCGTACCGCAGGATGGGATCTTCCGCGCGCATCTGCCGACCGGCCCGAAGGATTTCAACGATCAGGCGCTGGCCGAGGCCGCGCTGACCCGGGCGCTGGACCAGGAACTCCGCCGCGATGCAAACGCCGCAGGTGCCGACGAGCCCCAGATCAGCACCGAGATCGACCGGCGAGAAGCCGAGATCGAAGGTCGTATCACATTGGTCGAGGCGGTCGTCACCGTCATTGCCATGGGCCGTCCGCGTCTGGCGCGGGGCGAGCCGGACGCAGAGCTTCCTGCTGGGTTCTCAGGGCTCTGACGTCTCCGGCATGAACAGCACCAGTGTCTCGGCGATGCAGGCCGAACGCGCCTCTCCCTCGATCTCGAACACGCATTCCAGCGTCAGTTGCGTGCCTCGGCCCTTGGTCTCGCAGGCCGTCGCGCTTTGTCGCAGGCGCACCTGTTGCCCCGGTCGCACTGCCTGGGTGAACCTCACGCGGTTGAGGCCGTAGTTCAGCTTATGCGCCATTCCCCGGACCACAAGCATCGGATCCGCCAGACGCGGGATCAGCGAGAGGGTCAGAAAACCATGGGCAATGGTCGACCCGATCTCGCGCGCCGCCCGTTCGCGGTCGACATGGATCCACTGGCGGTCGCCCGTCGCATCTGCGAAGGCGTCTATCATCTGCTGATCGATCGTCACCCAGGGCGAGATCCCGATCTCACGCCCCACCAGATCGGGCAGTTCCGCAAACGTTG
>JBCCDU010000050.1:0-35043 GCA_039030715.1 Pseudomonadota bacterium
CAAAAAGTGTCCACAAAACCGGGGGAACTCCAACTCCAACTCCACTTCTTCACTGTCCGACAGGTAACATCGCATCTGCGCAACGACGGCCATCTGGCTTTTGCGCTCAGATCCGTAGAGGAGCATCTGAGCGTCAGAAAAGGATCCTTCCCCTCAGACCGTAGCGTCGACTTGGCCCCACTTCGACTGCTGGGCTTTCGCCGAACAGCGGAGCGAGACCCGCACCCCCGGTTGAGCCAGTCTGATAGCGGGCATCGAACGCATTCTCGACAAAAGCCTCGAGCTCCCAACGCTCGGCCCGAACGCCCGCACGGAAGTTGACCACGTTCCGGCTGTCGAAGGGCTCGAAAGTGGGGTCCGACAAGGCAACCAGATTGGTGAACCCGGATGTAAAGCTATGCTCGGCGCGGATGAAGGCATCGGCTGCATTGTTCAGGATCTCATGCTCATATTCCGCGGTTACACGCAGCGTATGGGTTGGGGCATTGGGCAAGGTAACGCCTGAGAGATCGCCAATCGGCGCGGTGGAAAACCCGGTGAAGACAGCCTTGGTGAGCCCGTAGTCTATACCGAAGAAAAGGTTGTCCACAGGCCGGGTTTGGACAGAGATCTCCGCGCCGATCGATCGGGCCTCTGCCGCGTTGAAGACGGCGATGAAAGTGCCTGTCGGATCTGTCGAGGTGAGCTGGATATCTTCATAGAACAGCGCAAAGCCCGAGCCGTTCACTTGTAGCCTGTTATCGAACCAACTGGAGCGGAACCCGCCCTCGAAGTTGATCGCGCTCTCTTCATCGAATTGCAGACCGAAATTCGGACCGATCTGATTGAATCCGCCCGCGCGGAACCCGGTCGATATGGCCGAATAGGTGCTGAAATTATCCGTCCAATCGTATTTGATGCTGCCCCGGGGCGAGATCTGGCTGAAGGTATCCTCGAAAGACTGAAACGGCACGACGCCGCCGAAGAACCCGACACCATCGATCTGCTCGCCTTCGAAGCTGACTTTGGTGCGCGTAAAGCGGGCGCCTGCTGCGAGTTCGAGTTGCTCGATGGGGCGGAAGCGGAATTCGCCGAACACGCCAAGATCGAAAATCTCCTCGGTGGAGTCGATCACGACCGCAGCCCCTGGTGGAGCCGGGAAGGGCGAGGCCGGCCCCGGTGTCACTTCACCGGTGAACGCCTCATCGCTGAAGCTGAAATTCACCCCGCCGACAAAGCTCGTCGTTCCTGCGAGCGGGAGCTTGAAATCGGCGGATTCCAAGCGGAATTCCTGTGCAATCGATGTCTCGGTCGAATTGGTTGCCAAGGTCAGCGCATCGGCCTCCAGGAACTCGCCGTCGCTGAAAATGTCCGAGGTCACCCGCAGATAGGACGTGTTGGAGATCAGCGTGCCGAAATCGAAATCGTAAGCACCGCGAAAGGTGATCAGCGCGCGGCTCACCTCGCTATCAGGCTCAACCGTCGTGAAGTTCTCGAGCGGTCCGCTGCCGCTTTCGATACTTTCGACAGTTGCGACATTCGCCTGATTGAAATTTGTTCGATCAAACGAGCCCGACAGGTCGAGAGTAAGCCGGTCAGTCGGTTCGGAACGCAGCGCCAAACGCGCGCCGAAACTGTTCTCGCCATTAAAATTGTCGAGATTTACGAGATCGATATAACCATCCGAGATTTCGCCAAACGCCGTCAAGCGGGCCATCAGCAGATTGTCTCCCGTCAACGAGCCGTTGACCGTCGCCTTGATCCTGCCGTCGGGATAGTTGCCGCCCTCAGCCTCGATCGAGGCTTCGAATTCCGGGGTCGGTTTTTTGGTCACGATGTTGATCGCGCCGCCGATGGTGCCTCGGCCGAAACTCGTGCCTTGGGGGCCATAGGCGACCTCGATGCGTTCGATATCGAAAAGGTTAGGATCGATCCCGGTATTAGAGCCTGTCGGGTTCAAGATCACTTCGTCGACATAGAAGCCGACAGCGGGTCCACTCGCGGATTGCTGGACGATATTGGAGATGCCGCGAATCGACACCTCGCTCTCGGTCGGCGTCCCGCCTTCGATGAAGTTGATATTGGGCAGTCGAAGCGTGTAATCGCTCAGATCGTCGATATTCGATCTTTCGATCTCCTCGTCCGACAGAACGAAGACCGAGCCGGGGACATCCTGCAAGGTCTCCTCGAAGCGCCGCGCCGTGACAACGATGTCGTTCATGATGAGCGGTTCGTCATCGGTGCGCGCAGCGCCGCTTTGCCGCCGCAGTACGACGCCGTCCGAGCCGACCCGGTCGACCCGCAAATCGGTGCCCGCGATCATGACGGCCAGCGCTTCCGCCGGTGCCATGGTGCCACTGACAGCCGCGCTTCGCTCATTCTCCACAAGATCTGCAGCGACACTGATCTGCCAGCCGGTTTCCGCTGCCAACTCGGCAATTGCAGTCGCGAGCGGTTGCGCGGGCACGTCGATCGTTTGAACCTCCTGCGCGGCTGCCGATATGCAACCGAGCGCGAAGAGCGAAAGAGCCGTCGCGCCACACTTCCTCAATGGATTCATGTTATTCCCCCGTCGACTTCAATCATTTGCACTGCTTCAGAGGTAAGACGACCAGGACAGCGGGATTTTAAGGCAACGAGGGTGAATTATTTTTCGGGTAAGAGCAGTGCGGCGGCAGGCAGGGCGGACACGATGGACGCCTCTTGCGTTGCGGCCAGGACACGCAGCGCAGCATGTGGCCGTGAGAGGTCGAAACTGCCCGTCACCTTGGCGGCGGCCAGGTCTTCGCCCATCACGAAGATCGACCCAGCGAGACGGCGGTTAATGACGTCTGCCACATGCTCAAAACTCATACCGACCGAGACCAATCTGTCCTGTCGCCACGATGCAACGGTGGCCGGGTCGACCCGATCCAGCGAGGCGACACCTGACCCTGACCAATGCAGACGGGTCCCCGGATCAAGCACCCAACTGTTACGGTCGTCGCTTACCTCCACGACACCTTCGAAGACCGCGATTGAAACGTCATCGTCGAACCGCGCGACCTCAAAGGCCGTCCCAAGCGCTTTGGCCTCCAGACCCGCCGCCGACACAGTGAAAGGGCGATCTTGAGAAGTTACGGTGAAGAAACCTGCACCCTGCAAAAGTTCGACATCGCGATGGCCAGTTTTTGTCCGATCGATCAGAGCCGTCGTGGCGTCGAGATCGGCGATATCGCCAGATGCTAAAGTGATCGTCATGCGATCCCTGCCCGTGGCCACATCCGCCAGCAGGCTTATTCGAAGCGTGGGGCCAGCGAAATAAGCCGAGAGCGCAAGAGCAAGGAAAACCGCAATCGAGGGAAGAGTTCGCGTCCGCCTGCGCGGCTCAGACGCCTTATAGGCGCGAGCAATCTTTTCGTAGGCGTGCTGCTCCGCAGGTCCGCGTTCAAGAAATGCCCGGCGTGCGCGCAACAGGTCTTTGTCCTGAGGCCTTTCGCGAAGCCGAAGAAAGAGCCCTGCGGCTTCATCGAGCAGTCGCTCCGCTTCAGGATCAAACATGGTGATGCTGCGACCTCGCGGCTGTTAGCGTAGCCCCTGATAACATGCTGAGTACAAGCGACCGATCAGGAATCTAGCCGTGTCGCGACATGGACAAGCGCCCGCTGCACCAGTTGAAACGCCCTTGGCGTGGAGATATCCAGCTGCCGCGCGATCTCAGCATAGGTCATCTCATCCAGGCGGTGCATTCGGAACGCCGCAAACGTGCGCTCGGGCAAGTCGCGCAGCGCTTCAATGGCCTGGGCGAGATCATCGCGCGTTATCACGATGTACTCGGTATCGAAGACCGGTGTTTGGGTACCGCGATGCGCATCGAGGTGCTGGGCCTCGCGCTTTTCCTTGCGGCGCCAATCTCGCGCCAGGTTAACGACAATCTGTCTGAAAATCGGTCCCGCGGCGGCTTCTGGATAGCTGCGGGTCTGCCATCGAAGCCAACTCTCCTGAACCACGTCCTCCGCAGTCGCTCCGCAGCCCACGATCGAGCACGCCAACGCGATCAGTCTCTGTCGCTCGTCCACAAATGCCATCTCGCCTGGATATTGATTTCTCACCATCACGCCCCGCCCCAGATATCGGTCGATCGTCATCTGGCTGGACATAGATGCTGGCTCGATGTCTCAACCTAGCGATTTTGAGCCTCGCGGAAAGACCAAATCTGGAGGGACACGCTGACCAGGTTTGACTGCCATCATTCCCTTGCAGCGGCGCTGAACCGGGCTCATCTCTTCGGACGGCGTTGCCTGGTTATATCGGCTTCAGATTTCACGCTGAGTTTCGCTCTGAATGCGAACTAAGCGTGCGCCCGCGCATCATTGGCAAATCGGCAGTCAGGCGGCCCGGACAAATGCGGCACCGGCATTTGCATGGCGATGCGTTTCCTGCGAATTTGTCGATTGAGCATCCTTCGCCGAGTGACAATTGACCCAATCCATCGAACCCATCGAAGAATTCGCAGCTTCCGACGCCGAGATTGGCTTTGCAAACAATCTTGCGCAAGCTTCCGTGCTTGTAGTTGATGACGAGCCGGGGATGCGGAACTTTCTTTCGAAGGTTCTGACCTCGAAGTGCAATAAGATCGACGTAGCCGAAGACACGAACAGCGCTTCGCGCCTGCTGGATGAAAACGCCTATGACGTCATTGTCCTCGACAACATCATGCCGGACCAGACCGGGCTCGACTGGCTGGCGGAACAGCGGCAGATCGGGCTTTTCAGCGACGCGATTCTGATCACTGCCCATGCCGACCTCGACACGGCCATTCAGGCGATCCGGGCAGGAGCCAGTGACTTTTTGCTGAAACCCTTCCGCACTAACCAAGTGCTAAACGCGATCTCCCACAGTTTGGAGCGCGCCCGTCTGCGGCGCCAGAACTCGGTGCTGCGTCATGAACTTGAGCTGGGCAAAGACATCCTGAAGAACCGCAATGCGCTATTGGGGTCCTCCCCCGAAATCCAAAAGATCCGTCAGGCCATCCAAAGGGCGGCGAGAACCCACGCCCATGTCGTCATTCGTGGTGAGACGGGTTCGGGCAAACAGGTCGCTGCGCGCATGTTGCACGCGGCGTCGCCGCGATCTGCCCATCCCTTTGTGTGGCTGCACTGTTACGGAATGGCGGAAGAAGCGTTCAAGGAGCGACTCTTTGGACGCATCGAAACGCATGTCGACGGTTCGGTCACGCGGCACGACGGTATCTTGCAAAGCGCGGCAGGCGGAACGCTTTACCTCGAAGACATCGATGTGCTTTCGCTGAATTGCCAGAATGTCCTGGCCGAATTGTTGAGCACGGGGCGGTTCAGCCCGGTGGGCGCAAGCCGGGGTGTGGAGCTTGATGTTCGCATTGTCAGTTCCACCACACGTCAGCTGTCTGAACTGGCCAAGGAAAAATCCTTCAGGCTGGATCTCTTCTACCTACTGACAATCGTGGAGATCGTGCAGCCGCCCCTGCGGGAGCGGCAGGAGGATGTGCTCGACCTTGTCACTTACTTCTCGGACGCTCTCGCATCGCGCATGGGTGTGGAGCTGCCGGAGTTCACAGCTCTGGCGCGGCGGCGGTTTCTCTCCCACGATTGGCCTGGCAACGTAATGGAACTGCGCAACACAATTGAACGGGCGCTGATCCGCGGCAGCTTCGAGGACGCGCTGGAACCGGCCGCGGGTGAATTCGAAACCGAAAGCCTGGCCGCTGTGGAGCAGCGCCACATCCTGGCAATGCTGGAAGCCTGTGGCGGCAACAGGGCCGAGGCCGCAAGACGGCTTGGTGTTGCGCGCAAGACAATTGACCGCAAATGCCAGGCCTGGGGGCTCTGACATGATGCGCTCGGTCCGCTGGCGGCTGTTGCTTATCGCGCTTCTGCCACTGGTGGTGCTGCTGCCGCTTCTGCTGGGTGTGACGATGGTGCGGTGGATCAACCGCTACGACGATCTGCTGATCGCCAAGGTGGCAAGTGACCTGCGTGTGGCCGAACAGTATTTTGGTCGGATCGAGGCGACGCAGGCAGCCGCCGTGGCCGCGATCGCCCAGTCCGTCGGTTTCTCCGAGGCGCTTGCCGGCACGGATGAGACCCTTGCCTCATTTCTGAACCAGCAACGCGAAGCTCAGGGGCTGGACTTCCTGATCTGGGGGTCGTTGACCGACAATGACCTGCCACAGCCGCTGCAGGAGGTCGCAAGAGCCTCCGCCTCAGATATGCCCACAGGCCACCTTGTCCTGATGGGTGCGCAGGATATCCGTCAGGTTTCGGCGCCCCTGGTCTCACGCGCGGCCATTGCACTGGTTCCAACCGAAGCAGCGCGCACTATTTCGCGGGATGTGGAAGATCGGGGCATGTTTATTCTTGCCGCACATAGGCTTGGTAACGGCCATGCGGCGCTGATCGGTGGGCGACTGCTGAACCGCAACCTCGATTTCATAGATACGATGAATGCGCTGGTTTACCGGGATGAAACCGGGGAAATCTCGCGCACGGGAACGACAACTCTGTTTCTGGATGACGTGCGCATTTCGACCAATGTGCGTCTGTTCGAAGGGTCCCGTGCCCTTGGAACGCGCGTCTCGGAGGCGGTCTGGCAGAAGGTTATGGAAACGGGGGAGACGTGGCTGGACCGGGCTTTCGTGGTCAACAACTGGTACATCTCGGGTTATGTGCCGCTTACCGATGTATCGGGAAACCGCATCGGAATGCTCTATACAGGGTTCCTGGAAGAGCCTTTCACCGCCCAGCGAAACGCCACCATTCTGACGCTGATCGCCGCTTTCATAATGGTGATCGGGCTTTCGGTGCCGATGTTTCTCTGGCTCGCGAGAGGAATATTCGCACCGCTAGAGCAGATGACGGCGACCATGGCGCGTGCGGAGGAAGGAGACCTGAACGCCCGGATCGGGACGGTCGCGGAAAAAAGCGAAATCGGGGCCGTGGCCCGGCACCTCGATCGGTTGCTCGATCAGGTCGAGGAACGCGACGCGGCGCTGCGCGACTATGCCGACAACCTCAACGATCTTGTGGAACAGCGCACCGAGGAGTTGAAAGAGGCCAACCGCAAGTTGGAGACAACGTTTGCTCAGTTGGTGATGTCGGAAAAACTGGCTTCGATCGGAGAGATCACGGCCGGCGTGGCGCATGAGATCAACAATCCCATCGCGGTCATTCAGGGTAATTTGGAGGTCATCCGGATGGGCCTGACCCCGCAACAGTTGGATGAGTTGAAAACCGAGCTTGATCTGGTCGACGCACAGACCCACAGGATCAATATCATTGTCGGGAAGCTGCTCAACTTCACACGCCCCGATGAAATGTCGGACCTCAACACATTGGTCGATGCCGCAAAGGCCGTAGATGATGCGCTGATCCTTGTCGCACCCGACTTGCGCAAACATGCGATCGAAACCGAGGTTCGACATGCGCCCAGTCCACGATTCAGGATCGTCGAAACCGAGCTGCAGCAGGTCATCGTCAACCTCACAATCAATGCGGCGCAGGCCATGGATATGGGCGGCAAGCTCACCATACTGACCGGCCCGGCCAAGCGCGATGAGGTGTTAGGAACGCAGATCCAGGTGAGAGACACCGGTCCCGGTATACCCGCGGACAGGCTCGATCACGTCTTCGATCCCTTCATGACCACAAAGCTCGGCAAAGGGTCGGGACTGGGTCTTTCGATCAGTCAGGCGCTGATTACGAGGGTCGGGGGTTTGATCAGCGTTGACAGCGCGGAGGGCGGCGGAGCGACATTTACCGTGTGGGTTCCTGCCGAGGACAATCCGTCCAAATAGCCGACGAAAACAGTCTGGAATCTGGACATTTTGTCCTTTTCCGCCAGCTAGATCCTGTCATTTCGTGACATTCTGACCATTCTGCGGCACCACAAGACCATCGTATCATATTGATTTAATTACCATTTATTGTTGACAGCCTCGAATCTCAAGTCCTTAGTTGCGCGAAGCCTGCGCAATGATCCCACGCCAGCTTTCGCGGAAACCGCATGCCAACGAAAGTGGGAAATTGTCGGCGAGAAACGGGGAATGGCTAAAAGCTGTCGGGTTTACCTGCCCGCAAGATGGTCCAAGGGGGGATCAGTGCAATTGGTCAAACAGGTGAGGCGCACCAAAGGGTGTATCCACTGTCTGTCGCTGTGCTGTGAAATCCGTCCCGTTTCGCCCGCGAGCGAAGTAAGTTGAAAAAAGGGAGGAAACACACTGTGACATGGAAACGCCTTAGGAACGGGCTCGCCGCGACGGCCACAGCAGTGGCCGCATTCGCAGCAGCAGCACCCGAGACAGCAGTGGCAGAGGAAACGCAGTATTTCCCGGTCGCCAGTAGCCGCGTTGGACCCTACTCCGCCATGGGCACCGGATATTACGGTGCGCAAATCGACTACATGAACTATGTGAACATGAACGGCGGCGTGAACGGTGTCATGCTGACATGGCAGGAGTGCGAAACAGAGTATAACGCGGTGAAAACCGTGGAGTGCTATCAACGCCTTCTGGAAAAGGACGGTCAGCGCATCGTGGTTTTCGATACGCTTGGCACGCCGGGCGCCTATGCGGTGATCAACCGTATGGCCGAAGATGAGGTCGTGCTGGCGCAGTACGGCTATGGCCGCACGGATGCGGCAGACGGCACCGTATGGCCTTGGGTCTTCAATGCTGCGGGTCACTATTGGTCACAGATGGCTGTGAAGCTGAAGTTCATGGCTGAGCAGGAAGGCGGCGTCGAAAACATGGCCGGCAAGAAGATCGTGCATATGCACATCGACAGTGCCTATGGCCGCGAACCGCTGCCGGCGATGCGTGCGATCCTTGCTGACTGGGGTGCCGAGCTGGTGGAAATCTCTATCCCGCCTCCAGGCTTGGAGCAGCAGTCGCAATGGCTTCAGGTGCGCAAGGAACGCCCCGATTGGGTCACTTTCTGGGGGGCTGGCTCTGGCATGAACTCCACAGGCATGACCAATGCCGCGCGCATCGGATTTGACCGGGAAAAGCTGATCTATGTCACCTTCGGCGCAGCCGAAGAAGACATGTTCCCGGCAGGTGATGCCGCGACAGGCACCTATGCCATGGCAAACGCGCTTCCGGGCGATCAGTTTCCGCTGGTGCAAGCCATCAAGGAGCAGGTCTACGGTGCAGGCAAAGGCAACCTGGCGGAAGAGAGCCGCATCGGGACTGTTTACTGGAACCGTGGCCTGGGTGCTGCCGTAACGTACATCGAAGCGCTGCGCGTCGCGCAGGAGATGCACGACAAGGTTGGCAAAGCGGTAACGGGTGCCGAATTCCGCGCGGGGTACGAAGCCCTTGTGATGGATGATGCACGTCTCGAAGAGCTTGGCATCAAGGGCATGATAGCGCCCTTCGCAATGTCCTGCGCTGAAAACGCAGGCGCGGGCAAGTTTGCAATGATGCAGTGGGACGGCACGCAATTCCAGCAAGTCACCGATTGGGAGGAGCCTCTAGATCCGGCCTATATTCGGGGTCTTGTCGAAGAATCTGCGGCTAAGTTTGCCAGCGAAAACGGCATCACGCCCAGAGAGTGTTCCTGATAACAAGGCGCTTTGACGAGAAGAGCCACCGGCATCCGATGCAGCCCATTGGGTGCCGGCACCAGCCAGCAAACAGGAATGGCACTCACAAGATGACGAACACTGACAACATCCTCGAAATCGATACGATCGAGGTTATTTACGATAGCGTGATCGCAGCCTTGCATGACGTTTCGCTCAACGTACCGCGCGGCAAGATCGTCGCCCTTCTGGGAGGCAACGGCGCAGGCAAAAGCACGACGCTCAAGGCGATCTCCACCATGCTCGCGGGTGAACGCGGCAAGGTAACCAAAGGCGCGATCACCTATGACGGTCAGCCTGTCACCAATCAGGATCCCGCCGACATGGTCGTTCGTGGGTTGGTTCAGGTGCTGGAAGGGCGTCGCTGTTTCGGTCACCTTACGGTGGAGGAAAACATCATCGCCGGAGCCTATTCGCGCCGGCTGAGCAAGGCTGAAATCCGCAACGAACTGGACAAGATCTACAGCTACTTCAAACGCCTGAAGGATCGGCGCAAAAGCCAGGCCGGTTTCACATCGGGCGGCGAACAGCAGATGGTCGCCGTGGCGCGCGCCATGATGGCCAAACCCAAGATGCTGCTCTTGGATGAGCCCTCGATGGGGCTGGCCCCACAATTGGTGGCCGAGATCTTCAACATCGTGAACGAGCTCAACCAGAAGGAAGGCGTCAGCATCCTTCTGGCAGAGCAGAATACCAACGTGGCCCTGCGCAATGCGGACTATGGCTACATCATCGAGACCGGCCACGTGATGCTGCACGGCACCGCCGAGAGCCTGTTGAACGATGAAAAGGTCAAAGAGCTTTATCTGGGCATCTCAAAAGAAGGCCGCAAAAATTTCCGCGACGTGCTGCGTGAGGAAAGCGAACAGCACGCAGGCATCCACCACTGACGCGGAACAAGGGGGGCAACGACCATGTTGGATACAAGATCATTCCCGATCGGCGAACCGATCCTGGAGGTGAATAACATCTCGCTGAGGTTCGGCGGCGTCAAGGCGATTACCGATACCTCGTTCAAGGTGCTTCAACACGAGATTAAGGCGATCATCGGCCCGAACGGCGCAGGCAAGTCATCGCTCTTGAACTGCATCAACGGGATCTACAAACCCCAGGAAGGCAGTATTTCCTTCAAAGGCAAGCGGCTGCAGAAGATCAATCCGAACTTCATTGCGCGAGAGGGCATCTCCCGCACCTTTCAAAATCTCGCTCTGTTCAAGCGGATGTCGGTTCTCGACAATATTCTGGTGGGCCGCAAGCTGCACATGAAGGCCAACTTCCTGTCGATCGCGCTTCAGACACCCTCTGCCCGAGAAGAGGAGAGAGCGAATGTTGAGCGCTGTGAGGAGATCATCGAGTTTCTCGAGATTGCCGACATCCGCGACACGCCCGTTGGCAAACTGCCCTACGGTTTGCAGAAAAAGGTCGAACTTGGCCGCGCGCTGGCGACCGAGGCCGATGTGTTGCTTCTGGACGAACCCATGGCGGGCATGAATGTCGAGGAAAAGCGCGAGATGTGCCGCTTCATCCTTAAGGTAAATGACGAGCTGGGCACCACCATCGTGTTGATCGAGCACGATATGGGGGTGGTGAT
Organism: Pseudomonadota bacterium; assembly: GCA_039030715.1. Classification (GTDB taxonomy): domain Bacteria; phylum Pseudomonadota; class Alphaproteobacteria; order Rhodobacterales; family Rhodobacteraceae; genus Thermohalobaculum. The sequence goes on from JBCCDU010000050.1 coordinate 11,168, forward strand.
GGATATCTCCGACAACGTGGTCGTGCTGGATTACGGCAAGATCATCGGCGACGGTCCGCCAGACGAAATCCGCAACAACCAGGAAGTAATCGACGCCTATCTTGGAGTGGCCCATGACTGAGTTTCTGTTCTTCATCGAGGTCGTGGTGGCCGGGCTGTTGGCCGGAACCATGTACTCGCTCGTCGCCCTGGGATTCGTTCTGATCTACAAGGCGTCTTCAACCTTCAACTTTGCCCAGGGTGCGATGGTGTTCTTCGCTGTCCTGTCTTTCGTGGGCTTCATGGAATTGGGTCTGCCCTTTGTGGTTGCCTTCTTCGTCACCATTCTGCTGATGGCATTGGTGGGGCTTGCAACCGAGCGACTGGTTCTCAAGCCTCTGCGGAACCAGAGCGAAGACACACTACTCATGGCCACTATCGGTCTTGGCTTTGTGCTCGAAGGGCTTGCGCAGGCGGCCTGGGGCGTCGAGGTGCGCAGGCTCGACCTCGGAATAGGTGACTTCCCGATCCAGTGGATCATCGACTCCACAGGGCTCTTCATTTCGGCGCTCGATTTGACAGCTGGTCTGGTCGCGGCGGTGCTGATCACCGGCCTGGCGCTGATGTTCAAATACACCAAGATGGGGCTCGGCTTGCGGGCCGTGGCGGATGATCCGGGCGCGGCAAGCTCCATTGGCATTCCACTCGGTTCGATCATGCTGATGGTCTGGACGGCCGCCGGTATCGTCGCACTTGTCGCGGGCATGATGTGGGGTGCACGGGCGGGCGTGCAGTTCGCCCTGGTCGACCTCGCGCTCAAGGCGCTGCCCGTGCTGATTATCGGCGGATTCTCGTCCATCCCCGGTGCCATCGTGGGTGGCCTGATCATCGGCGCGACCGAGAAGGTACTGGAAGTTTACATCGGCCCTTACTTTGGCGGTGCCATCGAAGGCTGGGCGCCCTTCGTGCTCGCCATCTTCTTCCTGCTGTGGCGGCCTGAAGGCCTCTTCGGCGAAAAGATCATCCGGCGCGTGTAAGGAGGCCTGGACATGAAATCATCTCCCGTATTCTTGAGCTACACGCGCAGCGATCTGTCAAACCTAGTCATCTTGATGATCCTCGGTTTCGCGTTGATCCCCCTGACGGTGCAATCCGACTACTGGTACTCCTCGATCCTGATCCCGTGGCTGTGTCTGTCGCTGGCCGCAATCGGACAGCAAATCGTGATGGGATACGCCGGGCAGCTTGCGCTGGGCGCGGCAGGCTTCATGGCCGCTGGGGCCTTCGCGCTCTTCAACCTCGAACTGCGATTGCCATTCCTCGGGTTCCCGGTAAATCTCATGCTATCGGGGCTGGTCGCGGCGGCATTTGGCGTGCTCTTCGGGCTGCCATCCTTGCGGGTGCGCGGCATCTACCTGATGGTCGCCACGCTTGCCTCCCAGTTCTTCATCATCTGGATGATCGACAAGTTCGGCTGGTTCAAGAACTACGACACCTCCGGGATCATCACCGCGCAAGACATCGTGATCTTCGGGCGTGAATTCACCTCGCCGCTGGAAATGTATCTGGTGGTCCTGGTCGTGGTTACCGTTCTGACGATTCTCGCCATCAACATGACGCGCGGCAGTACTGGGCGAAACTGGATGGCGGTGCGCGATATGGATATCGCGGCCGAAAGTATGGGTATCTCGCTGCTCAGAACCAAGCTGCAAGCCTTTGCGATCTCGGCCTTCTTCTGCGGGGTAGCAGGTGCGCTCTTTGCCTTCACTTATCTCAAGTCGATGGAACCGGTGGCCTTCGATATCAAGCTGAGCTTCCGGATCCTCTTCATGGTGATCCTGGGTGGGCTTGGCACGATCAACGGGGCCTTCATCGGCGCCGCATTCATCCTTCTGTTCCCGGTGGTGCTGAATACGCTGGGGAACGAGATTTTCCACGGCATGGTGGATGCGACAATCATCTCTTCCATCGAACTCGTGGTCTTCGGCGCGCTGATCATCATCTTCATGATCTACGAACCGCTCGGCATGGCCAAGCTCTGGGAAAACATCAAAGCCCGGTTCTTCAGACGCAAGGCGGGTGGTGTGAGCCCCGCGAAGCCCAGCCCAGCGGAGTGACGCTGGAACATGGATTTACGGCTAAAACTGATCCTGGCCCTCGCGATCGGCGTGGGGGTCGGGTTGTTCTTCGACAACGACTTCGGGCTCGAACCCGAAACGGAAGAAGCATCGACCACGGAATAGGGTTCTGCTGGAGGTGGCAATCGCCCATCGGTCGCGGCGTTACTCCGCCGCGACGGCGTTTTGTGCTCTTTCCACCCGCACGGCGGAGAACTTGAATTCCGGTATCTTGCCGAATGGGTCGAGCGCAGGATTGGTCAGGATGTTTGCCGCCGCCTCAACATAGGCGAAGGGCAGGAACACGTTGCCTTCAGACACCGCCCTGTCGGAACGGGCCAGCACGGTGATGCTGCCGCGCCTGGTGCTTAGCTGCACATAATCCCCGGGAGACACGCCCAGGTCGCGCAGGGTACGCGGATGGAGCGAGCAATTGGCCTCCGGCTCCACCGCATCAAGCACCTTCGAGCGCCGTGTCATCGACCCGGTGTGCCAATGCTCCAGCTGCCGCCCGGTGATCAGCACGAAGGGGTACTCTGCATCCGGTGCTTCGTCAGGGGGCAGCACATTGGCGGGGGTGAACTTTGCCCGCCCTTCCGGGCGTGGGAAGCCGTCCATAAAGACGATCGGCTGGCCTGGATCATCGGGGCCGAGCGACGGGTAAGTCACAGCGGTTTTCTCCAAACGCTCCCAAGTGATGTTGTCGAGCGAAGGCATATTGAGCTTCATCTCGGCGAAGACCTCCGAAGGATGCGTGTAGGTCCAGTCGAGCCCCAATCGTTTGGCCAGTTCCACCTCGATCCACCAGTCCTCCTTCGCTTCACCGGGCGGCGGGATGACGGGACGGCCCATTTGGACCTGCCGGTTGGTGTTGGTCACGGTGCCGGACTTTTCATACCAGGCGGAAGACGGCAAGATCACATCCGCGTAGTTGGCCGTCTCGGTCAGGAAGATGTCCTGTACCACCAGGTGTTCCAGTTTCGCCAGCGCATCCCGCGCGTGATCCGCATCAGGATCGGACATGGCGGGGTTTTCGCCCAGAATATACATGCTGCGGATATCGCCGGCATGGATCGCATCCATAATTTCGACCACCGTCAGGCCCTTCTGGTCCGAGAAATCTCCAGACTGCCAAACCTCGGTGAACGCCGACCGCACGCCATCATCGGTCACCGTTTGGTAATCCGGCAGGAACATCGGGATGAGCCCCGCATCGGAGGCTCCCTGCACGTTGTTTTGGCCACGCAACGGATGGAGGCCCGCGCCGGGGCGCCCGACCTGCCCGCACATCAGCGCAAGCGAGATCAGACAGCGCGAATTGTCCGTGCCGTGGATGTGCTGGGACACCCCCATCCCCCAGAAGATCATCGCAGCCTTGGCACCGGCGAAAGTGCGTGCCACGTCGCGCAGCACATCCGCGTCTATGCCGCAGATCGGTGCCATCTTCTCGGGCGGGAAGCCCTGCAGGTGCTCTTTCATCGCCTCCCAGTTTTCAGTCATGGCTTGAATGTACTGACGGTCGTAGAGCTCTTCCTCGACGATCACATGCATGATCGCGTTCAGCATGGAGACATCCGCGCCCGGCTTGAATTGCAGCATGTGGCTGGCAAACCGTTTGAGGCCGTGGCCGCGCGGGTCCATCACGATCAGCTTGCCGCCGCGTTTGGTGAACTGCTTGAAATAAGTCGCCGCGACCGGATGGTTTTCCAGCGGGTTGCAGCCAATGGCGATGGCCACATCCGCATTCTCGATCTCGTTGAAGGTGGCCGACACTGCGCCAGAGCCGACGTTCTCCAATAGCGCAGCCACCGAGGAAGCGTGGCAGAGCCGCGTGCAGTGGTCTACGTTGTTGTGGCCAAAGCCCTGCCGGATCAGCTTCTGAAACAGGTAGGCCTCTTCGTTAGAACATTTGGCGGAGCCGAAACCGGCGATAAAGGTTGGCTTTTCCTCGCGCAGCCTGGCCATCCCACCTGCCGCGAAATCCAGCGCCTCGTCCCAATCTACCTCGCGGAAGTGCGTCTGCCAGTTTGAAGGGTCGACGTTCAGGCCCTTCGCGGGCGCGTCTTCTCGCCGGATCAGGGGCTTCGTCAAACGGTGCGGGTGGTGGATATAGTCGAAACCAAAGCGGCCCTTGACGCAAAGGCGGTTCTCGTTTGCCGGACCGTCGATGCCCTCCACATATTTGATCTTGTCGTCCTTGACCTTGAAACTGATCTGGCAGCCGACCCCGCAATAGGGACAAACGCTTTTGACTTCGCGGTCATAGTCCTTGCTGTCCCCGGCCTGATGTTGGTCAAGAACCGTGGCGGGCATCAGCGCGCCGGTCGGGCAGGCCTGCACGCATTCGCCGCAGGCCACGCAGGAGGAGAGACCCATCGGATCGTCTTGGTCGAAAACCACCTTGGAGGTCGCACCGCGCCCCGCCATGCCGATCACGTCGTTGACTTGTACGTCGCGGCAAGCGCGGACACAAAGGTTGCATTGGATGCAGGCATCGAGGTTCACCCGCATGGCCACATGGCTGTCATCAAGCAGCGGCACATGTTCCGGTTTCTTGGCCGGGAAGCGGCTTTCTGTGACACCGTTGAGCGCGGCCATCTCCCAGAAATGGGAGGAGGCATCATGTTTCACGTCCGGCTGGTCGGCAGCCAGCAGTTCCACGACCAGTTCGCGCGACTTCTTGGCGCGCTCGGTTTCGGTCTGCACCACCATGCCGTCGGCCACGGGTCGAATGCAGGAGGCAACCAGCGTTCGCTCGCCCTCGACCTCCACCATACAGGCGCGACAATTGCCGTCGGGTTTGTAGCCCTTGGCGGGCTTGTGGCAGAGATGCGGGATTTTCAGACCGCGTCCGTTGGCAGCTTCCCAAATCGAACACCCCTCGGGCACCGTTACTTCTTCACCGTTCAGCGTGAAGGTGACCATTTTGACCTGCGCGCCATCGGGCATCTCAGATCTCCTCCGCAAAGTGTTTCATCATCAACCGGATCGGATTGGGCGCGGCCTGTCCCAGACCGCAGATGGATGAATCGGACATCACCTGGCACAGATCCGACAGAAGGTCCTGGTCCCATGTGTCGGCCTGCATCAGCTTCACCGCCTTTTCGCAACCTGTCCTGCATGGCGTGCACTGACCACAGCTCTCATCCTCGAAGAACCTCAGCATGTTGAGAGCGGCAGCCTTTGCACTGTCCCGATCGGACAGGATCACAACGGCGGCTGACCCAATGAAAGTGCCCAAAGGTTGCAGCGTGTCGAAGTCGAGGGGCACGTCATCGATCGAAGCAGGCAGCAGGCCGGAGGACGGGCCACCCGGTTGGTAGGCCTTGAACGCGTGTCCATCCAACATGCCCCCACAGGCGTCGATAATGTCCAGAATGGTCGACCCGGCAGGCAGCAGATGCACACCGGGGTTTTTCACGCGGCCCGATACCGAATAGCTGCGCAGGCCCTTGCGGCCGTTCTTTTCGATGCCCGAAAGCACCTCCGGTCCTTCGCGCATCACCCGCGCGACCCACAGCAGCGTTTCGATGTTATGTACCAGTGTCGGGCGGTCGAAGATGCCGACTTGGGCCACGAAAGGCGGGCGGTGTCGCGGCAAACCGCGCTTACCCTCGATGCTCTCGATCATGGCGCTTTCTTCGCCGCAGATATAGGCTCCGGCCCCGCGCCGCAGGTCGATGTAGCCAGGCGTGACGATGCCCGTTTCTTCCAGCGCGGCTATCTCTCGTTGCAGGATTTCGCGGGCCGCCGGGTATTCATCGCGCAAGTAGATAAAGGCCTTTTCCGCCTCCACCGCCCAGGCGGCGATCAGCATGCCTTCCAGAAACAGATGCGGCGTGCGTTCGAGATAGTAGCGGTCCTTGAAAGTCCCCGGCTCGCCCTCGTCCCCATTGACCGCAAGATAACGTGGTCCGGCATTGGCCCGCACAAAGCCCCATTTGCGGCCCGAGGGAAACCCCGCCCCGCCAAGCCCGCGCAGGCCGGAGGAGAGCACCGTTTCCTGCACCGCTTCCCAATCGCCGTTCGCCCGCAGGTCTTTGAGCACCGCATAGCCACCCGCTGCGACGTAGGCGTCAAAGCCTTCGTAGTCGGGCAGATGCGCGTGCGTGTCCTCCGCCATCATTGCGGACAACACCTTCCCAGGCGTGGCGTGATCGATGTGATTGTGACCCAGTTCCAGCACCGGAGCGGTATCGCAGCGCCCCATGCACGGCGCGCGCAGCACACGGACCTGCGAAGGATCAAGCCCGTCGCACAGCGCCTCATGCAGTTGATCCGCCCCGGCCAATTCGCAAGACAGCGAGTCACAGACCCTGATGGTCAGGGCTGGTGGTGGGGTTTCATCCTCGGCCACTGCGTCGAAATGGGCATAAAACGTCGCCACTTCATAAACCTCGGCCTGCGCCAATCGCATCTCGTGCGCCAGTGCCGCAATGTGATCCGCCGACAAATGGCCATAGCGGTCCTGAATGAGGTGTAGGAATTCGATCAACAGGTCGCGGTCTCTGGGGCGTTTGCCCAGCAGGTCGGCAACCTGCTGCAAGGCCAGGTCCGTGACTTGGCGTCCCTTGGGTTGCTTGCGGGACTTACCTGTCCCCTTCTTCTTCCATATGCCGCCCTGGGTATCTAGAGGAGCCATTCCGTCACCTTGGTCGCGATTGATCACCAAGGCATTTTGCATCAGAAAAACTGACCGTCAATTTGCCGAAATTGATGTTTTAATAATCAATGATTATGATCGCCCACGCATGTCTTGCGCAACGCGCTGACTGCTGGAAGCTCCAACTCGCGCGCTCGTGTGAACAGACAAACGGGCATTTCAAGCGCCGGTTCCACAAGCCTGAGCACGGCAATCTCGGCCATCCGCGCGAATGTCTTGGCCAGATGTTCCGGCACGATCGTCGCGGTGACACCTTCGTCCGCGAGTACGATGGAGGCCATAAAACCGTTCGACTCCATCATGACCTTCGGGGCCAGCCCCTGGTCGCGGAAGACCTTGTCAATGATCCGCCGGTTCTGCATGTCCGACTCCAACAGACAGAGAGGAAGCTCCGCAGCGTCAGCCCAGGTGATTGACTCTCTTTTCGCGCCAAGAAGATTTTTGTGAGCAAGCAGCAGGTAGCGCTCCTGGTAAAGGGGATCGACCCGGTAGAGGCTGCTTGTCAGCCCCTCGCCATAGGTGAAGCCCACCTCGAATTGGCCATTATCCACGCCCTGCTGGATGGCAAGCGAAGTCGCGGTGCGCAACGTGATAGCAAGGTTCGGATGTTGCTCCTGCAGCCGCCCGACGGCCCGGGCGGCATAGATCACAGCAGTCGGCACCGTCCCGATGGAAAGCGATCCCGTGATCTCTCCCCGGGCGGACCGGATATCTTGTTGCATGATCTTCAGATCATCGATGATCTTATGTGCATGGCGCAGAATCGCCTCACCCTCGGTGGTGAAACCTTCGAACCGGTTGCCGCGCCGGACCAAGGCAACGCCAAGACTTTCCTCAATTTTGCGCAGCCGCATCGAGAACGCAGGTTGCGAGACGCCGCAATCCTCCGCCGCCCGCGCGAAATGCTTGCGGCGTGCCAGTGCAGTGAGAAATTCCATGTCTCTTAGGCCGAGCATTTTCGCCTCTGCTGCAGTCGATTGCGCCTAAGCCCACAGATAGGCGCAAAGCGGTCAGGCAGGGTTTATATAAAGCCAATCCTGACAGCAAACGCCCGGGAGGGTCCGTTGGGCGAGATCAGTAAGGCCGCGCCTCAACCGACGATGGTGCGGGCGATCCGATTGGATTTGGCGACCGGATCAATCTCTCGACTGAGATAATCGGATATCGATCTTCCCGGCGATGCCCAGTGCCTTCCCCCCAACGCGGTATCAAGGCGATCGCACTCTGCTGTCAGCATCGATCACGGCCGGACCTCTGCTATCGGCGGGAGCCCCGGCTGTCTCACCGACCACAGACCCCGCCTAACTTTACGAGGCGTCCTTCACCTCCGGCCATGCGCTTTTGTCTAGGTCGAGATCCGCATAGTCCGAGGCATAGAGCACCGGGTCATCGACACCGGCGCGAAGCTGGGCGCGGTAGTCGTTCAGCAGGCGCAGTCCGACCGGGAAGAGCATGGTCAGTGCCAGCAGGTTCACGATGGCAAGCAAACCCATCATCGGGTCGGAGAAGAAGAAGACCGAGGTCGCGCCCGGCGCAGTCGCGCCGAGAAAGACCAGCAGGACAATCGCAACCCGCAGGACATGCAGCGATGCCGGATGCCGGGTCATCGTGGTCAGCGCGTTCTCGCCCAGATAGTAATTGTAGATGATCGAGCTGAACGCGAAGAGCAGAATTGCCACTGTCAGGAAATACTGCGCCCAGTCCCCGACATGACTGACAAGCGATTGTTGGGTCAGGGCCACGCCGTTCACATCCTGCGCGCCGGCAACATAGACATCGCCCAGCAGGATCACCATGGCGGTGCAGGTGCAGATGATGATCGTGTCGATGAACACCGACAGCGCCTGGACGACGCCCTGGCTGATCGGATGGCGGACATAGGCCACGGCGGCCACGTTGGGTGCCGAACCCAAGCCGGCCTCGTTCGAGAACAGTCCCCGGCGCAGACCCTGCGCGATGGCCGCCCCCATGCCGCCGCCGACCGCCTCCTCCAGCCCGAAAGCGTTGGCGACGATGTCGTAGAGGACACCCGGCACGCTGGGCAGGTTGATCAGGATGATCAGCAGAGCCATGCCGATATAGCCGATGGCCATCACAGGGATCACGATATCGGCCACCTTGGCGATCCGCTTGATCCCGCCATAAACGACGAAGCCGGTGACCACCGCGAGCAGGAGACCGGTCCAGAGCCGATCAATCCCCATACTGTCTTGCGCCGCCCCGGCGACCGTGTTGCCCTGGAAAGCATTGAAACCCAGCGCAAAGGCGGCGATCAAGCAGACCGCATAGAGGATTGCGAGCCAGCGAAACTGTTTGCCGAGCCCGTGAATGATGTAACGCGCCGGGCCACCGCGAAAGGTGCCATCGGCTTCGGACCGTTTGTAGAGCTGCGCGAGTGAGCATTCGAACAGGCTGGTTGCCATGCCTATGATGGCGATGGCCCACATCCAGAAGACAGCGCCGGGTCCGCCAAGGGTGATCGCCACGGCAACGCCGGCAATGTTGCCGCCGCCGACGCGCCCGCCGACGCTGACGAGCAAGGCCTCGCGCGAACTGATGCGGTCCGCTCCTCCCTCGGACTTGGCGACCAGCACCCGGAACATCCGTCCAAAGAACTGAAACTGCACCAGATTCGAGAGCAGCGTGAAGAAGATGCCCAGAACGATCAGGAACGGGATCAGCGACCAGCCCCAGGTGGCATCTCCGATCAGAGCGAAGAATTGTTCGACGTAGGCCATGTACCCCCCCCTTATCTTCGACATTTCAAGACCGGAGCGCCGGTCGTGACCTCTTCCTATCAAACCATCAAAGCATGTATTTCACTGCATTACGACCCGTAGGAGTTGTAAATGATGGCACGTGCCTCAACGGCGAACGAGACCAGCGGGAACGGCGATCCGGCGTGCGCCCTCGTGGAAATTGTCGAAGGCCAGTTTCCATACCGTTCCTGGCCATCTGATCTCCATCTCGCGTTTGCGAGGGCGGTAGACGGCGGTGTAGAGGGTGCCGAAGCCCGAGGAGAACGCGATTGAGTAAAGCGGCGGTTTCAGGAACGCGCCTATGAACTTTTCCTCCGGGTCCACGTGCAGCGTCAGGCGTTGCAACAGGAAGCGCTCGCGCTCGACCGTGGCGGTGAAGCGGGCATGGCTGACCCAGTCGATGTTTTCCTGATGATTGGTCGCGACCGCGGCATGGGTGAGGATCGCGGGACGGTCCGGCGCCATCATCGCGGTCAGATAGCGGCGCCTGGCATCCAGCACGGTGACGTTATAGCTCATATGAGTGGGCAGGCGGGCCAGCGTCTCGCCCGCTTCCTCGGTCGTGGTGCAGGTCTGCAGGACATAGCGCAGGATCAGCGGCACGCCGAAACCCGTGCCGACGATGCGCCTGCCCCCAAAGGTCAGCGAGATTGCGAGGCCGGCATCGTTCACGCCATCGACCAGACCGAACAGCCCATCGCTGACCCCTATGACACCGCGGCCCTGCCATCTGGTGTGCAGGACGAGGCTGTCGAATGCCTCTGGGTCATAGTCGTAGTTGCGCACCAGCACCGGCTCCTTCCCCGGCCAGATCGCCTGACTGCAGCCAGAGAGATAGGGCGGCGGACAATAGAAGCTGAGAAACCGCGCCGCATGATCGCCGCCACCCGCTTGGTCAGCAAGCGTTTCGTATAGCGGCACGATCTCGGGCATATGCTGTTGCAGGGCACGCAGCCCTTCGAGATAGGTCGGGCGCGCCTCGTGCCCCTCGCGCAGCCACCATTTGCGATAACTCGGCCAGTATTCGGCAAAGAGCCCCGCCCATTTCGGGCCGGGCTCCTCTTCGGAAACGGCGCGCCAGGTGATCTGCAATGGGCGCCTGCTAGAGGATCTTGAACGCGGGTTCCGCCAGCGCCGCCGCCGTGGGCAGGGGGCGCGCACTGAAGCTGGATTTGATCCCGTGGATCCACTTCTTCGCACGCTCGTTTAACCGGAAACCGGGCGTCATAGAGCGTCCCCGTGTCACCAGGATCCCCAGATCGGCCCCTTCGTAGCGATAATCCCCCGGCTTCAGGATCCGCAGGAAGAACGCTTCGTTCTCGTTTTCGACCGCCCGGCGGTGATAGTCGAAGCGGTTGAACTCGACCCGCCCGTCATCGCGCATGCGGTAGATGCCCGTTTCCGGTGCCTCGGTGATGATATCGACACTGTCGTCGGTGTGCTTGATCACCATTTGGGACCAACTGTCGATCATGTCCGGGTCGGACCAGCGGGCGTTCAATTCATCCACATCCAGCTTGAATTGCTTTTTCGAGAACTCCAGCAGATGGAACAAGAAAAGCGGCGCGTCCGCATGGGCAAACGCCGCGTGGTTGGTCATCGAGGACGCGCCGGTAATGCGCGGGTTCAACTCGCCCAGCCACAGATCGTTGGTTTTCTTGTCGATCAGAAAATCCAGCTCGAAATAGCCGCGATAGCCTTCCTTGCGAAGCTGTTCGCCAAACTTGAATGTCAACTCGCGCGCCTTGTTGCGGACCTTGGGCGGGAAGGCGGTCGAGAGGATCTCGTTCCCGCACCAGCCGCCGCGATAGGGGGTAAGTTCCTTGAAACCCACAAGTTCGGTCATCAGCGGACCGACAATGGTGCCCTGTTTGGTCGCGCAAGCTTCGATCGCGGAGCCGCGGCAATCGATGCGCTTCATAACCTTGATTTCGCCCTCTCCCACAATCTCGTGCTCGTGGCGGCGGAAATCGGCCTCTGACTTGATGAAGAAGGTGGTGTGCCCGCTATCGCCGAACGCCGATTGCAAGACCAGATCATTTCCGATCCCCGCCTTCTCGCAGACCTTCTTCAGATGGTCATAATCCTTGATCTCGCTCAGCGTATTGGGGACCGAGGGGACGCCAGCCTTGTTGCCGATGCGCACGGTTTCGATCTTGTTGTCGCAGCGGGTGCGCAGGCTGGCCTTGGGGAACCAGACCTCGCCGCCCAGTTCCTTCGCCAGACGCTCGGTCTCTTCGTCGAACATCAGGAACACGAATTTCGGCTTGCCGCCACGGCGTTTGATCAGATCGACCACTTCCTTGTGCTGCAGGAGATAGTTGTTGATCTCCTCGATCGACTGGAACTCGGCATGGGGCGCCTCGGACGGGCAGAACACATTCGGATGCCGACCGTCATAGCAATCCAGGTAGCAGATATATTTGAAGTTTTTCGACCACTCGTCCAATCCCAGCAGGTTGAAATTGGTGGCGGAGACGAAATAAATCGGCTCTTCGTTCCGGTGGAAAAAGCGCCGGATCTCCGAGATGTTCTTGAGGACTTTCTTCGGCATATCGTCTCTCCCTGCTTATTTCTTATGGGCGGCGAGCGCTTCGTCGGTAAACACGCGAAGGCCAAGGTCCGGGCGGTAGCCGTGGATCTCGCTGACATCCAGGGCCCGCATGAAGGCCAGGATTTCCTCGGATATCACCTGGCCCGGCACCAGGATCGGAAAGCCGGGCGGATATGGGATGATGAAGGACGCCGACACAACCTCGCGCCCCGACGCCATGGCCTGTTTGACCGAACCGTCCAGCGCGAGATAGTCGCAATTGTCTTCGTCATAGGCGAGGAAGAAGGCCGAGCGGATATCCCCCTCCGGCGTCGTATCATCCGCGCGGAAGGCATCGTGGAAACGCGAGAAATCCGGCAACGGCGGCAGATCCTCAACCAGGCTTTTGACCCGCTGCTCGAAAGCCCGGCGCTCCATCTTCGAGGCATCGTCGATCAGATCGTCCAATTCATTCGCGATCTCGACCAGCACTTCGATCAGATAGGCGACCGAAGATCGCGTGGTGCCGATATTGGTCATGAACAGCACCGTGTTACGCGAGGTCTTGTTGATCTGGATCCCGTATTTATCCATCAGGATGTCGGTCTTGAACGTGTCGCCGTCCCAACCCGTGCCGCCGACGGCAAGCGTCACCCGCGTGGCATCCAACACGAAATCGTCCTGGGCCCAGCACTCCCAGATATCGGTCCAGCCCTGCTCGTCGTCGTAATAGGAGGTCACACCGCTCTGACGATACTGTTCCGGGATCATGTCGCCGGCCCTCAGCAGCTTGAAGTATTTCTTCAACAGCGGATGGGTCGAGATCGCCCGCCGCAGCGACATTGCCGCCTCGACCTGACGCTGCACGAACTCGAACCCTTCCAGTTCGACCTGCCTGCGCCCCACATCCAGCGAGGCGATGATCTGATAGTTCGGCGAGGTCGAGGTATGGGTCATATAGGCTTCGTGGAACGCTTGCTCGACCTCTCCCTTGAAGTCCTGATCGTTGACGTGGATCATCGAGCCCTGCCGCAGCGAAGTCAGCGTCTTGTGTGTCGACTGCGTGGCATAGGCGCGGACCCGGGCGGAGGGCGGCGGCATCAGCCGGGTATTGAGCAGCGTCTCGTCATCGGCGTCTTTCAGTGACTCGGCCTGTTCCTCATAGGCTTTGGCATAATCGGGCGAGCGCAGCTTTTCGCGCAGCACATTGGCCGTGTTCATCGCAGTGCGCTGGCGATAGGTTGGGCCGAACCTGGCAAAGGCGAACCAGGCTTCATCCCACAGAAAGACCAGATCGGGCTTGATGGCGAGGCATTCCTCCATCACCCGTTCGACATTGTAGACGACGCCATCGAAGGTGCAGTTGGTCAGCAACAGCATCCGCACCCGGTCCAGCTTGCCCGCGGCTTTCAACGCCAGAAGCTGATGCTTGATCTCGCGCAGCGGCACCGCACCATACATCGAGTATTCGTTGAGCGGATAGCTGTCGAGATAGACCACATTGGCCCCGGCCAGCACCATGCCGTAGTGGTGCGACTTGTGGCAGTCGCGATCGACCAGCACGATGTCGCCGGGGCGCACCAGCGCCTGCACCACGATCTTGTTACAAGTAGATGTACCATTGGTCGCAAAGAAGGTCTGCTTCGCGCCGAAGGCGCGCGCGGCAAGTTCTTGTGCTTCTTTGATCGGCCCGTGCGGCTCCAAAAGGCTGTCGAGTCCGCCGGAGGTCGCCGAGGTTTCCGCCAGGAAGATATTCGGGCCATAGAAGGCCCCCATATCCTGGATCCAGTGACTGCGAGAGATCGATTTGCCCCGGCTGATCGGCATGGCGTGGAACACGCCGGTTGGCTGCTTCGAATACTCCTTCAACGCGTTGAAGAAAGGCGCCTTGTAGCGCGCATTAACCCCGCGCAGGAGGTTCAGGTGCAACTCCAGGAAGTCTTCCTGATTGTAGAAGACCCGGCGGCAGAGGCCCAGATCGCGCCCGGCGATATCCTCGACCGAACGGTCGGTGATCAGATAGGTGTCGAGCTCGGGCCGCATCTTCGCGATCATCCGGCAAAGCTCGGGTCCGTAATCCGCGGGCGACAGGTTCTCCAGATACGCATCGTCCCCGGCGCGATTGATATACCGCGTCAGCAGGGCCAGTTTGTTGGCGGAGCGCAACGACAGGCCCGACCGGATCACAACCGCCTGGATGTTGTGGTTGAACAGGACCGCGATCAGTGCGTCCTCCAGGCTGGGGACGACCACCGGCTCGTAGATGAAATTGTCCTCGGCCCGGCGCATCCGCGACAGTGAGCTTCTGATCCAGCGATCCTGCTGTTCGGAGAGATCGTCGACGAACAGAACCTCGAAATAGGGGCGGGCCAGGGCGCGCGCCTCGATCGGCAGCGTCGACTCGTCCTCGACATCATCGATCTCGGCATCGTCGCGGGCCAGCGGGATCGACCGTCGGCGGTAAGCCCCCGTGGCCAAGGCGCGGGCAACGCGCCGCACGGCATGGCCCAAATCCTCCCAATTTCGCGTCTCCAACATCCGTCGCAACTGGGCGAAAGCGGCAGAACCCGGAAAGGCCCAATACATCTCGATTGGGCTCAGCGCATCGAAGAGGCCCGTCGCCTCACGCACAAGGTTCTCGGTTTTCTTCGAGCTATCGCCCTCGCACCCGCCAAGCGCATCTGCGACTTCGCGAAGCGAGCTCCACCTGTCCGCGCGCAACTGCGCAGCGCTGTAGTAGTCACTAATGGTGTGATTTTTGCTGCTGGCGCCGTCGTCGGGCATATCGGTCTCCTATCTGGCGCAGCACAGATAAGGATAGCCCCATCGAGCGCGGGAGCGCTAGCCCGAAGCTATCTTTCCGGTCACCGATGGCGTTTCTGCCGTCGGCGGCGTGCTGGTTCCCCCTGATCTACATTCAACGCGCGGCGGCTCGGAAAGTTCCAAGCCGGCCAGCGATCCCTGCGCCGGGACCTCCAAGGGGCCAAGCGTGTGCAGGTAGGCATCGGTCCCGCTGGCGCGGTCATAGACGGGGAAATCCGCGGGCCGGTCGCGGAAGCTTTTCAGAACCTGGCCCAAACCGCGCAGGCCGGTTTCCCGCTGGCGGCGCACCTGATCGAAGTCGATCTCGATGGGGAACATATCCTCCTGCCCCGCCGATTGATGCAGCACCAGGGCGGACGGGTCGACCACGCAGGAACGGCCAACGCCGCCCGCGCTCAACCCATTGACATCGAAGACATAGCATTGGAACTGCGCTGCCGCGGCCCGTGCAATGGCCAGTTCGGCGTCGCGGTCGGTGGTGCCCGTCAGAACCGGATGCAGCAGAACCTCGACCCCCTGGCTGGTCAACTGGCGCGTCGTCTCCGGAAACCAGATGTCATAGCAGATCGAAAGGCCGAAACGGCCCGCGCCGGGCACGTCGAAGACACAGAACTCGGTTCCGGCCGAGACCTCATCGGTTTCGTAAGGCCGGAAGGGGAACATCTTGCGGTATTTCGCGACGATCTCGCCTTCGGGATTGATCACAACCGAGGTGTTGTAGATCCGGCCGTCTTCGGCCTTCTCGAACATCGAACCTGGGATCAGCCAGATCTTGTGGCGCACGGCGTCTTCGCGAAACCGCTCCAGCGCCTCGTTCGGGAACGGCTGCGCGAACCGTGTCAGCGGGCCATAGGGCGCAAGCTCGCTGAACAGAACCATCTGCGTCCAGGGAAACCGCGCCATGAACACGTCCAGCCGGTGGCGCATCCCTGCGACATTGTCCTGCAAGGCGGCGACATGCATCTGTACGCCACCGATCGCAAAAGGTGTCATCTGGTTCGTTCTCCGCTCGCTATCCGTCCCGGGTCGCGAACCTAGCGGTCGGACACACGATGACGCAACCGCTTTCCGGGCGAGATTCGGCCGCGTGGCTGCTTTGGCTGGTATCGGCGGGCGTGCCATAACGTCGGCTTAGAAGCGCTCAGTCGGCCCTGTCGCGCGGCGCACCGCAGCCCGTCTCGACCAGGCTTCCGATCCGCCGCATCTCATCCGGCGAGAGTATCGCGTCGAGATCGGCCTGCAGCCGCGCATAGGCCAAAGCTGCCACCGCTTCACGCGCCGGCTCCTCATTGTCGAGGGCGGCGCGAACTTCCCCGGCCAGCGCCTCGCAGGCCGCCATCGCAGACCGCCGGGTTTGCCGCCCTGCCCCGCTGAGCCAGAGCTTGCCGCGCAGTTCGTCCTCGCAGCCATCGGGATGAGCGAGACCGAGGCCAAAGCTGACCTCGATCGTATCGCCGCGCCACGAACCCTCCGGCAGGCCTAGCCGCCGATAGGGCAAGCTGCGGTCACGGTCCGCAAACCAGCCATCGGGGCTGCGCCCATCCAGCCAGAGATGCACCATGGCCAGTCGGTCCCGCCCGTCGGGCGCAAGTTTGCGCCTGACCCACCAGCGCCCGATGCTTGCGATAACCGGGCGCTCCTCTCGCAAAGCACCGAGGATATCGCCGACATTGTGGACGTGCCATCGATCCTCGGGGCCGGCAAAGCCTTGCGGCAATGGATCAAACGTGCCGAGGCGAACGATATAGGCCACACCGATCAACTGACGCCTGCCCGCAATTTCGCTGTAGACCAGGGTGGAGGGGCGGCGAAAGTCGATGGGCTCCCCGGCTATCGGAGCCACATGATCGGGATGCGACCAATGCTCGCCCATAAGGGGCGCAACCGGACCGCTGCGCCAGCCCTCGTCCTCGGCCACAGCAGAGTCCCGGTACCTGGCGACCGCCGCATGCGCCTGGGCAATCTGGCGGGCCTGGATATCACGCCAGTCCTGTCGTGCGCTGGCATGGGAGAGGTCTGCAAGCCCCAGGAGCAGGGCGCATGCCAGTGCGAGCCGCATGCTCAACGCCGCCGATCAATCCGGAACCATCGCTTGCCGGTCGTCTGGCGACCGCGAGGGCCTGTGCGCGTCACCTGCCCCTCCCATTGACCGGGACCGACGCGCTGTAAGCTGCGCTCGCGGCTCCATTGCTCCCCCCGGGGACCAGTGACGACTGAAGAACCCGAACAGGCGCCGCCGCTGCACGAGCGCTGGGCGTCGCGCTGGAAGACCTTGCCCGAGTTTGTGGTCAACGTGCCTTGCCGGGAGATTACGCCGTTCTGGCGTGTCTGGTTGAAGCTGCGGGTATAACCCCTGCCACCATCCCAGTTCACACGGACCTTGCCCTGAGCCTGACCACCTCCGCGGGTGAGGGATCGCTCCACCGTGGTTGTTTTGCCGTTCGGCCCGACGAGTGTAGCGCCCGATTCGACCGTCTGCGCCTGCGCGCCGGGCGCCAGCCCAAGGGCAGTTGCCAGCGCCACGGCGCAAGTGAAGGTATGTCTCATCACCATCTCCTATATTCATCAGCGGATTGATGAGGGCACCCTGCCCCGCCTGCATTGCGCGCGAATGTCCGGCGCGTGTCGTTTTGTGACGATTTGTAACGCCGTCCCAGCAACCCTCGTCTGCACAGCGCGACTTCGCTAGGCTGACCGCGATGACCGACAAAGCCCACATTCTGGTCGTGGAGGACGACCCCGAGCTTGGACCACTGATCGCCGGATTGCTGGAACGCGAAGGGTTTCTGACCGTCACGGCGACAGATGGCCGACAGATGGATCAGGCGCTGAAGGCGACGTGTTTCGATCTGGTCTTGCTGGACCTTATGCTGCCGGGCGAGGACGGGCTGTCGATCTGCCGGCGCCTGCGGGCGCACACCGACCTGCCAATCCTGATACTGACCGCCAAGAAGGAGGATATCGACCGGATCATCGGGCTTGAACTGGGCGCGGATGACTATCTGGGCAAACCCTTCAACCCGCGCGAGTTGATCGCCCGCATCCGCGCGATCCTACGCCGGGCAGTCGGCGACCCCGGCTCGCAGCACGCGTTGCTGAGCTTCGACGGCTGGCAACTCGACACCGCCGCCCGCACGCTGAGGCGCGATGGACGGGAGCATATGCTGACTTCCGGCGAATACGATCTGCTGCACGCATTCGTCACCCATCCAAACCGCGTTCTGCCGCGCGACTGGCTGCTGGAGGAAACCCAGGATCGCAGCTCCAATCCTTTTGATCGCAGTGTGGATGTTCAGGTCAGCCGCCTACGCCGGAAGCTCGGCGACGACCCGCGCGCGCCGGGCCTGATCAAGACGGTGCGCAACGGCGGCTATATCTTCTCGGCCAAGGTCAGCCGACAATGATCGGACGGTGGAGCCTGCTGGTTCGCCTCGGCGCGATTGTCGCCGTCGGCCTGTTCGCGATCCAGCTTCTGATCGTGGGCGTCATCTTTGCCCAGCGCAGCGAGGACACGGGAACCGGCTTCCGCTATCCCCTCCCCGACCAGGCAGCCGCGATGGTGCGCGCGCTGGAGACCGGCCGGGCGCGCAAGCTGTTGCTGCGCGCCTTCAACGGCGCGGATCTGGCGGTCTCGATCGAGGATGGTTCGATTGACGATTATGCCGAAGAAACCCTGCGCCTGCCGCGGGTGGAGAATGCGCTGGCCAGATATAGCCGGATCTTCGGCGCGCGCCGCTATGCGGCTTTCATCGCCCTGCCCGAAGGCGAGGAGGTCGATCTGCGCTTCACCGACCGGGGCCTCTGGACGCGCTGGCCGCTGAAGATGACAATCGAACTCGATACCGGCGAGGTGCTGGTCATCGAGACCCGCGGCGACCTGGCGGCCAAGGTGTTCTCGTGGCCCTTGGGGTTCTTCTCCGGCCTCTTGTCCCTGCTTGTCGCCATCGTCGTCCTGCTGGCGGTGCGGCGCGAAACGAAACCCCTGCGCGCCCTGGCGGAGGCGGCGCAGCGGTTCTCGCATGACGCGACCCGGCAGGAGATGCCCATCAGCGGCGCGCCGGAGTTGCGTAATCTTCTTCGCGCCTTCAACAACATGCAGGAGCGCATCGGCTATCTGCTCGACAGCCGAACGCTGATGCTTGGCGCGTTGGGCCATGACATACGGACCTATATCACCCGGCTGCGGCTGCGCATCGATCAGTTGGAGGAAAGCAAGATGCGCGCCGCTGCCGAGCAGGACCTGGATCAGCTTTCGACTTTGGTCGATGACAGCGTCGCGCTCGCCAAGCTGGGGATCGAAGGCGCGGGCGAGGCGGAGACGGATATAGCATTGCTGCTGCGCGAGATGATTGCGGAGCATCAAGCCAACGGCTCTTCCATTGATCTGACGCTCGGCAATGTGGACGACACCGCAGTACGCGGATCACCGGGAAACCTGCGCCGCCTGTTCGCCAATCTGATAGATAACGCGCTCAAATACGGGGAAGTCTGTAAGGTCGACCTAACGCAACAGGATGGCGCATTGATCGTCGAGATCTGCGACGATGGCCCCGGCGTACCGGCTGAGCAACTCGACCAGATCAGGCGGCCCTTTTATCGCAGCGGCGATGCGCGGACGTTAAGCGCCGAGGGGCACGGGCTCGGCCTCGCCATCGCGAACGAGATTGTCCTGGCGCTGGGAGGAAGGCTGGAGCTGCTTTCGGAGCCAGGACAGGGCCTGACATGCCGTGTCCGTCTGAGGCCGTCCAGGGTATGAGCTAGATCCAAGCCCAGCCATCGCACCTCAACTCGCCTCGTCGAAATAGTTCGCGTGCTCCCTGTGAATACTGCGGATCGTCTCGTCCAGGCGGGCAAAGTGCAGGCGCGCATGGTGGGTTGCGCGGTCGGCGTCGCCGTCCTGCAAGGCCGAGGCGATGTTCTCGTGATCCTGCGCCAGGATGGCGGCCTCGTCCTTGCGATTCAGACTCAGCACGCAGAGGCGGTCGATGCTGCGTTTGCAGTCCTCTATCGTCGCGAAGACCAGCGGGTGCCCGCCCAGTTCGCAAATCATCTTGTGGAACAGATAGTCCAGCGAATGGAACGCAACGCCGTCGCCATCGGCCACGGCGGCCTGCTGTTGATCGAGGTTCCCGCGCAATTCCGCCGCGCGGTCGGCGTTCCAGATCCCGCAGGCGGCGCGCAGCACTTCCAACTCGACCGCCAGACGCACGAACCGCGCATTCGCGATCTGCTGCATCGAGAACCCGCGCACGACTGTCGCCTTCTGCGGCCTGATCAGCAAAAGCTGTTTGCTTTCCAACCTGTTGAACGCATCCCTAACCGGCTGGCGCGAGACACTGAAGCGTCGGGCGACATCCGTCTCGGACAGCTTGGCGCCGGGCAGCAGCTTAAGCGTCGCAATCTCTTCATAGAGTGCTTCATACACCACATCCGTCGTGGTGCGCCGCTCGATCGTGTGAACCATATTTTGCATTCGTTCCCCTGCCTGCCACCGGCGATACGCGGTATTGCGGCTGCCTTCAATCCGCGAGCCATCGCCAATCGGCGTTCGAGGGCGGTATTTCACCCTCCAACGATCCCTATTGACAATACTAGTATACTAGTAGTCTTCTTGCTGCAATGAACGCGGGAAAGTTGATCAGTGGCTCGCGCGAAACCAGAACTTGGGGAGATTGGCCGTTGCAGAACCAGGTCGGACATGTTGGCGCCGGGGCGTCGTCGCTTGAGGGGAGAGTCGCCATCGTCACCGGCGGCGGGCGCGACATCGGACGGGCCTGTGCATTGCGCCTGGCGGCGGCGGGGGCCGCGGTCGCGATCAACTACCACAGCTCCTGCGCAGGTGCCGAGAGCGCGGTCGAGGAGATCGCTGAAGCCGGTGGCAAGGCGTTTTCCATGCAGGGCGACATGACTTCCGCAGCCGATGTAGACGCGCTGATCGCCAAGGCGGTGGGCGAGCTTGGCGGCAAGGTCGATATCCTGGCCCATGTGACCGGCGGCCTGGTGGCTCGAAAAACCATCGCCGAGATGGATATCGATCACTGGAACCATGTGATGGAGTTGAACACCACCTCGATGGTGCGGGCGATTAAGGCCGTGATGCCGCATATGGGTCCGGGCGGATCGATCATCGGTGTCGCCTCACAGGCGGGCCGCGACGGCGGCGGCCCGGGTGCCGTCGCCTATGCCGCCTCCAAAGGCGCGCTGATGACCATGACCCGCGGCCTGGCAAAAGAACTGGGTCCGGATATTCGCGTCAACTCGGTCTGTCCCGGCATGATCGATACCGGCTTTCACGACACTTTCACCAAGCCCGAAGTGCGCAGCCATGTGGCCAATATCACACCGCTGAAACGCGAGGGAACGTCCGAGGATGTGGCTAATCTGGTCACCTATCTCGCCACCGACGAGGCCGCGTTCATCACAGGCGCCAATATCGACATCAACGGGGGGCTGATCTTCTCGTAGCCGCCCGCCGACGGAAACAAGTTCGATAATCCAGGGAGAAAACCATGAAACGGACTTTGAAAACCTTGCTCAGTGCCGTCGCCACCGTGGCCATGATGGCGGGCGCTGCAACGGCGGCCGAATGGCGCGCGTGGAACATCCACCATGACGGCCACCCGAACACCGCCGCAATGGATCGCTTCGCCGAACTGGTGAACGAAGCCACCGGCGGCGAGCTCGAAGTGGAAGTGTTCCATGGCGGTGTTCTGGGCTCGCAGCCCGACGCGCTGGAGCAGGTCCGCATCGGCGCGATCGAGATCGGCAATTTCAACCTGGGCCCGATCGGGCCGATGGTGAAAGAGGCCAATCTGGTCTCGCTGCCCTTCATCTTCAAAAGCGTCCCCCACATGTTCCGCGTTCTGGAAGGCGAGGCGGGTGACATCATGGCGCAGAGCATGGCCGATGCCGGCGTTATGCCGCTGGCCTGGATCGACGCGGGCGCGCGCTCGTTCTACAGCCAGAAGCCGATCAACACCCCCGCCGACGTGAAGGGCCTGAAGATCCGTGTCATGAACAACGACCTCTACACGGCGATGATCTCGGCCATGGACGGCAACCCCTCGCCGATGGCGTTTTCGGAAGTCCAGCAGGCGCTGAAAACCGGCGTCGTCGATGGTGCGGAGAACAACTTCCCCTCGTTCAAGAATGTCGGCCATTACGAGGTCACCACCCACTATTCGCTGAGCGAACACCTGATCATCCCCGAATGCATCTGCGTGAACACCGCGAAGTTCGAGGCGCTGTCGCCAGAACTGCAGACCGCCCTACGCGGCGCGGCCGAAAAGGCCGCTCTCTACCAGCGCGAGCTTTGGGCTGTGCAGTCCGAGCAGGCCCGCAAGGATGTCGAGGCGGCTGGCGTCGTAGTCAACGAGATTGCAGACAAAGGCCCATTCCAGGAAGCCATGTCCTCGGTCTATGACGACTACCTCGCCGCCAATCCGGATATGCAGACGCTGGTGGACCTTGCCCGCTCGACCGAGTGAGCTGTCGCGGCCAGCATTTGATGACGCCCGGCTTCCAGCGCGGAAACCGGGCACTTTTTTGGAGGGGATCCGATGGGCGAGCCCAAGGCGCCACCTGCCTTCCTGCGCTTGATGAACAGGGGCTATGACCTGATCGCACGGGTCTGCCTGTTGATTGCCGGGATCGCGCTGGTGGTCATGACCGTGATATTCGCGTGGCTGGTCTTTGGCCGATATGTCCTGAATGATACGCCGACCTGGGTGGAGCAGGTCTCGCTTTTGCTGGTCATGGTAATTGCGTTTTTCGGCGCAGCGGTTGGCGTTCATCAGAACACCCATCTGTCGGTCGTTGTGTTCCGCAATATCGCCCCCGGCTGGATGCGCACAGGATTCGTCCTGATCTCCGATATGCTGATGGCGATCTTCGGCGGGCTGATGTTCTGGCACGGGGCGGAGTTGACCATGTTCAAATGGAAAACCCTGATCCCGCTGATCCAGTGGTCCGAGGGTCTGCGCTCGCTGCCGCTGACGATCTGCGGCGCCCTGCTTTTCCTCTTCTCCACCGGCCATCTGCTCCGCCTGTTCCTGGGCTGGGACCAACGCAAAGACACTATCGAATAGGGGGCGGACATGGGGCTTGCGCTGCTTTTGGGGGTGTTCGCCCTGTGTGTGGTCATCGGCACGCCAGTAGCCTTTGCGCTGGGCATCGCCTCGCTGGTCGCGTTCTGGTTCGAGGGACTACCGCTGCTGATCGGGTTTCAGCGCATCGTCGCGGGGATCAATGTCTTCTCGCTGATGGCAATTCCGTTCTTCATCTTCGCGGGCGAGCTGATGTTCCATGGCGGCATCGCGATGCGGCTGGTGCGTTTTGCGCAATCCGCCGTGGGCGCAGTGCGTGGCGGCCTGGGAATCGTCAACGTCTTCTCCTCCATGCTGTTCGGCGGCATTTCGGGTTCGGCTATCGCAGATATCTCGGCGCTGGGGTCGATCCTCGTGCCGGTGATGAAGGACAAGGGATACGATGCCGATTATGTGGTGAATGTGACCGTAACGTCGTCCATCGCCGGGATCATCATTCCGCCCAGCCATAACATGATCATCTTCGCCCTGGCGACCGGCGGCGCCGTTTCGATATCCAAGCTGTTCCTCGCTGGTGTTCTGCCGGGCATTCTAATGTGCCTCTGCCTCGCGGTGGTGGCCTACCTCGTTGCGGTAAAACGCGGCTACAAGGCCGAGAGGTTCCCAGGCTGGACGGCGCTTCTTCTCAGCTTCGCCGGAGCCATTCCGGGCCTGCTGACGGCGATCATTATCGTCGGAGGAGTGCTGTCTGGCGTGTTCACGGTGACCGAGTCCGGTGCCTTCGGTGCGCTCTACGCCTTTGTCGTGACCCTGCTGGTCTATCGCAGCATCACCTGGGAAAACTTCAAGACCGCTGTCGTCGGTGGACATGGTTCACACGCCGGGCAGCTTCTATGGCAAGAACGTGCCCGAGATCGACGCAATGGTCGCCAGCCGCGTGACTCCGATGGAGGCGCG
>JBCCDU010000051.1:0-34380 GCA_039030715.1 Pseudomonadota bacterium
CCATCGGTCTCGTAGGTGAAATTCTTGGTGGTCATCAGGTCCCCTCCTTTGGGATCACTCCGCCGGGCGTCCGTTGCGGAGCGCGAAGCGCGACTGTCCGCCTGCCGTCCGGCACATCAGGTCTACATCCGTGTAAAAGCATGTATCGTTCCAGGCACGCGTACCCACCGCGATGAAGGTCGCTGGCGCGTCAGAGCGGTTGATCAGGTGATGGCCGTTTTCGACCCCCGCCTTGAAGGCCGCGCAATCGCCTGGCTTCAGCGGGGTGTCTCCAGTCTGCTCCACCAGCACCAACTCGCCCGAGAGAACGACAACAAACTCATCCTCTTCGACATGCCAGTGGCGCAGCGAAGACTTGGCCCCCGGCTGCAGGGTCATCCGGTTCACGCCGAACTGCGTCAGCCCCGCGGCATCGCCGATATTCTGATGGGTACGCTCGCCCATCTCGGCGGCATAAGGCGCGGGATACGAGGAACCGGAATGGGTCTTCACCTGGTCGAGATCGATCTTGGGCATTGTCATCCTCACAAATCCCCTCGCCCCTGCACAGTATAACTCAGACCCGCTCCAACACCGTCGCGGCGCCCATACCGGATGCGACACAAAGCGTCGCGAGACCGGTTTCCTTGTCCTGACGCTCCATCTCGTCCAGCAGCGTGCCTATGATCATAGCACCTGTCGCGCCAAGTGGGTGGCCAAGGGCGATGGCCCCGCCATTCACGTTCACTTTGCCATGATCGACGTCGAAGGCCTGCAGGAAGCGCAGCACCACCGAGGCGAAGGCCTCGTTCACCTCGAAGAGGTCGAAGTCGCTCATCTGCATACCGGTTTCGCGCAGCACCTTTTCCGTGGTCGGGACCGGACCGATCAGGTTGATGCAGGGCTCGTTGCCCAGTTTCGCGGTGTGCTTGATGCGCGCGCGTGGCTTAAGGCCCAGTTGCTCACCGATTTCCTTGGTGCCGATCAAGACAGCAGCCGCCCCATCGACGATGCCCGAGGAATTGCCTGCATGGTGGACATGGTTGATCTTCTCCAGCTCCGGATACCGCATCAGCGCGACCGCATCGAAACCGGGCATCACCTCGCCCTGCTCCTTGAAGGCGGGCTTCAGCGCGCCCAGCGCCTGCATGTCGGTGCCAGGGCGGGGATATTCGTCGCGGTCCAGGATCGTTAGGCCGTTCACGTCCTTCACCGGCACGACCGACTTGTCGAAACGGCTGTCCGCCATGGCGGCTGCCGCGCGGTTCTGGCTTTCGACCGCATAGGCATCGCAATCGTCGCGGCTGAAGCCGTATTTGGTCGCGATCAGATCGGCCGAAATCCCCTGCGGCACGAAATACTGCGGCATCGCCAGGGTCGGGTCGATCGCCGAAGGCGCACCGTCCGAACCCATGGGCACGCGGCTCATAACCTCGACCCCACCGGCGACATAGAGCTGACCGGCCCCGCCACGCACCTGGTTGGCGGCCATGTTCACGGCCTCCATTCCGCTCGCGCAGAAGCGGTTGATCTGCACGCCCGGCACATTTTCGGCATAGCCCGCGGCGAAGACCGCGTTGCGCCCGATATCGCCGCCGTTTTCGCCAACGGCCGTGACGCAGCCCATGATCACGTCTTCCACCAGCGAGGTGTCCAGGTCGTTGCGGTCACGCAGCGCCGCCAGCGCCGTCCCCGCCAGGGCGACCGAGGTCACTTCGTGCAGCGAGCCATCCTTGCGGCCCTTGCCACGGGGGGTGCGCACGGCGTCATAGATATAGGCTTCGGTCATCGTCTCTCTCCAATCGTCCGGTCAGCTCAGTGTCACGACATGGCCTTCGCTGGGGTCTGTGCGCCCGGCAGCGAGGTCGGTGTATACGGTTGCGGCGGCGTCCAGTCCCTGATGCGGAACCATGTGCAGCCAATCGGTGCGGGTGCTGGCAAGCCGATGCCAGGCCGCCATGATCTTGCCCTCGACCACGCCGGGGCCCCATTCCTCGCGGCGCTTCTTGACCTGCGCGGGGGCAAAGAAGAACTCCGCCTGCGGACCGGGAAGCTCGACGCCCTGCTCGAACTTGTCCCAGTGGCTGAGACCGACCGCGATGGACTTCGCGAGGGACTGCATCAGCGTTTCATGCACGGCGCGGCGGACCTCCACATTGCCCGACATATCGACATAGACCGACGGGCGCTTGGGCAGCTTCTCGCCGATTGACGTATACGTAAGGACTTTATCCGCGACACCCAACCCCTCAACGAAGGTGACGTTGCGCGAGGATGTCAGAGCCGTGATCGCGGGCGCGCCCGGCATCTCAGCAATCAACTGCATCATGCCAATCGCGGTTTTCGAGGAGGCGGAGGCAACCACGATCTGCTCGGCCCCGAACCAATCGTTATCGCTCAGATAATCCGCCAGTACGAAGGAGGTGGCATAGAGCGGATAGAGCAGCCCCATCAGATCGTCCAGCGCCGGCTCGTGGCTAGGGATGGCCGCCAGGCGGAAGTATTCGTTGTAAACGGCGGGCAGCGCCGCGCGATGCGAGGCGGCGTCGGTCCAGGCGCGCTCGCGGATGCGGCCGGGCTGGGCGATCATCTCCTCGGCCATCGGGAAGAAGCCGAAGACCCGCTCGCCCACTGGGATCTCGGTCGCGGTCTCCACCACTTCCGCTATGCCCCAGACGGGCACGCGGCCCGCTGCTGGGGTGGGCGTGGGGAAGAACGACCAATAGCCAATCGCATCCCCGGTCGCGGCATAGGTCACGTTGTTTGCCGTCAGGGCAAAGTTGCGGAGCCGCAGGCGCACACCGCCTTCCGGCAAATGCTCCGACGGAGCATCATGCAGATGGCCGTTGGTGATGTCGGATTTCTGAACCTCGAAAACCTGCATCACAGATCCGCCGCCAACCGGGCGCCCTGGGCGATGGCGCGTTTGGCATCCAGTTCGGCGGCCTCGTCGGCGCCGCCGATCACATGGGTGGTGATGCCCTGCGCCTCCAGGGGTTCCGCCAGATCGCGCAGCGGCACCTGGCCGGAGCAGAGGACGATGGTATCCGCCTCGATCCAGGCTGGATTCTCGCGTGCCTCGCCCCGACTGACCCGCAGGCCCTGATCACCGATTTCCTCGTAATTCACGCCGCCGATCATCTCGACCGCCTTCATCTTCAGGCTCGCACGGTGGATCCAGCCCGTGGTCTTGCCCAGCCCCGCGCCATGTTTCTTGGCCTTGCGCTGCAAAAGGGTGATCCGGCGGGGCGAAGGGTCGGGCTGCGGCCCTTCCGGGGCCAGACCGCCAGGGGTCTGCGCGGGATCGCCCACGCCCCATTCGGCCTTCCACTCCTCCAGGTTCTCGGTCGGTGAGCTTTCGTTGGCGAGGAACTCGCAAACATCGAAGCCGATACCGCCCGCGCCGATCACGGCGACCTTCTCACCCACCGGTTTCTTGTGGCGCAGCACATCGATATAGCTGAGCACCTTGGGATGGTCTTGACCGGGGATCGCCGGATCGCGGGGCAGGACGCCGGTGGCGATCACAACCTCGTCGAAGCCTGCCAGGTCGTCGGCGCTCACCCGCGTTTCCAGATGCTGGTGCACGCCCTTCAGTTCCAACTGGCGGCGGTAGTAATCCACCATGTGCCAGAATTCCTCTTTCCCCGGAATCTGCTTCGCCATGTTGAGCTGGCCGCCGATTTCCGGGGCGGCGTCGTATAGATGCACTTCGTGCCCCCGCTCCGCCGCGACGATGGCGGTGGACAGGCCCGCCGGACCCGCGCCGACCACGGCGATCTTCTTGGGCGCTTCGACGGGGGTATAGACCAGCTCGGTCTCGTGGCAGGCGCGCGGATTGACCAGACAGGACGAAACCTGCCCTTGAAAGGTATGGTCCAGACAGGCCTGGTTGCAGCCGATGCAGATGTTGATCTCGTCCGCACGGCCCTCCGCCGCCTTCTTCACGAACTCGGAATCCGCCAGGAACGGGCGCGCCATCGAGATCATGTCGGCCTCGCCCGCGGCGAGCACCGCCTCGGCCGTCTCAGGCGTGTTGATGCGGTTGGTGGTGATCAGGGGGATCGACACCTCGCCCATCATCTTTCCGGTGACCCAGGTAAAGGCACCGCGGGGGACGGATGTGGCGATGGTGGGGATACGCGCCTCGTGCCAGCCGATGCCGGTGTTGATGATGCTGGCGCCTGCCGCCTCGACGGCTTTGGCCAGCGTCACGACCTCGTCCCAGGTCTGGCCATCGGGGATGAGATCGATCATCGACAGGCGATAGATGATGATGAAGTCTTCACCCACCGCCTCGCGCACGCGGCGCACGATCTCGACCGGAAAGCGCATGCGGTTCGCGTAAGGCCCACCCCAATCATCCTCGCGCTTGTTCACATGGGTAACCAGGAACTGGTTGATGAGGTAGCCCTCGCTGCCCATGATCTCGACACCATCGAACCCGGCCTCGCGGGCGAGAACGGCGCATTGCGCATAGTCGGCGATCTGTTTTTCAATCCCCGCCTCGTCCAGCTCTGCCGGGGCGAAGGGCGTAATCGGGGATTTGACCGGCGAACACGAAACCGCATCGGGCGAATAGGCATAGCGCCCCGCATGCAGGATCTGCATCGCGATCTGTCCGCCCTCGGCATGCACGGCATCGGTGGTGATCCTGTGTTCCGCCACCTCCTCCTTCGTGGTCAGCTTGCCGGCCCCTTTGAAAACCCCACCTTCCTCGTTCGGCGAAACGCCGCCCGTTACCATCAGCCCGACGCCGCCACGCGCGCGCTCCGCGAAATAGGCCGCGACCTTGTTATGATCACCGCGATCCTCCAACCCGGTATGCATCGAGCCCATCAGAACCCGGTTCGGCAGCGTCACATGACCCAGATCCAACGGGGCCAGCAGGTGGGGATAGGCGGTCATTCAGCGGAGTTCCTTGCGCAACACTTTGCCCACCGGCGATTTCGGCAGGTCGTCGACGAAGGTGATGATCGAGGGGCGCTTGTACGCCGTCAGGTTATCGCGGCAATATGCCAGCACCTGATCCTCGTTCAGGCCATCGTCCTTCTTGATGATGAACAGCTTCGGCGTCTCGCCGGTTTTCTCGGACGGCACACCGATACAGGCGCATTCCATCACCGCCTCCATCTCCGAGACAACGCCCTCGATCTCGGTCGGGAAGACGTTGAAGCCCGAAACGATGATCATATCCTTCTTGCGGTCGACGATCTTGTAGCGGCCTTTCTCGTCCATCACGGCGATGTCGCCGGTCTTGAAATAACCGTCCTTGGTGAAGGCTTTCTCGGTCTCGTCCGGGCGGTTGTAATAGCCCTTGAACACCTGCGGACCCTTGGCGCAAAGCTCGCCCGGCTCGCCCTGGGCGACCTCGTTTTCATCCTCGTCGCGCAGGCTGATATGGGTGCCCGGCATGGGATGCCCGACGGTGCCCGTGAACTCCTCGGTCGTGCCCGCATGGTTGCCGGTGAGGACCGGAGAGGTTTCGCTGAGGCCGTAACCCTCCAGGATCGGCCGCCCGGTGATCTTCTGCCAGCGATCCGAGGTGTCTTTCAGCGTAGCGGTCCCACCGCCGAAAATGCATTTCACCGTGCTGAAATCCAGATCGTCGAATCCGGGCGTGTTCATCAGGCCGTTGAACAGCGTATTGACCCCCGGCATCATCGCGAAGGGTTTGGTGCTCAGCTCCTTCACAAAGCCCTTCATGTCGCGCGGATTGGGGATCAGAAGCTGGCGATAGCCTTTCGCGAAGCAGATCAACGCCATGCCCAGCGCAAAGATATGATAGAGCGGCAGGGGCTGGATCACGCGGGAGCCGGTATCCGGCAGGCCCTGCGCGTTATAGGCCATGCCCTGCATCACGTTCGAGACGACGTTGGACTGTGTCAGCACGGCGCCCTTGGCCACCCCGGTGGTGCCTCCGGTATACTGGATGAAGGCGATGTCGTCGGGCTTGACCTCGGCCTTCGTCATCGGCTGGGTAGAGCCCCGCGTCAGCGCATCGCGAAAGGCAATCGCGCCCGGCAGGCTGAACCCCGGAACCATCTTCTTCAGGTGTTTGACGACCAGATTGACCAGCGTGCGCTTCAGCGCGGGCAGCATATCGCCCATCCGGGTGATGATGACATGCTCGACGCTGGTATCGGCGATCACCTCCTCCAGCGTCGCCGCGAAGTTCTCGAGGATCACGATGGCCTTGGCGCCGCTGTCGTTGAGCTGGTGGCGCAGCTCGCGCGCGGTGTAGAGCGGATTGACATTCACCGACGTAAAGCCGCCGCGCAGGATGCCAAAACTGGCGATGCCGAACTGGCCGATATTGGGCAGCATTACCGCCACCCTGTCGCCCGGCTGCAACCCGAGCTGCTGCAGGAACGAGGCGAAATCCGCCGCCCGGCTGTCCAACTCGCCAAAGGTATAGGCGCCACCCAGACACTCCGCGCAGATCCGGTCGCGATGCGTCTTGCAGGCCGTCTCGATCAGCTCGACCACGGTGGCATAGGTATCCAGAGATGCGTTGAAATCGACCCCAGTCGGGTAATGTTCCGGCGCCGGCTGGCTCATGCGGTATCTCCCTATTCGTCCCTTGCAACCGGTCTTCTTGTGGACCGTGTTGGGCCTCTGACGGGCCGATTGATGCAGCTTTGACGGGCTGCGGGTCGCTGGCGTGCAATCGCTGGACTGCAGGTACAAACCAGTTGGTGCGATGTCAATTCACTTTACGCGAACGTCAACTCACTTTTGAACGCCGCCGCCCAGCACCCGCATCAGGGCGGGCAGCAATGTCAGCGCCCCGATCATGTTCCACAGGAACATAAAGGTCAGCATCAGGCCCATATCGGCCTGAAATTTCGTCGGCGCGAACATCCAGGTCGCGACCCCGATGGCCAGCGCCAGCCCGGTGAAGGCCACCGCATGGCCCGTGGTGCGCACCGCATTTAGGTAGGCCACCGAAAGCTCTTGCCCCTGACGCAGATAGTGGCGAAGCCGATCATAGATATAGATGCCGTAATCGACGCCGATTCCCACCCCCAGCGCGATCACAGGTAGGGTAGCGACCTTCACGCCCATGCCCAGGCTCGCCATCAGCGCCTGCGCCAGAACCGAGGTCAGCGCCAGCGGCAGCAGGATCACCACCAGCGCGGTGAGCGAGCGGAAGGTCAACGAGATCAGAACCGCGACCACACCATAGACCAGCGCCAGGATCTGGTACTGGGCGGCACCGATCACTTCGTTGGTCGCGGCATCGACGCCGGCATTCCCCGCCGCCAGGGCGAAAACGACGTCGCCGGTTTCGGTCGTGGCGTTGAACTCCTCGACCACGCCGGTCGCATCCTTGAGGGTCTGGGCCTTGTGATCCTCGAGGAAAACCAGCATCGGCGCCATCGAACAATCGGTATTGATGAAGCCCGCAGGCGCCCGGCTGAGCGTCGCATTCGCCACCAATTGGTTGCGGTTCAACGCCCGCCATTTCAGATTGCCCTCGTTGAAGCCCTGGGTGCCCAGCTTGGCGATGTCCGAGATCGAGATCGTGCCCTGCACGCCGGGCGTGTTCTCCAACTGCCATTGCAGCAGGTCCATCAGCGCCAGCGTCTCGTAGTGGACACACCCCTCCGGCGGGGTTTCGGTCATCACCACCAGAACATCGGTGGAGGTCGAATAGTTCTCGGTCAGAAACGCGACATCGCGGTTGTAGCGGCTGTCCGGATGCAGTTCCGGCGCGCCCTTGTCGAGGTCGCCGATCTCCAGATCCATCGCCTTCCAGCCGCCCGCCAGCGCCAGAACCAGCGCGACGCCGATGGCGATATGCGCCCGGGGCTTGGTCGCAAACCCGCCTATAAAGGCCCAGAGCGCCCCGCATTCTCCGGTCTGCTTCACCAGCGCCCGGTCGGCGGCACGCTTGCTGACCCCGATATAGCTGAGCAGGATCGGCAGCAGGATCAGGTTGGTCAGCAGAACCATGGCCACGCCAAGCCCGGCGGCAATCGCCAACTCGCCGATCACCGTGATCGGGATCACGATCAGCGTCAGGAAGCCGATGGAGTCCGACAAAAGCGCCGTCGAACCCGGCGCCGCCAAAGCCCCGAAGGCACCTCGCGCGGCCTCCAGCCGCGTCGCGCCCTCGGCCGCGCGCAGCATGGTCGCGTTGATGATCTGAATCGCGTGGCTGGCGCCGATGGCGAAGATCAGGAACGGCACCAGGACCGAATAGGGGTCGAGCCCGAAACCCAGCGTCGTCAGCAGCCCCAACTGCCAGATCACCGCAATGGCCGAGCATGTCATGCCCAGCACGGTCGAACGCCAGCACCGGGTATAGAGCACCAGAAGAACCGCCATGATTCCCAATGCGACAACGAAGAAGATCGCGATGGCGACCACGCCCTCGATCAGATCGCCGACCAGTTTCGCGAAACCGGTGATGTGAATGCCGATCGTGTCAGAGCCGTATTTGTCGCGGATCCGCTCCTCCAGCGCCTGCGAGAACGCGCCATAGTCTAGTGGCTCGCCGGTTTCGGGATTGGTCGTGACCAGCGGGGCCTGAATGATCGTGGACTTGAAGTCGTTCGCCACCAGAATGCCAACTTGGTTCGAGCGGCGGATATTCTCACCCACCTCTTCCAGGCTGGCTGGCGATCCGTCATAGCTGCGCGGGATAACCGGGCCGCCGCTGAACCCCTCGGCGGTGACCGCCATCCAGCGCATGTTCGGCGTCCAGAGGCTGCGCAGATTGCCCCGGTCCACGCCGGGGATATAGAACACCTCGTCCGTGATCAGGCGCAGCGTCTCCAGATAGTCGGCATCCAGGATGGTCCCTTCCTTCGCCGAAACGACCACCCTTACCGTATTGGCCAGACCCCCGAGCGCCTCGCGGTGTTCCAGGAACTTCGCGATATAGGGATGCTCCGCCGGGATCATCTTCTCGAAACCGGCATCCGAGCGCAGCTTGGTGACCTGGAAACTCAGGAACGCCGTGACGATCAGGAACAGCAACAGAACGATCGGGCGCGCACCAAAGATCAGCCGACCCAGCGGTCCGCCATCGGCATGGGGATCTTGAGGCTTCGTAGTCATGGTCCCGGCACCGCGCCGGCCAGGCCGGCCTCACCCACCAGCACGATCTGACCGTCCTCCAACCGCAAACCGCCGCTCAGGAAATCGCGCGAGTCCGTGGGGCGCGTGCCGGGTTCGGCACCATCAGCGCCGACCTCGACCATCAGGCCGGACCCGCCCAGCAGCCCGATCCGTCCGGGGCCCAAGACCACATCGCCGATCAGCAGCAGGTTGTCCGGCAGTCCCTGCGACTGCCAGCTTGCGCCATCATCGGCGGAAATCTGATAGCTGTCG
Source organism: Pseudomonadota bacterium (assembly GCA_039030715.1). Taxonomy (GTDB): domain Bacteria; phylum Pseudomonadota; class Alphaproteobacteria; order Rhodobacterales; family Rhodobacteraceae; genus Thermohalobaculum. The sequence continues at coordinate 9,322 of JBCCDU010000051.1, forward strand.
CCAAACCCATAGGCGACCAGGGTGTCGCCGTTTTCGGCCAGACCGAACAGCGACAGCGCGTCATCGGTATCCCAGCGCTCGAAGCTCGCCCCCTGATCGGTCGAGCGGAACAACATCCCGCCCTCGCCCGCGATCAGAAGGCTGCCAGCGCGGGTCTGCAAAAGTGCGTTGAGATGCAGATCTTCGAAATTGTCGACCCGATCGCTGACCAGATCCCAGCTCTCACCCGCATCGGTCGACAGGAACAGCATGCCATAGGCCCCCACCGCCCAGGCCGTCGTCGCATCGGTGAACAGCACATCCAGCAAGGGCCAGGATGGGCCGAAGGCCATGCTCTGCTCGGCGGTTTCCAGCCGGAAGAGCTGGTCATCCAGCTCAAACTCCAGATCCTCGCGCGTCTCCTCCGTGGCCGTGGCCAGCGCGACCTCGGCCGCCGCATGGCGGGCCTTCGCGGCTTCGATCACCACGGGGAAAAGCGCGCGGCCATCGGTGATCCTCGCCCAGCTTTTCCCGCCATCGGTGCTGCGCAAGATCACTCCGTCATGCCCCACTGCCAGACCGATCCGATCCGCATTGAACGCGACGGCCGCCAGGGTGACGGAAACCGGCGTCGGGCTCTGCACCCAATCCGCATCGCCCGCGGCGCGGGTCAACACCACGCCACGCTCGCCCACCGCGACCAGAGTATCCCCTGTGCGCGTCAGATCCAGCAGCGCCGCCTCGCCAGCCCGTGGCGCGGACAGCGCAGGCGTATCCAGCAGGTCCGGCACGTCCGCTGCACGCACCTGCACTCCGACGAGCAGCAGGCCCAAGGCTGTCAGAGCAACGAAACGAAGAAGCATCTGGCGGGTTCCCGAAAAAAACGCTGCCGCGATCGGCTGATCACGGCAGGTTAGGTCAATACGCCCCCGCCGCAAAGCAGGGACGGTCATTATGTCGGATTATTTGCGGCCGCGGCGGCGCAGCGCCGACGGGGTGAAGTCTCCGTCATCCAGATCGACATCGAAGGTGAACTGCGGATTCTCCTCGCTGAGGAAGCTCAGCGCGAGATAGCGACCGGCCTGCAGGTCATAGACCGGCTCGCCCAGCGGCAGCAGCACCTTGGCGTTGGATTCGATGCCCGAGAACGCCTCGCGCACCCGCCACAGCTCGCCCCGGCTGTCATAGAGATCGCCGAGAGAGATGAACCAGCTGTCCTCGTCCACATAATAGGTGCGCTTGCCATAGATATGGCGCTCGTCGCTCTTCAGCGTGCCCTCGATCACCCAGGCGCGGCGCAGTTCATAGCGCGTGTGCTCCTGATTGATGTGCTTCTCGCCCAACAGTTCCTCATAGCTGAGGCCCGGATCGGCGAGTGCGAAGTTGTTCGCGGGCAGATACATCTCGCGCTTGCCCACCAGCTTCCAGTCGTATTTATCTGGCGAGCCGTTGAACATGTCGAAATCGTCGGTGGTGCGCATCCCCTCGGCGGCCGTACCCGGGCCGTCATAGGCGATGTTGGGCGCGCGGCGCACCCGGCGCTGGCCGGCGTTATAGACCCAGGCTGCGCGCGGGTCCTTCACCTGGTCGATATAGTCATGGACTAGCAGCACATTGCCTTCCAGCCGCGCGGGCGCCAGGATTTCCTGCATGAACTTCAGCAGCATGTTCTCGTTATCCGACCCACCGGACAGCCGGGGGCGGAAGATCGTGGTGTCACGCAACCGCTGCAGGGTGTAGGCACCGTTCGACTGCACGGGGGCCTGCATGTAGGTGCGGGCGAAACCGGCATCGCGATAGCGGGTGATGTGGTTCCACAGCACCTCGACACCGGTTTCCGGGAACGGGAACGCGACCGGCGACTTGTCGAGACCGGTGATCCCCTGTCCGCCGCCAACCAACTCGATGCGTCCGGCCTCGGCCTTGACGTGGTCATAGGCCTGCTGCGGGTTCGCGAACGTCCGCCGGGTCTGGTAGACCGGGATGAAGTAATCCGGATAGCGCTTGATCATCGCCACCTGGCCCGCCGACAACCGGCCCGCGTGCTGATCGACATTGGACTGGTCGATCTTCAGGATCACCTGATCGCCCGAAAACGGGTTCTTCAACTGGCTGCCCGTACTTGTCGAGACATCGATCCCGCCGGTCCAGGCGGGGATCGACCCATCGGCATTGCCGGCTTTCTCGGCTCCCACCGGAGTCAGATCGGCGCCCAGGCGCGACATATCGGCTGCCGATGCGCCCGACAGGGCGATGCTGGCAGTCCCGAGGCCGAGGGCGAGCGCCGCAATGCCCGCCTTCAGGGTGGTTTGGATGGTCATGTTTTCCTCCGTGGTGTGAGCTTTGCGTACTGTCCCACCGTTTTCTCTTCAGAACTGCATCGAGACGACTGCCGACGCAAAGTCGCGGTCGTCAAAGGCATTGAACGTACCGCCGAACGATGTCGTGTAATTCAGCGCCAGAGTGTACCGGTTCAGATAATCGAAGGCGAGCCCGAAGCCGAGCGCGGTGCGCCCCTCCAGGAACTGACCGTCCGAAGACTGGCCGACCAGATCCTGTTTCCACGACAGGCTGGGCGTCATGTTGACCCCGGCAAAGACGTTGGAATAAGCCGCCGAAACGCGCCCCTGGAACCCGGCCGAGAACTGCGTGATCAAACCCTCGGCATTGTTGCCCGCTGTACCGGGGTTCCCAAAGACCGAAGCACGTCCGAAATTGAGATTTAGCGGGTTGTCGCTGTTGAGCGAAGGCAACCACTCAAAACCCAGCTCACCCACCGCTGTCACACGATCCGAACCAAGCGCACGGTCGAAGAATGCGACCGCCGATGCCTGCCCACGGATCTGATCGGTGGTGATAAAGCCCTCAACCGCGCTACCTGGTGCTACCCCGTTGAAGAGCGCATCTGCGGGGTTGGTCGCCGTTACCGTGGCGGGCGTATTGCCGAGGAATATAGCGGCAGCGGTCAGATCGTTGGTGTTGATCTGGACCGGATGATCCGGTCGATAGCTCATCTCGCCCGCTACCGCCAAACCGAACAGGTTGGTTGCGAAGCTCGCTCCGACGGTATGGATATCCTCGGGATACTCCACGTTGTATTCAGCAGCCAACGGGTTGAAGCCAAAGCCCGCGCCAATCGGGATAGCGCCACTGGTGAACCCGACGAAAGGCAGACGGCTGTCTAGACGATGGAAAAAGAGCCCCAGTTCGGTGTCGATAGAGTCGACATAGTAACGAGCGGCGATACCGAAGTTATCCCCATCGAAGTCGTCGGGGCCGCGATCCCCTCCGCGCCGCACAAAGAACCCGGCCGCTTGCGCGCCTTGATCGTTTGTCAGAGGAACCAGCGGATCGAGCTGAGCATTCAGCACGCCGAGTTGCGCTGACAGCGCCGCCTCTGTTGCAGCGTCGCCGGCTGCCTGCGCTGCAGCGATCCCTGCTTGGACTACCCCAATCGCGGCGTTGAGCGTTGCAATTGGCTCTGCCACCGCTGCAGAAGATACAGAGGCCAGCGAGAGCTCGTTACAGCCTTGAGCCACAACATCCGCTGTCGAGAAAAAAGTACCACAACCATCAGGCTGGGTTTGCTGCCACTCGAAATTCCAGAAGCCTTCGATGCTCAGGTTATCGGTGACGCCGGCATTGGCATAGATCATGCCCAGCGGCAGCAAGCCCTCTTTCAACTGAACGCCCGGGCGGCGGAAGGCGGTCACGTCGATCGGGTTGATCGAGTTGATACCATTCTGGATGAAGACACTCTCGCCCCAGCTGATCACCTGGCGCCCGGCGCGCAGTTCGATTGGCACCGGTCCGGCATCAACCTCGCCGAACAGGAAGGCGTCCAGAATGGTTGCCGTGGCAAACTGTGCCAGCGTGTTGAAGTTTTCGTCGTTGAGCGGCTCGTTGAGCGCGTAGCCATTGGGAGCATGGCCGTGCTCGGCCCTGCGGTTGTCCAGCGCCGCGTCATAGACGCCCTTGCCGCGAATGAAGAAGCCTATATCGTCACGATAGTTGAACTCGGCATCCGCGACCACCGTGATCGGCGCAGTCACTACATCGCCCCTATCGAAGTTCAGGTTGCCGTCATCCTGGGTCGCAGTTGCGGCCGTCCCGACCGCGCCGATCCGTGCGCCGTTGCCAGGCAATATCGCCTCGCCCGAACGATCCTCGGTCCGGAAGGAAATCCCCGCGCTAAGCGTCACGTTAGTCGTGATCGTGATGTCGTCGTTGACGCGGAATTCTTCGGCCCCGGCCTGGCTCCCCATGCCACCCGCGATACCCAATGCCACAAGTGCCGTGGTCATCCTGAGCATCGATTTTCGTTGTGATCCTGTTCTCGTCATGTCCATCCCCTCTCTGATGGGTCCTCTCTCGGTTCTTCTTATTCTTTCTTCTTCTTGCGCGCCGGTGTTCCGGTTTTGCGTAAGTTTTGTGCAGCTTGATTCGAGCCCGCTACCTGACGGAATTTCAAGCCTTCGATCTTCTATCCCCGGTTTCATGGGACAAACAGCACCTTGCCGGTGTTTTCCCGCATCAGTTCTGCTGGCAGACGGGTATGCGCCTCGCCCAGCGGGATCTCGGCCTGCACATCCGTGCGCCAGGTGCCCGAACCGAAGCGCTCGAACAAGGTCGCGAAGGCGGCGTTGCGCGTGGCCTCGTCAATCGTGCCCAGCCAATGGGTCAGCCAGAAGCCCTCGATCCGCTTGCCAGTAAAGACGAACTGCCCCATCTGCTCCAGCGAGGCGGGGCTGGCGCTCAGCTTGCCATAGACCACCCAACGGGTGCGGTTCGGCATCGCAAAGAAGGCCCGCGCCGACACATCGTCAGCCACGGCATCCAACAGGATGCGCGGTTTCTCGGCCTCCATTATCTTGGCGAACTCAGCCTCGAAATTGGGATCGGCGATCGCCAGCGGATGATCCGCGCCGATCTCGCGCAGCATCTCGATTTGCTCGGCCCGGCGCACCAGCGGCACCGTCTTGATCCCCTTGTCGCGCGCCAGCCCGATCATCAGCTTGCAAAGCTGGCTGGCCCCCGCGGTCATGACGATTGCGGGCGAACCGGCCTCCGCCGCCAGCGAGACCATGCCGATCGCGGTCAGCGGATTGACGAACAGCCCCGCCGCATCCTGATCGCGGATCATCGGGGGCAGCGGCACGCAGGAGGTCGCTTCCGCCAACACATATTCCGCCCAGGCCCCAGTGCCGGTTTTCGACCCGACGAAAGCGACGCGCTTGCCGTCCAGGGCTTCCGCACCCGCACCAATGGCCACGACCTCGCCGCAGCCCTCGAACCCGGCGGCCGCGCCCTTCACCCGGGGCAGGCCATATTCGCCTTTGATGAAATGGATGTCAGAGGGGTTGATGGCCGCCATCCGCATCCGGACCAGAACCTGACCAGCACCAGGCTGTGGCACCGCGATCCGGACCGCGTCGAGATAAGGCGCCAGATCGTCCAGATACGGACCTGACCCCGCGCCATCGGCGAAACCGTCGGCGGTCAGGGTCAGGGCAAGCATCTCGCTCGGCAAGGTCATCTTCTCAAACCTTCCGCTGGGTGTAGTTTTTCAGTTCAGCCCTAGCGATCTGGCGGCGATGGACCGCGTCGGGGCCGTCGGCCAGGCGCAGCGTACGCAGATGCACCCAGGACCGCGCCAGCGGTGTGTCCTGGCTGAGCCCTTCTCCCCCATGAAGCTGTGCCGCCTCGTCGACGACTTTCAGCGCCATGCGCGGGGCGGCTACCTTGATCTTGCTGATCCAGGGGGCGGCGGCGCGGGCGTCGCCCTGATCCATCATCCAAGCGGCCTTGAGGCAGAGGAGCCGCGTCATCTCGATCTCCATCCGCGCCTCGGCGATGATGTCATAGTTCTGGCCGAGTTGGGCCAGCGGCTTGCCAAATGCTTCGCGGTCCATCGCGCGTCGGCACATCCGCTCCAGCGCAGCTTCCGCATGGCCGATGGCGCGCATGCAGTGGTGTATGCGACCAGGGCCCAGACGCCCCTGCGCAATCTCGAACCCGCGCCCCTCGCCCAGGATCATGTTGCCCGCGGGCACCCGCACATCTTCAAAACGCAGATGCATATGGCCGTGGGGCGCATCGTCCTGGCCATAGATTTCCATGGCGCGCAGTACGTCGATCCCCGGTGTTCCCGCAGGCACCAAGATCATCGAGTGGCGTTGATGCTTGGGGGTCTCTTCGCCGCCGGTCTTCACCATGACGATGTAAATCTTGCAGCGCGGATCGCCGGCGCCTGAGGCCCACCATTTTTGGCCGTTCAGCACATACTCGTCGCCATCGCGCACACAAGACATCGAGATGTTAGTGGCGTCGGAGGAGGCGACATCCGGCTCCGTCATCAGATAGGCCGAGCGGATCTGCCCCTCCAGCAGCGGCCCAAGCCAGGCCTCTTTCTGCCCGTCGGTGCCATAGCGTTCCAGCACTTCCATATTGCCGGTATCGGGGGCGGAGCAGTTGAACGCCTCGGCGCCCAACAGGGTGCGCCCCATTTCCTCGGCCAGATAGGCGTATTCCACCGTGGTTAGCCCAAAGCCCTTGTCGCTGTCGGTAAGCCAAAGGTTCCAGAGACCACGCTCCCGCGCCTCCGCCTTCACCGTGTCCAGGATCTCGACCTGGCGCGCGGTCAGCTCCCACCGGCTGCCCTTGGCGACTTCTTCCTCGAATTCCTCGGACAGCGGCGCGATCCGGTCGCGCACCATCCCGCGCACCTGATCCAGCACCGGGCGCAGGCGATCGGTGATCCCCAGATCCATCGCAGCACTCATGATTTGGCCTCGCAGATGCCGAACAGGGCCTGGCTGACGATCTGATCGGCAAGCTCTCCCAGTTCCTCCGGTCCCTGGTTTTCGCGCTCGGCAAACCAGAAGCAGCTTCCGTTCAGCGACAGCAGCAGAGTCTTGACGATGATGCTCAGATTGCCCGGCCGGACATCGCCGGAGACCATGCCTACACTCAGAACCTCGCGGAAGATGCCCTCATAGGCCCGCTGGCGTTCCAGGAAATTGGTCAGCAGGGTGCGTTCCTCGGGCGTTGTCGCGCCGCGCACTACCATGGTCACGCCCTGCAGCATGACCCGGTGATAGGGCAGATCGCGGATCTGCGTCAGCACATGCGCCCGCGCCATCCAGTTCAGCCGCTCGCAGGCGCCGCCCGCGCGCTTGGCCTGGGGCTCCACCTCATCGCAGAGTCTGTCGAGGCCATAGCTGGCGGCGGCGACGAACAATTCTCCCTTCGACCGGAAGTAGTGATAGACGCGCCCCTTGGTATAGCCCATCCGCCTGGCGACCTCGTCAACGCTGGTGGCCGCGAAGCCGCGCTCGGCAAAGCAGCTTGCCGCGGCCAGCAGGATCGCCTGCTCGGCCTTTCCGGGCGCCGTCGCTGCACTGGAGCGATCGGCAGATGGTTCGTTCAGCGCAGCGGTCACGCGGCTGCCCCCCGTTGTGTCCCTGTGGTGCGTCCCTGTGGCGGCACTGGCCACCTTACACCCCGTTCCTTCACCGCCCGAACTATTCTGTTAGACTCGTAAAAAACGGCGTTCGGGTTGAGTCGGTCGTTGCATACGCCCGAGTATGATGTCAAACCAATTTCAATAGCTGAGACTGAGAAACGAGGGAAATTGAATGGGTTACGTTGCGGCACTTTTTGGCGTTCCGGGCAAGACGGCGCTGGTAACGGGTGGAGCCACCGGGATCGGGCGGATGATCGCCGAGGCGCTGGTCGAAGGCGGCGCCCATGTGCTGATCGCCTCCCGCAAGGGCGAGGACTGCGCCGCCGTCGCCGCCGAATTGAACGCGCTCGAAGCCCCCGGCAGCGCCGAAGGCTTCGCTGGGGATGTGGGGACCGAGGACGGGGTGAACGCGCTTAGCGCCGCCGTTGCAGAACGTAACGACAAGCTGCACATCCTGATCAACAATGCGGGCCTTTCATGGGGCGCGCCGTTCGATCAGTTCCCCCATGATGCGTGGGAGAAGGTGATGCGGGTCAATGTCGCCGGGCTCTTCACCCTAACCCGCAATCTGGTGCCCTTGCTGGAAGCGGCCGCGACCGACGAAGATCCGGCGCGGATTATCAATCTCGGCTCCGTCATGGGCACCAAGCCTGTGGCAGATATGGCATTTTCCTATGCCGCATCAAAAGCTGCCGTGCATCACCTGACCGAGATCTTCGCCAACGACTTCGCAACGCGGCGGATCACCTGCAACGCGTTTGCGCCAGGCCCGTTCCGCAGCCGCATGACCGAATTCGTGACCGGCGACCCGGAGAAGGTGAAAGAGATGGAGAAGGGCATCCCGCTGGGCCGCCTGGGCGAGCCGGAGGATATCGCCGCCGCCACACTCTACCTCTGCTCGCGCGGTGGGGCCTATGTCACGGGGGCGATCCTGCCGATCGATGGCGGGATGAAAGCCTCGGCCCAGTCCAACCTCTTTCCCCGGGGCTGAGGGGATGTCCATGCATGATCGGGTGATCCTGATTTCCGGCGCAGCCGGGGGGATCGGTGCCGCCGCAGCCAGGGCGCTGGCCGCCGATGGCGCGAGGCTGGTTCTGACGGATCTGGCGGAGGAGCCGTTGCGGGCCCTTGGAGAGGAGTTGGACACCGAAACGGCCATTCTGGCGGGCGACATCTCGCGCAAAGCGACTTCGGAGGCCTGGGTCGGCCTGGCGCGCGAGCGATTTGGCCGAATCGATGGGGCCTTCAACAATGCCGGTATCGAGCATCCGCTGAGCTGGTTCGCCGAAATGGACGAAGCCACCAGCCAGCGGGTTATGGAGGTCAATGTGCTGGGCGTCCAATACGCGATGCAGGCGCAACTGGCGGCGATGCTGGCGCAGGTGAAAGCCGGCGAGGGCGGCGGCGCGATCCTCAACACCGCCTCCGTCGCCGGTGTGAAGGGCGCGCCCAAGCTGGGCACCTATGCGGCCTCGAAACATGCGGTTGTCGGGCTCGGCCGGACGGCGGCGATCGAATATGCGCGGTTTGGCCTGCGGGTGAACACGCTCTGCCCGGCCTTCGTGAAGACCCGGATGGTCATGGCCGGGATCGTGCAGGACTTCGATGACGAGGCCGAGGGGTTGCGCAAACTCGCCTCCGGCATTCCGCTCGGCAGGATCGGCGAAGTGCCGGAAATGATCCCGGCGATCCGATTCGCACTCGACCCCGCCAACACCTTCTTCACCGGGCAGGAGATCTGTCTGGACGGCGGCATGAGCGCCTGAGCGCCGTTTCGCGCGCCCCAATTCCCTCAGACCCGGTATGCAGTGCCACGCACCAATTGGTGCGTGCGCACGGACTTTTTTGCTCTGCGCGATGGTAAACACAAGATTTCACATCGTGACTGTCAATTTTAGTTAACACTTGAAAGCGTCATATAGATATGACAGCATCCCTTTTTACTGCTGGGGGTTCGCGATTCTATTTGGGATCCCAAGCGATTCTGGCGGTGAGAGTGGTGCGTCGCGATGCACCACTCTGATCGTCATGAGAGGCAGAAATCTTGGAGGAGACATATGTCCGACGATCCCGACAAAGTATGGCCAACCGGCCTGACGCTGCGCGAGGCTGAAGAAGTCCACAGCTACCTGATCGATGGCACGAGAGTGTTTGGCGCAGTCGCACTGGTTGCCCATCTGCTGGTTGCCGTATCAACGCCCTGGCTGGGCTGAGGAGGCTGCCATGAACAATGCGAAAATGTGGCTGGTCGTGAAACCGACCGTCGGTGTTCCCCTGTTTCTGTCGGCTGTGGCCGTGGGCTCGTTCGCGGTCCATGTCGCAGTGCTCAGCAACACCACCTGGGTCTCCGACTTCCTCTCCGGCAAAGAACTTGGCAGTAGCACCGAGGTCTCGGCACTGATCGACGACACCGATGCCTACAAGGCCAACCTGGCCAGCAGCCCGACGCTGATGGATGGCGACAAAATCACTGTCGTTCTTCCCGATGGCACCAAGGCTGTCGCGGTGATCGAGCCAACGGTGTTGGCCGATGGCAGCGCGCTACCGCCAGACTGAAGGCGGAGTACAAGATGCGGGTGGCGACCCGGCCGTTGGCCTGGCCCCACCCGGTTTCGACTAATCTCGAATTGTATGCAATTGGATACGATTGGATACAAACCGGATCGGCCCGAGCAGCGAGGTATGGTTGAATGCTGAACTACCGTCGCTATGCGCTCGAGAAGCTCTCGCGGCTGGGGCCGCGCTATCTGCCTTTTGCCGATGTGGCGACCGAGGACCTGCCGCTGTCGCGGCTGCTCCGCCTTTCGCTGTTTCAAGTGACCGTCGGCATGGCGCTGGTCCTGCTGGTCGGCACCCTGAACCGCGTGATGATCGTGGAATTGAACGTCCCCGCCTCGCTAGTGGGCATCATGCTGGCACTACCGCTTGTCTTTGCACCCTTCCGCGCGCTGATCGGTTTCAAGTCCGACACACACAAATCCGCCTTTGGCTGGCGCCGGGTGCCGTTCATCTGGAAAGGCACGATGCTGCAATTCGGCGGCTTCGCTATCATGCCCTTCGCGCTGCTGGTCCTGTCGGGCTATGGCGAGGCGGTGGATGCGCCGCTTTGGATCGGCCATACCTCGGCAGCGCTTGCCTTCCTGCTGGTGGGCGCTGGCGTCCATACCGTGCAGACCGTCGGCCTGGCGCTGGCGACCGATCTGGTTCCGCAGGAGGATCAGCCCAAAGTCGTCGGGCTGATGTATATCATGCTGCTGCTGGGCATGATCGTCAGCGCCTTCGTCTTCGGATATCTGCTGGAGAATTACACACCGGGCCGCCTGATCCAGGTGATCCAGGGTGCGGCGGTCGTCACCGTGCTGCTCAACGTGATCGCGATCTGGAAACAGGAAGCCCGCGACCGGGTTCGTGCCACATCGACCTCCCCGAAAGCCGAGTTCACCGCTGCCTGGCGTGCGTTCTCGAAAGGTCCGGGGGCGCTGCGCCTGTTGATCATCATCGCGCTCGGCACCGCAGGTTTCGGCATGGCGGATGTGCTGCTGGAGCCCTATGGCGGCCAGGTGTTGAACATGTCGGTCGCGGCGACCACCAAGCTGACCGCCGTGATGGCGCTGGGCGGACTGATCGGGTTCGCCGTCGCCTCGCGCGTACTGGGGCGCGGCGGATGCCCGTCGCGTATGGTCTCGTTGGGGGCCATGATCGGGATCCCGGCCTTCCTGGCGATTATCGCGACCTCGTATATGGACAACCTGCCGGTCTTCATCGCCGCCACGCTGGCGGTCGGACTGGGCGCCGGGCTGTTCGGCCACGGCACGCTGACGGCAATCATGCGCCAGGCGCCGCGCGAGCAGATCGGCCTCGCGCTCGGCTCGTGGGGCGCAGTGCAGGCGACCGCGGCGGGGGTCGCAATCGCCATCGGCGGGATCATCCGCGACGTTATCATCGGCATGTCGGATAAGGGCAGCTTCGCCGCCAGCGATGCCTACACCCCGGTCTTCGCGTTCGAGATTCTGCTGCTCGCCGCAGCCTGTATCGCGATCCTGCCGATGATCCGGCGGCGTGCGAAGGAACGGGACAAAGCTCGACAGGCGGCCTATCAGGTCTAATTATCTAGAGGGCGCCTGATAAGACGACGGGAACAGGTTAAAACAAGGCAAGGCACGATTGGAGGAGCAAAAATGACCACAATCATCACTCGGCTCTACGAGAACGAGAAAACAGCGAAATCCGTCGTGAAAAAGCTCCACGACGCGGGATTCCCCGACAACCTGGTCGACATGATCAGCAAATCCAGCAACGCCCAATCCGAGATGGCGCATGCGCATCTGAGCGCGCAAGCGGCCGATGCCTATGGCAAGGCGATGAAGGATGGCAACGTGCTGGTTGTCGTGCGCGCACCATTCACGCCCTTCGGTGCAGCAGCCCGGGCGATGATGATCGTCGACGACGCACCTAGCATCGATGCGAGCGTCGAGAACGAAAACGAATACATCAAGCAGGAAGTTTCGACCGAGTATTCGAAGAGCGTCATGACCGATCATCCGCTTTTCTTCACCAGGCCGCGTCACCCCGATGCGCCACGGTCCAGCACGGTCACCGGTGCGCTGGGCTTCCGCTTGCTGTCGAAAGACACGCGCCGCAATTCCGCAATCGCCGGCGGGCGGCACATGTCGCGGGCCTTCTGGCCGATGCCGCTGCTAAAGTCCAAGCGGCGTAAGACCTCGGCCATCTCGGGCGGGCGCTTCATGTCCAAGGCGTTCTGGCCCACGCCGCTGCTCAGCACCAAACCGCGCAGCTTGTCGGTGCGTCCGGGCGGTGGCACGCCGTTCTCCGAGATCTTCGGCTTGAGACTGCTCTCGCGCCGCTAAGTCCTGCTGCTTTCGGGGGGCCCCTGCGAAAGCGGGGGCCTTTTCGATTCCACCACGCGCTTCGGGTTGTTCCCGAGGCGGGCTCTGCGATACGCCATGGCACGGCGCAACGCGATGGAGACACCCATGCCGAATATCCTGCGGGCCGAGGATATGGCCTTCCTGCTCTACGATGTTCTGGATCTGGAGGGCATCGCCCGGCATCCCCGTTTCGAGAGCAGCGGGCGCGAGGTGTTCGACCAGGTCCTGACCACCGCCGAGCAGATCGCCGAGGATCACTTCCAGCCCCATGCCGCCAAGCTGGATGCGACCGAACCCAGCTTCGATGGCGAGCGTGTGCATATCATTCCAGAGGTCCGCGGCGCGCTCGATGCCTATATCAATGCGGGCTTTCTGACAGCGCCCTTCGACGAAGCCCATGGCGGGATGCAACTGCCCTTCACCATCCACACGGCAATCAGCGCCTGGTTCGCGGCGGCAAACTGGTCGACGGCGAACTATCCCGCCCTGACCATCGCTGCGGGCAATCTGCTGGCCGAACATGCCTCGCCCGAACAGAAGGCGAAGTGGCTGGAACCGATGCTGGAGGGACGGTTCTTTGGCACCATGTGCCTCTCCGAACCTCATGCGGGTTCCAGCGTCGGCGATATCCGCACGCGGGCCGAGCCGCAGGAGGATGGCAGCTATCGCCTCGTCGGCTCGAAGATGTGGATCTCGGGCGGCGAGCATGAGATGGCCGAGAACATCGTGCATCTGGTGCTGGCGAAGATCCCCGGCGCTCCGGCGGGCACGCGGGGTATCTCGCTTTTCATCGTGCCGCGCATCGTCGATGGCGCGCGCAACGACATCCGGCTGGTCGGGCTGAACCACAAGATGGGCTGCCGCGGCACGGTCAATTGCGCTCTGAACTTCGGCGAAGGCGAGGGCGCCAAGGGCTGGCTGGTGGGCACGCCGCATCAGGGTCTGGCGCAGATGTTCACGATGATGAACGAAATGCGGATCGGGGTCGGCATGGCTGCGTCCTCGCTCGCCTATACCGGTTATCTCCACGCGCTCGATTACGCTCGCGAGCGACCGCAGGGGCGCCCGCTGGCCGCCAAGGACCCCGCGCAGCCGATGGTGCCGATCATCCAGCACGGCGATGTCAAACGCATGCTCTTGCAGCAGAAGTGCTGGGCAGAGGGGTCGATGGCGCTCAGCCTCTATATGGCCTCGCTGGTCGACCGCCAACGCACCGCCGGGGGCGAGGAGGCACGGCGCGCGGGCCTGATCCTGGACTTGCTGACCCCTGTGGCAAAATCCTGGCCCTCGGAATACGGGCTGCGCGCCAACGAGGTCGCGATCCAGGTTCTTGGGGGCGCCGGCTATACCCGCGATTATCCGCTGGAGCGGTTCTATCGCGACAACCGCCTCAACCATATCCACGAGGGGACGCGCGGCATCCAGGGCATGGATCTGCTAGGCCGCAAGGTGGTGGCGGAGAACGGCGCGGGCCTGCGCACCCTGATGGAGGAGATCGGCGCGACCGCCGCCGCCGATGGCGGCGAGGCGGGCACGGCCCTGACCGACTATGCCACGCTGGTCGCGGAGACGACGACGGCGATGCTGCGTGCCTCGGCAACGTCGGGGCCGGATGTTTTTCTGGGCAACGCCACGACCTATTGCGACATGCTGGGCCATCTGGTGGTCGGCTGGCTATGGGTGCGCCAGGATCAGGCTGCTGCCCGCGCCTTGCCCGATGCCACGGGCGACAGGCGCGCGTTTCTGGAAGGCAAACGCAGCGCCTGCCGCTTCTTCTTCCGCCATCAGATGCCGGAGATCGCGACCCAGGCCGCCCTGCTCGCCAGGATGGACGCAACGGCGGTGGAGATGGCAGAGGCCGGGTTCTAGCAAGCAGCTCAGGCGGTGCCTGCCTGATCGACGATACGCGCCGGGATGCCGACGGCCAGCGCGCCGCCAGCCACATCCTTCATTACCACGGCATTGGCGCCAACCATCGCATGGTCACCGATCGTGACCGGCCCCAGCACCCGCGCACCGGCGCCCAGGAAAACATCGCCACCCAGAACCGGCGCGCCTTCGGCATTGCGCGTCGTGCCCAGCGTCGCCTGCTGGAACAGGATACAGTTCGGCCCGATCACCGATTTCGGGTGGATTACCACGCCGTTCGGATGGGGCAGCAATAGCCCTCCGCCGATCCGGGTGTTCAGCGGAATATCGGCCTGGGTGATCATACTCCAGAACCTGTGCGACAGCACCCAGTACCGCCGAGCCAGCGGGCCCGCTGCCTGATACCGCCGGATCGCCCGCAGCAACCGGCGCGAGGGGTCCCAGAACCGACGTGGCTCCTCGCGCGACCAGTCGGGTTCGGTGGGCGAGTGGCGCAAAGGTTCAGACCGGATCGCGGCGCAGGCTCTGGCACATGCAATGCACCCCGCCGCCGCCCTGGGTGATCATCGAAAGCTCTGGGTCATAGATGGTGAAGCCCCGCGCGCGCAGCTTCTCTTTCAGGGTTTTCGAGGCGGCGGGCAGCAGCACGCGATCCCCTCCCAGCGCGACCACATTGCAGCCGAGCGCCATGGTTTCCTGAAACGGAACCTCGACAATCTCGATCTTCTTGGCGCGCAACCAATCCACGATCCCGGGGTCGGTGCATTCGATGCAGACAGCGGCGAGTTTCGGCGCCAGCATCACCACCATCAGATCGATATGCACGTAATAGGGGTCGATATCGGCGACGCGCACTTCCCAGCCCTCCGCCTCGAACCACCCGGCGAGCTGGCGCGCGCCCTGTTCCTGGCTGCGGCCTTCCTCGCCTTCCCAGCCGATCAGCACGCAGCCCGGTTCTATCACGTTGAAATCGCCGCCTTCGAACGTGCCTGCGGTGACATAATCATAGATCGGGATACCGAGGCGGGCATAGGTCTCGATCGCGCGGAAGTTCTCTCCCCGGCGCCACCACTGGGCCATGTTGGTGATCACCGCACCGAACGGCGTCATGACCGAGCTGTCGCGGGCATAGACCTGATAGGGCAGTTCGGGATCGGCGCCGTGGCTGTGAACCTCCACTCCTGCGGAACGATAGGCATCCACCATCTCGGAATACTGCGTCCGGGCAACGGCGGGATCGAACACGATCCCGCGGCGCAGGGTCTTTTTCGAGAGCGAGGAGGTCTTCAGCCAGCGATAGTTCTCGATCGGGCCAAGCAGCACATCCCGCAGGGTACCATAGTCGGAGTTGGCCCCCCAATGGTTCAGCATCGGCGTCCCACCGCCCTCGCGCCGTGCGCGCAGGCTGAAGGGAGTGGGTTCGACGGCTTTGTCCATGACCGGTCTCCTCGATCGCTGCGGTCTGGCCATGGTCGCCGAACCGCGCGAAAGTGCAAGCCCCGATCAGGCGGTGGCGGGCTTGGCTGTCTCGTCCAGCGGGTGGGACAGACGGCTGACCATCTCGGTCGGGCAGACCTGCCAGAAGCGGCCCAGCGCCTCCTCCCAATTGCGGGTCAGCTCGGCGGCCAGCGGGCTTTCGGTCTGCACCAGATGCTCCTCCAGCAGGCCCTCCAGCACACCGATCCAGTGGGCGGAGGCGAGGCGCTGGATCAGCAGCGTCTCCGGATTCACACGGCTGAGGAACCGGTCATCGGCGTCATAGACGAACGCCATGCCGCCAGTCATGCCCGCCCCGAAATTGTCGCCGATCGAACCGAGGATCAGCGCGATGCCGCCGGTCATGTATTCGCAACCGTTTGAGCCACAACCCTCCACCACCACATGGGCGCCGGAGTTGCGGACACAGAACCGTTCGCCCGCCCGGCCCGCGGCGAAGAGCTTGCCCGCCGTGGCGCCGTAAAGCACCGTGTTGCCGATGATTGTGTTCTCATGCGGCACCAGGGGCGAACCGAGCTGCGGGCGTACCACGATCTTGCCGCCCGACAGGCCCTTGCCGACATAGTCGTTGGCATCGCCGAACACTTTCAGCTTCAACCCCGGCGCCGCGAAAGCCCCCAGCGACTGTCCAGCAGAACCCGTCAACGTCACCGACAGGTGGTTGGCCTGCAGATCGTTGTTCATCTTAAAGCGCCGGACGATATGGCTCGAGACCCGGGCACCGATGGTGCGCTGCGTGTTCTGGATGGTGTAGTCGAGCTGCATCTTCTCGCCATCCTTAAAGAACGGCCCGGCATCGGCGACGATCTGGGCGTCCAGCGTATCGGGCACCGGCGTGCGCGCACGGTCGCGGCGGTACTCGATCTGGCTGCCCTCTTCGACCCGCACCAGCATCGGGTTGAGGTCGAGGTCATCCAGATGCGCCGCCCCGCGGCTGACCTGCGCCAAGAGGTCGGCGCGGCCGATGATGTCGTCGATGCTCTTCGCGCCGATCTCCGCCAGGATCTCGCGGATCTCGGTCGCCATCAGGGTGAAGAGGTTGACCACCTTGTCCGCCGATCCGCTGAAGCGTTCGCGCAGCGCCGGGTCCTGGGTGCAGACGCCGACCGGGCAGGTGTTCGACTGGCACTGGCGCACCATGATGCACCCCATGGCGATCAGGGCGGCGGTGCCGATGCCATACTCCTCTGCCCCCATCATCGCGGCGATCACAATGTCACGGCCGGTGCGCAAGCCCCCGTCGGTGCGCAGCGTGATCCGGTCGCGCAGGTCGTTCATGGCGAGGACCTGATGCGCCTCGGTCAGGCCCATCTCCCACGGCAGACCGGCATATTTGATCGAGGTCTGAGGCGACGCCCCCGTGCCGCCGTTATGGCCGGAGATCAGGATCACATCGGCTTTCGCCTTCGCCACCCCGGCCGCAATCGTACCGACGCCCGAGGACGCCACCAGCTTCACGCAGACCTTTGCATCCGGGTTGATCTGCTTGAGGTCATAGATGAGCTGCGCCAGATCCTCGATGGAATAGATATCGTGATGCGGCGGCGGGCTGATCAGCGTGACACCTGGGGTCGAGTGGCGCAGCTTGGCGATCATCTCGGTCACCTTGAAGCCGGGCAACTGCCCGCCCTCGCCGGGCTTGGCGCCCTGGGCGACCTTGATCTCCAGCTCCTGGCACTGGTTCAGATACTCCGCCGTGACCCCAAAGCGGCCCGAGGCGACCTGCTTGATCTTGGCCGACGGGTTGTCGCCATTGGGTTCCGGATTGAAGTGCTTGGGATCCTCACCGCCCTCACCGCTGTCGGATTTCGCGCCGATGCGGTTCATCGCGACATTCAGCGCCTTGTGCGCCTCGGGGCTGAGCGCGCCCAGCGACATCCCCGGCGTCACGAAGCGTTTGCGGATCGAGGTGATACTCTCCACCTCGTCGATCTGCACCGGCTGCCCCATAGGCTTGAAAGCCAGCAGATCGCGCAGATGGATCGGTGCCTGCTTGGCCATCCCCTCGGAAAACTGCTTCCAAAGCGCATAGGAGTTCTGCCCCACGGCCGCCTGCATCAGATGCATCCCCTGGGCCTGCCAGGCATGCGCCTCGCCCTTGCGGCGCAGCTTGTAAATGCCGCCGATGGGCAGAACATTCGTGCCACCCCTATGCGCCTGGGCGTGGACATGGCGCAGCTTCTTTTCGATCCCCTTGGTCCCGATGCCGGAGATCCGGCTTGGCATGCCCGGGAAGAACTCCGCCACCACGGCCCGGCTGAGGCCCACCGCCTCGAAATTGCAGCCGCCGCGATAGGAGGAGATCACCGAAATGCCCATCTTCGACATGATCTTCAGAAGCCCGGCATCGATAGCGGCGCGGTAATTGGCGATGGCCTGCTCGATGCTGAGATCGCCGAGCAATCCGCGCTCGACCCGGTCGACAAGGCTGTCCTGCGCAAGATAGGCGTTCACCGTGGTCGCCCCGACGCCGATCAGCACCGCATAGTAATGCGGGTCGACACATTCGGCCGAGCGCACATTCAGCGAGCAGAAAGTGCGCAGGCCCTTCGCCGTCAGCCAGCTATGCGCCGCCGAGGTCGCAAGGATCATCGGCATCGCGATGCGCCCGGCGCCTGTGCCCTCGTCACTCAGCACCAGATGGCCCGCGCCGGAGCGCACTGCGTTTTCAGCCTCGGCCCGGATCCGTTCCAGCCCCTGGCGTAGGGCACCGCTTTCGCTGTCCGCCTCGAAAGTGCAGTCGATCACCGCATAGCTTTCGCCGAACGCGCTGACCATCGCGCCGTATTGCGCGTTGGACAGCACCGGGCTGTCCAGCGTGATGATCTCGGTCTGGCTGCCGTCCTGATCGAGCACGTTCTTGAGGTTGCCGAAGCGGGTCTTCAGGCTCATCACCCGCGCCTCGCGCAAACTATCGATGGGTGGGTTGGTCACCTGACTGAAATTCTGCCGGAAGAAATGGCTGAGGGGGCGATACTTGTCGCTGAGCACGGCCGAGGGCGTGTCATCGCCCATCGAGCCGATGGCCTCCTTCGCGTCCTCGCCCATCGGGTGCAGGATCGTCTCCAACTCCTCCAGCGTGTAGCCCGCCGCGATCTGGCGGCGGCGCAGCTCATCCGGTTCATAGAGCCGGGGTTCGGAGAGGTTCTCCAGCTCCGCATCCAGTTCGCGCACCTGGCCGATCCAATCGGCATAGGGCTGGCTGCCCGCTAGCTCGTCCTTGATCTCGGCATCATGCAGAAGCCGCCCTTGGTCGAGGTCGATGGCCAGCATCTCGCCCGGACCCAGCGCGCCTTTCTCGGCCACGCTCTCCTCATCCACCGGGACCATGCCAACCTCGGAACCCGCGATCACCAGACCGTCGCCGGTGACGACATAGCGCATGGGGCGGAGTCCGTTGCGATCCAGCCCCGCGACCACCCAGGTGCCATCGGTCATGGCAAGGGCTGCGGGACCGTCCCACGGCTCCATCACCGCGTTGGAATAGGCATACATCGCCTTCCAGGCTTCCGGCATATCCTCGTCGTTCGACCAGGCTTCGGGCACAAGCATGGTCTTGGCCATCGGCGCCGTGCGACCGGCGCGGACCATCACCTCGAAGACCGCATCCAGCGCGGCACTGTCCGACGAGCCCTGCGCGACGATGGGTTTGATATCCTCCGCCAACTCGCCAAAGAAGTTCGAGGCCATGCGGATCTCGTGGCTGCGCATCCAGTTGAGATTGCCCTTCAGCGTGTTGATCTCGCCGTTATGGGCCAGCATCCGGAACGGCTGGGCCAGCCACCATTGCGGGAAGGTGTTGGTGGAGTAGCGCTGGTGATAGATCGCATAGGCGCTCTCGAACCGCTGATCCATGAGGTCGGGATAGAACACCGCCACCTGCTCGGCCAGCATCATCCCCTTGTAGATGATCGACCGGCAGGACAGCGAGCAAATGTAAAAGCCCTGCACCTGCGCTGCGGCCACCGCCTTCTCGATCCGGCGGCGGATGACATAGAGTTCCCGTTCGAACGTCTCCTCATCCACGCCCTTGGCGTTCGAGATCAGGATCTGCTCGATCTCCGGCCGGGTCGCATTGGCCTTGGTCCCGAGGCACGAGATATCCACCGGCACCTGCCGCCAGCCATAGATGTAATAGCCGAGCCGCAGAACCTCCGACTCCACGATGGTTCGGCAGGTCTCCTGCGCCGCGAAATCGGTGCGCGGCAGAAAGACCTGGCCAACGGCGATCAGCTCGTCATCCGGCTCGTGCCCCGTGCGGCGGATCTGGTCGGCAAAGAAAGCGGGCGGGATCTGCACCAGAATGCCCGCGCCGTCCCCGGTCTTGCCATCCGCATCCACGGCGCCCCGGTGCCAGACGGCCTGCAAAGCTGTGATCCCATTCTCCACCACCTCGCGCCGAGGCACCCCATCGATGGCCACGACCAGTCCGACCCCGCAGGAGGCATGCTCTTCAGCAGGCAGGTACATCCCGGTATTCGTCATGTACTCTCTTTTGGCCGTATAGTCTGAGAGCCAGCCGCTCTGGGATTCATTCATGGTGCAGTTCCTTGGTTCTGAACGCGAAACTTGACGCTAAAACGTTCATGCAGCTCGGTGGCGGAAGTCGGCTGCGAGGACAGTTCAAGGCTCGTCAACTTGGCTTCGCCAAGGTCTGTTTCGACAATGAAGTTGCTCAACTCAGCTTCTCTTAACCATCGACTCATGTCGACGGGCGGTCCCTGATGAGTGACGGTCACCCAATTTGGTCCATCACTCGCATCGATATTTACGAGCAAATGAAGCTCCAAAAGCACCCGCCCGGACGGTGTCACGCACCCGACATACTCAACCGTCATCTTCGCGTTCGATTCATCCTGGTCCAGAAAGGCCCGATAACCAAAACGAGGAGGACGAGCTGTGATGGTTTTGACTTCATTACCTCTGCGGACGCGAATTCTGCCATTCGAAGCCGCAACCTGAAGCTGTTCGACACTGGCATCGATCGTGGTCGACACCACCTCCATCCAGCCGAAATCTGTTCCGCATCTGTCGGGGTCTGCCGGTTGAATAGCCGCCTCACCCTCCGCAATCGCGCGCCAAGACGGCCCGATCTTGTAGTCGAAGGGGGCCTCGTCGGCGCCGACGGAGGTGGCGCAGACAAAGACCGCTACAACTGCGGCAACACAATACTGGAAGCACCTCCAAGGTGGCATCAGGTGAAATCTCGGCCAGGCAAACTGAGTGTTGGCTTGCATGCTGGTCTCACTCCTCCAACCCCAGACACTGCGCCGCCGTCTTGCGCGGCTTGTCGTCGGCGAAGGCGTACCAGGCGGGTTGGTCGTCGATCCAGATGTGTTCGAAGATATCCTGGCCGTGGTCATCGCCAAGGCTGGAGGCGTTGATCGCCCAGTCGTGCTCCTCGCCCGGGCTGCGCCAGAAGAGGCTGGAGCCGCAGGCGGTGCAGAAGCCCCGCTCGCCGTCCTTGGAGCTTGCGAACCAGCGCAGGGTTTCGCCCTTGACGATTGTCACGCCGCTCTCGAACCGGGCTGCCATGAAGGGGCCGCCGCCGCCCCAGCGGCGGCATTGGCCGCAATGGCAGACACCGATGCCTCGCCCCTCGACCAGGGTGCCGGTGAACTCCACAGCGCCGCACAGGCAGGTTCCGGTGGTCATCCGTCAGTCTCCCTTGGCTTACTTGGTTATTCGGCGGCGATTGCCGCAGCGCCGGTCAGGCGTTCGGCGATGGCATCCGCTGCCTCGCGCCCGTCGCGGATCGCCCAGACGACCAGGCTGGCACCGCGCACGATGTCGCCGGCGGCATAGACGCCTTCCAACGCGGTCTCATGCGTGCGGAAATCCGATTTGATCGTGCCCCAGCGTGTAACCTCGAGCCCCGCCACATCCCAGAGACGGGGCAGGTCTTCCGGCTCGAAACCCAGCGCCTTGATCGCCAGATCGCAGGGTTCGATATAGTCGGCGCCGGGGATCTCCTCCGGCGCCTGGCGACCCGTCTGATCGGGGGCGCCGAGGCGCATCTTGGCGGTCATCACGCCTTCGACCGTACCATCCCCGGTGAAACCCTTGGGAGCGGAGAGCCAGACGAACTCCACGCCCTCCTCCTCCGCGTTCGCGACCTCGCGCTGGCTGCCAGGCATGTTGGCCCGGTCGCGCCGATAGAGGCATTTCACCGATTTGGCGCCTTGGCGGACAGCGGTGCGCACGCAGTCCATCGCGGTATCGCCACCGCCTATGACAACGACGCGTTTTCCCTCGGCATTCAAGGTTCCGTCTTCAAACGCCGCAATCGTGTCGCCGAGGCCCGTCTTGTTGGATGCAGTCAGATAGTCGATCGCCGCGACGATCCCGTCCTGGCCCGAGCCGGGCGCCTGGATGTCGCGCGATTTATAGACGCCAGTGCCGATCAGCACCGCATCGTGCCGGGCGCGGATGTCCTCGAAGCTCCGGTCGACCCCGATCTCGCAATTCAACTCGAAGCTCACACCAGCCCGCGCGAGTTGTTCGTTGCGCTGGATCACAACAGGTTTCTCCAGCTTGAAGCCTGGAATCCCGTAAATCAGCAACCCGCCGGAGCGGTCATAGCGATCATAGATCGTGACCTGGAAGCCCATGCGCCGCAAACGGTCCGCGGCGGCGAGACCTGCGGGGCCCGCGCCGATGATGCCAACGCTTTCCGGACGCTCCTCTCCCGGTTCGATTTCGGCCACCCAGCCTTCCTCGAACGCCATGTCGGTCAGATACTTTTCGACCGCACCGATTGTGACCGTGCCATGGCCCGATTGCTCGATCACGCAATTGCCTTCGCAAAGCCGGTCCTGCGGGCAGATCCGGCCGCAGATTTCCGGGAAGGTGTTGGTTTCCTGGCTCAGCTCATAGGCCTCGCGCAGCCGCCCCTCCGCCGTCAGCTTCAACCAATCAGGGATGTTGTTGTGCAGCGGGCAATGGTTCTGGCAATAGGGCACGCCACATTGCGAACAGCGCGCGGCCTGGTCGGCGGCCTTCTGGGCCGCGTATTCGCGATAGATCTCGCCAAAGTCCTCTTTCCGCTCGGCCGCGTCGCGCTTTTCCGGCATCTCGCGGTCCAGAGAGGTAAATTTCAGCATTCTCTGAGGCATGGTGTCAGTCTATCCGATTAGCCGATTCGATCCCCGCGCCATGTGTTGGAATTCAGCGGGCACGCGGTGATACAGGATCATTCTCCCGTATAAAAGACAGCATTACTTACCTTTGTGCAACGAAAATCGGGGGGGGCGGCGTCAGACTAGCTTGCCTCTGGACAAATAGTAAACAATCCGGACCTTTCTTCGCCGTTGCTTCTCGTCCCCCACCGACTAGGAAGGGGCGAGGCAATCAGGCAGGCAACCCATGGAAGTGTTCGACATCATCGTCCTCGCTCTGATCCAGGGGGTGACGGAGTTCCTGCCGATCTCCTCCTCCGGGCATCTGGTTCTATGGCCGCTGCTGACCGGGCGCGCCGATCAGGGCGTCACTATGGATGTGGCCGTGCATCTGGGCACGCTAGTCGCGGTGATGCTGTTTTTTCGCGCGGATATGGCCCGGTTGTTCGCGGGCACCTGGGATGTCCTGCGCGGGCGGTTCGGAACATCGGATGCACGTCTGGCCCTGCTGATCGCAGTTGCGACAATCCCGGCAGTCCTTGCCGGAGCGGTGCTGAAACTGACTGGCGCGATGGACGGATTGCGCAGTGTCGAGATCATCGGCTGGGCCACCCTGATCGGCGGGGTCCTGCTGTGGCTCGCCGACCGTTTCGGGCGCGAGACTCGGACAGGTGACGGATGGACCATGCGCGATGCAGTGCTGATGGGCGTGGCTCAGGCCTGCGCCCTGGTGCCCGGCACCTCGCGCTCCGGCGCCTGCATGACCATGGCACGGGCTTTGGGGTTCGAGCGCAGCGAGGCGGCGCGGCTCGCCCTCCTGATGGCGGTGCCGACGATCCTGGCGGCCGGGACGCTCGAAACCGCGGGCGTGATCGCGGATGGCAATCTGCAATTGGGGGCGGAACTGGTGCTGGGCGCCACGCTGTCCTGCGCTGCGGCATTGGCCGCGCTCTGGCTCATGATGGGCATGTTCGCGCAGAACTGGACGATGACACCCTTCGTCATCTATCGCCTGATCCTGGGCGCCGCGCTGTTGCTGCTGGCCTAGCTCTCGCCCGTCCCGGTAAGCGCTGTATATTGGCCATAGGGCCGGTGCGCATAGAGATAGCTTTCCACGATCGCTTCCGCCGCGCTCGGCTCAATCTCCAGTTCGGCGAAACCCTTCGCGCCTTCGCTGACCACGTTGTCCCGCTCCAGCATGCGCACCTGATCGACGGTCAGCGGCGGGTTGGGCAGCAGTTGCAGGAACGTCGCCTGCAGCCGCGCGGCAAAGAACGGGATGTTCAGGATCAGACGACGACGGCGGATGATGTCGAGCATCATCTGCATCAGTCCCTTGAAGCTGTAGGTGTTCGGGCCGCCCAGTTCATAGATACCGGGCTCCGCCTTGCCTTCCACCGCAAGGGCTGCAGCCTCGGCCACGTCCTGGACCCAGACGGGCTGGAATTTCGTCTCCGCCCCCACCACTGGCAGCACCGGGCCGAAGCGGCTCATCGCGGCAAAGCGGTTAAAGAACTGGTCTTCGGGGCCAAAGATGATGGAGGGGCGCAGGATCACCGCATCGGGTTTGGCCTCCAGCACCGCCGCTTCGCCCGCGGCCTTCGTGCGGGCATAGGTGGCCTCGCTGTCCGCATCCGCGCCGATGGCCGAGATATGCACCATCCGGGCATCCTCCTGCTCCGCCGCGATCCGGGCAACGCGGCCCGCACCTTCGGCCTGGACGGCATCGAAGGTGTTCTTGCCGCTTTCGAACAGCACGCCCACACAGTTCACCACCGCATCGGCACCCGCGATCACGTTGCGCAGCGAGGCATCGTCGCGGATATTGCACTGCACCGGTTCCACCTGCCCGACCACACCGTAGGGTTTGACGAACAGCGCCTCGTTCGGACGCCGGCAGGCGACGCGGACACGCCAGCCGCGCTTGGCCATGGCCTGGGCGATATAGCGCCCGACGAAACCGGACCCCCCGATGATGGTGACAAGGCGCATCGACACGTCTCCGCTGCAAAACAGGTCTGCGCCAGACTTACGTGGCAGACCCGCGCGCCGCAACGGGGCATTTCGCCCACCCTCGCAGCGGGCTCGGATTGTTCGAGCCGGTAGTGGGTCACTTTGAAATCTGACTGCTTCTAGCAATCTCGCACGCGCGATGCCATATTACGATCATGACCAAACCAAAGAGACCCAGAGACGCCAACCAGCTTGCCAAGTTCATTGTGGACCTGGCGACGGGGGAAGA
>JBCCDU010000052.1:0-33481 GCA_039030715.1 Pseudomonadota bacterium
ACGATGGCCTCCATGTCGTCGGGCGCCCCATGAGTGTTGAGGCCCGCGGCGAATACCTTGATATCTTGCCGGAAACGGATGTGGCCACGCGCGCGCAAGTGGAACATCTTCTGAGCCAAGACAGTGAGATACCGGCGCTTCTTAATGCGCTCGGCGGGCACTTCACGCCGCCCGTGCCGGGGGGAGATCTCATCCGATCGCTCGACATTCTGCCCACGGGTCGCAACATCCACGCGTTCGACCCCTTCCGCATGCCCACGGTCTTTGCCTGCCGCGAAGGCGCGCGTCAGGCGGATCTGTTGCTCGCCACCCATGACGCCACACCGCGCACGGTGGCGCTGGTTCTGTGGGGGTCTGACAACATCAAATCCGATGGCGCACCGCTCGCCCAGGCCCTGGCCCTGATGGGCGCGAAACCGCGCTTTGACAGCTTTGGTCGGCTCAGCGGCGCGGACCTCATTCCGCTGGAAGAATTGGGCCGGCCCCGGATCGACGTGATCATGACGCTTTCGGGCATCTTCCGCGATCTTCTGCCCTTGCAGACCAAGCTTTTGGCCGAAGCCGCCTATAAAGCCGCCACAGCCGATGAGCCTGAGGATCAAAACTTCATCCGCGCCCACGCGCTGGCGTATGCGGACGATACCGGTTGCGATCTGCAGACGGCCGCGCTCCGCGTTTTCTCAAATGCTGAAGGGGCTTACGGCTCAAACGTGAACCAATTGGTCGACGCCTCCGCCTTTGACAACGAAGACGAGTTGGCCGACGCCTATATGGCGCGCAAAAGCTTTGCCTACGGGGTGAATGGCAAGGCCGAACGCAACGACACGCTGCTGAACACCGCGCTCAAGGATGTCGATATCGCCTACCAAAACCTCGAATCGATCGAGCTGGGCGTCACGACGGTGGATCATTACTTCGACACGCTTGGCGGCATCTCTCGTGCGGTCAAGCGCGCGCGCGGCGGGCAAGAGGCCGCGATCTATATCTCCGACACCACCCGCGGCGCGGGCAAGATCCGCACCCTGCGCGATCAGGTGGCGCTGGAGACCCGGTCGCGCCAGTTGAACCCCAAAGTCCATGAGGCGCTGCTCAAGCACGGAGCCGAAGGCGTGCGTCAGATCGAAAGCTCGGTCACCAACACGATGGGATGGTCCGCCACCACCGGACAGGTGGAGCCTTGGGTCTATCAGCGCATTTCCGAGACTTTCGTGCTCGACGAAGAGATGCGCGCGCGGCTCACAGAGCTCAATCCCGCCGCCTCCTCGCGCATGGCCAACCGCCTGCTTGAGGCCCATGACCGCGCCTATTGGCAGCCCGATGACGCCACGCTTGAGGCGCTGCGCAATGCCGCCGAAGCGATTGAAGATCAGATGGAGGGGGTCGCCGCAGAATGACGCATCCCCTGCACCATAACCTGTCGAGGATTGGGGCTCTGCCCCGCCGCCTGACGGCGGCCCCCCGAGGTATTTTTGAAAAGAAAGAAGCAAACCCTGCTTCGAAAGAGAGGTGCCAATGAGCCCGCGTGATGACGTTCCAAACCTGAAAGGCCTCGATGGCGAAGGCTCCGTTCAGGTGCATCAGGATCCGGCCCAGAAGATCGAAGGCGCCAAGGTGTTTTCGGTCTATGGCAAAGGCGGGATCGGCAAGTCGACGACCTCGTCGAACCTCTCGGCGGCGTTTTCCAAGCTGGGCAAACGCGTGCTGCAGATCGGCTGCGATCCCAAGCATGACAGCACGTTTACCCTGACGGGCAAGCTGCAGGACACGGTGATCGACATCCTCAAAGAGGTGGATTTCCATCCCGAAGAGCTGCGCCCCGAAGATTTCGTGACCGAAGGGTTCGGCGGCGTGCAATGCGTGGAGGCCGGTGGCCCCCCGGCTGGCACCGGCTGCGGTGGCTATGTCGTTGGCCAGACGGTCAAGCTGCTGAAAGAGCATCACCTTCTGGAAGAGACCGATGTGGTGATCTTCGATGTGCTGGGCGATGTGGTTTGCGGTGGCTTCGCGGCACCCCTGCAACATGCCGACCGCGCGGTGATCGTGACCGCCAACGATTTCGACTCGATCTATGCCATGAACCGCATCGTGGCCGCGGTGCAGGCCAAGTCCAAGAACTACTCAGTCCGACTGGCTGGCTGTATCGCCAACCGTTCGAAAGACACCGACGAGGTCGATCGCTATTGCGACGAGGTCGGCTTCAAGCGCATCGCGCATCTGCCGGACCTTGACGCGATCCGCCGCTCGCGCCTCAAGAAATGCACGCTGTTCGAGATGGATGCCGATGACGACGTGGTCGCCGTCCAGAAGGAGTACATCCGCCTAGCCGAAACGCTCTGGGCGGGCACGGAACCTCTGGCCCCGGCACCGATGCCGGACCGCGAGATCTTCGAGCTTCTAGGGTTCGATTAATGAGCGATACATACAGCCAGAAGCGCGGTCAGCTTGAAGACTACTTCGACCGCACAGCAGCCGAAACCTGGACGCGCCTCACCTCGGACGCGCCGGTGTCACGTATCCGCCAGACGGTGCGCGCGGGCCGCGACGCGATGCGATCCGAACTGCTGCGCCGGCTGCCCCAGAACCTCGCGGGCCGCCGGGTGCTGGATGCGGGCTGCGGCGCGGGCCAGGCGAGCGCCGAGTTGGCCCGGCGCGGGGCCGAAGTGGTCGCAGTCGATATCTCGCCCAAACTGCTGGCAGTGGCGGAAGCGCGGTTGGAAGACGCCCTGAAACCCCGCGTGCGGTTTCAGGCTGGCGACATGCTGAACGCCGACCTGGGCCGGTTCGACCACGTCTTGGCGATGGACAGTCTAATCCACTACGCCCCCGGCGACATCGTACGCGCGCTGAGCGGACTGGCCGAGCGCACGACCCATTCGGTGGTCTTCACCGTTGCCCCGCGCACACCCTTGCTGAGTGTGATGCACGCCGCGGGCAAGCTGTTTCCGCGCGGCGACCGCTCCCCCGCCATTCAGCCGATTGCCGAGAGCGAGCTGAAATTGCGCGTGGCGCGCGAAGGGCGCCTGGGCGGCTGGGTCATGCCCGCCTCCACCCGGATCAAGAGCGGTTTCTATATCAGCCAGGCGATGGAGCTGCGCAAATGAAGCGGCTGCTGATGACCCTGGGGCAAAAATACATGCCCTTCGCCGATGCGGGGTCCGAGGGTTTTCCCCTGGCGCAAGCACTGCGCTTGTCGCTCTTCCAGATCTCGGTCGGGATGGCCACAGTTCTGTTGCTGGGCACACTCAACCGGGTGATGATTGTCGAGCTTGGGGTTTCAGCCGCACTGGTCGCCATCATGGTTGCAGTACCGGTGCTGGTCGCGCCCTTCCGGGCACTGATGGGGTTCCGCTCAGATACAAATCGCTCCGCCATAGGGTGGAAGCGAGTGCCTTATATGTGGTTCGGCACGGTCTGGCAGATGATCGGCCTGGCGGTAATGCCCTTCGCCCTGCTGGTTCTATCGGGCGACCAGACGGTCGGGCCGCTCTGGGCGGGCGAGGCATTGGCGGCGATTGCGTTCCTTATGACCGGGATCGGGCTGCATATGACCCAGACTGCCGGGCTGGCGCTGGCCTCGGACCTGGCGACGGACGAGACGCGGCCCCGGGTGGTGGCACTGCTCTACGTGATGTTCCTGCTGGGCATGGCGGTGTCGGCAGTGGTTGTGGGCTGGTTGCTGGCGGACTTCTCGAAACTGCGATTGATCCAGGTGGTGCAGGGCTGTGCCTTGGTCACCGTGGTGCTGAATCTCATCGCGCTCTGGAAACAGGAGCGCGTGCGCCCAATGAGCCGCGAGGAACGCGCCGCCCCACGCCCCCGCTTTGCCGACGCCTGGGCCGATATGGCGGCGGGGGGAGAGACCGGGCGTCTGTTGGTCGTGGTCTTCCTCGGTACCATGGCGTTTCAGATGCAGGATGTGCTGCTGGAACCTTATGGCGGCGAGATCCTGGGCCTGTCGGTTTCGGCCACCACGCTGCTTACGGCGCTTTGGGCCGTTGGCGCACTCCTCGGTTTTGCGCTGGCCGCGCGCTGGCTGTCGGGCTCGCTCAGCCCGTATCGCATGGCGGCGCGGGGTATCCTGGCGGGGCTTGTCGCGTTCTCGGCCGTAATCCTATCAGCCCCGATGGGGTCGAGCGCGATGTTCTTTGTCGGCGCTTTCGGGATCGGGCTTGGCGGTGGGCTTTTCGCGGTCGCCACCCTTACGGCTGCGATGACCATGCCAGTCACCGGCATCGCCGGGCGCGCCCTGCCGCTGGGCGCCTGGGGTGCCGCACAGGCAACCGCTGCGGGCCTCGGCATCGCGCTGGGTGGCGGTTTGCGCGACATCGTCGGACAGGCGGCATCCTCAGGCATTCTGGGCGAGGCCTTGAGTGGGCCAGCCACCGGTTATGCTGTCGTCTACCACACCGAAATCGCCCTTTTGTTCATCACCCTCATCGCGCTCGGCCCTCTCGTCAGCCGCCGCAGCGCGCAGAAACCGGTCACGGAAACCTCGAAAATCGGCCTGGCCGAGTTTCCGACATGACCCCGTTCTGACAACGCCGAAGAAGGAGAACCAACATGTATGGGACAATCATCGGCACCGTGGATCTGGCGCAGGTGGCGCTTTATCTGTTCTGGCTCTTTTTCGCGGGGTTGGTGATCTATCTCCAACGCGAGAACATGCGCGAGGGATATCCGCTGGAGGACGAAGCCGGCGGCGTCACCAAAAACCAGGGTCCCTTCCCGCTGCCGGATCCCAAGACTTTCCGCCTGCCCCATGGCCGCGGCGAAGTGACGGTGCCCAATGGCGTCGGCGACACCCGCCATATCGCGCTGGAGCCGATGTCGCCCTCGGCCGGCAGCCCCTTCGTTCCCACCGGCGATCCGCTGGCGGATGGCGTGGGACCCGCCGCCTGGGCCGAGCGTCGCGATGTGCCGGAACTGGATGGTCACGGCCATGCCAAAATCAAGCCGATGACCGCCTTGGAGGAGTTTTCAGTCGTCGCCGGACGCGATGCGCGCGGCCTGCCGGTCGTCTCTCACGACCAGAAGATGGTAGGCAAGGTGACCGATATGTGGATCGACGTGCCCGAGCAACTGGTGCGCTATCTGGAATTCGACATGGGCGATGCCGGGCATCGCCTGGTGCCGATCCAACTGGTCAAGATCAAGTCGGACCATGTCGCGATCCACTCGCTCTATGCCGAGCATTTCGCGGGCGTGCCCAGCATCGCTTCGAAGGATCAGATCACCTTGCTCGAAGAGGAAAAAGTCTGCGCCTATTACTGCGGCGGCAAGCTCTATGCCCATGAAAGCCGGCTGGAAGCGGTGCTCTGAGGGAGATCGGCGATGGACCACGACGACTTTCAGCCACCCGAGCCAATCAACGGCCTGCCGGAGACCCCGCCCGAGGGCGAACGGATCCTGTGGCAGGGCAAGCCGGATTGGTGGCTGCTGGCGCGCGAGGCGCTGAACATCCATTGGGTCGCGGTCTATTTCATCCTGCTTGCCACCTGGCGCGGCGTCGCTGCCTGGCAGGCGGTAGACTCCGCACGCGGGCTCGAAGCGGCGAGCGTTCTGCTGTTCATGGGCGCACTCGCCTGCGCACTTATTGCGGTGATCGCCTGGGTCCAGGCCTGGGCCACCGTCTATACCGTCACCAACCGGCGCGTCGTTATGCGGATCGGTGCGGCCCTGACCGTGTCGTTGAACCTGCCTTATCGCTGGATCGCCTCGGCTGACCTGCACCTGCGCAAGGATGGTTCGGGGACGATCGCGCTGGATCTGCTGGGCTCGACCCGGTTCTCTTACCTGGTCTGCTGGCCCCATGTTCGCCCCTGGCACATGAGCAAGACCCAGCCCGCCCTGCGCTGCATCGCCGGGGCCGAGACAGTCGCCAGACTGATCGCACAACACGCCCGCGCCCAAGTGACAACACCTGCCGACGGTGCTGCGCGCCCCGACCCCGCAGCCATCGCCGCCGAATAGGACAGCCAGATGACCAGCCAGGCCATGACAGCAAAGAGACCCGGCAAAAGCGGCCGCGACAAGGAACGGATCCCGCGCATCCTGCTGGCCGCGATTGCCGGGGTCTGCCTGATCACACTGGCGCTGGTTAGCCTTGCGCGGATCGCGGATCTGCCGCCCTCCGCCATGCCGCCCAGCGACGTGCCGGTGGTGGCGGAACGGTCGATCCGTCTCTACGGCTCGATGAATGGGGCGGCCAAGGTTCTGGACACGAATGGCGGGGTGATCGCCGATCTGGGTCCAACCGAAGGCGGCTTCATCGCCGGGGTCTGGCGCTCGCTCGCCCGCAAACGGATGCAGATGGATGTGGCCGTCGACGCGCCGGTCCGCCTGGTCAGCTATGCCGACAAACGCCTTGCGCTTTTCGACGACCACACCGGTTGGCGGGTCGAGTTGATCGGCTTTGGAAAAGATAACACCGCAGCCTTCGCGAAGCTGTTGGAAAAATAATCAATCGCGACCAAACGGAGGGAAATGAAATGATCTTCAAGAAAAGGCGACAGACCGCGCCCTGTACGGTCGAAATCTGCCACAAATTCGAAAGTCTGGAAGCTCATGTCCGGTTCAACGACGGATCGGTCATCTATCCCGGAGACGAAGTTCTGGTCCATGGCGCGCCGGTGATGGCGCCCTATGGCGAAGTCGTGACTGCCGACCGCACCGCGACGATCACCCGCGCCACCCTGGCCGAGCGCCTGTGGACCCGGCTGACGGGCGATCTGGAATTCATGGAACTTTGCGAATTTTCCTTCTCCGAGGAGGCCCGGCTATGAACGCACATGCTGAGATTGCCAAACCCGACCTGAATGAAACGACGCAGATGGCGCAGGAGACGACCCTGCTGGCGCCACGTTTCTATACCACCGACTTCGACGAGATGGACCGGCTTGACGTCACCCCGGTGCGCCGCGAATGGGACGAGTTGCTCGCCGCGATGAAAGCGGACCCCCGCAAGGGTCATTTCAAGAAAACCGAAGCCTGGGACAACGTGGATTTCGACGCGCTGGACCCGGAACTGCGCGCCGAACTGATCGACTTCCTTGTCAGTTCTTTGACGGCGGAGTTTTCCGGCTGCGTCCTCTACAAGGAGATGAAGCGCCGCGGGAACAACAAGGATATCTGCGAGCTGTTCGGGTATATGTCGCGGGACGAGGCGCGTCATGCGGGCTTCATCAACGATGCCCTGAAGGAGGCCGGGATCGGCGTCAATCTGGGCTTCCTGACCAAGGCCAAGAAATACACCTATTTCCGGCCGAAGTTCATCTATTACGCCACCTATCTCAGCGAGAAGATCGGCTACGCCCGCTACATCACCATCTACCGCCACCTGGAGCGGAACCCGGACAACATGTTCCACCCGATCTTCAAGTGGTTCAAGGAATGGTGCAATGACGAGTTCAGCCATGGCGAGGCGTTCAGCCTGCTGATGCGAGCGGACGGCAAGTGCCTGGAGGGGCATAACAAGCTGTGGATCCGGTTCTTCCTGATCGCGGTCTTTGCCACGATGTATGTCCGCGACCACGCGCGACCTGCTTTTCACAAGGCGTTGGGCGTCGATATCGACTGGTACGATATGGAGGTCTTCCGGATCACTTCCGAGATCACCCGCCAGGTCTTCCCGGTCGAACTGGATCTGGAGAACCCGCGCTTCAAGACGCTGCTGGTACGGATGAACGAGATCTTCCAGGCGATGGAAGATGCGCGTCGTCAGGGCGGCCCCATCGGCTGGGTGCGCAAGGTGGGCCTGGGCGCGCGTGCGGGGCTGACCTTTGCCCAGCTCTACCTGATCCCGGTCAAGAAAAACGAGATCCCCGAGACCTCGAAACTGGTACCGGTCTGGTGAGACGATGATCGCAGCCGTTCTCTTCACAGTGTTCGTCTGGTGGTTCTCCACCGGGCTGATCCTGTTGTTGGTGACACGGCTGCGCCGGGGCCATCGGGCCCTGGTCTTCGCCACCGCCCCGGCGGCGGTCGCTGCCGGGGCGGTGCTGCTTTGGACCGGGGGCACGCCGGGCGTGCCTGCGGCCTATCTGGGATTTGGCGCGGCAATCGGCCTTTGGGGCTGGTTCGAACTGGCCTTTCTGACCGGTGTGCTGACCGGCCCCAGCCGCGCCTCGTGCCCACCGGGCGCGCATGGATGGCGCCGCTTTGGCGCGGCATGGCGCACGGTATCGCATCACGAACTGGCGCTGCTGGGGATGTTGTTGCTGTTGACCTGGTCGAGTCATGGGGCCGCAAATCCGGTGGGGTTCTGGACTTTCGTGATGCTGTTCGGCGCACGGATCAGCGCCAAGCTGAACGTCTTCCTGGGCGTGCCCAACCTGTCCGAGGAAATGCTGCCCGCCCCGGTGGCGCATCTGAAAACATATTTCGCGAAGCGGCGGATGAACCTGCTCTTCCCCGTCTCCGTCACCGTTCTGACTTTCGCCGTCGCATGCTGGATCGAGCGCGCCTATGCCGCGCCCTCCGGCTCGGGCGCCGAGAGCGGGTTCATCCTGCTCGCCACGCTGTCACTGCTCGCCCTGATCGAGCATTGGCTGATGGTCCTGCCGGTGCGCGACGCCGTTCTATGGCGCTGGTCGATGGCACGACCGGCTTTGACGAAATCACCGATCGCGGGGCTGAAGACCCCGGAACCAGCCGAATAAAGCGGAGGGAACCATGAACTACGAAAGCTATTTCCAGGGGCGCCTGAACGATCTGCGCGACGAGGGCAACTACCGCGTCTTCGCCGATCTGGAGCGTCAGGTGGGAGAGTTCCCAAAGGCCGCGCGGCATATCGGCGAGGGGCAGAACGCCTCGACCCATGATGTCACTGTCTGGTGCTCGAACGATTATCTGGGCATGGGCCAGCACCAGGCCGTGCGCAATGCGATGATCGAGATGATCGAGACCTGCGGCGCCGGTGCGGGCGGAACCCGCAACATCTCCGGAACCAATCACCAGCATGTGCTGCTGGAACAGGAACTGGCCGATCTGCATGGCAAGGAAGCCGCGCTGCTCTTCACCTCGGGCTATGTCTCGAACTTCGCGGCATTGGGCACGCTGGGCGCGACGATCCCCGGCTGCGTAATCCTGTCGGACGAGTTGAACCATGCCTCGATGATCGAGGGCATCCGGCATTCCCGCGCCGCCAAACGGATCTGGAAGCACAACGATGTCGAGGATCTGGACCGGCAGCTTTCGGAACTCGACCCCGAGACGCCGAAACTGATCGCGTTCGAAAGCGTCTACTCGATGGATGGCGATATCGCGCCGATCGCCGAAATCTGCGATGTCGCTGACAAACACAACGCCATGACCTATCTGGACGAGGTCCATGCGGTCGGCATGTACGGCCCGCGCGGCGGCGGCATCGCCGAACGTGAGGGTCTGATGGATCGGCTAACCGTGATCGAAGGAACGCTCGCCAAGGCCTATGGCACTCTGGGCGGCTATATCGCGGCATCGGCCTCGCTTTGTGACTACGTGCGCTCGTTCTCCAGCGGATTCATCTTCACCACCGCATTGCCGCCTGCCGTGGTCGCCGGCGCGCGGGTCGCTGTGCGCCATCTGAAATGGTCTTGCCACGAGCGTGGAAAACAGCGCGAGGCGGTGGCCCTGCTACGCGCGAAACTGGACGCAGCGGGCATCCCGCATATGCCCAATCCCAGCCATATCATCCCGGTGATGGTGGGCGATCCAGTGAAGTGCAAAATGATCAGCGATATCCTGCTCGAGGATTTCGGCGTCTACGTGCAGCCGATCAACTATCCCACGGTGCCGAAGGGAACCGAGCGGCTGCGCTTCACCCCGGGCCCTTTGCATACCGCCGACGATATCGACAAGCTGGTTGCTGCGCTCTCGACCCTATGGTCACAATGCGCGCTGGCCCGGGCCGTCGCCTGAGGTTTAGGATCAGATAAAGCCGAACCGGCGGAGTTTCACGTAAAGGCTCTGCCGGCTGAGGCCCAGAACCTCCGCCGCCGCCGCCCGATTGCCATTCGTGAGGTTCAACGCGGTTTCGATACAGGCGCGTTCGATCGCTTCCGCAGTTTCACGCACCAGGTCCTTCATCGGCGCCCGGCCCACCAGATCAGCAATCGCATCGATATCGGCACGCGTGCTGCCATTCGCCCGCTGCGGACTAGGATCAACACCCTTATCCGCGTTGAGCTGGCGCTGGATGATCAGCCCGTATCCCAAAGGATCGTCGCCCGGCACGGCGACCACCACGACATCAGCCTCGTCAAGATCGGTTCCGCGCAGGATCGAACTGCCCGAACCGAGCGCGGCCCCCGGTATCCGCGTCCGTCCCTGACTGTCCACCACCCGCAGGATGCCGCGAAACGCGGATTGTGAAAGATCGAGCAAGTCGGTGATCTGGCGCCCGACGATGGGGCCCGAGGCATCCGGGATCAGGGTGCGAAACGCCTCGTTGGTCCAATAGATCGCCCCGGCGACATCGGTCAGCGCAATGGGGTCGGCAGATTTCTGCAGCAATCTGGCGGCCAAACCTTGCCCGCTACCAGCTAGGCGCGGAGCCTCGCCCGAAAGCCTGCGGATCCGCAGCACAATCTGCGGCTGGTCGATTGCGCGAAACACCTGACCGATCAGCAGAACATCATCGCCCGACGGCGCCAGCGCCACCGGAACGCGTTGCGGATCGACATTCGCTGCAGGCATGTCCAGCAGTTGCTCGACCTTCTCGCGATCTGAGGGCGCGACCAGTTCGGTCAGGTGGCGACCTTTGAGCGCGTCAGCGGGTTGACCGATCAGGTCGGCTGCATTGGCGTTCACATCATCGATCCGGCCGGTTGCCAGATTGATGAACATGATCGCCTCCGGCGCGCTTTGAAAGAGGATGCGATAGCGCGACTCCGACTCGCGCCGACGCAGCGCATCGCGATCTTGCGAGATCTGTGCGCACGCCAATTGCTCGGCCAGGATATTGGGTGCAGGCACGAAACGCCCAACCAAAAGCACCGAAGCCGCATCCGCAACGCTATGCGCGGAAAAGCGCAGCACTTGCCCCTCAAGCACGTCAGGCGAAAGAACGACATCCAACGGGCGGCTAGAGCCTGTTTCACGGGTCTGTTGCAACAGATCCTGCATCTCCACAGCGCTGTCTGCGGTTAGCAGATCGCCCAGCGGTCGCCCCTCCAGAGCGCTCAGATCAAGCTCCTGCGGGCCGCCGGGCGCCGCAAGCTCGCGCATGAGATCGCCCTCATCCAAGACAAGCGAGACATCGGCCGCAGATCGCAGGATCCGGTGCATCGACTGGTCGATCACGCCGCGCTCCAGCGAAGCGAATGTGACGGTCTGATTCATCGATTCGGGCTTCCAGGCATCATGGTGCATCACCTCCGATGCGGTGCAGGGACCATCTTACTCTCTTCCCGACCAAAAAGGGCATTTTAATGCATCTAGATAAGCTGAACTTGCGGCTTTTTTTGGGCTAGAGTGGCCCTAGAGTTTCTATCCGACCGGCCTTTCGGGCCTGCTTAGAGGTAAACTCCAACGGATGAAGGTCTCGAACATGGATGAGGACATCGGTTTGATATCCTTGCGGACCCACTTGCGGACCGGAACGGCGGAGATTCACGAGGCACTTCACGCGCATCCGTGGTTCGCGGCGCTGGCCGAGGGCACCCTTTCGCCAGCGCGCTATCATGTTCTGATGGAACGGCTTTTCGGCTTCTACAGCAGCCTGGACCCGGTCCTGTTGAACGCGGAAAAGGCGCTTCGTCCGCAGATCGGCACCTACTGTTACGCCCCACGTACGCCAGTCCTGCGCGGCGCAACCCACGGCTTGGCACCCGGATTGGCCGTTCCGATGCCCGAAGTCGAAGATCTCGCCGCATTTTGCGGGGCGACCTATGTGGTCGACGGCGCGGTTTTGGGCGGCGCGATACTGGCGCGCGCCATGCCACCCGGAGCAGACGCCACGTATTGGACCTGGTGCCGCATCAAGGGTCCGGCGATCTGGCGCGCAATCTGCCAATTGCTGCGGGAGGTCGAAGGAGACGTGAACCCTAGTGACGCGCTCGATACAGCCATCGCGACTTTCGCCGCGTTTGAATCCTGGATGGATCCGGCACCGCACGAGGCCGCCGCATGAGCGATGCTAGCGCTGCCATTCCCCAGCAGGCGTCGGAAACCCAATGCGACCGCGAACAGATCCACCTGATCGGATCGGTTCAGCCCCATGGTGCCCTGATCGCAGCGCACGACCCCAGCATGCGGATCAGCCATGCCAGCGAGAACAGTGCCGATTTCCTGGGCTGGGCGATTGAAGAATTGCTGGACCGCGACCTGGCGGACCTGTTCGAAACCGATAACCTTGCCAGACTGCTCAAGGATGCAACCGTGCCCGGCGACCGCCGCCTGTTGCGCCCGCAAACGGTGAAACTGATCGCCTCGAATGGCAGCGTTCGAGAGCTTGAATGCATTCCCCATCGTCATGAGGGAAAGGTGGTTTTGGAGTTTCTGCCCTCTTCGCACGATCTTGGCGAGGCATGGGAGGAGGAGGACCTGCGCCGACAGATCATCTCGGATCTTGTGCGCCCTTCCGATCTTGCGGAGCTCGCCGAGCTCAGCGCGCAAATACTCAGGCGTGTCAATGGGTTCGACCGGGTGATGATCTACCGCTTTGCCGATGACGGCCATGGCGAGGTTATCGCGGAAGACACGGATCAGTCGGATTCCTATCTTGGCCTGCACTACCCCGCGTCGGATATTCCGGCCCCTGCGCGGCGGCATTTCACGATCAATGTGGTGCGCGCGATCACGGATATTCACGCCCCTGCCGCAGTGCTGAAAACCCGCGCAGCGGAGGCACCATTGGACCTGTCCTATGCGGTTTTGCGCGCGGTTCCTGCGACGCATCTGACCTATTTGACGAATATGGGTGTTGCGGCGAGCATGTCGGTTTCGCTGGTGTCGAATGACAGGCTGTGGGGCTTGATCGCCTGCCACCACTACGCACCGCGGCAGGTCTCTCCGCAGACTTTGCGCTTTGCCGAGTTGCTGGCCGGCACAATTTCGGCGCTGCTTCAGGGGATCGAGAACCGGTCACAGCTTTCGCGCGCCATCGAAGCCGAGAAGGTCGCCTTCGCGATGGAGCGCGAGGGGCGGGAGGGCAAACCGCTCGCCCGCGTTGTCAGCGAATGGGCGCCGGAGATGCAGCGCCTTCTGGATGCCCAGGGACTGATCCTGCGACAGGGCGACGAAGTGCACGAGTTTGGTCAAGTTCCGAAACCGCGTCCTCGATATGCACCCCTGCGCCAGAACCTGACCGAGGGGATCGTGGCCACGGACAACCTCGCCTCGGCAATAGCGCTCGATCCGGCTCAGCAGGCCTTGGCCGCCGGAGTGGGGTATATGGAGCTGTCAGAGGACGGACGGGACTACCTGGTTCTGGTTCGGCAGACCTTCGAACATGTCGTGAATTGGGCGGGCAAGCCCGAAACCGTGGAACAACAACTCGCCGATGGTTCGACGCAGTTGAACCCGCGAGCGTCCTTTGCAATCTGGCGAGAAGAGAGGCTGGGCCGGTCCAAACCCTTCGATCCGACCGATCGCGAGGCACTGCGCATTCTGCGGCGGGCCCTGCTTGCCCTGAACAGCATCGAACGCGAGCGCGCCGCCATCAGCGCCCAGAAGGAGGCCGAGGCGGAGGAGCAGCGTCTGCGACTGGCGCTCTTGGATGCGGCCCGCAAAACCTCGATGGGAGAGCTCGCCTCCGCCCTGGCACACGAACTAAACCAGCCGCTGGCCGCGGTCTCCAACTATGTGAATGCATGCCGCCAGCACCTGCGCAACTTCGACAACAGCCTGCCGGAGGAGTTCGATGCCCTCATGCTGGACGCGGTGGCAGAGGCGTCGCGTGCCGCGAATCTGGTGCGCCGCCTGCGCGACTTCATTGCCGGGGGTGCACTGCATGTCGAACTGGTAGATCTGCATGATGCGATCCGCCAAGGCACCGATCTGGCGATGCTGGCAAGCGGCTCGGATCGACCTGAACTTCATTTCGATTTTGATCAGGGCCTGCCCAAGATCTGGATGGACCCGATCCAGATCGGCCAGGTGATCCTGAACCTAGCGATGAATGCGATTACCGCGATGCGCGGGCGGAGCCAGCGGGCTCTCACCATAACAACAGAACTCAAAGAAGACTGGGTGCAGATCAGCGTGCGAGACACAGGCCCCGGCATCGCGCCCGAAATGCGCGAGACCCTGTTCGAGCCGTTCCATTCCTCGACCACCAGCGGCATGGGCATCGGCCTTTCGCTCTGCCGCTCGATTGTCGAGGCCCATGGCGGTCGTATCTCGGCCCCCGAAAGCAAAGCCGCCGGATTGGTGCAATTTGTGCTACCTATCGATCGGACGGGATGACAAGGGACACCGATGCGCATTTACACAGTAGATGACGATGACGCGGTCCGGCGTTCCTCGACCATCTTGTTGCGCGCTCACGGCTACGACGCGGTCAGTTGCGCGTCGGCCGAGTTGTTCCTGCGATCCTTCGACCGCAGCCGCGCCGCTTGTGTGTTGCTGGATATCCGAATGCCGGGAATGAATGGGCTGGACCTGCAGTCCCACCTGAAGGCCGAGGGATGCGATATCCCCATCATCATCTTGACCGGGCATGGTGATGTGCCCGCCGCTGTGCGCGCATTGAAGAACGGCGCCATCGACTTCATCGAAAAACCAGCAAACGAACACCAGCTCATGGCGGCGCTCGACCAGGCGCGCGAATATATCCGCAGCGGGCCGCCTCGCCCGCGACCGGACAAAGAGGTTCAGCAGCGGCTTGCCAAGCTTACGGCCCGTGAGCGCGAAGTGCTGGATCATCTGGTGCTGGGACGGATCAACAAAGAGATCGCGATGACACTCGGCATCAGTCAGCGCACCGTCGAAATCCACCGCGCGCGTATTCGCGAAAAGATGCAGGCACGGGGGTTATCCGACCTGATCATGATGATGCGCTGAGTTTCAGGGCGCCAAAACATACGTACTTTCCCTTAGCCTATACGTGGTTTTCCGTAATAGTCGCGCCCTCGCAGAATCCGTTTTATTGTCCAGCCAAGCACGCTTGGATGCTTCTGCAAGGAATGCCCGCACCACAGGGCAACGACGGCTGGAGACCAGATCATGGGTGTTGATCGCGGTGACGCGCGAGATACGAGCCTCAGCATTGAGCTCAGCGACGAAGAACTTGCCGCTCTCGAAGGCTGGCGAAAGGCCAACCGGGTGCAATCACTGGAAACCGCGACGCGCGAGTTGTTGCGGCTGGGACTGCTCAGCGAGATCGGTCGCACCTACCGCAATTTGAAGTCAAGTTCGACACAAGAGGAAAACGGGGCTTAGCGCTGGCTGACCATCGCGCGACCGCTGCGACGCCGTCATCTCCTATTTACACTTTCCATTCCCAGTGTGTCATGTTTAACTGACAGCATGTCTGTCAGGGCAAACACTCATGGGGGGATGATTCCCCATCCGGGCGCCGTGCTCGAGCTTCTCAAACCGGTGACCTGGTTCCCGCCG
Source organism: Pseudomonadota bacterium (assembly GCA_039030715.1). Taxonomy (GTDB): domain Bacteria; phylum Pseudomonadota; class Alphaproteobacteria; order Rhodobacterales; family Rhodobacteraceae; genus Thermohalobaculum. Next base: position 15,538 of record JBCCDU010000052.1, read on the forward strand.
ATGTGGGCTTATTTCTGCGGCGTCGTCTCGGTCGGACTGCCCCTCGCGCCACGCTGGGAACTGGTCGCGCTGGGCGTGCTGCTCGCCGGTCCTATGGTCTGTGCGATGAGCCAGGCAGCGAACGATTGGTGCGACCGCCATGTAGATGCGTTGAACGAACCTGATCGTCCGATCCCCTCGGGCCGGATTCCGGGACGCTGGGGCCTGTGGATCGCGATTTTCTGGACCGTTCTGTCGCTGGGCGTTGCGACCCTGCTCGGCCCCTGGGGTTTCGTTGCGGCAGTGTTCGCGGTGATCTGCGCTTGGGCCTATTCGGTCGAACCGATCCGCCTCAAACGCAATGGCTGGTGGGGCAACGCGGCGGTCGGCATCTGCTATGAAGGCGTGCCTTGGTTCACCGGCGCCGCGGTGGTTGCCGCCGCCCTGCCCGATTGGCGTATCATCCTGGTGGCACTGCTTTATTCGGCGGGAGCACATGGGATCATGACGCTCAACGATTTCAAGTCGATCGAGGGCGACCGGCGCATGGGCGTCGGCTCCCTGCCCGCCAAACTGGGGCCCGAGCGTGCGGCGCGTCTGGCCTGTTGGGTGATGGCGATCCCGCAGGCCATGGTGCTAGTCTTGCTGGTCGCTTGGGACAAACCGATCCACGCGCTGATCGTCGGCGCGGTTCTGCTGGGTCAGTTGCTGCTGATGCGGCGGCTACTGAGCGATCCCAAGCGTCTGGCACCTTGGTACAATGGCACCGGCATTATCCTTTACGTCTCCGGCATGATGACAAGTGCGGTGGCGCTCGGCTCGATGGCAGGTGCGTCGTGAGCGGGTTGAGTTGGCTGTCGATCCTGCGGTTGGGGCTGGTTCAAACCGCGCTTGGGGCTGTCGTCGTCCTCTGCACTGCCACGATCAACCGGGTGATGATTGTCGAGCTTGCTCTGCTGGCGATGATACCGGCGGCGCTGGTGGGCCTTTACCACGGCTTCCAGTTGCTGCGCCCGAAATGGGGCCATGCGGCGGATCAGGGGCGCATGCGTACCCCCTGGGTGATCGGGGGAATGCTGATCCTGGCCACCGGCACGGTGGGCGCCGCGACTGCGACAGCCTGGATGGAGACGGCCTTCTGGCCGGGTCTGGCGCTCGGCATCTTCGCCTTTGCCCTGGTGGGTCTGGGCCTCGGCGCTGCCGCAACCAATCTGCTGGCGCTGCTGGCCGCCCATGTGGCGCCCGGGCGCAAAGCGGCGGCGGGCTCGCTGGTTTGGATTCTGATGATCGCAGGGCTGGCCGCCAGCGGCGTGACCATTGGGCAGGTGCTCGACCCCTACTCGGGCACCCGGCTGATCCAAGTCAGTCTGGCAATTGCCGCGATCTCGATCACTGTTACGATTCTCGCACTATGGGGGATCGAACGCGGGGCGGAGAGCGAGCCGAAACCCGCGCAAAAAGCCAATCTGCGCGCGGCTGCGGCCGAGATGTGGCGCGATGGCCAGGCGCGGGCCTTCATCGTATTCGTCTTCGTCTCGATGCTGGCCTACAACACTCAAGATCTGATCCTAGAGCCCTTCGGCGGCCACGTCTTCGGCATGACACCGGGGGAGTCCACCGCGCTCGGCGGTAAGCTGCATGCAGGCGCGTTGATGGGCATGCTGGTGGTCTTTCTCACCGGTCTTATGGTGCGACGGGTCGAGATCACACGGGTTTTCATGATCGGCGGCTGCATCGGCTCCGGCCTCTCGCTTCTGGCGCTGGGCTTTGGCGGGCTGCAAGGACCGGGCTGGCCCATCGCTCTTAATGTGATGGCGCTGGGCTTCTGCAACGGGATTTTCGCGGTCGCGGCCATCGGTACGATGATGGATATCGCCTCGGACGGACAGGACGCGCGAGAGGGAACCCGCATGGGCGTCTTCGGCGCCGCGCAATCCATGGGATTCGCCCTTGGGGCAGCCTTTGGCGCAGCCGCGTTGGACGCCCTGCGCGCCATTTTGGCCCTGCTCGCCGAAGCCTACGCGGCGGTGTTCATGTTCGAGGGATCCCTCTTCCTGATCGCCGCGGTGCTGGCCTGGCGGGTCGCCGCCCGGCTGTCGCCTTCACCGATGAAACCGCCCGCCACCACAACCGGGAAATCATCCGCCCTTTTTGCTGGGGAGTAGATCCATGTATGACGTCGTCGTTGTCGGAGGGGGGCCAGCCGGGGCCACCGCAGCCGAACATCTGGCCCGCGAAGGCAAGAAGGTTGCGCTGTTGGACAAGGCCGGGCGCATCAAGCCCTGCGGTGGAGCGATCCCACCCCGGCTGATCCGCGACTTCCACATTCCCGACGATCAGCTTGTGGCCAAGATCAACACGGCGCGCATGGTCTCGCCCACCGCCAACATGGTGGATATCGCCATCGAGGGCGGCTTTGTCGGCATGGTCGACCGCGAGGATTTCGACGAATACCTGCGCGAGCGTGCGGCGCGAAGCGGAGCGGAACGGCACACCGGTACCTTCACCAGGATCGAGCGGGATGGGGAGGGAAGCCCAACACTGCACTATCGCGACAAGGAGGGGCAGAGCCACGCCCTGCCGACCCGCCTGATCATCGGTGCAGATGGCGCACGCTCCAACGTCGCGCGCGGTGAAGTGGATGGCGGCGATACCATCCCCTACGTCATCGCCTATCACGAGATTATCGAGGCGCCGGAGCCGAATGCCTCCTACGACCCAACGCGCTGCGACGTCGTCTATGACGGCAGCGTCTCGCCCGACTTCTATGGCTGGGTGTTCCCCCATGGCCGCCACGCTTCGGTCGGAATGGGCAGCGGCGAGGACGGTGTCGATGTCAAGGCCGCCACCGCAAGGTTGCGCGCTGCATCGGGGCTGACCGACTGTCGGACCGTGAGGCGCGAGGGCGCGCCAATCCCCCTGCAACCGCTGAAACGGTGGGACAATGGCCGCGACGTGGTGCTGGCGGGCGATGCCGCCGGTGTGGTCGCCCCTGCCTCCGGCGAAGGGATCTACTACGCGATGATCGGTGGCGAGTTCGCCGCCGAGGCGGCCAGCAATGCATTGGCAACCGGCAAGGCAAAGGCACTGGCAGGCGCCCGCGAACGCTTCATGCGCGAGCATGGTAAGGTCTTCCGCGTCCTGGGGATGATGCAACGCACCTGGTATTCCTCGGACGACCGGCGCGAGCGTTTCGTTTCGATCTGCCACGACCCCGATGTGCAGCGGCTGACCTTTGAAGCCTATATGAACAAGAAGTTGGTGCATGCTCGGCCCCTCGCCCATGCCCGGATCTTCGCCAAAAATATCGCGCATTTGTTACGGCTGGTTCCGGCTGCTCAGACTGCTGCGTAAAGACAGGGGCGGATTTTGCACTATCCTACTTTTCAGGCGCCCCGCGGAACGCTGGCGGGAGTGTCGGAGTTTTTTGATCGAACCTAATCGACGACGGCGACAACGGAGGGGACCATGACACTCTCGAAGCAATCCGACACCGACCGCTGGGCGGCGACCACCAGGGGTCTCGCCAGTACGCGGGCCGAGCGGGATGGCTGGCGCTGCCAGAGCATCACCTTCATGTCGGGCGTCGTGGCCTTCGGTGTCGCGGCCCTGCTGCTCAACCGGATCGGATTGCCGGTGTTGTTCAGTTCGATATTCTGTTTCTTGGCCTTCGGTCTGGTCTACCATGTCGTCGGCAAGGCGTGCCGCGAGAACTATCGGATCGACGGGATCAAACCGCCCGCGCAACCAACGGTCGCTCCGCGCGCAAAGGCGCTAGCAGCTTCGAAACCCAAGCCCGCACCGAAAGCGGCGCCCAAGCCAGCCCCCGCCACTGCCGCAAAACCGGACCCGAAACCAGAGCCCGAGCCAGCACCCGCGGCCATGCCAGAGCCGGAACCCGCAGAGATCGCGGGATCCCGCCCAGCCGCGTTGGAGAGTGCCCGCGAAGGCGGGCCGGACGACCTGACCCGCATCAAGGGAATCGGACCGAAGCTGGCCAAGCTCTGCCACAGCCTGGGCTTTTATCACTTTGACCAGATCGCCGGATGGACCGAGTCCGAAATCGCCTGGGTCGACGACAACCTGACCGGCTTCAAAGGGCGCGTGACCCGCGACGATTGGGTAGGTCAGGCAAAAGCTCTCGCCTCCGAAAGCTCCTGAAAAGGCTGCATCCGGACCACCTCGCAACGGCTTGACCTTCGCTGGATCTGCGGTGAGCAAACCCGCAGCCCCACAGACTTGCAACTGCCCAGCCAGAGCTATCGGCGGCGCAGCGTAGACAATTTCAGACCCAGAGCCTCAAGAAACCCTCTTTCAACGCGCACCGCCCTGACTATATCGAAATCATACTGAGATTGTCCGCGTCACCTCTCCCACAATGCGCTGAGACTGCGAAGCATTGCTCCCAAAGCTCGAACGTTCCGGCGCAAAGCGGGGGGGCATCCGGTTTTACATCACATGCGGGAGCCGCCGGTTGCATGGTTGAGCGCTGGCGTGCTCTCTACACCTATCCAGCATCAGCGCCGCCGCTCGGCGGCCTTGACGAGAAGGCGAGTGACCCATGGATTCCACGATTTTCAAGTTCATATGGAAGCATTCGTTGCACCAACAGATCGTCCTGCTGGCGGTCACGCTTTGCTACTTCCCGTTTCTCTATGTCTCGCTCGAAATACCGAAGCTGATCATCAACGATGCGATCGGTGCGGAGAGTGAGCGGATCGCAATCGCAGGGACCGAGCTGAGCCAGGTCGAATATCTCTTCCTGCTCTGCTTCGGGTTTCTGGGTGCCGTCCTGGCGAGCGGGCTCGTAAAGATGCGGATGAACACCATGAAAGGTGTTTTGGCCGAACGCATGCTGCAGAAGCTGCGCCAGCAGTTGATCCAGCGCATCCTGCGGTTTCCGCCCAGCTATTTCAGGCGGACCTCGCAGGGGGAGCTTGTTTCGATGGTGACCAGCGAGGCCGAGCCGCTGGGCGGGCTGATGGGCGATGCGCTGGCACAGCCGGTGTTTCAGGGCGGCATGATGCTGACCATCATGGCGTTTCTGTTCGTGCAGAACCCCTGGCTGGGGCTTGCGGCCATCGCCCTGATCCCGCTGCAGGCCTGGCTGATCCCGTTGCTGCAGCGCCGGATCAATGCACTTAACAAGGAACGTGTGCAGGCGGTACGACGGCTTGCAACCACGATTGGCGAGAGTGCGGCAGGCGCGTCGGAACTGCGGATCAACGGCGGTTGGCGCTTCATGCTGAATCGGGTGGGAGGGCAGCTCGACCGGCTGTTCTCGATCCGACTGAATATATACCAACAGAAGTTTTTCATGAAGTTTCTCAATAACTTCATCAACCAACTCACGCCGTTTTTCTTCTTCTTGATCGGCGGATATCTGGCGATCCAGGGTAGCCTGAGTGTGGGTGCGCTGGTCGCGGCACTTGCTGCCTACAAGGATCTGTCGGCACCCTGGAAGGAACTCCTGGCCTATTACAACCGATGCCAGGACATGGCCGTGCGCTGGGATACGATCATCGAGCGGTTCGATCCGTCCGGTATTTTCGACGCGGAGCGGCTGACACCCGCCGAGCAAGACCCGCCTCACCTAACCGGACCCATCGCGTTCAAAGATCTGACGGTTCGGGACGCGGATGGGTCGGCGATCCTGGAAGGCATCGATCTGGACATTCCCAGCGGCGCGACAGTGGCCATCGAAAGCACATCCGCCCGCGAGCGGCACACCTTCCTGCAACTGCTCACACGCGAGATCGTGCCGAGTTCGGGCGAGATCCGGATCGACGGGCAGAGCCTGAGCGAGATCCACCCCGACGGCGTTGCACTGCGCCTCGGTACGGTCAGCGCGCGGCCTTTCCTCTTCAACGGCACTGTCGGGCAGAACATCCTGATTTCTCTCGACCGCTCCGAATTCTCCTCGGATGCGCCGATCGGGCGGATGTCGGTGAAGGCCGCTACACCCTCGCTACCGGAGACGACCGCGCCTCGGCTCGCACTTGCGGGGCTGAGTGGCGACGAGGAACTGCGCGAGTGGTGGCACGCGATTACAGAGGTCATGGGGACGGATGACTTCCTGCTGCAGCGCGGCCTCGATGCCCGCTTCGACCCAGCCGACCGGCCCGAACTGGCGAAAGATATTCTGCGGCTGCGCCCGCTGGTCGCCGAGCGTCTGGCGCAGGAGGACCTATCCAGCGCAGTGGCCACATTCGACCCGGGGGCATTCCACCCCGGCCTGCCGATCGCGGGCAACCTGATGTTCGCGCTGCCCCGACGCGAAATCGGGCAGGAACGGCTGGCCCGCAATCCGCTCTTTGTGGAGCGGATCCGCTCGCTGGGATTGGAGGAAGACATTCTGGCCTTCGCGCGGGCGATCATGTCGCTGTTCTCGACCGTTTTTGGTGAGGGCGGCACCAGCCACCCGCTGTTCCATCAGTTGCGCGCCGATGTCGCGCTGTTCGAAAGGCTGACGGAGATCGCCGCGAAAGCAGACCGGCATGGATTGCCAAAGCTGAGCGCGGAGGAACACGCACTGCTCCTCACCGTGCCTTTCCGTTTTTCCACCGACCAGATCAACGCGCCATTCCCGCAGGATCTGAAGGACAAAATCCTGAATTTGCGCGAGACCCATGGCGACCGCCTGCTGAAGGAAAGCGAGTTGTTCTTTGCACGTATCGATCCGGATGCGTTGGCCGAGCGGTTGACGGTCCTGGAAAACCTGCTTTTCGGCAAGCTGCTGCAAAGCACAAAGAACAAGGCGCAAGCCGTCCGCGCAGTCGTCGTCTCGATCCTTCGCGAGCATGGCCTGCACAAGGCCGTTGCGCATCTGATCTATGATGTGGAGACCGGTATCGGCGGAACCAACCTGCCGGAGATCGCACATGAGCGGATCGCCTTCGTTCGCGCCACTGTCAAACGACCGGATGTGCTGATCCTGGATCGCGCACTGCCCAGCCATCCACCCGCTGATCGTATCGCGACCAGGCGACGCTTGCGCGCATTGCTGCCGGACGCGACGATCATTTATCTCGAAGACCGCTTCGATCAGATCGAAGACTTCGATTTGCATCTGCGGATCAACGAGGGCCACATTGCATCGGCCTCCACCGCGGTTGATCCGGGTGGCGAAACGGGCATGACCGAGGATCTGCGGCGCAAGATGCGAGCGCTGGAAACCGTGCCGCTGTTCCGCGACCTGGAGCGGCGGCAGTTGCGCCTTCTGGCCTTCGGCTCCACCTGGTTCACGGCGCAGCCCAGCGAGCGCGTTTTCAGCGCTGGCGAACAATCGGACAGCGCCTATCTGATCGTGAAGGGCTCGGCCGAGCTTTACTGGGATGAAAGCACCGGTGTCGAAGGCGCGCTGACCACGTTCGAACCGGGCCGCCTGGTGGGCGATATGTCAGTGGTGCGAAATGCCAAGCGCGAGCACAACCTGATCGCCAAGGCTGACCTGAAATGTCTGCGGATCGATGGCGAAACCCTGCGCTCGATCATCGAGAATGATATGAACGTCGCTCTCAGCCTGTTACGAACGGTCGCCGGTCACATGGTTACGCTGGACACCAGATTGCGTGCGGAACGCCAGCGGGGTGGCGAGCATGCTTAGCACCCGGATCGCGGTGCGCGTCACATGAGCCCGATTACGGCTACACTGGGTTAGCCTGTGCTCGCGTCGCCCTCTATCACCAGCGCGCGCGAAGCGACGAGGTCGCTGATCTCAGCCTCGTCGAACCCGGCCTCGGCCAGCACCTCTCGACCATGCTGCCCAAGAACGGGCGCGGGCGCCGTTACCCCGCCAGGCGTCTCGGAAAACTTGATCGGCAGGCCCAGGCTCTGCGTCGCGCCAGCGACAGGATGCTGCGTGACGGGAACCATATCGCGCGCGATGGTGTGAGGGTCCGCTTGCATTTCAGTTATCGACCGGACCGGACCCGCGGGGACGCCGCCGGTCTGCAGCAAATCCAACCATTTGGCCGAGGGTTGGGTGCGGAAGATCGCATTCAGTTCCGCCTCCAAAACGTCGCGATTGGCCATCCGGTCGGGATTGGTCGCAAATCGTGGATCTTCACCGAGGGTTTCCGCACCGATCAGGCCGATCAGACGCTCCCAGTTCTTTTGGTTGGCCGCGCCCAGGGTGATCCAGCCATCGGCGGTCTGGAATGCCTGATAGGGGGCATTCAACGGATGAGCTGATCCCATCGGGACGGGCGAGACACCAGACGCAAATGCAATGGCCGACTGCCAGTAAGTATGGGTGATCGCGGCCTCGTAAAGCGAGGTGTCGACCATCTGCCCCTGGCCCGTCGCATTGCGGTGGTGTAGGGCCGAGGTGACACCCAGAGCAGCGAGGATTCCCGCCGTGATATCCGACACCGGCGCCCCGACCTTGACCGGCGGGCGGCCCGGCCCCTCGCCCGTGATCGACATCAGGCCCACCATGCCCTGGGCGATCAGGTCGAACCCGCCCCGTTCGGCATACGGCCCGCTGCGTCCGAAACCGGAGATCGCGACATAGACCAGGCCGGGATTGGTCGCGCGCAGGCTCTCGTATCCCAGTCCCAGCTTTTCCATTGTGTCGTGGCGATAGTTCTCGATCACCACATCGGCGCTATCGAGCAGGCGGCGCAACGCGTCTCGCGCCGCCTCCTGCTTCAGATCCAGTGCGATGCCCCGCTTGTTCCGGTTCATCATAAGGAAGGCGGCACTCTCGCCGTTCACCTGCGGCGGGACCATGCGGCGGCTGTCGTCACCCTGCGGCTTCTCCACCTTGATCACGTCAGCGCCCATATCCGCCAGCATCATCCCGCAGCAGGGCCCGGCCATGATATGGGCCAGCTCGATGACCCTGAGGCCCGCGAGGGGACCGCTCATCGGTAGAAATACTCCACCAGGAAGAGCGGGATCGATGGGATATAGGTACACATCAGCAGCACTGTCAGCAGCACCATGACGAACCAGATATTGACCTTCGACACCTCCCAGATATTCGCCCGCGCCACGGCGCAAGAGGTGATCAGGACCGAGGCGACCGGCGGGGTCTGCTGCCCGATGGCGAGGTTCAGCGTCACCACCAGGCCGAAATGCACGGGGTCGATGCCTGCGGCCTGGATCAGCGGGATCACGATGGGCACAACCAGGATGATCGCGGCCGCCGAATGCAGGAAGAACCCGATCACCAGGAAGAAGAAATTCAGGATCAGCAGGATGATCCACTTGTTCGAGGTGATGTCGAGCAGCCACTCCGCCAGTTGCTGAGGCATCTGTGCGCGGGTCAGGAAGCCGCCCATCAGAACCGAGGCCGCCACCAGCAGCATCACCACCGCGGTCTGCATTCCGCCATCCAGCATGGCGCGGCGCAGATGCGCCAGATCCATCTGACGATACCAGAGGCCCACCAGGAAGGCCGCGATCACCGCCAGGCCCGCAGCCTCGGTCGCCGTAACGAAGCCGCCGAAGATGCCGCCCAGGATGATGACCGGCAGCGAGAAGGCGGGCAGGGCGTCCATGAAGGTCTCGCCCAGCCGCTTGGTATTGAACGCCTCCTCCACCGGCAGATTGTATTTCCGCGCGAACATATAGGCGACGAACATCAGGCCCATCGCACCCATCAGGCCCGGGACGAACCCGGCGACGAACAACTGCTCGACCGACGTGTTGGCGGAGGTCGCATAGAGTATCATCGGGATCGAGGGCGGGATGATGATGGCCAGCGACGCGCTGGAGGATGTAACCGCCGCCGAGAACGGCCCGGAATATCCTCGCTTCTTCATCTGCGGGATCAGGATCGAGCCCAGCGCCGCCACATCTGCGACCGCAGAGCCGGAAATTTCCGCAAAGAACAGGCTGACACCGATATTCACCATCGCCAGCCCGCCGCGGACGAATCCGATCAAGGCCGAGACAAAGTTGATCAGCCGGTCGGTCACACCACCTGCATTCATGATCGCACCGGCCAGCACGAACATCGGGATTGCGATCAGCGAGAACTTAGTGGAGCCGTCATACATATCCAGCGCCACCGTCACCAGGCTGTCGGTGCCTTCGGTCGCCAAGAGGCCGATGACGCCCGCGACGGCCAGTGCGACGGCGATCGGCACATTCAGGCAGATCATCGCGACCAGGGCGACGAAGATGGCGACCATCAGCATGGCAAGGCCCCCGCGCCGTGGTGTCCCGGATGCTGCGCAGCGCTCGCGACGGCGTTGCTCTCGGCGGGATGGGTCATGCCTGGCCCGCCTTTTTCATCTCGGTTTCAACCTCCTCCTCGATCTCTGCATGTTCCAGCGAGATGCCGCGCGCCGTCATTTGCCAATAGAACGGCAGAGACAGCGCCTGGCAGAGAATGAAAAGACAGGCCCCGATGGGAATGACCGATTGCGTGACCTGGATCGGCACCCAAGTGAGCGAGACCAGGTACTCACCTTCCAGAACTTCAAGCACCACCATGCCCGCCCAGGCCATTAGGATGAAGAAACCGAAGACAATCGCCTCGGCCAGGGCCAGAGCCCACATGCGCAGCGGCATCGGGATCGCCAAGAGGACCGAGTCGAACCCGATATGGCGCCGTTTCAGCGCAGCCAGTGCCGCCCCGTAATAGGTGATCCACGACAGGAAAATCGCCGCCACCTCGTCATACCAGCTCAGTGAATTGCCGGAGAGCCGGAACAGCACCGCGACGATCACCACTACCGTCAGGCCGATCATCAGGATGATGACGAACCATTCCAGAAAGGTCTGCAAAAGCCGGTTAAACCGCGTGAGCATGGGGGATGCCGATCTGCAGGCGCGCGCCCAAGGAGGCGCGCGCGTTCGAGGTTAGGAGCCGCCGTCGGCCAGGCCCTGGACCGTGTCGATCAGGTCCTGCCCGCCGTCGACCGAGCTTGCGAACTCGTCATAAATCGGCTTGGAGGCAGCGATGAAGGCAGCGTTGTCCGCGTTGTTCACCTCGACCCCGGCGGACTTGATGACGTCCAACAGCTCCACTTCCAGCTTGGCCGCCGTGTCATAGACGAATGCCTGCGTGTCGGCGGCGCAGGCTTCAAGCCCGGCGCGGATGTCGCCATCCAGCTTCTCGTAGTGCTTCTTCGAGACCAGGATATAGGCGGGCGTGTAGACATGGCCGGTGATCGAAAGATACTTCTGCACCTCCTGGAACTTGGCCGAGGCGATCTGGGCGTAGGGATTTTCCTGCCCATCGATCACGCCAGTCTGCAGCGCGGTGAACACCTCTGAAAACGCCATCGGCGTCGGGTTCGCGCCATAGAGCGAGAACATTTTCACCCGCCAGGCACCCTTGGGTGTGCGCAGTTTCACACCGGCCAGATCCTCGGGCTTCACGATGGGCCGCGTGTTGTTGGTGATATGGCGGAAGCCGTTCTCGAAATAGCCCAGGATGTGATAGCCATTGGCATTCGCCGCCGCCTGGAACTTGTCGCCCAGCGCCGCCTGGACGCGCTTCATGTGGGCGCGGTCCTTGATGATGTAAGGCATCTCGAACACGCCGAACGTGTCATCGACCGAGCTCATCACCGAAGACGGCAGCGAGAAAGTGATCTGCCCCAACTTCAGCTTCTGCAGCAACTCCTTGTCCTTGCCGAGCTGGCTGGAGCCAAAAGTTTGTACTTCGGCCTTGCCTGCCAACTTGTCGTTCACGCAGGCGGCGTACTGGTTGACCGAGGTCTCGAACAGCGAGCCCGGCTTGCCGACATGGCCGAATTTCAGGACCTCGGCCGACATGGCGCTACCTGCCATCATCGCCGCGGCCGCGGCACCTGCGAAGAGCGTGGTGAATTTCATTGGTCGTCCTCCCATGATCTTTTCGCGATCTTGTACTGTTTACTCTGCTGCAAGCCGCATGTCGTTTTCCAGCAGATAACGCATCGCCTCCTGCGCTCCTCCTGATTGGTGGGGCACGCCAGCCTTGGCCAGCCCCATTTCGACGCCCGACAGCGTAGCCATCAGCATCAAATCGTTGAAATCGCCCAGATGACCGATCCGGAACACCCTATCGGCGATCTTGGACAGCCCGTTGCCGAGCGAGATGTCGTAATGCGCCAGCGTCGTCGCGCGAAACGCATCCGCCGAATGGCCCTCGGGCATCATCACGGCGGTCAGAACGCCGGATTCATGCCCCTGACAGTTACAGAGAACGTCCAAACCCCAGGCGCGCACCGCGGCACGGGTCGCCGCACCGTGACGCTGGTGCCGGGCAAAGACGTTATCCATCCCCTCCTCCGCCAGCATGTCCAGGGCTTCGTTAAGGCCATAGAGCAGGTTGGTCGCGGGGGTGTAGGGGAAGTACCCCTTCTGGTTCACCGCGATCATCTCGTCCCAGGCCCAATAGGATTTCGGCAGGGTTGCGGTTTTCGCGGCCTCCAGCGCGCGCGGACTCAGCGCGTTGAAGGACAGGCCTGGCGGCAGCATCAGACCCTTCTGACTGCCCGAAACCGTGACATCCACCCCCCAAGCATCGTGGCGGTAATCCAGCGAGGCCAGCCCCGAAATCGTGTCGACCATCAAAAGGGCCGGGTGCCCCGCCGCATCGAGCGCCCGACGGATCTCAGCGACGTGCGTGACCGATCCGGTGGAGGTTTCATTGTGAACGACGCAAACCGCACGGATCTCATGCGCAATGTCCGCGCGCAGGCGCTTTTCGATCTGCTCCGGATCCGCGCCGCCGCGCCAATCACCGGTGATCGTCTCGGCCTGCAGACCCAGGCGGTCGGCCAGGCGGTTCCAGAGAAACGCGAAATGCCCCGTCTCGAACATAAGCACCTTGTCGCCGGGAGACACCGTGTTGACCAATGCGGCCTCCCACGCGCCCGTGCCCGAGGCCGGATAGATCACAACAGGATGCTGAGTCTGGAAGATCGTCTTCATGCCCGTCAGCGCCTTCGTGCCGACATCGGCAAAACCCGGTCCGCGATGGTCCATCACCTGGCGCGATATCGCGTGCAAAATCCGCTCCGGCACGGCACTCGGTCCGGGGATTTGCAGCATGTGGCGGCCAGGCTGACGCATCGTCGTCTCCCTCAGGTCGTCTCCCTTGGATGCCGGCTTGCGTTCTCTGCGCGACTCGGCCTATTAATTCTGTATACAAAATACAGATCACGAGACGGTGTCAATGGCCGACGGAACTCTGCCCAGCGATCTGGACCGCCAGCTTCGACACGCGCTGCGGGGCGACGTTCTGTGGGACGATTTCTCGCGCGGGCGCTACGCCACCGATGCCTCGATCTATCAGGTCATGCCCCGCGGTGTGGTCGTGCCCCACGATATCGACGACGTGATCGCGACGATGGAGATCTCACGCGCGGCCAGTGTACCGATCACCCCGCGCGGCGGCGGCACCAGCCAATGTGGCCAAACGATCAACGAGAGCGTGATCCTCGATCTTTCGAAACATCTGAACAAAATCATCAGCATAGACCCTGAAACGCGAGAGGCCGTGGTCGAACCGGGCGTGGTGCTGGACGAGTTGAACCGGGCGCTGAAACCCCACGGGCTGTGGTATCCGATTGATGTCTCGACCGCCTCGCGCGCCACAATCGGGGGAATGACTGCGAACAATTCCTGCGGCGCCCGGTCGATCCGGTATGGCATGAGCCGGGACAACGTGATCGCCATCGACGCGATCCTGGCCGACGGCACCCGCGCGCGCTTTGGCAAGACCGATCCGGCCAAGCTGGGCAACGGGCCGGTGGATGCGCTGATCCGCGATCTGCTCGACCTCGGCACCCGCGAGGCGGAGGAGATCGTCGCCCGCACACCGCAGGTGCCGCGCAATGTCGGTGGTTATAACATTGATGCCCTGACCACAGCACACCCCAATCTCGCCACCCTGCTGGTGGGGTCGGAAGGGACGCTGGCCTTCTCCGAAAAAATCACGCTGAAACTGTCGCCCCTACCCGGACAGAAGGTGCTGGGAATGTGCCATTTCCCCAGCTTCTACGCCGCAATGGATGCGACCCAGCATATCGTGACGCTGGAACCCACGGCGGTGGAATTGTTCGACCGCAACATTATCGAACTGGCCCGCGACATCCCGATTTTCCGCCCGGTGCTGGAGGAATTCATCCGTGGCGAGCCGCAGGCGCTGCTGATGGTCGAGTTCGCCGAAGAGGAGATGGACGAGAATCTCCGTCGTCTGAAATGCCTCGATACCCTGATGGGCGATCTGGGCTTCCCCGATGCGGTGGTCGAGGCCAAAGATCCTGCCTTCCAGGCGCGCATTCTGGAGGTGCGCAAACAGGGCCTCAACATCATGATGTCGATGAAGGACGCAGCCAAGCCGATCAGCTTCATCGAGGATTGCTGCGTGAACCTGACCGATCTGGCCGAGTTCACCGCAGCGCAGGAGGAGGTGTTCGCCCGCAACGGCACCCGCGCGACCTTCTACGCCCATGCTTCCGTTGGCACGCTGCATGTCCGCCCTGTCCTGAACCTGAAACAGGACACAGACGTGAAGGCGATGCGCGCGATTGCCAAGGAGACCTTCGAACTGGTCGCCAAGTACAAGGGCGCGCATTCCGGCGAGCATGGTGATGGGATCGTGCGCTCCGAATTCCACCAAACCATGTTCGGCGAGCGTATGGTGGCCAATTGGGGCGAGGTCAAACGCCGCTTCGACCCCAATGGACTGCTGAACCCCGGCCGCATCGTGGACCCGCCACGCATGGACGACCGCGACCTGCTGCGCTTCAAGCCCGATTACGATTGGCCGGAGGTCGAGACGGTCTTTGCCTGGCCCGGCCATATCGGCGCAGGGCGCGGCCTGCAGGGCGCGGTCGAGATGTGCAACAACAACGGCGCCTGCCGGAAACTGGCGGGCGATGTCATGTGCCCCTCCTATCGCGTCACACGCAACGAGACGGATCTGGTGCGCGGGCGTGCAAACTCGCTTCGCCTGGCGCTCAGCGGGCAGTTGGGGCCGGAGGCGCTGACCTCCGACGCGATGGCCGATACCATGAAGCTCTGCGTCGGGTGCAAGGGGTGCAGACGCGAATGCCCGACCGGCGTGGACATGGCCAAGATGAAGATCGAGGTGCAGGCCGCCCGCGTCAAACGCCGTGGCACCAGCCTGCGTGACCGGGCGGTGGGATATCTGCCTCGCTACGCGCCCTGGGCGGCGCGGATACCCTGGCTGATGAACCTGCGCAATCGGATACCGGCGCTTGCGCGACTGGGTGAACGTGTGCTGGGCCTCAGCGCCGATCGCCCACTGCCCGGATGGACCGGCGATTGGTATCGCACGCCTTATGACCGCGGCGCGGTTTCCCGATCGTCGATCCCGTCCGCGCATGGCGATGTGGTGCCTAGGCCGTTGGTGGCGCCGGAAACAGCGGACGTCGTCCTCTTCGCCGACAGCTTCAACCGATACTTTGAGCCCGCAAATTTGCACGCAGCCGAGGCCGTTCTGTCTCGCCTGGGCTTGCGCCTGGGATTTGCCGAGCCGCCGCGGGGCGAGCGCCCGCTCTGCTGTGGCCGCACCTTTCTTTCGGTGGGCCTGGCCGATCAGGCGCGCCACGAGATGCGCCGGAGCATAGACGCAATCCGCCCGGTGATCGAAGCCGGCGGCACCGTGGTGGGGCTGGAGCCTTCCTGCCTCATGACCTTCCGCGACGAGGCGCCTCAACTCTTCGAGGATTGGACGCCGGAAATGGGCACCCGGGTGATGCTGCTGGAGGAGTATCTGGCCGGACAAATTGACCGTATTCGCCCGGAGCTGCGCCCCATCGATGCGACAAAAGCTCTGATCCACGGCCATTGCCATCAGAAGGCGTTCAACGTGATGGGCCCAACGCTGAAAATCCTGAGCGCGGTGCCTGGCTTGGAGGTGGCGCAGATCGCTTCTTCCTGCTGCGGCATGGCGGGAGCTTTCGGCTATCAGACTGAAACGCTCGAGGTCTCCAGGGCCATGGCCGAACTCAGCCTGCTGCCGCAGGTCCGTGCGGCGGGGCCCGGGGACCGGATCGTCGCCGACGGCACCTCTTGCCGCCACCAGATCGCGGATCTGGGCGGTCGCGACGCCGTGCATGTGGTGCAAATTCTAGCGGAGAGCCTGGATGCAGCTTGAACCTCTCACCCTTCCGCGCCGTCCTTTGCACGACGATCTGGTGGAGCATCTGCGCGATCTGATCGTGCGCGGAACGCTGGCGCCCGGTTCGAAGGTGCAAGAGCAGGCGCTCTCGGATCAATTCCAGGTCTCTCGCACACCCTTGCGCGAGGCACTGCGCAGTCTGGCCGCCGAAGGGCTGGTCGTGCTGACCCCGCGCCGCGGCGCGACGATTGCCGAGATCACGCGCAGGGACCTGGAGGAGGCATTTCCGATCCTCGGCGCGCTGGAAGCCCTGGCGGGAGAGCTGGCTTGCGGCAACCTGACCGATGACGACATCGCAAGAGCACGGACTCTTCAGGCAAAACTGGTCCAGGCCCATGAGGCCGGCGATCTGGCGAACTACAGCGCCGCGAATGCCGCGCTCCACAAGTTGATCCTGCAAGCCGCGGCCAACCCGCTGCTGTCGAAGATGCTGAAAAGCCTCGATGGCCGGGTCCGCCGCGCCCGGTATATGGTCAACATATCAGGCGCCCGCTGGGCAGCAGCGGTGGCCGAGCACGAGGTCATCCTCTCGGCGCTCGAAGCCCGTGACGGCAGGAAACTCGGCCAGATCCTGAAAGACCATATCGCCAACAAACTCAACGCGTTGATAGGCCAGATCGACGGCTGATCGAAGGCGGCCGATTTTTCCAGTCAGAGGGGTCTGGTCGGTTTCGAACCGTTGATCCAACGCACAGCCAGTATCGGGGCTCGTTGCCGGCTCTTTGCGGCACGGGGATCTACTGAAGAAGCGCTCACGCAAAGGGGACTGCGATGTCCAAAGCGTACCTGCGAGGGTCGCTCTCTGACGACAAGCGGCAGAGTTTTCTGCAAGGCTGATCCAGGTCGGCAGCTTTCAGGAACACGCCATGACTTTACGCCTTCATTGGTCCCCGGACAGCGCCAATCTGGTGATCCGCATGGCGCTCGAGAGTTTCGGGTTGCCATACGATCAGATCAGGATCCGACGCGATCGGCTGGATCATCGCAAGCCGGATTATCTCGAGCTCAATCCACAGGGTCTGCTGCCGGTTCTGGAGGATGGCGAACTCGTACTCTTCGAGACAGCAGCGATCCTCCTGCATCTCTGCGACCGGGTCGGACATTTGAGGCCAGACGGTGCGCCGAGCAACGACGCACAGATGCGCGCGGCTTTTCTGAAATGGTTGTTCTATCTCTCGAACACCTTGCATGCCGATCTGCGCGTGATTTTCTACCCGCAGCGCTACTTGCCGGACGCACCGGACCAACTGCGCCGCGCGTTCACCGGGCGGTTTGTCACGCATCTCGACCTGATCGAACGATCGTTGCCTGAACAAGGCGGCTTGGCAGGGCCGATTACCATGCTGGAAGTCTACCTTGCCTGCCAGATCCGCTGGGCTCTGATCTACCCGCAACCGGACGGCAGTTTGGAAAGTTTGCAGCCCTGGCCACGGATCGAATTGATTCTGTCGGAGTTGGAGGCGCGCCCCGCAATCCGACGCGCCTGCGAGGCGGAGCATATCATGGATGAAAGGCCCTTCACCCGGCCCAGCCTGGCAAGAATTCCCGCCGAGGAAATCTTCGGCGGCAGCAATACCTAGTCCAGAACTTTATTTGCAATGGCAGCGCGTAGGCAAAGCAGCCATATCCGTGCAAGCGCGGATCCTGGGAGGGCAAGCCCTCCCGCCGGTCGTAAACGACCGGATGGCTGCTTCGCCTGCCCCAATCGAGCACATGCTGCGAAGCGTGGGCGACCCTACCTCATGAAATAGCGTATCGGTAGGAAGTAGGCACCCGCACATGCCCCGCGGCTGCGGGGCACAGGACCTTTTAGGTCCGGGTGCCCATGCCCCGTCAGGGGTCCGGTTCTTACCGGACCCCTGACGG
>JBCCDU010000053.1:0-32473 GCA_039030715.1 Pseudomonadota bacterium
ATGCGATGAAGCGCATGAAGGAGACGCCAAGCCAGACCGCCGGGCCATATGTCCATATCGGCTGCCTGCCAACGACTGCCGGGATCGAGGGGCTCTACGCCCAGGACCCGGGTTCGGAGGCGATCAACGACCCGGTGGGGGGCACCCAGATCACCATCCAAGGCACAATATTCGATGGCGCCGGGGCACCCCTGACCGATGCGATGGTCGAGACCTGGCAGGCGGATGCCGCAGGTCTGCACGCGGCTAGCAGTGGCTGGGGACGCCGGGCCTGCGACACGGAAACCGGGCTCTGGCAGCTTCAAACCGTGAAGCCTGGACCGGTGAGCCATCCCGGCGGGGCGACGATGGCGCCGCATATCACCCTCTGGCTGGTGGCGCGGGGGATCAATATCGGCCTTCACACGCGCCTCTATTTCGATGACGAGGCCGAAGCGAACGCCGCCGATCCGGTCTTGCAGCAACTAGGCAGCAGGGCCAAAACCCTGATCGCCCGGCAAGTCACACCGGGGCGCCATCATCTCGATATTTACCTGCAGGGACCGCAGGAAACAGTCTTCTTCGATGCTTGAAGTCATGCGAGAATGGCTTGGATAGGAGAGCAGAATGACCCAGCCCTGCATCATCTGCGTGGCCATCACCGGCTCGGTCCCGACCAAGGCCGACAATCCCGCCCTGCCGGTCAGTGTCAGCGAGCAGGTGGAATCGACTCACGCAGCCTTCGAGGCCGGGGCCGCCATCGCCCATTGCCATGTGCGCAATGACGACCAGACCCCGACCTCGGATCCCGACAGGTTCGCCAAGCTCAAGGAGGGTTTGGAGGCCCATTGCCCCGGCATGATCATACAGTTCTCGACCGGCGGGCGTTCTGGCGCGGGGGCGGAGCGCGGGGGGATGCTGCCGCTTTGCCCGGACATGGCGTCGCTGACTGTCGGGTCGAACAACTTCCCGACGCGGGTCTACGAAAACAGCCCTGATCTGGTGGATTGGCTGGCTGGCGAGATGCTGAAATTCGACGTGAAACCCGAGATCGAGGCCTTCGATCTCAGCCACATCTTCCAAGCGGCGAAGATGGCGGCTGACGGGCGGATCGCCGGGCCGCTCTATGTCCAGTTCGTCATGGGCGTTAAGAACGCGATGCCGGTCGACCGCGAGGTTTTCGACTTTTATGTTCGCACCCTGAAACGCCTGGCACCGGATGCCGAATGGTGTGGGGCCGGGATCGGGGCCAACCAGATCACCCTAAACGAATGGTGCATCGAGGCGGGAGGCCATACCCGCACGGGGCTGGAAGACAACGTGCGCCTCGACCGCGAAACCCTCGCGCCATCCAACGCCGCCCTGGTCGCGCGCACGGCCGAGATCTGTGCCCGGCATGGACGCCCGGTGGCGAGCCCCGCCGAGGCCCGGGCGATTCTCGGCCTGCGGGCTGCTTGACTCCCGCGTGACCCGGAAAGCACGGCATTCCTGTCATCTTCGCCTAAAAAACTCGGAAAAATTTGCAATATTTGCCCGGTAACCATACGCATTATCAAAGGGTTAAGTTTCGGGTGGTGTTTGGGATCCGAGACGAGTTCTGCCGGGCGCTCATTCGAGTTTGCAGCGCCTTCCCGCGCATCGCGCGGTAAACGGCGGATGATCCGCGTGAGTGAGCCTTTGAGGGAAGGTTCGGGGGAAGTGAAATGTGCCAGTTTTGTATCGCTGCGAAAGTATGTGCGGATCCGCATGAGGTCGTGATTGCCACGCCAGCGGATGCATTCCCACTGACCGCCCTCACCATTCCCGATGACGACAGCACGCGGGAGGTGATCGCCGTCGATGGCATCGCGCTCGACCGGCTGGACGCTCCAGGTGACGAGGACTGGTTTCGGCTGGATCTGGTACAGGGCCAAACGGTGCAGATCGATCTGCAGGGCACTGGGTCGAGCCCGCTCAGCGATCCCTTTCTGCGCCTCTTCGATGCGAACAGCGAGCTGGTGGCCTTCAACGATGATGGCGGTGCCGGGCTGAACTCCAGCCTGATCTTTACGGCACCAGCGGCAGGGACATATTATATCGAGGTCGACAGCTATGCCGGTCGCGGCGCAGGCGATTACCGCCTCTCGGTGGTCAACGCACAGCCTCCCAAGCTGATCGATGCGGTGCAGGGCGATACCCGGCTGGATACCGATGATCCGGTGCTGGTCTACTTCGCCGAGGCGGGCGACACCTATAATGATCGCGGCACGACCTACACAGCCTCCGGCGTGAATGCTTACGAACAGGCGCAGCTCTGGTCGATTTTCGAGGGTGTGGAAGCGTTTCTGGACATCGATTTCCAGATCACGACGAATCGCGCTGCCGCCGACCTGGAATGGGCCACGGACACGCTGAGCCCCTCGCTCCTCGGCTTCTTCTACTTCCCGGACATAGCAGGCGAAGGCGGTTTCGGCGTCCTGAACAATGCCAGCACGCGCTGGGACTCGGCGGCGGGCGGCAGCATGGATACCGGCGGTTTCATGTATGGCGTGGCGCTGCATGAACTCGGGCATGGTTTGGGTCTGGGCCACCCCCACGACACCGGCAACGGCACCCAGACCCTGCAGGGCGTCGGCTTCAGCGGCAATCTGGGCCAATACGATCTAAACCAGACCGTCTTCACCGCCATGAGCTACAATGATGGCTGGCAAACCCATCCCGATGGCCATCCGGGCACGGACGATTACGGCTATAACCGCAGCTTCGGCGCGATCGACATCGCGGCTTTGCAGGACATGTATGGCGCGAACCGGACTTATCGGGCTGGTGACGATGTCTATGCGCTGGACGGCGTGAACCTTTCAGGAACCGGCTTCACCGCGCTTTGGGACACTGGGGGCGAGGATGAAATCCGCTATCAGGGCTTCCGCGATGCCAATATCGACCTCCGGGCCGCCACCCTGGCCTATGAAGAAGGCGGCGGTGGATTCGTCTCGCATGTCAGCGGTATCCATGGCGGCTTCACAATTGCCAAGGGCGTGCTGATCGAAAACGCGACCGGCGGAAGTGGCGATGACCTGCTGACCGGCAATGATGTCGCGAACCGACTGTCAGGCGGGGCGGGGCATGACACCCTCGATGGTGGTGCGGGCGATGACCTTCTGCTGGGCGGCGACGGCCATGATCTGCTGCGGGGCGGCGCCGGTGTGGACACGGCCAGTTATGCCGATGCAACGGTTCGGATCAATGCCGATCTGGCAGGCATGACCGCGCTGAAAGGGCTCGCCGAGGGCGACAGCTATAGCGGGATCGAGAATCTCACAGGCGGGCGCGGCAACGATATGCTGCGCGGCGATGGTGGCGAGAACCTGATTGCCGGCGGCGATGGATCAGACCGTCTCTATGGCCGTGCCGGCGCGGACACGCTGCTCGGCGAAGCGGGGGTGGACCGTCTCTATGGCAATGGCGGTGCCGACACGCTGATCGGCGGCGACGGCAATGACCGATTCATTTTCTTCACGCTGGAGGAAAGCCGCAGCGGGCACAACAAACGCGATATCATCGTGGACTATACTGCGGGCGACGTGATCGAGCTCAACCGCCTCGATGCGGATGAGTCGCGCTTCGGCAATCAGGGCTTCGACTTCATCGGGGGCGAGCAGTTCTCCGAAACGGCAGGGGAGTTGCGCTTCTATCGCAACGTCACGCGCGATAGCGTGATCGTGGAGGCCGATACAGATGGGGATGCGATTGCGGACCTGCAGCTCGAACTCGCGGGGTTGAGCGCGATCGACAAAAGTGCCTTCCTTCTCTGAGGCGCTGGACTTTCCCTAAAGCGCGCACGGAAAACGGCCCCCGCCCGGCTGGGCGAGGGCCGCTTCTTGGACATCGGCCTGATCAGGCAGTGTGCTTCTGCACTTCGGCCTGCACTTCTGCAATTGCATCTTCGGCGCGGCTTTTCAGGATGTCGAAAGCGGTGCTGTTCGCCTGCTGCGCCATTTCGGCGACTTCCTTGGCATCAGCAAAAGCCTGCTCGACAGCCGCCTGCAGTTTCGCAACGCCGTCCTTGGCGCTTTCGGCGTTCATGGCATCGGTCTTCAACGCCTCGAGGTCGCTTTTGACTTTGGCCAGTGCCTGGTCGAACAGATCGGTCTGCTTTTCGCAAACGGCCTTGTAACCGTCCAGGGCCACTTTGTTGGCATCGATCATGGCGGCAACGTTTTTCTGTTGCGCCTTGGCGAGGGCCGATAGGTCCATCGTCGGCATCGCCGACATATCGAACATCTTGCTATACTCTTGAAACTTGAACATGTCAGCGAACTGTTTCGGGTCGAAAGCAAAGGGCTGTTTCTGGGCCATGGATCATACTCCGATTGGGTTGTTTCATCTCGTCTGTGACAAGATTTATGTTGCGCTGCACAAAATGTCAAGGATTTATATTGCACCGCACAATTCTCGCGGCAAAAAGAAAGGCTGCCACGGATGCGCCAGCCTCGCTTATTCACTTGTATTTCAGACGGTTAGTCGGCAAAGGCGAGCATCAAGTCCTTGGCGTCAACCTGCGCCCCGGCTGGCGTCACAACACGCTCGATGACACCGTCACGCTCCGCATGGATGGCAGTTTCCATCTTCATGGCCTCCAGCGTCAGTAACAGATCGCCGGCGTGGATCTGTTGACCAGGGCTGACCGCCACCGATCCAACGACGCCTGGCATGGGGGCCGCGACATGGGCGGCATTGCCCTCCACCGCCTTCTCCGCACGCGTCCCTTCATGGGCGAACCGGCGATCCTCGATCCGGATGGTACGGGGCTGCCCGTTCAATTCGAAGAACAGCTTCACCTCGCCCTCGTCATTCGCGTCCGAGACCGCCTGCAACCGGATCAGAAGCGTGACCCCCGGGCGGAGCTCGACCTGGATCTCCTCGCGCGGCTCCATCCCGTAAAAGAAGGTCGGCGTCGGCAGCACCCGCACGGGTCCATAGATCCGTCGGCGGCCCATATAGTCGAGATAGACCTTGGGATACATCAGGTAAGAGCAGAGATCCTCGTCATCCACGGTGATGCCCGGCATCTCCGCTTCAACATCGGCGCGCACGGCGTCCAGATCGACCGGATCCATCAGGCTGCCGGGGCGTGCGGTGATCGGCTCCGTGCCCTTCAGCACCTTCTTTTGCAGCGCCTCGGGGAACCCGCCAGGCGGCTGGCCGACCTCACCCTTGAAGAACGTCACCACCGAGTCCGGGAATGCGACATCCACATCCGGGTCGAGCACATCCTCGACCGTCAGCCCACCCGCGACCATCGTCAGCGCCATGTCGCCCACGGTTTTGGCGATGGGCGTCACCTTGATGACATCTCCGAACATCCGGTTCACATCGGCATAGGCGCGGGCCACATCCGCCCAACGGTCTTCCAGCCCCATGGCACGGGCCTGTGCGCGCAGATTGGTGACCTGGCCGCCTGGCATCTCATGCAGGTAAACCTCGGAGTTGCCCGAGCGCAGATCGCTCTCGAACCCGCCGTAAAGCTGGCGCACCCCTTCCCAATAGGAGGATATCTCGCGCACGGCATCCAGATTCAGACCGGTGGCACGGGGATGCGCCTGCATCGCCGCCACGATCGAACCAAGCGGCGGTTGGGAGGTCAGCGACGCAAACGCATCCATTGCGCAGTCGACCGCATCCACCCCCGCTTCAGCCGCCGCGATCACCGAAGACGCGGAAATCCCGCTGGTGTCATGGGTGTGGAAATGCACGGGGATCGAGATCTCGTTCTTCAGCGCATCGACCAGCGCCATGGCGGCATAGGGTTTGACCAGCCCGCCCATATCCTTGATGCAGAGGATATGACTGCCCGCCGCCTCTAACGCCTTCGCCATATCCACATAGTATTTCAGCGCATATTTGCTGCGCTTGGGATCATGGATATCGCCGGTATAGCAGACCGCGGCTTCCAAGATCTTGCCGCTTTCCTGCACCGCATCCATGGCAACACGCATGTTTTCGACCCAGTTCAGCGGGTCGAAGACGCGGAACACGTCCACCCCGGTCTCCGCCGCGCGGTGGACGAATTTCTCGACCACATTATCCGCCAGATTGGTGTAGCCGACCCCGTTCGAGGCGCGCAGCAGCATCTGCATCAGATGGTTCGGCATCCGCGCGCGCAGGTCGCGCAGGCGCTGCCACGGGCACTCCTGCAGGAAGCGATAGGCGACATCGAACGTCGCCCCGCCCCAACATTCGACCGAAAAGAGCTCCGGCAGGTTGGCGGCATAGGCCTCGGCCACCCGCATCATGTCGGTCGAGCGCATCCGGGTCGCCAGCAGGCTCTGATGCCCATCGCGCATGGTGGTGTCGGTGATCAGCAGTTTCTTCTGCGCCAGCATCCACTCGGCCACCGCCTTCGGACCCTCGTTGTCCAGCATCTGACGCATGCCATCGGGCGCCGGCCCCCTTGTCAGGGGAGGTTTGGGCGGGTGGGCGTCGTCCGAAGGACGCGGTCGCCCGGCCACCTCCGGGTTCCCATTGACCGTGACATCGGCGATATAAGTCAACAGCTTGGTCGCCCGGTCTCGGCGGCGCGGGAACTGGAACAGTTCCGGCGTGGTGTCGATGAACTTGGTCGTGTAGCTCAGATCCTGGAATGTCGGGTGCTGCAACAGGTTCTCGACAAAGACCAGATTGGTCGCGACCCCGCGGATCCGAAACTCACGCAAAGCGCGGTCCATCCGCTTGATCGCCTCTTCCGGTGTCGGCGCCCAGGCGGTCACCTTCTCCAGCAGACTGTCATAGAAGCGCGTGATCACCGCACCGGAATAGGCCGTGCCTCCATCCAGCCGAATGCCAAACCCGGTCGCCCCGCGATAGGCGGTGATGCGGCCATAGTCTGGAATGAAGTTGTTCAGCGGATCTTCGGTTGTGATCCGGCATTGCAGTGCATGACCACGCAGCTCCACATCCCGCTGCCGCGCTACACCAGTCGCCTCCGCGATGGTCGCACCCTCGGTGATGCGGATCTGAGCCTTCACGATGTCGATGCCCGTCACCTCCTCGGTCACGGTGTGTTCGACCTGGACGCGCGGGTTCACTTCGATGAAGTAGAACTTGCCGCTGTCCACATCCATCAGGAACTCCACCGTACCTGCGCAGGTGTAGTTGGCATGGCGGCAGATCTTCAGGCCCAGTTCGCACAATTCGGCACGCTGGCCGTCGTCGAGATAGGGCGCTGGGGCCCGCTCCACCACCTTCTGATTGCGTCGCTGGACCGAGCAGTCGCGCTCGTAGAGGTGATAGATCTCGCCATGGCTGTCGCCCATGATCTGCACCTCCACATGGCGCGCCTTGGTGATCATCTTTTCCAGATAGCCCTCGCCATTTCCGAACGCGGCCTCGGCTTCGCGGCGGCCCTCGCGCACTTTCTCCTCCAACTCATCAGGGCCGTTGATCGGGCGCATGCCGCGACCGCCTCCACCCCAGGAGGCTTTCAGCATGAGGGGGTAGCCGATCGCTGCCGCCTCCTTGCGGATCGCGTCGAAATCGGCTTCGCCGGGATCGGGCAGCACTTTCGTCGCGGGAATAACCGGCACGCCTGCGGCAACCGCCGCCTGGCGCGCGCTGGCCTTGTCGCCCAACATCCGCATGGTATCCGCCGAAGGCCCGATGAAGGCGATACCCGCATTCGTGCAGGCATCTACGAAATCCGGGTTCTCGCTGAGCAGACCATAGCCCGGGTGGATCGCATCCGCCCCGCATTCCTTGGCGACGCGGATGATCTCGTCAATCGCCAGATAGGCCGCAACCGGACCCAGCCCCTCGCCGATGCGATAGGCCTCATCGGCCTTGAAACGGTGCAAGCCCAGCTTGTCTTCTTCGGCGTAGATCGCGACGGTGCGCTTACCCAATTCGTTGGCGGCGCGCATCACACGGATGGCAATCTCCCCACGGTTCGCGACCAGCAGCTTCTCGATACGCGCCATCTGCTTCCCCTCGGCGATTCCGGTTTTGTGCAATGCCGGATACAAGCCCGCCCGGGCTGGTGCAAGCCCGTGCTAACGCCACGGAAACATCTGGAAGTATTCAGAGAACGAAGTCGCCCGCCACAAGGTCGATGACACCTGTCAACTCGATCTGGAAATCCGACATCGCATCGCCATCCACATCCGCGTGGATCAGCGTCAGATTGTTGGCCGTCGATTTGGCAAACCGCACCTCGCCTGCCGTTCCGGTGAAAGCATCGGTTCCCAGAAAACTGAAAACATTGTTTCCGCTGGCCCCGATATCCGCGTCGATCGCACTCAGCGAGATCAACTCGCCGCTTTCAAAGTCGGTGATGATGTCACGGGCGCCCGCGCCGACACCGCTGTCGTCCAGGTCGAGGAAGAAAAACCGGTCATTGCCGCCACCGCCAGTCAGCACGTCGATGCCGCCATTTCCGCGCAGAAGGTCGACGCCTTCTTCTCCCATCAAAGTATCGTCGCCCCCGCGACCAAAGAGGTTGTCGGAAGCCGCACCTCCAATCAGTAGGTTGCCCTGATCGTCGCCGTAAAGAAAGTCGTTGAAGGCGGATCCGACCAATGTCTCGACGCCGTTGAACTGATCGCCGAGGGCATCGCCCTCCTGCACTTCCATGCCCGCTAGATCAGCGATGACGCGAGCATCCGCCTCGGCATAGCTGGCGGCATCCAGGCCAGCGCCGCCATCCAGCATATCGGCGCCCGCACCGCCGCTCAGAGTGTCGAGGCCTGCACCACCGAAAAGCCGATCATCCCCGGCCCCGCCATCCAACACATCGCGCCCGCCACGTCCGATCAGCGTATCGTTGCCGGCACCGCCAAACGCGATGTCGCTGCCAGCGCCGGTATCAATGCGGTCGTTGCCATCCTCGCCATGCAGCACATCATTGGCGGCGCCGCCATTGATCTGATCCGCCGCCTCGCCGCCGAAAATGCTGTCGATGTTGAGCCCGCCGAAGAGTTGATCGGCACCCAGCCCGCCGAAGAGCTGGTCTGCACCGCTGCCGCCGGTGAGCGTGTCGCCACTGCTGCCGCCATCCAGAATGTCACTGCCCGCACCGCCGATCAGGCGATCGGCGCCGCCCCCGCCCAGCAGACAGTCATTGGCGGCCCCGCCGCTCAGGAAATCGTCGCCGGCCCCCCCATCCAGCAAGTTGATCTTGCTGTCGCCGGTCAACCGATCGGCGCTGGCGGAGCCAATCAGGTTTTCCACATTCACCAACACATCGCCCGTGGCCTGGCCGCCATTGGCAATACCGTTGATCAGATTGATCTCCACAGCGCCGGACCCGCTGTAATCCACGATGTCAGAGCCGCCTCTCCCGTCCAGCAGGTCCGCACCCACGCTACCGATCAGAGTGTCGTCGCCCGCGGCACCCCGCAGGGTATCCGTACCACTGGTGCCGATCAGCACAAGATCGCGAATCTCCAACACGATACCCGTGCCCTCGACAGCGGTGAGCCTCAACCGCGTGCCGTCGAGAGCGTCGATCGACATATCAAGCGGCGCGAGGGGCGCGGCACTCTCGATAATCGTAACGGAACCAAGCGTGGAGTTTAGCCCCTGCGCCAGCGTGATCTGAAAGGTAATAGCACCGAAATCCGCCTCGATATCGCCGGAAGTCCGGATCAGATCCGCCTGACCGGTTGCGAACGCATCGATATCCAGGGCGAGGACGGCACCAGCCTCCAGCGTGAAGTCGCCGTCGTGGTCAAGCGTGCCGATGGCACCATCGCCGCCAGGCATCAGGCGGCCATGGGCGATCAGATCTCCGCCGAGGCTGCCCGCACCGCTGAGCACGCCAGTCTCACCCAAAACGATCTTATCGGCCGAAACCTCGGCCCCTGCGCCAATATCAAGCAGGCCATCGCCGCCAGAACCCGGCAGGATCAATGGCAGGTTTTCATTGCCCAAGGTCGAAAAATCCACGTCAGCACCGATGGTCAGCAACTCCCCGGCCTCCAGCCGTGAGCCTTGAGCTTCCAGCACCACCTCCCCAGTTGATCCGGCGCCAGCGGCGATATTGGTCGCGCTGTTGAGCGCACTGTTCCGGACCAGCCCGCCATCCGCGATCCTCAGGATGCCCGTGGCGCCCTCGCGCAGCCCGACGGTGATCAAACCACCTTCCCCAAAGATGGTTTCGGGCGTTCCGCTGGTGTTGGTGCCGCTGACAGTAATGGCTGCGTTCGCGCCAGAGACCAGCACGGTGCCCACCGCCGCGACAGTTCCATCGTCGGAACCGCGTCCGATGGTCAGGCCCGGGAAAGCGTCATCTCCGCCGGAAATGATGGCCTGCGCGCCATTCTGCACGGCAAGCTCGCCACGACCCAGATAGCCGACAGTCACATTGGCCCCCAGACCGGACTGATTGTCGGAGGTCACATTAAGCGCACTGGTGTTTCCGAACACGCTCAGACGCCCGTTGCTGCCCTCACCTCGCCCGATGACCACGGCAGCCGGGCTGTTGCCAGTGGACATCACCGTGACCTGGCCACGGCTGTAGATCGCGAGATTGCTCAGATCCGCCTGGCCGACGGTGGTGCCTTCGCCGACCCAAAGTTCCGCATTCTCTCCGCTCAGCGTGATCGCGCCGTCCTGCGTAACCTTCACGTCGCCTTCGCCGCCCAGTTGCCCAAGGCGCAGGCGCGGGCCGTAATAGAGGCTATTGCCCGGCGCATAGGAATCGTTAGAGGCCCCGCTCAGGGTCAGATCGATGCGCGATCCCGCGCCGCTGACCGTGATCTCGCCCGTCGACCCGAAGGAGGTTCCTGCGACAATCGCCGGTTGATCACTGTCGCTGGCCGGATCGTTCCGAATCTCGACCGCCCCGCCATTGGTGACGTTCAGAGTGCCCGTCGAACCCGCATCGCGACCCAAGCGCAGCAGGGCTGCCTGCCCGCTATTGGCGCTGAACGCGCCATATGCGTCCGACAAGGTCAGGAGAGAGCCAGCATCGCGCACATTGACAGTACCTTGGCCCCCGAATTGACGCCCGGCCTCGAGGAAGAAGCTCCGCGCCTCGGCCCCATCGGTGACGGTCAGCGTACCTGTTCCGGCGTATCCCAGGCGGATGCGGCCCGCGCCACCGGTGCTGTTCAGCTCCGACCCGGCTCCGTCCACGGTCACGGTGCCGGTGCTGCCCGCGCCTTCACCGACTTGCAGGCCCAGATAGGCGGTGTTCTCGGTGGTACTGACCACCACGCGACTGCCGGAGGCGATATCCAGCATGCCCTGGCCCGCCGCGACGATGCTGCCCTGATCGATCAGACTGCGCCCGAGCTCGATATTCCGCGCCTCCACGAGGGCGCCGTCCCGCGCCTCCAACAGGCCAACACCCAAATTGCCGATGATGATCTGACCCGTGGCGCTGTCGCCCGGGTCATCCGCCGCCCCGGTGACGGAAAGGCGGCTGCCCTGTCCCTGCACGCTTAGCAGCCCGTCGGTCTGACGCCCGCCGCCGATCACCACCGTGGAGCCTCGATAGGCGCCGGAATCGACTGTCACAACACCGCCTGTGGCGATGGTCAGGCTGCTCTGATCCATTGTCACGTCAGGCTGACCGGCGCTGTAGCGCCCAGCGGCGATGTTCAACCTCGCCGCATCGCCGGTGAGGGAAATAACGCCCGTTTCCTCCACCAGGAAAACACCCTGCCCGCCTTCGCCAATCGAGAGGGTGGCGCCGCTGGCAAAGTCATCTCCGGCGAGGCCATGCTGGGCGATCAGCAGTTCGGATCCCGCACCACGCACCAGTCCATAGCCATAGGAGCCGTTATCGCGACCGAACCGCGCCATCGGCTGGTCAGTCTCGCCATCCACATTCTCGACGGTCATCTGACCGCCATTGACAACCCCCAGCAGCCCGCGCCCGCCTGTCAGGCCGAAAGTGGCAAAGCCGCTCTGCCCCGCATAGGCCGGGTCGATATAGCCGCCATTGGCCGAGGAGACCGTCACCTCGGACCCCGTGCCGGTGATATAGACCTGGCCGAGCCCACCATTGCCCCCCGCCTGAAGGCTGAGCGTGCTGGCCTTCCCGCCAGACACCGCAACCAGCGCGCCGAGCCCTCCATTGAAGCCAAGCGCAATCCGGCTGGACGCACCGGAAGCGACCAGTTCCGAACCCACCCCATCCACGGTGATCTGCCCCAACGCGCCCGCAGTGGCACCGACCACGAAATTGGCGTAGGCGTTCGATCCGTCGCCCATGGCGGGCGCGGTGTAGCTCACCTCCAACCGCCCGCCACCGAGGATATCCAGATACCCGTAGGCGACTGTCCCACTGTAGTTGCTGTTCAGATTGGTGCCGACCTGAACCGAGGCGGCCTGCCCCGCGACCGGTGCAAACCCGACCTGCGCATCCGAAGTGATCTGCAGCTCGCCCCGCACCGGCAGCGTATTGTAGAGGTTTGCGCCCACCGCCAGATAGGCACCGATCGTGTAGGTACCGCCGATAAACAGCAGGCTGCCATCCGTATCAATACCCGCGCTGAGATCGACCCGCCCACCACCCGCATCAGTCACGGCATAGTTCCCGGAGCCGGAATAGGGCATGTCACAATCCTCGCGCGGGAAAATCGGCAGAGGATCAGTTAACGGGGATTTCGTTTAGATTTGGTCAACCCAACCGTCGGGCGTGGCGATCTTGCGTTTGTTTCGACCATGATTGACCTGCATCAATGACCCTCTCGCGGCTTCAGACCAGTCTGGACCGCAGAGGAGGAACACCATGTTCAAGAAAATCATGTTTCCGGTCGATCTCGGCGCGCTCGACGCGCTGGAACGCGCGCTAGACATTGCAGTGAGGATGGCACGGGAAGGCGGGGCGGAGCTTTGCTTCGTCGGCGTATACGGCTCCGCCCCCTCGTCGGAAGCGCATTTCACGGCGAAATACAAGGAGAAGCTGGCGGCCTTTGCCGCGCAGCAGGGCGCGGCGCACAAGCTAAAGACCAGCGCCTACCCGGCTTTCAGCCACGATCCAGCGGTCGAGATCGCCTCAACCCTGCTCGACGCGATCGGCGAGACGGGAGCGGATGCGGTGGTCATGGCCTCGCACATGCCGGGCTGGATGGAGCATGTCTTCCACTCCAATGCAGGCTACGTCGCATGCCACGCTCCGGTCTCGGTCTTCGTGGTACGCTGAGCGCCCCTGCGAGTGGCGATCCTGGCGCAAACGGCGGAGCTGGGCTCAAAGCCGCCATCTGCGTCGCAGACGCAGTAGGAGATGCACGCATCTCCCCGCCCGTCCCCTGGACGGGCATGGCGGCTTTGCGCCCTGCTCCAGCGGCACCGCGTGTGGCATGCGCAGCACTTAGCGCAAGTCGGGCGCCAGCGCGCTTTGGGTCAGATGGGTCAATGCCTCTCCAAGAGCGATCACCTTCTGGCCTTGCTCGCCGAGGGTTCGCATGGCCACCGTGCGGGTCTCGATTTCCTGGCGTCCTAGAGCGAGGATCACGGGCACACCGGCGACAGAGTGTTCGCGCACCTTGTAGTTGATCTTCTCGTTGCGTTTGTCGGTCTCAACCCGCAGACCCTTGGCGCGCAGCATGGCGCAGACCTCCTCGGCATACTCGTCCGCGTCCGAGACGATGGTGGTCACGACCACCTGGCGAGGGGCCAGCCACATCGGGAAGCGGCCCGCGCAGTTCTCGATCAGAATGCCCAGGAACCGTTCGAACGAACCCAGGATCGCGCGGTGCATCATCACCGGGCGTTTCTTGTTGCCGTCGGCATCGACATATTCCGCGCCCAATCGCTCCGGCAGCACAAAGTCGGCCTGGAAAGTCCCGCATTGCCATTCTCGTCCGATCGCATCGGTGAGCTTGAAATCCAGCTTTGGGCCATAGAACGCCCCCTCGCCCGGATCGACCTCATAATCGTTGGTAACCTTGCGCACGGCGGCTTCCAGAGCGGTTTCGGCCTTGTCCCAGACTTCGTCGGAACCAGCGCGCACCTCTGGCCGGGTCGAGAATTTTATATCGAACCTCTCGAATCCCATGTCGCGATAGATCGTACCTAGCAGATCGATGAATCGCGCAGTTTCATCCTCGATCTGATCTTCGGTACAGAAGATATGCGCATCGTCCTGTGTGAACCCGCGCACCCGCATCAGACCGTGCATCGAGCCTGAACTTTCATATCGGTGGCAGGACCCAAACTCCGCCATCCGCAAAGGCAGATCGCGGTATGACTTCAGCCCCTGATTGTAGATTTGAACATGGCACGGACAGTTCATTGGCTTGAGCGCATTGGTGCGCTTTTCGTTGGCATGAGCGCCCGCGCTGCTATCCTCGTCGATCTCGGTGATGAACATGTTCTCGCGGTACTTTTCCCAGTGGCCCGAAGCCTCCCACAGCTTGCGGTCCACCACCTGGGGGGTCTTGATCTCCTTGTAATCCGCGGCGTTCAGGCGGCGGCGCATGTAATCTTCCAACGCGCGGTAAAGCGCCCAGCCATTAGGGTGCCAGAACACCATGCCGGGGGCTTCCTCCTGCAGATGGAACAGCTCCTGCTGTTTGCCAATGCGGCGGTGATCGCGCTTCTCCGCTTCCTCCAGCATGGTCAGATGCGCCTTCAGATCGGCCTTGGTCTTGAAGGCGACGCCATAGATCCGTTGTAGCATCTTGTTGTTGCTGTCGCCGCGCCAATAGGCGCCCGCAACACGCATCAGTTTGAAGGCATCGGACGGCACCTGGCCGGTATGCACCAGATGCGGGCCGCGGCAGAGATCCTGCCAATGGCCGTGCCAATACATCCGAAGAGGCTCATCGCCCGGGATGCCATCGATCAGCTCGACCTTATACGGCTCGTTGTTGTCGCGGTAGAACTGGATGGCGCGATCGCGCTCCCAAACCTCGGTGCGGACCGGATCGCGCGCCTCGATGATCTGGCGCATCTTCTTCTCGATCGCGTCGAAATCAGCTTCGGAGAACGGCGCCTCGCGGTCGAAGTCATAGTACCAGCCATTGTCCACCACCGGGCCGATGGTGACCTTGGTCTCGGGCCAGATCTCCTGCACCGCGCGAGCCATGATATGGGCGCAGTCATGGCGGATCAGCTCCAACGCCTCCGCATCGTCCTTCGCGGTGATGATGGCAAGTTGGGCATCCTGCTCGATCGGGATCGAGAGGTCGCTGAACACCCCGTCGATCCGGCAGGCCAGCGCCGCCTTGCCCAGCGATTTCGAGATGTCCGCGGCCACCGCGGCCCCGGTGATCCCGGCGGCATAGCTCCGCTGGGCTCCATCGGGCAGGGTGATCTGGATCTGGGCAGACATCTTTGGCCTCGTCTCTGAATGTTGGATCGCGCGCGCACATTCCCGATGGGTCATCTTCGTGTCAAGGACAGGGGTAAGCCCAGCGTCGAAATATGCGTCGCGCGGTCCGCCCGAAGAAGTCGTCGGGGATGAAGCTTTGGCAGCAGAATAGCGAAATTTTGCCAGCTTTCGGCAGTTTATCCGTCGGATCAGCGAATTCCAGGAGAAGCAGCATTCGTAAACCTGCCGAATCGTTGAAACTCTGAAGCGGAGTGATACGGTTTCATCGAGGTATTTCTGTGTGCGGGTAATCGGTTTGGGTCGCGGTATTTCGAGACTGCAAAGAAATTTCTGGGCCCGGGTGGGCAGTTCCAGCTATGTGCTGCGCCAGATCGGGCGGCTCTCTGCGCTGTGCCTGCTGATCGGTTCGATCATGATCATCAGCGTGGTCGATCTCTTCGGGTTCTCCAGCTCCACACAGGCAATCTCGCAAGAAATCACCCAGCGTGTTATTGCGCCCTGGTATGACTGGCGCGTGCAGCGCGAGGATACCCCGGAACACCCGGCGACGGTTGTGTTGATGCGGCCGGACACGTTTGACAACTGGCCGCCCAGCTATGACGAACAGCTCGACGTTCTGAAGCCGATCATTGCGCGATGCCCACGGGTGATCTCCATCGATCTGCTCTACCAATATCGGCGCGGCCAGGATCTGACGATCGACGACTTTTTGCTGAACGTCGCTGAAGCGCTGGCTGTGGCGCAGGCGGACATGCGTTGCCTGCGCCCGATTCCGATTGTCTTCGGCGACACCAACGCCAGCAGGCCCGGATCCGGCCTGCTGGAAAGTATCGGACAATTCGCGAATGATCCCCAGGGGGCGGCACGGCATTTTTGCGAGCAACTCAAAAAGCTCCCGCCGTCTTTCCTGGATCTGCTCGCCCGGCAGAACCAACCGCAGCCAGCGGCCAGTGACGCCTTTGCCGCGCCCGAAGAGGCAGGCGAAGCCCCGTGGCCCTATTGCGAAAGGCTGGATCGGGAAGCCGATGACGAACAGGCGATACCCCTGCAAATCGCCCTCGGGGTCATCCAGTGGAACCCGGTCGAGAGCGACACCAACTCTCGCTACTACGGAGCGGACTACACACGCTTCTATCGCCTGATTGCGCCGACGCGCGAGGATGGCCGGGGCAGCCTCTCGCCCGCGCAGCCCTGTGAAGGTATTGGACATCCTGCGACCGGCAAGCAGATCGACGCCGCGTGTTGGGATCTGGCCGGACGCCCGACGCTGGCATTTCAAACTTTCCTGGCATGGTGCAGCAGCGGCGGCACCTGCCCCGATGCGAAACTGAAGCGCGAAAGCGATCTGCGCTTTGGCAAGAACGCGACCCTGGAGCGGCGCAACGAGTTACTGGAGGGCGAGGCCTTCACGCCCTATCTCGCCCCGATCGAGGTGCAGTGGCCGGTCTGGGGACCCAGAAACAATCTCTTCCTCTGGCAAGGTTTCGATCTGCCGCGCGACCGTCATTTCCTGGCCAGCATGCTGGGCCGCGGCCGATGCGGGTTCGAGAAACCGCCTGAAGGTATCGAAAGCCTTGGCGTTTCGGCACTGGAGTCGATGCGCCTGATTGCCAGCAGCCTACCGGGCTCGGCACCGGCCGCACGCGATGAGGCCACAACCCCCTGTTTCCCACTGACAGCCGTCAATGCGCAAACCCAGATCGCGGGCATCCTGTGCGAGGATTGCCGCCCGGAACCTCATCCAAGCGAGTCCGATCTGGTGCGCGGTTCGGACGCCTGGAACGCCATCATCTGGAATATCGAGAAGTGGCAAGACCTTGCCGATGACGATACGGGCGTGCCGAGCCTGCTCAGAAACAAGGCCGTCTTCGTGGGCGTTCTGGACCTGGCCGGGGCGGATGTGATCCACACACCTGTTCATGATGCCCTGCCCGGGGTCTTCCGCCATGCCATGGTCTTCGAAAACCTGACCCGGTGGGGCTCCACGATCTTCCGAATGCCCGAGAGCCGCAGCTACATGGTGCTGGGGTTCCCGGTGGGTTGGTCGCTGCTGCTGGAAACCGCGATCTCGATGCTGCTTCTTCTGATGGTCCTGGTCCTGCGTCACAGGGGGTTCCACCGCAGGGCGTGGGAGAAGCTGGAAGCCGATGTCGCCCTGCATGTCGCGCTGAGCAGGTGGCAGATGACGCGCAAGATCCTGCGCGCGTTCAGCCTGCAGACATTGGGGATTCTCTACATCGTTCTGATCGTGCTGGTGGTCTCGATCGGCGTGACAATCGTGAAGTTCTCGCTGCTGAACCACACCAGCTTCAACTGGCTGGGCGTGTCCACGCTGTCGATCGTCCCGACACTGCTGTTTCCCCGGGTGCAGCAGGCGCTCGGCTTCACCTCGGGTGTCAGCATTAGACGGCCCATCCCTGCGCAACTTCCCGCTCCCACCACCAGCGGGTCCGAAGATCACCGATTTTGACAGAGGAGAGTTCATCATGAAATTCAAAGCCATCGCATTGGCGGCCCTCAGCCTGGCAATCGCCACACCGGCCATGGCCGAGGAGCAAAGCATTTCCGGGTTTCGCGGCGACGAATTGTCGATTTATGATGCCAAGGGAAATCGGCTGGAAACCGTTAAAGTCAGCGATATCGGCAACGCGCTGCAGGGCCAGAAGGTCACCAAGACCGATCGCGGCCACTATCGCCTGAAGATTGGCGGTAGCGAGGTCTTTCTGTCGCGCCGCGACATCAAAGTCAGCGGCGGGCGCCCCGCACCCGACGAGAATATCTGCGACATTCTGCCCAAGCAGGTGGTCACCGATGGCTCCAACGGCATGGGCAGAATGTGTGCCGGGCACACTAACTGAAGGGGGGGTCGGATATGAAATCGATCAAGTACTTGAAGGCTTGCGCGCCGCTCGCGCTCATTGCCGCGCTGGCCGCGTGCCAGACCGATGGGATCGGCGGTCAGTTGGGATTGGATATCGGTGTCGGCCGACCGGATGGCACGCGTTTCATCACGCATCTCGAGAATACGGGCCAAATCCCGGAACTGGCCACAAAGTACGAGGAGCGTGCGAAGACCACTTTCGCGGGTGTCTCGTTCACTGGGCAGCCCAATTTCAACACCCAGAACGCGCCACTGCTGATCGGCAGCCGGGTCGAGCGCGATCTGAACGCTCTGTCAAAATGCCTGCTGCAGGCCTGGCCTGGCGAGAAACCGAATTTCCGCGTCTTTGTCTCATCGGGCCTCACGCCCAGCGCCCAGGCTCTGCCGCGCGAGGTGTCGGTGAATGTGGGGCTGCTGACCGCAGATCAGATCTCAATCGGCGAGGTGACTTACGTTCTGGCGCATGAGATCTCGCATATCTTGCTGGATCACTACGGGCGCAAGGAGTTCCTGGACGAACAAAAGGACGTCGCCTCGAAAATGGCGCAAGCCGCGGTGCTCGCAGCCTATGCCAGCGAGATGCGGGTGCAGCAATCAGGCAACAGCGTCGTTTTTCGGATCGACAATCAGGACACGATCACCCAGGCGGCGCTCTACTCCCTCGCCGCGTACCAGGGCTCGCAACTGCTGGCGGATGGCCTGATCGAGAGCTCGTGGAACCGAACCCAGGAATACGAGGCCGATCGCCTGGCCGCGGATCTGCTGGAGCGCACGGGACTGTCCGGCGAATTTGCATATGACAGCTTCGACCGTCTGATGGTGTGGGAGGAGAACCGCCAGACCAGGCTTCAAGCATTCGAAAGGATCGCGCAGGAGAAAATGGATGCCGCGGCGCAGGAAGCTGTGGAGAAGCGCAACGTCAACGTGCTGGTTCAGGCCGGGGCGAAGGTCTTTATCGAAGGGGCGACGCGCGGCCTGCTCGACATCTACGAGAAAGTCGACACCACGCACCCCTCGCCAGAAGCCCGCAGTGATGAGTTTGCCGACTATCAACAGGGGCTGCGCGATGCACCGCCGGTCGAGCCGAGCGTCACCTGTGACACATCCCGTCTGGAACGCTCGCTGAAGTCGCGCGATCTGAAACGCGCCCGCGACGCGTTGGAGGCCGCGTTCACCGTCGATAAACTGCTGTTGGAAGGCGACGTCAACGGCGCGCGCGCAGCCGCCAAGCGCGCGCTGCGTAATCCGGTGAAGAACCACCCGGTGACGCGGATGGCAGCCTTCCGTGCCGACAGTCAGGCGGGACGCAGCGGGCCTGCATTTGCGCATCTGCAGGCGATCCGCATCAACGAGAGCACGCCGCTTTCGGTCTTCGCGCTGCTGGCGGGTCAGTATCTTGAACGAGCGCGATATCTTGAAGCCCGGCGCACCCTGAAACAGGGCGAGCGGTATTTCATCCGCGATTACTTCCTGCCTCAGTATCTGCAGGTGGCACTTGGTCAGAACCAGATCGAGGCAGCAGAAAGCCTGCGCAACGAATGCCGCGAATCCGACGTCGATGGTGTGTGGAAGGCCTGCCGCAAGGTGCTGGAGAACCGCGCAGCCACCTCGCAAGAGGTATTGGATACGCTGTCGCCAGAGGCCGGTGGCGGGATCTCGGAACTGCCGGACCTGCTGGGCGGCCTGCTAGAGGGTCTCTGAGCCCGCCGCGGGCATCCGCGCAATGATCAAATGGCCTGGAGCGGGAACCTCCTGCTCCAGCCTTACGGTAATAGGCTCGAAGGCCAGGACTTCGAACTTCTGTGTCACCAACACCTCTCGGATATAGCGCTCGGAATGAGCAAAGCGGTGACCGGCACCGACTGTCCAGGTGGCCTCGTCCTCGCCCGCGGTTTCGGAAGAAAACGCGATCACGCCATCCGGCAGTATGCAACCGGCCAGCGCCGCGACCAGAGGGGTCAGATCGCCGATATAGGGCAGTACATCGGTCGCGACGATCAGGTCGTGGCGGTCGTCCTCCTCACGCAGGAACTGAACCGCCTCGCCGATGAAAAGCTGGTCATAGACACCGCGCTCATCGGCCAACGCGACCATCTCCTCGGCCAGATCGACGCCGGTAATCCGCGTCGTCATTTCGCTCAGCGCCAGCCCGGCGAGGCCCGTGCCGCATCCAAGGTCCAGCATCCGCCGGTACGGCCCAGGCGCAACCTCCCGCAGCAGGTCGGCGAGCAGAAGCGGCACGCGATAGTGCAACCGGCCAACCAGAATATCGTCGAATGCCGACGCGTGCTGGTCGAACAGCGTTGTGACGTAGGCATCGGGCGCCTTTTCAGGCAACGGGCCCTGACCGATCGCGGCCAGCCGCACGGAAGCGCCGCCGTGGTCGGCGGGGTCGAGCCGCAAGACTTCCCGAAAAGCCGCCGCGGCCCTATCCAAATCGCCAGCCCTCTCAGCGGCGAGACCGCGATTATAGGCCTCGCTCAGCGGGTCGGATTCGTCATCCAGTGTCAGGTCTGATCACCCGCATCATCGTTGCTGCTTTCAGCGTCCCCACCGGAGCCCGGCGGGTCTGATCCTGCGGCCGGATCCGGATAGGCCTCCGGTTTCGCATTCGGTTCGCCCACATCACAGCCGGTCGCCGTGCAGACCGCGAATGCAGGTGCGTCGAATGTGAATGTCTGGTCAGAGTTTGTAGGATCAGCGATTACTGTTCCCTCATCGACCCAGATACTCAATTCATCGTCGCCATCCTGCAGCGTGAAATCGGTCCCTCTGATACCGATGGTTGCAACACCGGTGTTCACCCTCACCCGCTCCTTGCGAACCTTGCCAGATACGAAGCGTAGCGCGCCTTTGCTGAGGCTCACCAGCATCTCGCCCGACGTGTCGACCGGGTTATAGACATACTGATCCACGGTGATGCGGCTGTTGGGCGAAAGCGTGAGCTTGGTGCCATCGTCAAAGCGCACATCCATCGAGCCTAGATTGGTCGTGTAAAGCAGCCCATCGCTATAGACCTCAGATCCGGGCGTCATCGTAATCGGTGAGAAGCCGGTTTTCTGGAAGGCTCCCGGCTGGGCCTTGGTCGCATAGCCCGCCCTATCCTGGGCCATCGCGCCTGCGGGGTAGACTGCCAACAAAGCCACTGCAATGGCGGTCATCGGGGTGCGCAGATAAGACATAAATTCCCTCCTCTCGCTCTAAACTGACCGGATTCTACCGCAGCATTTGTCAATCACAAAACGTTTCGCGGTACGGCTTTGAGGGCTGTGCCTGGACCGGATCTCAGACCGGACGGGCAAAGCTGCGTCCGGTGGCGTCTTCATAGACCGCGAGCGTGGCCTGCTGCATCGACGATATGGTGTAGCGCGCGTGCATCCTGGCCCGTGCCGCCATGCCCATATGGGCGCGCTCGGACGCATCCATGTTCAGCGCCTGGTTCATCTGCTCGGCCAGGCGGTCCGCATCGCCGGGAGGATAGCGCCACCCGGTGATCCCGTGCTGCACTGTCTCGCGCGCGCCGCCGTGATCGGTCGCGATAACCGGACGGCCCATGGCTTGCGCTTCGACCACCACGCGGCCGAAGGCTTCCGGCTCGATCGAGGCCGACATGACCACAGAGGCGAGTTTGTAGGCCGCGGCCATATCGGTACAGTTGCCCACGCGATGGACGCAATCGGTGACCTCCAGATCCCCGATCTGCTGATCCAGGGTCGCGGTGAAGCCCGCATCCCCGTCGCCGACGATCAGGATCAGAAAGTCACTCTTGCCGCGTTGCGCCTTCAGCCTCGCTGCCGCATCAATCACGCTTTCGGCCCCTTTCCAACGGGTCAGGCGGCCGGGCATCATCAGGATCGGACGCGGGTCATCCAACATGCCCCAAGCCTCGGCCAGTTTTACCGTGCGCTCATTGCCGACCATTTCCTCAGAGAACACCGCGATGTCGGCGCCACGCGGGATCACCACGATCTGATCGTCGAGGACCTGATGGCGTTGCTTGATGAGTTCGCGAATGAACTCCGATATTGCAATCACCGGACGGCCCCGCGCCATCACTGCGTTGTATCGCCGCTTGAAGGGCAGATCCTCGCGGTATGTGCCGTGATAGGTGGTCACGAACGGGGTGGCACTGCGGGTGCATGCCATCCACGCGCTCCAGGCTGGCGCGCGCGAGCGAGCATGAACCAGGTCGACGCGTTGTTCGGCAATCAACCGCTCCAGCCGGGCCGCGTTGCGCCAGATCGTCCAGGGGTTCTTCGATGCGGCATCCAGCAGAACCAGCTCACCGCCCGCCTTGGTGATCCGCAACGACTGCGTGCCGCCCGCCGTCGCGACCAGCGCACGCCCCCCGGCGGCCACGATCGCCTCGGTCATCTCCAGGGCCCCCCGCTCCACCCCACCGATGTTCAATTGGGGCACAACCTGCATGACCGTCAGCGGTGCTTCCCCTGAGGGGCTGGCTTGGATAGGTTCGGCTTGCACCGCCATATCGCCAAAGGCCAAATCGCCAGGGGAACGCGAATTCATGACTGCTCCGGACCAATTGCAACGCGCCGGGAAGGGCGCCCTTGCGTACCATAGACTGAAAGCTCAAGGCGATGGTTCAAAACTGCCCGGGGTGGTTTTTCTCGGCGGCTTTCGCTCGGACATGACCGGGACGAAGGCGCAATGGATCGAGACATGGTGCCGCGAGCGGGGCCGCGCCTTCCTGCGCTTTGATTACTCCGGGCACGGACAAAGCGATGGCGACTTTCTGGAAGGTTGCATCGGCGATTGGGCTGCGGACGCCGCGGATGCAGTGGAGGCTTTGACCGAAGGACCGCAGATCCTGGTCGGATCCTCGATGGGCGGATGGATCTCGCTGTTGTTGGCGCGCCGGATGCCGGAGCGGATCGCGGGCCTGATCGGCATCGCCGCGGCGCCCGACTTCACTGAAGACAGCATGTGGGCCGGTTTTGGCGCCCAACACCGCGAGACGCTGGAGGAGGAGGGTCAGGTCGCCCTGCCTTCCGACTACTCCGATGACCCCTATATCATCACGCGGCGGCTGATCGAGGATGGGCGCGAGAACCTGGTCCTGCGCGATCCCCTGGCGCTGCCCTTCCCGGTCAGGCTGTTGCAGGGAACTGCGGATACGGATGTGGAGGTTTCGGTCGCGCTGCGCCTAATCGAACATCTCGACAGTCCTGACGCGCGACTGACACTGGTGAAAGATGCCGATCACCGGTTCTCGGAACCGAGAGAGCTGGCGCTGATCGGCAAGACGCTGCACGGGATCACCCGTGCGGCGATGGGTCAGCCGGACGGCTGAGCGCCCTCCGCCGACGCAGCCTCGGCCTGCTGTTCCTGCGTAACCACGATCCGGTGCGCACGCGTACCCTGGCCATCCTGCCAGAAAATCAGGTCCTGGAAACGCTTGAACAGGTCTGGCGGCAGAATGGTCTGGCGTTGCTTTAACTCGACCTTGCCGCGAACCGTGTGTAGGTCCTTGGCGAGCAATTGGCTGTCGAAATCCTCCGCCTCGTATTCGACATTGTCGAAATCGTGGGCAAAGGGTTCCTCACCGATGAACTGATATATCAGCGGCAATACCTCGCCCGGGCGGCTGGCCAAAAGGTCGTAATCCACCAGCAGCATCATATCGCTGTCGGCGGAGTAATAGGCCTCCTTCAGCGCAGACCAGGCAAAGCCGATCATCCGGTTGGGATGCAGCAGCGCATCCGCACGGGTGTAGATGGTCGAGCGTTCCTGCGGGTTGTTGAACATGCGCGAGACATCGAAGGCATTCTTACGGATCAGCCGCTCGACCGAATCCATCACCCAGGCGGGGTTGCGCACGCAGCAGATCATCTTGGCCTCGGGATAGAGCTGGCGCACCGGCGCCATCCGGCTGGTCCACATCCGGTTAGTATCGAAATTGATCTCGGCAGTTTCGATATGCTTGTAGAAGTTGTCGAAGATCCCCTCGAGAATCGAGCGTTTCTGCTCCTCCTGAAAGAACACCGCGAACTCGTTATCCGCCCCCATCGCGTTTAGGCAGGCATTGAAGAGTGGCCCCACCGGCGAGGTCATGCCCGCGTGAAAGCGCGGGTTCTGGCGCAGGATGGCAGAAAGCAGGGTGGAGCCGGACCGCGGCAGGCCCGAGATGAAATGAATTTTCGAATGCAAGATTGTCCCCTTTGGCGCATCGATGATCCCGTTTGTGTGGCCCGATGCGCAGGCGCAATGCAAGGGTGCAATGCGGACCGGACATCGGCACTGAAACGAAAAAGCCCGCCACTGGATAACCAGGGCGGGCTTGGAGGCTGTGCCGTAACCTCGACTATGCCGAAGTTGGAACGCTAATCGAAACCTCTACTCACTCGAGCTTGATGATGATCTTAACAAAAATTGGGGCAGAAGTAAGGCCGATTTTTCAGGGTTTCGCACTATTAGCCACGCGGAATACGATTTCTGGCCGACCTCACAAACCAAACCTTATCTTCGCGCCCAAGTCACGGACAGTTCATCCGTCCGCCATGGTTTCGTGAGCCGCACTCTCCCATCTGACAGTCATCGCTAGGAACAGCACTCTGACAAACCTGACGGAGGTCATTATGACCAAGTTCATCGCAGCTCTGACCATTGCAACCCTGTCCTTTGGCGCCATCGAAGCCTCGGCCAAGGGAGACGGCGGCGCCGAAGCACGCGCCAAGTTGAAAACCGCACTGGCCGAGTCCCGCAAGGCGAATGGCGGCGACAGCGGCGACGGCTTCCTCTCCAGCCTGTTCGGAGGAGGCGACGAAAACCGCGCCGAAGCCGGGGCCAAGGACAGCAAGGTCAAAACCTCGAACTGATTACAGGTCGGGCGGAGCGGGCCTGCCCGCACCTGCCGCTGGCAGGCCCGTGAAAACCACGCTATGACATTTCCCGGTAAGACCCCCGGGGGATGTCATGGAGATTCAACGCGCCATGAAACGCGATTGGCTGGCCACCGCGCGCACGCTCAGCGAGGCGCTGCCTTATCTGCAACGCTATGACGGCAAGACGATTGTTGTGAAATTTGGCGGGCATGCCATGGGCGATGCCACCTCGATGGGGCGCTTCGCCCGCGACATCGTGCTGATGAAGCAGTGCGGCGTCCATCCGGTCGTCGTCCACGGCGGCGGCCCGATGATCAACGAGATGCTGGAACGGCTGCAGATCAAGTCGGAATTCAAGGACGGCCTTCGTGTCACCACGGCGGAAACTGTCGAGGTGGTCGAGATGGTGCTGGCGGGTGTCATCAACAAGCGCATCGTCGCCGCGATCAACAGCCAGGGCGGACGCGCCGTGGGTCTGAGCGGCAAGGATGCCAATCTGATGATCTGCGAGAAAGCGATGAAAACCCGGCGCGATCCCGACAGCCATATCGAACAGGTGCTGGATCTTGGCTTTGTGGGCGAGCCGGTGGAGGTGAACCCGGATGTGCTGAAGACCTTCATCGACAGCGATCTG
This sequence comes from Pseudomonadota bacterium, assembly GCA_039030715.1. Lineage (GTDB taxonomy): Bacteria > Pseudomonadota > Alphaproteobacteria > Rhodobacterales > Rhodobacteraceae > Thermohalobaculum. The sequence continues at coordinate 25,599 of JBCCDU010000053.1, forward strand.
GTGCCCGTGGTCGCCCCGGTTGGTGCCGGGCGAACGGCGGAGGAAACCTTCAACATCAACGGCGACACGGCGGCCGGCGCCATTGCGGGGGCGATGCAGGCCGAACGCCTAATGTTGCTAACGGACGTGCAAGGCGTGAAAAACAAGGAAGGCGAGGTGGTAACCCGCCTCACCCCCGCAGATGTCACGGCGATGAAGGACGACGGCACGATTGCGGGCGGAATGATCCCCAAGGTCGACACCGCACTTGCTGCCATGGCACAGGGGGTCGATGCAGCGGTCATTCTGGACGGCCGGGCGCCCCACGCGGTCCTGCTGGAGCTGTTCACCGAACACGGTGCGGGAACGCTGATCCAGGGGTGAGGCTGCGCGCCTCACCCGACCGGCAAGCGGTTAATAGCCCCGGATATTCTGCAAGGCAAAGCGGCGCTTTGGACAATTCACCCTGTTGTGGACGAAGCAGGCCACCTTTACCGCCAGCGTGACCGCGATGACGTGGGCGGCTGCAACCGACCAGATAAGCAGCCAGCCGGGCATCGTTGCGGCGGCCGCCAAACCGCCCAAGGTCAAGGCCGTGCTCCACCCCGCGATCGACAGCCCGGCGCAGATTGCCATGATGATCTTGTCGCCCCGCGGCGCTTTGACCAGGCTTTGCCCCTCCGCAAATCGCAAGATCGGCATCACCAGACGTTTGACGCCGTAGGCGGTCAAGGTCAGTTGCGAGACAACGGCGAGCTTGACCCACAGTTTCACGGTCATCTGCGCCGGATCGAAGCCCGTCTTCAACCAAACCAGCGCCAGGCCCGTCGCCCACGCGACGACGAAAGCTGTCACGATAACCCCGTGCGCGATCTCCAACCCGCGCCGATACTCGCCCGTCACCGGCTGGTCGAGCTTGCTGAGGCTGAGGATGTCCGTTGAAATCACGGTGCCAAACCCGACGGCGACCGAGATCAGGTGGAGGAAACGAACACCCTGGTCGAGATACGCAACGACACTGGCGACAAGCTGCAGATCGGTGAACATGATCAATCTTGCTCCTTGATGTCGAAAGATGCGGGGGGATCCCGTGCCCTGCCTAACGGGCAACCACGAACGCTCGGTCGCGTCGATGGCGCGGTCACACGGGCTTGTGAGAAACGCGCGAGATCGACGTGTACAGGTCTTCGGCAGGGCACGTCTCGCTGGACAGCACCCGCCGCTCGTGATGTGCTCTATCCAATGAAGATCGTCGTCATCAGCGACACCCATGGGGGCCACGAGAGACTTGGCCAGCTTGAAGGTGACATCCTGATCCATTGCGGGGATGTCGAGCATCTCTTCCGCGACGATGCGCTTGCCCTGCAACGCGTCGACAATTGGTTCGCCCGGCAGAATTTCGAACAGATCCTGTGCATCGGCGGCAATCACGACCTGAGCATGGAGGACGAGGCGCGCGGAGGTCGGCAACCCTTTCGCCACGCGACTTATCTTCAGGATGCGGCGCTCACTTATCGCAGCGTCAAATTCTACGGCGCACCCTGGGTGCCCATGCTCGCAGGCCATGCCTTCTTCGCCGAGGCGCCCGAACTGGCGACGGCGTGGGGCAAGATCCCCGATGACGTCGATGTGCTGATCACCCATACCCCGCCCGCGGGCATCCTGGACGTATCCAGCCAAGGGATGGTCCTTGGGTGCAAACACCTGGCCAAGCGTTTGCAAAACCTGTCACCCCGACTGCACTGTTTCGGCCATGTCCATGCGAGTGTCGGCAGCCGCGTGATCAGGGCGACGACCTATGTCAACGCAACCTCGGTCAACAGCGATTTCCAGATCGCGCATCCCCCGTTCGAGTACGAATGGCCGGATTGATCGCCGATTGACATGCCTGCGCAAGCCAACCAGTAATGCACACATGGGGTTTGCGAACGCCCCGTGAGGCCTCGGCCCAAGTTTCGCGTCCTGAAACCCGTGACAAGGGAGGACGCGTCATGCCGTCTCCAACAGAAATCACCGTTCCGCAGCTTTCCCGCCTGATCGGCACCCCGGAAGCGCCCGTTCTGATCGATATTTGCACTGACGAGGATTTCGAGGCCGATCCCCGCTTGGTCCCCGGTGCATTTCGCCATCCGTTCCCACGGATCGGCGAACTGGCCCCTTCGCTGCGTGATCGCAAGACCGTGGTGATCTGCCAGAAGGGCCGGAAGCTGAGCCAGGGCGCCGCAGCGATATTGCGATGCCATGGGGTGGCGGCGGAACACCTTGCCGGAGGCAATTGGGCGTGGCGCGATGCGGATTTGCCGCTGGTGCCTGCCGCTGCCATCCCGACCCGCAACGCGCAGGGCGCGACCCTGTGGGTGACGCGCCAGCGGCCCAAGATCGATCGCATCGCCTGCCCTTGGGTGATCAGGCGGTTTATCGATCCGTCCGCGAAGTTCCTGTTTGTCGCGCCGGGCGAAGTCGAGGCGGTGGCGGATCGCTTCAACGCCACTCCCTTCGATATCGAGGGGGCGTTCTGGAGCCACCGGGGCGAACGCTGCAGCTTTGACGTGATGCTCGAAGAGTTCGCCCTATCCACTGAACCGCTGGAACGGCTTGCAACCATCGTGCGGGGCGCAGATACCAATCGCCACGAACTGGCTCCGCAAGCGGCGGGGCTTCTGGCAGCATCTCTGGGGCTGTCACGAATGTTCAAAGATGATCTGGCACAATTGCAGGCTGGCATGACACTCTATGACGCTTTCTATCGCTGGGCCCGCGACGCCACCGACGAGGGGCACGATTGGCCCACCGCCCCTGAGCGAACGCGAGCCGGAGCCCACGGATGACCCCACCCACCTTCGCCGAAGCATTGCGGGTCTGGACGCGCATCGGCTGTCTGTCGTTCGGCGGGCCAACTGCCCAGATCGCCCTGATGCACCGCGAGATCGTCGACCGAAAGAAATGGTTGGGGGAGGAGCGGTTCCTCGGCGCGCTCAGTTTCTGCATGTTGCTTCCGGGGCCGGAGGCAATGCAGCTCGCAACCTATGCCGGCTGGCGGCTGCATGGCGTGCTCGGCGGGTTGGCCGCGGGCCTGATGTTCGTGCTGCCCGGCGCGCTGGTTGTGTTGGCCTTGGGGGCAATCTATGCCGCCTTCGGAACCGTGCCGCTGGTCGAGGCGCTGTTTCTGGGCGTCAAGGCAGCCGTACTCGTCATCGTGATCGAGGCTTTGCTGCGCGTCTCGAAAAAGGCCCTGCGCCAGCGGATCCATTGGGTCATCGCAGGCTTGGCGTTCATCGCCATCTTCTTTCTGGCATTGCCCTTTCCCCTGATCATCCTGGCGGCTGCCCTGGCCGGCGCGCTGGCGCGGGTGGATCCGGTCGATACGGTGGCACCGACACCGCAGGTAAGCCTGGCTTCCGCAGCCAGGACGGCGATCACCTGGCTGGCGATCTGGCTGGTGCCCTTGCTGCTGCTGACTTGGACGCTGGGCGGCGCACATATCCTGACCCAGATCGGCTGGTTCTTCTCGAAACTCGCAGTCGTGACCTTTGGCGGGGCCTACGCGGTGCTCGCCTATATGGCTCAGGACGTGGTGACGACCCATGGCTGGCTAGAACCCGGACAGATGATGGACGGACTGGGCCTGGCGGAAACGACCCCGGGCCCCCTGATCCTGGTGACCGAGTTCGTAGGCTTCCTCGCTGCCTTCCAGCAGGACGGTTGGCTGATCGGGGTGGCAGGAGCGATGGTCGCCCTCTGGGTCACGTTCGCGCCCTGCTTCCTCTGGATCTTCCTCGGGGCGCCTTATATCGAGTGGATCAATAGCCAACCCCTGCTGCGCGGCGCGCTGAACGGCATCACCGCCGCTGTGGTCGGGGTGATCCTGAACCTCAGCCTGTGGTTCGGCCTGCATGTTCTGTTTGCCGAAGTGGTGGAGGACCATGCCGGGCCACTGACAATCTGGACCCCGCGCCTTAGCAGTCTCGACCCGGTCGTGCTCGGTCTGGCGGCGGTCAGCGCGGTACTGCTTCTGCGGCACCACTGGTCGGTGCCCGCGGTGCTGGCGGTCTCGGCGGGGTTGGCGCTGGCAGCGCAGTTGACGATGGGGTGATCGCGCAAGGCGGAAGCGAGGCTTGAAATCGCCGCAGGGACGCCCACAGTGCAGATCATGGAAAGCGAAGCTCTCATTCGCCTCGGTGCGTTCTTCGGCATCTTCGCGCTGATGGCGCTGATCGAACTGGCGTTGCCCCGGCGCCAGCTCAGCCTGCCACGCTCGCAGCGCTGGCTGACCAATTGGGGGATCTCGGTGATCAATACCGGCGTCGCTGCCGCGATGAAGCTGCTGCTGGGTGCGGCGGCGGTTGCGGCGGCGCTGGATGCAGAGGCGATGGGCTGGGGGCTGTTCAACCGCTTGGACTGGCCCGGCTGGGTCGAGATCCTGCTGGTTTTCGTGCTGCTTGACTTCGCGATCTGGGCGCAGCACTGGGCGAGCCACAAGATCCCGCTGCTCTGGCGCTTGCACCGGGTGCATCACGCCGACAGAGACATCGACGTGACGACGGCGATCCGGTTCCACCCGCTGGAAATCGCTTTATCGATGCTGCTGAAAATCGCGCTGGTCTACCTGCTGGGCGCCGCAGCAGTCGCGGTGATCCTGTTCGAGGTCGTGCTGAATGGCGCGGCCATGTTCAACCACGCCAATATCCGCCTGGGCCGCGCCGATCGCTGGCTGCGCCTGGCCATCGTGACACCGGACATGCACCGGGTGCATCACTCCACCATCCGGGCCGAGCATGATACGAATTACGGCTTCAACCTCAGCATCTGGGACAGGATCTTCGGCACCTATACGCCGCAACCCGAGGAGGGGCATCTGGGCATGACCATCGGCCTCGCCGAACACCAGACCCCGGCACCTGCGCGTTTGCTCTGGGCGCTGGGCTTCCCGTTCCGGCGGCTCTGAGATGGATCTGGAGCGGACCCTTCGGGCCGAGGGTCTGAGCATCGCCGGTCACTTCGAGCCAGGGCCGGATGACGGCGCCCCGCAAGATGTGGCGACGCTGGTCCTTCTCGGGCCCGGCATTCCAGGCTTTTGGGATCGTTTTCGCGCCAGCAAGGAATATTCCGACGGAAAGCCTGACCCGATCGATCGCTGGAGCCATCGGGTGATCTCGGATCTGGCGGAGACGCTGGAGGCTCAGGCATTCTTCCCGTTCGGCGGTCAGCCCTGGCAGCCTTTCATCCAATGGGCGCGCCTTGGTGAACGGGCACGGCAATCGCCGGTTGCGATGCAGATCTCGCCCCATCGCGGGCTTTGGATGTCCTATCGCGGGGCGCTAGGCTTCAAGACACGGCTGGACTTGCCCGCCCTGCCCCAAGTGAACCCCTGCGCTGGCTGCCCCGCACCCTGTCTTGGGGCGTGTCCGGTGAGCGCGATCAGCGATGGCGTTTACGATGTGCCCACCTGCGTGGCCCATATCGGCGGCGCCGGACAAGACTGTCTGGATGGCTGCAAAGTGCGGCTAGCCTGTCCCGTGGGTCAGGCCCCACCTTTGGGCCAGCGCCGGATGCATATGCAAGCGTTCCTCTCGGCTCAGTTGGAGGTCTGATGAAAACCCTGCTGCTGATGCGTCACGCGAAATCGAGCTGGGCCGAACCGGGCCTCAGCGATTTCGACCGGCCGCTAAACCGTCGCGGGATCGAGGCCGCACCCCGCATGGCACATTGGCTGGAAGAGCGGAGGCTGATCCCCGATACTATCCTGGTCTCGAGCGCCATGCGCACCCGCCAGACCATCGACCTCATGCGAGAGGCCGTGCCCACTCTGCCGGAACCTTCATTCGAAAAGCGCCTCTATCACGCCGCGCCCGGCGAGATGCTGAACACGCTGGCCAGGCTGCCAGACACGGCCAAGCAGGTCATGCTGATCGGGCACGAGCCGGGCCTGAGCATCCTCACCCAACAGTTCGCCGGGGGTCAGGCGGACGCCGACTGCGCCCGCGCCTTCTCGCATTTTCCAACCGCGGCCATCGCCGTGCTGAAGTTTGAAATCGAGGAATGGTCCGGTATCGCCCGGCAGATCGGGTCTTTCGTATCGTTCGCGGTCCCGCGCGAGCAGCCCGCGCGCTGAAGATCCCCCCGCTGGTTCAGGTCCAGCCGGCGGTGCTGAAGATCATCGCCACTGCGACAAAGATCAGCGCGGGATAGTATATCAGGTACGCCACGACGGCCTCCACCAACACGGATTTTACGGGTACTGCGCGGCACGGGTATATCCCCTTCCAGAGCCACGGTATCGCAAATCGCGGACGCTCGCGCTGTGAAGAAAGTCACGACATGTCTCAAAAGAAGAAACCGCCGGTGCGCGTTCAGCAACTCCGGCGGTTCCGACCCTCGGGCCGCGGCTCCCCCTCCGCTTGATGGCCAAGGATCTTTCCTTCGAACCCGAGTTTTTCCAACTTGAGCAATCAAAGGCAACCGGTTGGAGCGGGTTTCTGAGGGGAAACTGACTTTCCGATTGAAACCGTGGCATCGTGGTTACGCTAACAAAATTGCGCCGACTGGGCGGTCGGCGCAATTACAATCTAAGGATGTTTTTCCACAGACATCGGGCGTGTCTGTCCCAAAATGAGACTAGTGTCCCAGGATCTGGCTGAGGAACAATTGCGTCCGTTCGGACTGCGGATTGTTGAAGAATTCCTCGGGCTCGTTCTGCTCAACGATCTGGCCCGCATCCATGAAGATCACCCGGTTGGCCACCTGACGGGCAAAGCCCATCTCGTGGGTGACGCAGATCATCGTCATCCCCTCCTGCGCCAGATCGATCATGGTGTCGAGCACCTCCTTGATCATCTCCGGATCCAGCGCCGAAGTCGGCTCGTCGAACAGCATGATCCGCGGCCGCATGCACAGAC
>JBCCDU010000054.1:0-32077 GCA_039030715.1 Pseudomonadota bacterium
CTCCCCCGCCACCGCCCGAACGGCGCGGTGGCGGAAGATTTCAGGAGATGAGACTATGGGGAATTGCATCGCAATCCTGATGCCAGGCGATATGGGGCACGGTGTGGGTCGGGCGCTGATTGCAGCCGGGCACAGGGCTGTCACCGCGCTCGACGGACGAAGCGACCACAGCCGGGGACTGGCTGAGAAGGCCGGTCTGGAGGACTTGGACACCATCGAGGGTGTGGTCGCGGAGGCGGACCTGATCCTCTCGATCCTGCCGCCGGACCGTGCATTGGCGCAAGCACAGGATGTAGCCGCCGCAATGCGCAAAACCGGCCGCACCCCTGCATTTGCCGATTGCAACGCGATCTCTCCCATGACGGTGGCGGAGGTCGCCGCTCGTTTCGATGGCACTGACGCCGTCGTGATCGATGCCGGGATCATCGGGCTGAACCCGATCAAGACGCCGCCAACGCGGTTCTTCGTTTCCGGCCCCGATTGCACGACCATCGAAGCGATGGCCTGCGACGCGATCCGGGTGGAGCGCATCGGAGCAGAGATCGGTCAGGCCTCCGCCCTCAAGATGGTTTATGCCGCGCTGACCAAGGGCACATGGACCCTGCAGACCGCGGTTCTGATGGCAGCGCGCCAGATGGGCGTGCTGGAGCCGTTGCTGGGCGAGTTTGCCTATTCCCAAGTCGGCCCACTGGAAGCGATGCGCGGGCGCACCCCGTTTCTGCCCGCAGACTCCGCCCGTTGGGTGCCGGAGATGGAGGAGATCGCCGCAACCTTTGCCGAGGCCGGCGTAACGCCGCAATTCCACCAGGGCGCGGCGGAGGTGTTCCGCGTGCTCGCGAAGACGCCTTTCGCAGAGGAGACGCGTGAGACACTAGATCGCTCGCGCAGTCTGGAAGAGGCACTGGCGGAATATGTCCGGCATCTCTGAATGCGCCTGCCGAGCATCGCCACTGAAAAACTTTTACCCGGCTTGAAACTCGATCGGCGCGGGCGCCGTAAGATCTAGCGTAATTCGGGTCATTCCGGCCCAAACGGGGGAGGCCCGGTTCGGGCGGACCGCGATGGATGATGCGCCAGAAAGATGGCTGCGCCCGCCCATGTGGTGCTTGCCGGCAAAGGATGACGACGCTGTTGCTTGGATCTCGGATCTCCCTTGAACGCTCGCTGGGGCTGGCTGCAGCCCCGGGCGCAAAGGTTGCCGACCAGGTCGAACCCGACAATGTGGAACTGGCGTTGGCGGAGTTGGGTCATTTTACCGTACCTTTGGAACCGCCCGGCGATCTGCTGGCGCGGATCGAGCAGGACCTGGATCAGGATCAGGCACACCGGATCGCCACAACATGGCGGCGGGCGCGGCGGAGTTTCTGGCACGGTACGCTGCTGGGTGCTGGAACAGGGAGCCTGGCCGCCGCAGGGCTGGCAGCGGCGCTTTTGGTCGATCCTGCGGGACCGGCACCCTCGGCAACGAAGGACGCGGCGCCCGTCGCGGCGATTGCGGCGCTGGGTGCAACCAGCGGGCCAGGGCAGATCCTGATCGAGCTGGCTGCACCTGACAGGTATCTGGTGATCGATGTCGACTCGATCTCCGTGGTGGAAGACGGTTCGCTGGAACTTTGGCTGATCGCGGACGAAACCACACCGCCGCGCTCGCTGGGCCTGCTGGCGGCGCATGGCCCGCGCACCGTTCTGCCGCTGAGTGTTTTTCAGCAGGCGGCGTTTCTCTCCGGCGCGACTTTGGCGGTCAGCCAGGAGCCCGCAGGGGGATCACCGCAAGCGGGACCGACGGGGCCGGTCCTGTTCGTCGGAGCTCACCCAGTGGATCAGTAGACAGTCTGGCAAATCGCCGACTGCGGCAGGCGATGCGGCGGCAATGCGCGCATCCCAGAGATCTAGAACCGTGGTCCGCGATCTGCCGATGCGCACGACGGCGCCAAGCCCGGCGCGAGCGCCCGACATCGTCTCCACCGTCACCAGAATACGGAACACCGCGCGACGGCTTGGCGCACGCGCGCCCTTCGGCGAGCTCAAGTCTTGCAGCACACCCAACACGATTGGAGACGCCAGGGCGGGATCGACGCTGCGCCTTCCGGAATGAACGGTCGCATGGCGGGAGAGTTGTGCGAGACTGAGATTTTCCGCGCCCAGGACGCGGGTGAGTTCGGCGAAGCTCTCAAGGGGAGCATTCTTGGGGCCCGGCAAGCCAAGCGCATCGTATGCGGTACCCTCCGCCCCGTTGAGGCGAACCAGATCATCCGCGTCGCGATAGTCCGCGATGGCATCTGCAAGCGGCGTCGAGGCAGCCTCGGGCAACCCCAAACGCGTCAACAGAGCCCGGATTGTCGGCGGCGAAACCATGTTCAGATCGATCTTGGCCTCTTCATCCTCGATACTGATCTGCATTCGAGCATCGCCTATTTGGCAGGAAACGCTGTTGGCGTCTGAGCGGTTCAAACGGTGCATCGCCACTTCCAGTCCAGCGCGTGCAGTCCAGCGCGCCGACGCGACCGCCTCCTGCGCGACGGCTTCGGTCACCGCCACGCGCGCGAGCCGGGTTTGCGACGCGGCCAGCAGACCGACCAGCACCAGTACCCAGAGCACCAGAACCAGGGCGAAGCCGTCACGCGACCTGCTCATCGCCGCACCTGCGGCGCCACGACGAAGCGGTGGGGTGAGGCTTGTCCCAACCGCAAGCGTATCAGCGACGGGCCAGGGCCGGCTTTGGGCCAGTCCGGGACCCAATCCCCATCCGCTGTGGCATACGCGAGATCGGCAACGCGCAACCCAGGCAACCGGAAAATCGGGGCCTGCCAGTCGAGTTCACCTAAAACTTCGATGGGATTGGCAATCTGGCGTTCGTAGATCACGAGTGTCGACGCATTCCCGCTGCGCATGATCTCAAGGCGCATCGCGACGAGCCCATCGTCGCGATCTATACGCACAAAGACCAACTCGTCCGCTTTGCCGCGAAAGGGCAGACGCAGCGACAGGTCGGTCTGCGGCAGGGGCACCATCCTAGCGGCTTCGATCAGCCTAGCAAGACGATTGCCCACCGTGAGCGCGGGATCCGCGGCGCCGGTTCCAGATCGCTCCCAAACCCGCGCGCCCATCGTCAGCGTGCCGAAGGACATCGTCGCGATGACCGCAAGCAGGGTGAGCGCGATCAGAAGCTCCAGCAGGCTGAAGCCCGCCTGCCGACGCATCATTCCGCTCCTCCGTTTTTCAATGTCAAAAGGCGAACGGGCGCAATCCGGGCACCAGTGACCGTGACTTCGACACGCCAGAGCCGGTTCGGCACGACATCGCCAACCGGATCGACGACGACCCGCCAGGCGAGACCCAGTTCCCGTCCTTCCTCCACCCCTTGGCGCGGGGCTCGGGTGGCCAGGGTCATTCGCTCCTCCGCCAGCAGCAAGGCGGCACTGCGATCCTGCGCGCCGCGCTGGCCCAGTGCCGCAGCACCGTTGATGCGATGAACATAGACAAGGCCTGCCGACAGGATGGTCAACGCGACAACCACCTCGATCAACGTGAAACCGGAGCGTCCCTCAGTCATCGCCCTGCGCCGCTATGCTCACCGTCCCCAGGAAGCGGTCGAGCGAGAGGCGATAGCCGGGGTGCCCTGGTCGTTTGATGTCCACCCAACCGCCGTCCGAGCCCCCCGCGGGGTCGAACCGCAACGGGCCAGGCAGCCGGAATTCCGTATGCGGCAGGGTCAAACTGCCAGCACCCCGCCCCATCGAAAGCGTGTTCTTGGCGGTCTGCCGAATGGTCACCGGCTGAACACCGCGCATCGCCCGCTGGCGGGCACCGCCAAGCCATTGCACCGTTTCCAACGCAGCATCGCGCGCCCTCGCAGCATCCAGACCCGCCCCGATACGCGGCGCCATCGCGCCTGCCGCCAGGGCCAGAATCGCAAGCACGGCCAAAAGTTCCACCAGCGAGAACCCGGCAGCGCGATCTGCTCCCTTAGAACGCGACATCGTTCACGCTCAGAATCGCCGAGAGGATCGCCATCGAGAACCCGCCCACGAGCCCGCCCAGAAGCAGTGTCATGACCGGTGGCAGGAGGGCGATCAGACGCCGGGAGGCTGTCTCGACCTCACGCTCCAGCACCTCCGCCGCGCTCGTCATCATCGGGGCCAAGCGCCCCGTTTCAGCGCCCACCGCGATCAGACCCGCGACGGGTTGCGAGAGGGCAGCTTCGCCGCGATAGAGATCTGCGAGCGGCTGGCCCGTCCGAACGCCCGACCCGATGCGCGCCAACGCCTCGCGAGCGCTGGTCGCACGAGTGGCTTCCGCCGCCAGCGTCAATGCGTCCGGCAGAGTTCCACCGCCCTCCAAAAGGTCGGCGGCGACGCGCAACGCGGCTGCACTGTCGGAGGCGCGCAACATCGGCCCCAGAACAGGCGTGGCATCGAAGGTTTTTTGGAGCAAACCCACCATGGCCGGATGCTTGTGGAGGCGCCAACCCATCAACCCAACGACCGTCAGGCCCACCGCGATACTGACGCCATGTGCGCGCAAGCCGTCTGCCATCGCAATCAGTATCCGTGCGGAGGCCGGCGCGGCATCGCCCGCCGACTGAAACAGCGGCGCGAGATTGGGCACGACGCCGAGCAGGATCACCAGCAGCGACAGGATCGTGACGCCCAGAAGAATAGCGGGATAGACCAGCGCACCCCTGATCATGCGCCCCGTCGCATTGCGACGCTGCAATTGCACGGTGATCCGCTGCAAAGCGCCCGCGAAGTTTCCGCTCGCCTCGCCGGTGCGGAGCGATCCGGTGATGAACCCGCCCTCGGGTAAATAGCGCGCCAGAGCGTCCGACAGGGTTGCGCCGCTCGAGACAGCCTTGCGCAGATCCTCTACAATCGGGCGCAGCATCTTGCGGGGCGTTGCCTCCGCAATCGTGGCCAGCGCATCGGCAAGCGGTATCTTGGCCGCGGCGAGCGCGGCAAGTTCGCTCATCAGGGCCAGCAGGTCGGCGGCGCGCAGACGCTTGGTGCCATCGCCCGAATGGGCCGGGCGCGCCGTCAGCGCGACATGGCCGGCCCGCGCGGCCTCCGCCATGGCCAGGGTCACATCTGCGGCTTCCACCGGCCAGGTCGCGGGCGTCCCGTCGCTGCCGTATCCCTCGACCAACCAATGCGCCATCACGAGGCTCCGGTCAGGCGCAGGACTTCCGCCGGTGTGGTCTCGCCAGCACTGGCCTTACGGGCTGCATCATCTGACAGCGGCACCATCCCGGCGGCAACCGCCGCCTTGCTCAGTTCGGCCTCGGAAGCCTCGGCGAGGATAAGGTCCCGCAGATCGGGGCCGACCCGCATCACTTCGTTGACCGCAAGCCGCCCCCTGAAGCCCGTGCCTCGGCATTCGGAGCATCCGACGGGGCCGCTGAGCTGCACCTCCGCAGGCAAGCCAAGCGCGCCGGCCGGAAGCTCCGGCACCGTTTCCAGCTCGCGGCACGCCGGACAAAGCCGACGCACGAGGCGTTGCGCAATCACGCCCTTCAAAGCCGAGGCGAGCAGATACGGCGCCAGCCCCATCTCGCGCAACCGGGTCAACGTCGCCGCAGCGCTGTTCGTGTGAAGCGTGCTCAGCACCAGATGCCCTGTCAGCGCCGCCTCGACCGCCACCTCGGCGGTTTCCAGATCCCGGATTTCGCCCACCATGACAACGTCCGGATCATGGCGCAGCGTCGAGCGAAGGGCCCGGGCAAAGTCGAGCCCGATGCCGGGCGCCGCCTGGATCTGGGCAATGCCAGGCACCTGGTATTCGACGGGATCTTCGATCGAGATGAGCTTGCGCTCGCTGGATTGCAGCGCACGCAACATTGCATAAAGCGTGGTGGTCTTGCCAGAACCGGTGGGCCCGGTGACCAGGATGATGCCATTTGGTTCACCAAGCAGACGCATCAGATCCGCGTTAGCGGCAGGCGCATAGCCCAGCGCCTGCAGCGAGATAACACCGCGCGTCGTGTCCAGCAGCCGGATCACCAGCGTTTCGCCCTGCGGCGTCGGGGCCGTCGCGATGCGCAGATCGACCCGCCGGCCCCGCGCCGTTGCCGTGGCACGCCCGTCCTGTGGCAGGCGCCGCTCGGCAATGTCCAGCCGCGCCATGATCTTGATACGCGAAATCACGGCATGGGCGATCTCGGCGTCCGGCGGTGCCAAGGGTTGCAGTAGACCATCGACACGCATCCGCACCGCGAGGTGCTGCTCACCCGGTTCCAGGTGGATATCCGAAGCCCCCGCGCCAATCGCTGCCTCCAGCGCCGAGTTGACCCACTGGATCACCGGCGCATCGGAGGCGAGATCGCGCAGCCGCTCGATATCGAGTTCATCGGTGGCACCCGATACGGCGGAGGCGTCATCGCCGTCTCTGTCCTGTCGCTGCAGCACCTCGCGAATGGCGGAGGCCGGTGCCAAGGCAGATCGTATATCCTGTCTCAGAACGAACCGCAGGGTCGCTAGCGTTTCACGGTCCAGCGGGTCAGCCAGGACAGCAACTGGCCCGGCCAGCAGGATCGCGTTCCTGCCCCGCAGAAACTCGGCTCGCACCTGCGTTTTGGGTATATCGGCCGCGAGGCGAAAAAGCTCCGCCTCATCCAGGACCTCGATGCCCAGCTCTTCGCCCCATGCGGCGAGCCAGGCGTCTTCGGCCAGCAGGCCCAACTGGCAGAGCACCAGATCGATCCGGTCGCCAGTTTTCTGCGCGACGCGCCGCGCGCGCTCAAGGGCATCCGGCGCCAGGCCCTGGGCGCTCAACCGGGCGAGCAGTGATTGCACTTCATGGCACGCCGCAGGCTCAGCGGCTGGCTGGCCGGGATCGGGCTCACGCGCCAGGACATTCATACATCAGGCTCCGCATCGGCAGTGGCAATCGGGAGGAGGAACGCGCCTCACCCAGCGTTTGGATGCATCACGGCCGCTGCATCCAAATCGGCCCGCGATCCGAAGACCTGATTAGACCCGGCTTCAGCGGACAGGACGCCACGATGCGCAATCCCGATCTGAAATTCCTGCTTCGCAAGGCCTGGGCGTGGTGGCTGTTCGAGATCTCGGGCTGCATTCCAGGGCGCCGGCACCGACTGCATCGAATATGGGATGGCGCAAGGCTTGGCGGCACAGGTCCGCTCCGCCGCCGCGAGACCATCTGCCTGGCGCAGGAACTGGTTTTGACACGCCGCATCCGCCTGCCCATTGCCGCCTTTCCGGCACTGGAGCAAGTGCTGGCCGCCCGCGTCGCCGCCGATTGGCCTTTGGAGGGTAGATCGCCTGCCTGGAGCTATGCCATCGACTCCGATGCCAGGGGCGAGGGGCGGTTAGAAGTCTCGCTTTACATGGCCGATCCCGACACGCTGGAGCAGGCGCGCCGGTTGGCGGAACGTACTTCCGCCGATATCGGCGTCCTGGACGGACGGCATCCGGCGCGATTGGCGCGTTCTTTCTCGACCGATATCCGCACTCACACTGCCATCCCTATCCGCCACGGTATTGTCGCGGTGACAACAGCGATGCTCGCCGTTGCGGCCCTACATCTTTGGCAGTTGGACACGCAGCGAACGGAAATGGCGCAGGCACGTGTTCTGGCTGAACGCCAGGCAACCCCGGCCATGGCGGCGCGTCGGCATCTGATCGCCCGGCAGGATGCGATAGGGAGTTTTCTGCGCGACCAAAACGACAGGCACCCAATGGCGCTAAGCATCGCGACCATCAGCCGGGCCTTGCCCGATACGGCCTGGTTGACGCGATTGAGCCTGACGGAAGGCGAGGCGCAACTGTCCGGGCGTTCGCAGGACGCGGCTAAGGCGCTACTGGCGCTGGAAGCTGCGTCAGAGATCGAGGGCGCCCGCTTTGCCTCACCCATTCTCCGCGACACTCGGCAAGACACCGACCGTTTCGAAATCGCATTGCAGATCGCCGTGAGGCAGGCGCAACAATGAAGCGTGTTCCTCTCGCGCTACGCCGGGCCGCTGCGCTGGCACTGCTGCTCCTGGCGACCCTGGGTCCGCTGGCACTGGCCGGCGAGGTCTTCGCAACCCTGCGCGCGGATTGGCAGACCGAGATTTCGCGCGACCAGACGATGGCGCAACGCCTCTCTCAACTCGCAACCGAACTCGAAACCATCGACGCCGCGCGTTTGGCGTTGGAAGCGGATGTCGCCAGGGCTGGTCTGTTTCTGGCCGCAGCCAGTAAAGAGCGCGCTCAGGCCGATCTGCAAACCGCGATCACCCGGCGCATCACCGACGCGGGCGGTCAGGTGACCCGGGTCTCGGTGATCCCGCCAGAGGCACAATTGCCGATCCAGCGTCTGTCGCTCGGCGTCGCCTTTTCGGCGCGGATGGAGGAAGCCCTGCGCATATTGGCCACAGTGGAGGATACACGGCCGTTGCTGCAACTGGATGATCTCACCATCATCGCCGCCGAGCGCCCGGGTAACGCCGGCGCGGCGCCAATCCTGAAAGTCAAGGCCACGATCAGCGGATTTTTCCTGCAGGAGCACGCAGGATGAACCGGCGTATCTTCCTCGCCCTTCCAGCATTGGCGGTGCTGACAACTGCTGCGCTGGGGGTGGTGCGACCGGGTTTGACAGTAGTAAAAGATGCGAACAAGCCTGTCATACCTCAGGGGGTGTCACTCGATTGGCCGGGCCGAGTTTCACCACCCGACCTGCTAGATCGACCGCTTTTCATTCCGTCGCGCAAACTCACGCGGGCTCCACAGCCAGAGGCAGACGTCAGGGATGCCCCCGGGGATGTCCCCGTGGCTCAATTGGTCTTGCGCGGCGTATTTGTCTCGGGAAGCCAGCGTTCGGCGCTTGTCACCGCGGACGACGGCAAAACCGCCGAATGGCTCGCGCCGGGCGAGGAAATCGCCGGCGCCACCCTGATTGCCGTCGATACCGGCAGCGCGGTGTTCGAGCTCGATGGTGGCCGAAAACGCCTGACCATCGAGCCAAAGCGCGCCAGCACAAAGGCCGGGCTGGCCTCAGCCGAGGATCCATGATGCCGCATCGTATTTTTTGTCGTCCCACGCCGCTCTTCTTCGCGTTGATGATGGGCACGACGCTTGCCGGATGCGGCGGTGGTCAAACCAGCGACGCGCAAAGGGTGCGCCAAGCGCTGTTTCCCGCGCATCAGCCCATCGGTCAGACGGCAGCGCCCGCGGCTGCGTCCAGCGGGGCCAGGCTGACCAGCATTCCCGCGGGGGCTTCAGATCAACCGGTCCGCGGGTTCGTGCGCCCGGGGCTTTCACCACCAAACCTGCCTGCTGTGATCCCAGATGAGGCCTTCGGCACCGGCCGTCCCGTAAGTCTCAACCTGATCAATGCCTCCATAGACGATCTGGCGGCCAAGGTTCTGGGCGATGTCGTGGGCGCCAGCTATGTGATCGAGGCCGACCTGCCCGGTATCGCCACCCTCTCGACCGGGAAACCACTGGCGCCGCGCCGGATCGTGGGCCTGTTCGAGGATATCCTGGCCGCACGGGGGGCTGCTCTCCTCTGGTCCGGGGGCGTTTTCCGGATCGTCCCGGCCGGGGCGGACGCCCTGCGCGGCGCGCCGGTCGCGACGTCCAGCCTCGCGGGCGGCATCGGCTACACCACCCGCGTTGCGCGGCTGCGCCATATCCAGCCGAGCGCTTTGGCCGAGATACTGGAGCCGATCGCACCCCAAGGTGCCGTGCGCAGCCTGGACGATGCACGCAATCTCATCGTGCTGGGCGGCTCGCAGGGCGAGCTCGCCGAATTGGAGCGCACCATCCAGCTTTTCGACGTGGACTGGCTCGCCGGGCAGTCGATTGCGCTGGTGCCGCTGCAGCGGGCGGACCCGGTGGAAGTGGCGGAGGAGTTGAGCTTCATGCTCGCCACCGAAAACCCGGAGGGCGCCAAGGCCGCGCGCATATTGCCAGTCAGCCGCGCCCGCGCCGTGCTGGTCGTCGCACCCAGCAACCGGTTGCTGAACACGATTACAGATGTGGCACGTTTTCTGGATGTCTCCGGCCAGGGCGATGGCCGCGCGGTTCATGTCTACAAGGTGCAGAACCGCAATGCGGTGGAATTGGCCGGACTGGTCACCCAAATCTTCGCAAGCACAACAGCAACACCCGTGCCAGCCGATCCCGAAGCGCCGCAACCGGTCAGCTTCAGCCCCAGCGGTGCTACCGCAACCAATGGCGTTTCGGTCGTGGCGGACGATACCGGCAATGCACTGATCATCCGCGCACCGCAGGATGTGTTCGATCAGGCCATCGCCGTGGTCGAGCGCCTGGACGCGGTGCCGAACCAAGTGTTGCTGGATGTGACAATTGCCGAGGTGACGCTGGCCGACGACCTGGAATACGGGGTCGAGTGGTTCTTGGAATTCGGTGACTTCTCAGGCCAGTTCACGCCAGGCGCGTTGACGCCCTTGGCTGCGACACCGCCGGGGCTATCGCTGCTTCTCTCCGGCACCAATGCCAGTGTGGTTCTGAACGCACTGGCCTCGGTAACCGACATCGATGTGGTCTCGTCGCCCTCGCTAATGGTGCTGGATAACCGCGAAGCTATTCTGCAAATCGGGGATCAGGTTCCGATCGTCACGCAATCGGCGGTCAGCGTGGGCGATCCTGAGGCACCGATCGTCAACGCGGTCTCCTATCGCGACACCGGTGTGACCCTGACCGTGCGCCCGCGCGTATCGGACAATGGGCTTGTGCTGCTGGACATCGATCAGGATGTCTCGGACGTTGTCGAGACGACGACCTCGGGCATCGACAGCCCCACGATCCGCCAGCGCCGGATTGCAACAACGGTGGCCGTGACCGATGGCGAAAGCCTGGTTCTGGGTGGGCTGATCCGCAATGCCAACACCGACACTGTGGACGGCGTGCCCCTGCTGAAAGACATCCCCGTGGCGGGCGAGTTGTTCAAGAACACAGTGGAAAGCCGCCAACGCACCGAGCTGCTTGTGGTGATCACGCCCCGCGTGGTCCGTGACCGCAGCAAGGCGCGACAGGTAACGGCGGAACTGGCCGCGCGGCTGATATCGGTTCGCCCTGCCGCGCTTGGCCAGCCCTGAAACCGCTCAACTGCGAATATCCGCGGCCTCGCCACTCCCTCCCTCCTGATTGTCCGCACCAAGTGTCGCGATCGCCACTTGTCCGTCTTGCGTCACGACGTAACGATAGGGTTGCCCCCAGGGATCGAGCGGCACGTCGGTGTCCTGCAGATAGGGGCCATTCCAGGTGAGTGCATTTGCGGGCGCACGCACCAGGGCATCCAACCCTTGCTCCGCGGTTGGATAGCGGCCCATATCCAGTAGATAGAGATCCAGCGCAGCGCGCATCCCCTCGATCTGGGTCACGGCGGTTTGGGTCTTCGCGCGACCGAAATAGCCGACGACCTTTGGACCGACCACGCCTGCCAGCAGGGCCAGGATGCCCAGCACCACCAGAAGCTCGATCAGACTGAACCCGGCATCTCGGCGCTGCGATTGGCCGGGGTGAAGTTTCTTGGTCATTGGATCGCTCCTTTGTTCATCAGGATTTTTGCGTCAAAGCGCGGGGAGGATGCGAACGTCCCAGGCCCGCTCCACCAGCCAGACGGTGGCCAGCAGCCCTGCGATGGCGGAAGCACCCGGCATCAAGCGGTCGCGAAAACTTGCCCGGTGGCGCAGCGCATAGAGCATCGGCAACAACAGCAGAACCAGCGCGAGTTGACCGACCTCCACTCCCAGATTGAACGCGAGCAGACCAAGCGCGAAGGACCCGGCGCTGAAATCCAGCTCGGCCATGACATTGGCAAATCCGAAGCCATGGATCAGCCCGAAACCGAAGGCCAGCATCCAGATATGGCCGCTCACCAACGGGCGAATGTTGTTGAGGGCTGCGAGGATCAGTGTGACGGCTATGGTGCTCTCAACCAGGCGGGCGGGCGGCAGGACGACACCCGTTGCCGCCAGAGCCAGGGTCAGCGAGTGAGCGAGCGTGAAGGCCGTGACGATCCCGGCTGTGCGTCTGAGGATTTGCGGCAGGGACCCTGCCGGTTGCCAGCTTCCGTCCCTGCGAACCAGGGCCGCAGGCAGCAAAAGTGCAATCAGAAAAAGCACGTGGTCGAAGCCTTTGAGGATGTGAATCACCCCCTGCCAGACAGCTTCGACAAAGAAGGAGCGCGCCGGCGTACCGCCCTGCCCGACCCGGACAACGCGGCTCTCGCTGGAGATCGTTTGCACAATCGGCGCCCCGGTGTTCAGGATCTGCACGCGCGCCAGATGGCGTGTCGAGATATCGAAGATCAAATCGTAGCGCATGTCCACCGGCCCCACTTCAAGGCAAGCAGCCCGCAGGGGAAAGGAGATGTAAGGTAAGCCGATGCGCGTCTGCTGTGTCGGTTCGCCCAGTGTTAGGGCGCAGGACTGATCCGCTGCCTGAAAACTCAGACCATTCCTGATATATTGTATCACTTCCTTTGGGTAAGATTCTGAAAAATCTTGCCCAACTGCGATTTCCAAATCTTGCTGCGCCAGATCAATCGTGCCTGTCACCGCACCATCGGCCCGGGTGAGGTTCAGAAACGCCTCGCTCTCCTGATGCGCCTGCGCGGGCAGGACACAAAGACAGAGCGTGACCATTGCCAAGAACGCGCGCATCACGAACGCCCCCCGAATTCCGTACCATGAGTGTCCTGCCAAGCCCGCGCGACGCTGGCCCGCCTGGGCGTTCCAGCGGCTTCGGCGGCCTCGACCAAAAGGCGCAGATCCGCGGGTTCACGCTGCGTGGCCCAATTCGCCTCGGCCAGATCGAGCGCTTTGGCAGGGTCCTCCAGCAGATGCAGCGCGAAGATCGCATGTTCGCGCAGATGTATCGAGGCCCCCGCAGTGAAACGATCATGGAGGATGGCCAGACTTTCCTCATCCTCGCGGCCTAGGGCTCGCGCGGCGCGGGCGCGGGTCAGCAGCACAGCGTCCGTCGGATGCGCCCCTACCAACAAGTCGAGAGCCGCCTGCGGCTCCCCACGCTCCAGTTTGAACTGGGCATAGGCGCTGGCCACCCGGTTCGACCCGGCGCTCAACGCCAGCGCCCGTTCAAACTGCAAACGCGCTTTGTCATAGTCCCCCAGCCGCCAGGCCATATCCGCCAGCAGGGAGGAGGCCCAGGCCCGCGACCCGGCGCTCGCATCCGGCTGAGCCGCCAGCGCAACGTCCAGCAGCGCATAACCCTTCGCCGCATCGCCGGTCAGGCCCAGCAACCAGGCATGGCAGGCCGAGCGGCTGAGGCGGCCAGCGCTTGGCGGCATCGCCGCGCAATCCGTGAAGGCCAGATCATAAGCGCCGCGCGTCATATGCAAAAAGGCCCGCGTCAGGCGTGCCTGCGCCGCCCGGGGCGACCTGTCGATGACGAAATCCAGATCGTTCAGCGCCGCGTCGAAGTCATGCCCCGCCTGCGCGATCACCGCGCGCAGCATGCGCAAGCTCGGATCCTCGGGCGTTATCGCCAGCAGCGGCGACAGCTTTGCCTCTGCATAGCCATAGAACCGCTCATCGCCGGTTGCGCGACCTTGGTCGATCAGATTGCGGATTTCGGCGCGGGGCGCGGGACTTTCTGCCAGGGCGGGCGCGCTGCCAAGCAGTGCGATAGCCAAGGCTAAGCGGCGAAGTGAGAATGCCATCTTCGGGCTCCAATTATCAGTGTTTGGGAAAACGGCGCGGGCATCGCTGCCCGCACCGGCAAGCAAGTCATAGACCCTGGTTGGGGTCGCGAACCTGGCCAACATGGTTGCGCCCGTTGTGAGGCGTCGCGGCGTAGGGGAAGACATCGTGATAGGTGATGTCGTTCTCGCTGACGCGGTCGATATTGGCATCTTCAAAAGGACCGGGCCCGGCCGCGCCCAGGGCGATCAGCGCGATGTCGATCACATCGTCGCCGAACCGGCGGCCATTCGGCCAACCGCCCGGCACAGCCGAGCCGTTGCCGAATGCCCCGATCTCGCTGCTGTCCAGCACATCCCCGCCAAAGATACTGAGCCGGTTAAAGTCAGGATCGTTCGGCGTTTTGGCCGCTTCGGTCGTCAGGTCGACCTTGATCACATCGGGAATATAGATCGCCCGCAACAGGCCCGGGATCAGTTCGCTGACCCCCAGCACGCGGCCAAGCTCCGGGTCCTCGGCATAGGTGGCGAAGTTCGCATCATCCACGGCAGGCACGGTCTGGTTATAGCGGTCCTTGTCGAGATTCGCGATCAACGCTTCGGCGAAGAGCGGGTTACCCTGACGGCCGACCTGCACAAAATCCGTCGGGAACCCTTGCGCGTTCTCGCCGGTCGCTCGCCGGGTGGTGGCATGGATACCAGCCAGTTTCGCGTCGCCCAGTTCTTCCATCGGGATATCCAGAACGATGGTGTGAACGTTGAAACCGCCCTGGCTGTCGAACGGCTTGGTCGGCGTACCGGCATTGGCGCCAAAGCTGAAATCCAGATCGAAAATCGACTGGATATCGGCGTAGAACCCATCGTCGCGCTGACCGGCAAAAACGCGGTAACCCGACTCTAGCTCGGCAATCGCGGCCTTGGTATAGGGATCCAGATCGGCGGCGTCGCTCACGCCCTCCTTCGCGGGCATGTCGCCATCGTCGCCCTGATTGTAGAACGGCGTGACCTGACCCTGGTTGTTCGGCGGCACGATCAGTCCATCGGCAGCGCGCGTGCCCAGAACGGTGACCTGACGCGGATTGCCGTCCTGCGCTTCCTCGATCTTCCGCAGGGTATAGGCCTGGCGCATATTCTGTCGGCCAAAGAAGCCGCTCGCCTGCGGTGTGTCGGGGATCACGCCCAGATAGTTCTGCAGGATCGTGTCCTGGTTCACGAAACGGGTATTGAAGCGGAAGCTGTAGGTCAGATCGGTATCGCCGGTCACGGTGGCATTGTTGTCCAGCGCGACGTGCAGATTGTACTCTACCCGGTCGTCGAAGCGATAGGTGTTGGGGCCGATACCCGGCTCCTCGAAGGGATAAACCGAAAGGGCGACCGTCAGATATTCCTCGCCCGTGTCAGGATCGGTCGAGCGGAAGGCATAGACATCCGTTGTGTTCGCAGGATCGTCGAAAGTGATCAGCGGGGCATCCATGTGGCTGGAGCCATAGGACAGCGTCGGCAGCGCAGTACTGGCCACCATGGCCAGTATAGCGATCTTTGTCAGAGGGTTGGGCATATCGATTTCCACCAGTTGTGTCGGTTGCAGACCACCCTTGTCAGCGGCGGCACTCGGCCCTCCGCAGTCCTGGGCGATCTATGCTGGAAAACGCTTGGCCCGCCCGGTTGGACGCGAAATCGCCCCCGAAAATCTTTTTTGCGCCGCCTGCATCCAAGCTGACTGACCCTACGTAACAAATAATGTAAGTTAACCAGGACGCGCTTGGGGGGAGACCGTTTTGCAAGCGACATTCAGGTCAGGCAGCACCCGGATCCGGCCAGCGCATTGCGAGGCAGGATGATGGCGAGCTCGATTATCCGCCTACAGCCCTCCACAGCGCCCGAACAACGGCAGAACGCAGAAGAGGATCGCGCCCGGCTGATCGGCCTGTTGCAACAGGCGGGAGAGGGCGACCGGGCGGCGTTCCGCGCGGTGTACGAACTCAGCTCGCGTTTTGTGTTCGGCCTGATCGTTGCCATGCTGCACGGGCGTGAAGTGGCCGAGGAAGTGACGCAAGAGGCCTATGTCACCATATGGCAGCGCGCCAGATCCTATGACCCTGCCAAGGGCAACCCGCTGGCCTGGATCGCCACCATCGCCCGGAACAAGGCCATCGACAGGTTACGCGCCGAGCGCGCGCGCGGCTTTGTAAGCTATCATGGCGATCTGCCCGAAATTGCCCTGGAGATCGATACCGAAACAGCCTCGGTCGATGCGATCACGGTGGCGCGGCTGCTGGCCGATCTGAAACCGGAATATCGCGAAGCATTGCTCTTGTCTTATTTCCGCGGATACACACATGCCGAATTGTCCGAGGCCCTGGGCGTGCCGCTTGGCACGGCGAAAAGCTGGGTGAGACGTGGACTCGCAGCGATGAAGCAGGCCCTGGAATGACCGAGCTGAGCGACAAGGATCTGGCGATCGCCCTGCATGCACTGGGCGCTGACGACGCTGAGGCGCGCGAAGCGCTGCGCGTTAAGGCGGAGACCGACCCCAGCCTCTATCATCGTATCGCGGCTTGGGAAATCGACCTTGCAGAGCTCGCGCTCTCAGCGGAAACAGCCGAACCGCCAGATGATCTTTTCTCCAAGATCGAGGCGCGCCTGGATGCCGAAGAGCCTGCAATGACCAGCACAGTGCGCCGCGAGGGCGGGCGCTGGCTGAACACGGCCCCCGGCGTGTGGCGCAAGGTGCTCAATCACGATCCAACCAGCGGGCGCAAAACGCTTCTGCTGCGCTGCGAACCGGGGGCGGTGATACCCGCGCATGAACACGGTGCCGACGAGGAACTGATGATGCTCGACGGCGAAGTACGTCTCGGCGATCTGATCCTGCGCGCTGGTGATTTCCACCTTGCAAGACAGGGCAGCCAGCATGTGCCGGCAATCTCCGACGCCGGCTGTCTGATCCTGGTACGCTGCTGAGCGGTCGGGCAGCAAAGCGGCAGTCACATGTGCCACTCAATCCGGCATCGAATACTGACCTATGATTTCGTCGGCCAACGACGTCATACCGGCAGCATTCGCGCCACTTCCCGGCGCTCGCCGGTCTGGCACCGCAGGCCAGCGTGCGACGGCGTATTGGTCGCGTGGATCGGCACCCCGGCCCACCGCCGCCTGGATGCCACGGCAGCGATGCGTGTCGGCATCGCACCAGGTCAGTCCCAAGCAATCCTGCACGGCAGCAACGCCGCGCCCCGGCAAGATCGGATCGGGCGAGACCAACCGGAACCCGGTGACCGGCATGCGCCGCGCATCGGCCGCTCGGCCATATCGCACGAAATACACCCCATATCCATCGATAATGGCGCTGCCCCGGCTGCTGGATCCAGATGGCACTACCAGCGCCCGCCCAATCATGTTGGCGAGCACATCCTGCATGGCGGGCTGGGCCAGATCGCAGAAGGCTTCGGTCATCGCGCGCAGGGTGGTCGGCAGATCCCCCGCGTTCGCATGAAGCGCATTGGCAGGCGTCACCGGCCAGATCGGCGCGAGGGCATAGTCGGCCTCCACCATCTCGACCGCAACACCGTCGATGTCCGCCCCAAACCGGCCCGGTGAGTGATCGTCGGGCAGCAAACCTGCGCCGCCAATATGCAGGCGCATCACTGGCCGGTCCGTTGATCGCGCATTGGTCAAATTGCTCCCAAAATCGATCCCGGTCACGACTCGATTATGCGCAAAGCGCGCCAGGATCTGAGCGCCTGCCGCGATCAGCTTGGGCACCTCGATTGGCTGTAGAACTCCCATGTCGTCCCCTCCCATTTTACCGGCGATATCGTGGTGTTGGGCCGGTGGATTGGAGAAGGGTGGCTTACGCAGCGTGAACCCAGCGTGATTTTAGCGTTAATTATTCGGGAGATTCGGCTGAATTTGCAGCAAATGCGTTGTTTTTTCGGTTGCGAGGGCATTTGCCCCGGTTGGCGCCGCAGCCTTGACCGCTCGACATCCCGGTAGACGTCGGCCTTCGTCAGGCCTTCCAAGCAGCCTCGATCCGGTCGCGATGCGCCTTCAACCAAAGAAGCGAGACCAGAGCGGTCCCGGTATTCACCTCGCCCGCGCTCACCGCTGCGAGCGCTTCATCGAGAGGTAAGACTAGGGTGCGGATGTCCTCCTCCTCGGTGCTCAAGCCGTGGACGCCGCCTGCGTTGCCCAAATCCGCCTCGCCAATGAAGCCATAGATCTTCTCTGCCGCCAGCCCAGGCGTCGTGTAGTAGCCGGGAATGGGGGCGAGACGGCGCAAGGTCAGGCGCGCTTCCTCATCTGCTTCGCGCCTCGCTGTCGTCTCGGCATCCTCGTTGGTATCGATGCGCCCGGCGATGACTTCGATGCACCAGGGATTGGCCTCGCCCCGGGCAGCAGGTGCGGGGCGAAATTGCTCGATCAGCAGCACGGTGCCCCGGGCAGCATCAAAGGGAAGAACCGTCACCGCATCGCCCCAGAAAGTGACTGTGCGGCCGACGGGCGCGGACCAGCCACCATCGAAACGCCGATGGCGTAAGCGGTGCTCCTCCACCGCCAAGAAGTGGGTGTAGGGACGGCGCATCTCCTGCCACTCCACATCCCCGCGCCTGAAATCGCTGCGCAAGGTGGTCGCGGCGGCGTCTTCGCCCGCAGCCCTCGCCTTCTGATACGCCCGCGTCATAATCCCGGGCCAGATGCGGTCGATATCCTCGACCGGGACGGCGCCGTAGTGATCCATGTATTCCCGCGCGGCGAACAGCGCGACGGCGCGGTCTTGCCGCTGCCAATGCGCGAAATCCCAGGAAAGATCGGTATGCGTCGCCTTGCCTGTCGCGGCGAAGTACCTGGCATCCATGGGCTCGTTGGCTGTAGTCACCTGGATGTCCTCCAGCCCATACTCCGCCTCCTCGAAATATTCCAGCCGGGCCAGATCGGCGGCGTCGTAGTCCAGAAGCACGCGGCCCGGTGCCTCCGCGCCCTCGCTTTCCACCAGGATGTGATAGCTTTCTTCGGCTAGGCGCCGAGTGCTGAAGCCCGGTGCCCGCGCGTCGATCACCGCGTCTTCCGCCACCGCGCGTCCAAGCACGATTTGCAGAAGGTCCAGATCGCGCAGCGATCCGAAAAAGAAGATCGGCTTCATGGTGGGTGGCCTCCGGAACGTCAGATTGCGGCCTGCGGATGACACCTGGGCGCAAAAAGCGCAATCCCTTGATTTTCTGCCTCGTCAGCTAACTTTGCAGTGATCCAATATCCTGCCTGCGACGTAAGGCTTATAATCCACACAATAAGAGACTGCTTGACCCATGCCGACCTATAACCCGAGCACAGAGCTGCTTGCCGATTATGCAGCCGGCGCCGCATCGCCCGGCACATCGCTGTTGATCGCGACACATCTGACACAGGCGCCCGAAAGCCGCGCCAAGGTCTCCGAGCTGGAGGCCGTCGGAGGCGCGGTTCTGAGTCAGGAACCCGCAGCCGAGATGCGACCCGATGCGCTTGACAAGGCGCTCGCCATGCTGGATGCGCCCTGCGACGCCGATGCATCGGAACCTGCGACCAACGGCGAAAGTCCCCTGCCCCGTCCGGTCATGGAAGCGTTGGGACTGACGTTTTCGGAAATTCCCTGGAAATTCCGCCTGCCAGGTGTTTCAGAGTATGAATTCGACGGCTTCGGTGAGGAAAAAGTGAGCATTCTGCGCGCCCGGCCTGGCGCTGCCCTGCCACAGCATACCCATAAAGGATGCGAGATGACGCTGGTGATGACCGGCGCGCTGCAGGATGGTGAAGAAGTTTACCGCGCGGGCGATCTGGCGGTAAATGACGAAGATGACGATCACCGTCCCCAGATCGTGGGCGAAGAGATTTGCCACTGCCTGGTGGTGATGAATGGCAGCCTGCACTTCACCGGTACGTTCTCGCGCGCGCTCAATTTCCTCGGCGAATAGGCGGATCCATGCAGAGACGCGGTTTTCTGGCCGGTGGTGCGACACTGGCCATGGCAGCCATCATTCCCTCGGGCGCCCTGGGGGCCGAGCGTGCGCAGCGCCGCTTTCGGGTGCTGCGCGACGGCGATGACATCGGCATCCATACGCTCAGCGCCACGCTGGACGATCGCGGTTTCACCATGGAGATCAAGATCGAGATCGCCGTGAAGATCCTGGGGATCACCGCCTATCGCTACAACCTGCTGAACCGCGAACGTTGGCGGAACGGACGGATTGTCGAGGTCGACTCGCGTGTCTTCGACGACGGCGTGGATGATTTCTGCAAGATCGTGCAGCAGGATGGTGAACTGGCTATCTCGGGTTCGCGTTTCACAGGCAAAGCACCGATCGATGCGGTGACGACAAGCTACTATCACCCGGACTTTATCGGTCGACGCCCGTGGATTTCGACGCAAAGCGGCGCAATTCTGGACATACAGATCGAGGAAGTCGCCCCCCGCGTCCATCAGGTTACCGGGGAATTGACCACGCGCCTGACCTATGACGACCGGGGCGAGTGGGTGAATGTCAATTTCGACGCGGGCGGAGACCCCGGAACCTACGAGCTGATCTCGGAAACTGGGCTGATTTCCCCCCTCTGGTCCGAGGCTTGAGTGTCTTTTCCAAAGTGATGACACCCCAGGACGGGGCGGTCTGGATTACGGGCGCATCCGGCGGAATCGGGCGCGCGGTGGTTCTGGCGATGGCGTCCAAGGGTTGGCGGGTCTATGCAACCGCAAGACGGGAAGACGCGTTGCAGGAGCTTGCGAATGAGGCCGATGGCACTGTCGTCCCCCTGCCCGGCGATGTGACGAATTTGCAGGCGATGCACGACTGCTGCGCCAGGATCACCGGGGAAGGGCCGATGGCTCTCGCCATCCTGAACGCTGGTATCTACCACCCTATGCGCGCCCAGAATTTCGATGCGCAGAAAGCGCGACAGACCTTTGATGTGAACCTGACCGGCGTCACCAACGCGTTGCAGCCCGCCATGGCCCATATGATCGCGCGCGGCACCGGGCATCTGGCGATCACAGCCTCGGTCGCGGGCTATCGCGGGCTGCCCAATGCGGCAGCCTATGGCGCGACCAAGGCCGGGTTGATCGCGATGGCCGAGGCCCTGGCGATGGATCTGGTCGATTGCGGGGTGCGTATCTCGGTCATCAATCCAGGTTTCGTGGAAACGGACGCGACGTCGGTTAACGAATTCAAGATGCCGATGTTGATGCAGCCCGAGGAGGCGGCGGCCGAGATCGTGAAGGGGTTGGAGAAGCCGGGCTTCGAGATCCGCTTCCCATGGCAGTTCGCGCTGGTGTTGCGAACCTTGGGGCTGTTGCCCAACCGGGCCTATATCTGGGTCGTGCGCAAACTGCTCGGCTGGGACAAGATCGACGAGTGAGCATCGCCTGAAGTCTGCTCACACCGCACCAAACCTCTGTGAAACCCTCTGCCCTCTTGCGACCGGTCTGATACCAACGGGGCTGGAGGTTTATAGATGCGAATCTGGAAAATGCTGGCGGCAACGGCACTGCTTTGGCCAGCCGCGGCTGTGGCCGATGAAGTGGAGAAACTCACCCTCGACCTGCTGCTGGGTTCGGAAGCTGAGAAGGCCACGGCCTCCACCGCCCTGATCGCGCGGGGCGACCCGGATGTGATCCCGTCGCTTATCCACCTGATGCGGCTGGGTGGCGAGCACAAGGCGATCTCTGCCACGCTCTCCGCCCTAAGCAGCACGTCGCTGAGGACCTGGCGTGAGGCGATGGTCTGGCAGGAGGCGCAACCCGCGCTGCCGCCGCATCCGAGCTTCTACACGGTGAAAATGCGATTCCTTGCCAGCATCGACGACCGTTTCCGCGATTTCTTTGGTCCGGCGCTGGCGGATCCCGACAGCCGCCGCATCCGGTTCGAGGAGGTCGTCTGGGGCGGCGTGAAGGTCGACGGTATCCCGTCGCTCGACAATCCGGCGATGATCTTGGCGGCAGAGGCCGCGTATATGCGCGAAGACGATCTGGTCTTCGGGGTCGAGATCAACGGCGATGCCCGCGCCTATCCCCTCAGGATCATGGGCTGGCACGAGATGGCGAATGACGTAGTGGGCGGCGTGCCGGTGGCGCTGAGCTACTGCACGCTCTGTGGCTCTGGCATCCTCTACGAAACGGCGCGAGAGGGCGGCGGCGCGTTTGTGTTTGGCTCCTCGGGGCTGCTTCACCGCTCGAACAAGCTGATGTTCGACCGCCAGACCCGCTCGCTCTGGCAGCAGTTCCGCGGAGAACCCGTGGTGGGGCCGCTGACGCATTCCGGCATCCGCCTGCGCCAACGCCCGCTCGCCATCTCGACCTGGGCCGATTGGCGCGCGCTGCATCCGGACACACGGGTTCTGGCGCTGGAGACCGGGCATATCCGCGACTACGATCCCGGCGTTGCCTATCGCGACTACTTCGCCAGCCCGGACCTGATGTTCCCGGTGGCTCAGGGCGCAGACGGCGTCGCACCCAAGGATTTCGTCTTTGGGATCACCCGGTTTGGCGCGGCCAAGGCCTGGCCGGTGGCCGCGTTCGCCGAAACATCCGTGATCAACGACCGGGTAGGAGACCTGTCAGTCGTCCTGATAGGCGAAGCCGACGGGCGTACCGTACGCGCCTATGACCGCGGCGATCACCTGGTGAAGATGGACGAGGTCTCGGACTACGTCATGACAGAAGACGCGCTGCTCACCCCGGATGGGCAGACCTTGCCCAGGGTCGCCGGGCGCCTCAGCTATTGGTTCGCCTGGGACAACGCCAATGCGTTTGAAAGCGCGCTCTATGCGCGCTAAGCAGCGTCCAGACGCGCCATCTCCTCCCTGTCCAACTCGAAGCGCCACATCAGGGCTACCGCGATCAGTTTCAGCGCGATGGGCACACCGGCATAGAGGAAGGTCAGCGTCATCAGCGCTTCGGACGTATTCTCGGGCGCGGTCTGAAAACCCGCCCAGCCAAGCGCAATGAACCCGAGGCCAGAGGAGATCGCCAGCGCCGCCTTCGTCGCAATCTGCCACAGCGCGAAAAAGATCCCCGCCCGTCCCTGGCCCGTGCGCGAGGTATCCAGCGCGATCACATCCGCCTGAATCGCAGGGGGCAGCGCCATATCTGCGCCCAGCGCCAGGCCGGTCAGCACCACGACGATGGCATAGGCGGTCACATCGCCCTCGCCGAGGAACAGCACGACCGCGAAGACCGCGCAGGCATAGAGCATCGCGCCCCCCCAGGCCCGGTGCTTCGAAATCTTTTTCGACGCCCAGCCCCAGACAGGCACGCCCGCTATGGCCGACACGAAGTAAAGCGGGACGAGCCAGGCCAGTGCCTCCGGCGCGCCAAGACGATATTCGACGAAGAACAGCAGCAGGCTGGCGGGCAGTGCGTTCGCAGCCCCATTCACGAAAAAAGCCAGCAGCAAACGGCGAAAGGGCCGGTTCTGGGCCATCGCAGCCATCCCTTCGCGCCAGGTGACGCGGTTCCGGGGCGCCGTGAAGG
Source organism: Pseudomonadota bacterium (assembly GCA_039030715.1). Taxonomy (GTDB): domain Bacteria; phylum Pseudomonadota; class Alphaproteobacteria; order Rhodobacterales; family Rhodobacteraceae; genus Thermohalobaculum. The sequence continues at coordinate 23,126 of JBCCDU010000054.1, forward strand.
CAGGCTCGCGCATCCCGGCCACTGCGATGACGACGCCCAAAGGCAGCAGGATGATAATAGCAATCGCGGCGGTGCGCAGGCCTGCGCCGCCCTCGCCCCCGCCGAAATAGAGGATGGTGGTGAGGAGCGTGCCCACCAGAACCATCGCCTCGCGCCACGAGGTCACGCGGGTGCGGGTATCGTAATCCGGCGCGACCTCCGCCCCCCAGGCGGCATAGGGAGTCTGCGCCATGGTCCAGCCGAGGGTCAGCAGAAAGAGCCACAGCACGGCATGGGCAAGCCCCGCCTCCGGCGGCGGTACAAAGACCTGCCAGGTGGCGATACAGATCACTGGCACCGCTGCCACCAACCAGATCCGACGCCTGCCCCAGCGGCTGCTTGTGCGGTCGCTGAGCCAGCCCATCGCCGGATCGGACACCGCATCGAACAGCCGGATCACCACCCACATCGCACCGAGCGCCGCCAGATCCACCCCACGCTCCGCCACATAGAACGGCGTCACATAGGTGAAGAGCGGCAGGTAGAGGGCCGCCAGCGCAATCGCGGGCAGACCATAGGCGATCAGGCTCCAAGTGGTAATGGGCCTCGCGCTTATCTGGGCGGGATCTGTCAAGCCTGGGTCAGCTCGACGCCGCAAGGGCGCCTGCTACTGGCTGCGGTTCTCTGCCCGCATCCGGCCGCGTAGCAATCGTACCAGACACCAATGCAGGATCTCGGTCAGGACGCCAACCACGGCTGTCGAGACGATCACCACGCTGAGAAGCGGCACGTTGAACAGCGCCTCCAGCACTGGCTCCGCCGCCCCGCTGAAGAGCCGCGCGAAATCGTCGTATTCCGCAATCGCGCGATAGTTGCCGAGCACCTCGATCACCATGACATAAAGCGCGACCGAAACCGTCAGCGTCAGGATGCCGGCCCAGACGCCATTCGCGACCGCGACGATCATTCCCCAGCCCTGGCGTTTCGCGAGGTTGAAAAAGCCGACGAACCCTCCCGCCAACGGGCCGAGGAACAGGAATTCCTGTGCCTCTTCGGCCAAGGCCGCTGCCTCGGGCCGCGCAAGCGCCACGTTGATCGCCCATGCCATCAAGATGGCACAGAGGAAACGGAAGATGAGCATTCAGCTCTCCGAGTTTCGACTTATCGGGTTCAAAGGCCCCCGCTAACACCACGTCACCCCCACTTAGCATGAAGTTGCCGCATTTAGGCGCCTCGACGCAAGGAAAATTGTGTAACGTCTGTTGTCCTCGCCAAAAAACAGGCTGAGCAACACGCGAGATAGAAGCTCCACATGCGCTTGAAACGCTCGTCAAAGCCCAGATTTGCGATATCGGGCCAACGGTTGTGGAACCGCTCGGACCACTCGCGCAACGTGCGGGCATAGCTCTGCCCAAATTCGAGCGAACCCTCATGGTTGAGTCCCGCGCGCTCGGACTCGCGCCTCAGGGCAGTGGGCGATGGAAGCATTCCCCCGGGGAAAATGTATTTCTGCACGAAGTCGCTGCCTTTGCGGTAGCTGTCGAACAGATGATCAGAGATCGTGATTACCTGAAACGCGGCGCGCGCGCCCGGGTTCAGACGATCGCGTACGGTGCCAAAATAGGCGGGCCAGTATTTTTCGCCCACCGCCTCTAGCATCTCGATACTGGCGATCCCGTCATAGCGTCCGGTTTCGTCCCGATAGTCGCGCAGAACGATATTGGCATCGTCGGCCATTCCGGCCTCGAACAGCCGTTGCTTGGCAAAGTCATGCTGCTCGCGGCTGAGGGTAAGCCCAGTGACCTTCCAACCACGGTCGCGGATCGCATGTTCAGCAAAACCTCCCCAGCCGCAGCCGATCTCTAGGATCTCCGACCCTGCACCGAGTTTTCCGTCTGGGTCGATCCGGTCGCAAATCGCGGCATACTTGCTGGCCTGACCCGCCACCATATCCTCGCCTTGGCCGGAATAGAGGGCGGAAGAGTAGCTCATCGTCTCGTCCAGCCACATGGCGTAGAACTCATTTCCAAGATCGTAGTGATGCGAGATGTTCTTGCGCGAGCCGGCCTTGGTGTTCGACCGCAGCCAATGGCGCAGCCGTTCATAGGCGCGCACCACCGCAGCACCGGTAAAGGGCCGCGCAATCTGGTGATTGTTTAGCAGCAACAGGTCCATCAACGCGTGCAGGTCCGGAGTATCCCACCAACCATCCATGTACATCTCGCCGAACCCGGTCTCGCCATCCCGCAACATGCGGCTGAAAAACCCGGTCTCGCGGATATTGATCCGTCCGGACGGTCCCGCCATCTGACCCGTGACGGCAAAGATGCGCCCGTCGGGCAGTGCAATCTGCAGGCTTCCCTGTTCGATCCGCGAGATGATCCCGAAGAACGTCTCGAACCAGCGCGGCAGTCCCACTTGCCCGGCGGTCGAGTTCAGCATCTCGGTCGTGTCTGTCCCCTCGTCGATCCCAGGACGCTCCCCTGCGCCCTTTCGCTCCACAGTGTCGTACATACTCTCTCTCATCCTTCCTGCATTGCCGGCGCGGTCTCTGCCTCGCTCGGGTCGTTCTTGTGCGGGTAAGCCCCGCGATAGCGGCGAAAAGGTGCCCCCTTGATGGCCAGCCGCAAAGCTTGCCAATGGATAGCCGCGAATATCTTTATTGTCATCATAGGGTGACACATCCAGAGTCTTATCAAGCTTACATCGCTCAGGGGACGCCGGACCCCCGACTGAGTTGCAATCAGTTGTGCCTGTTCTCGAGGGCCATCTGCATCATGTTGGCGGATTTTCAAGCTTAACCTTGCGACAGGCGGCCGGATCGTAAATGCGTAGGTTTGCTCGATATCTATAAAGGGCGAAACGAAGAAATCCTTCTGTTCCTCATGCCGATACGCGCCATCGCTGTCCGGTTTGCTGGCAAGCACATAAGGATGCTGATCGCCGAAGGTGTTCTTGACCTCATAGATCACGCTCTCCAGCCGCCCCTCTGCATCCTCGCAGTAATAGACACTGAGCGGGTTGAAGACATAGCCGAGGATCCGGGGAAAGCTCAGCAGCATCACCCTTGCGGGGCGTGGACGGCCAGCGGCGGACAGTTGCGAATCGACCCAGGGACGCAGGTCGCTGCCGTCGCGCGGGCCATGGTCTCGGCGCATGAAGCTCATCAACCCAAAACGATCCAGGTGGAGCAGACGCAAGGGCCGCGTCACCTCCTCCAACCGGTCGATATCCAGCAGCAGCGAAAAGACGCGATAGCGGAACTGATGGATAAAGGGATGCAGGCGGATATGCATCACCTCGCCCTGGTAGAGGCAGGGGATCGGACGGTCAGGCTGCTGCATGGGTCTTGCCCTGGCCCAGCGGCGCGCCGGTATCTTTCACCCAATCGGGCCGGGCGCCCAGCGCCTCCGCCACGCGCAGGCCGCTGCGCAATCCATCCTCGTGAAAGCCGTAACCTAGCCAAGCGCCCGCATACCAGATGCCGCCCTGCCCTTGGATTGCATCGATCTGGACCTGCCCATCGAACGCCCGCTGGTCGTAAAGCGGATGGGCATAGGTATGATCCGAATGCACCAGCGCTGGATCGGGTTCGATCACCGGGTTCAATGTCACGAAGAGCGGTGTTTCCCGAGGCAGCGATTGCAGCCGGTTCATCCAATAGGTGAGCTGCGCAGGCTGGCGCGGATCGCCCGTATCCAGCACCGACCAGGAGGACCAGACTTTGCGGCGCTTCGGCATAAGCGCGGTGTCGGAGTGCAGCACCGCGCGGTTCTGAGAAGTGCGGAAGGCGCCCAGGATCTCTCGCTGCCTGGCATTGGTTTTGCCCAGCAGGGACAGCGCCTGCGGCCCGTGGCAGGCGAGGATGATTTGGTCGAAACGCTCGGTTCCGCCATCCTCGAAACCAACCTGACCCTCTGCCACCTCCACCGCACGGCGGATCGCGATACGCTCGCCCAACCGTGCCTCGACCCGGCGCACATATTCGCGAGAGCCACCGTCCACCGTGCGCCACTGCTGCGCATCGCCCAGGCCCGTCATCAGATCGTGGTTGACGAAGAAATTCACCAGGTTCTTGGCAGGAAACTCCATCATCTCGGCCAGCGGCGTCGACCAGATCGCACCGCCCATGGGCACCAGGAAGCGGTCGCGAAACCTGTCGCCAAACCCTTGGAGCGCGATGTATTCGCCCAGGGAAAGACCCTCCAAAGCCCCGCTTTCCAACTGGCCGGGAGAGGTTTTCATGAACCGCAGCACCTGACGCAGCATCGTTACATGGCGCGGGTCCAGCGCCCGCCAGCGCTGGGCGAACAGCTTGTCCAGGTTATCGCAGGCATATTCGAAGCGGCCATCGTCACGGGAATAGCCGAACGACATATCCGACCATTTCGTCGGCACCTCCAGATGCTCGAAGAGCGCGGTCAGATTGGGGTAGTTGCGGTAATTATAGACGATGAAGCCGGTATCGACAGGCACCACCCGGTCGCCAAACCGCGCTTCCACCGTGTTGGCATGGCCACCCAAGCGCTCGGCTTCGAAAAGCGTGACGTCATGGGTGTCGGCCAGCGCAAGCGCCGCTCCCATGCCGGAGATCCCGCCCCCGATCACCGCCACCTTCATGCGCATTCCTGTTCGGCCCCCTTGTCGCGGCTGGAATAGGCATCCAGTGCCCGCTCCCGCCCCTCTTTAAGGTCAACGACGGGTTCGGGATAGGGCTGATCGGGCGAAAGCTTCCAACTGCGCGGCACCGCATCGTAGTAACTGAGCGCGTCCTCGTCAGGCTCCTCCCGCCCCTCCGCCAGCCAGCGGTCGCGATAAGCAGCGCGGGGGTCGAATTTCTCGGCCTGCGTGTCGGGGTTAAATATCCGGAAGTAGGGGGCGGCATCGGGTCCCGACCCCGCCACCCACTGCCAACCCATCGCGTTCGAGGCCACATCCCAGTCGGTCAGGCATTCGCGGAACCAGGCCTCGCCCACTTTCCAATCGGTCATCAGATGTTTGGTGAGAAAACTTGCGGTCAGCATCCGGGTGCGATTGTGCATGGTCCCGGTGACATACCTCTCGCGCATCGCGGCATCGACCATCTCGATCCCAGTTAGGCCACGGCGCCAACGCTCGGCCTGCTCGTTGTCCTCGCGCCACGGGAACGCATTCCACTCGGCGCGCCAATTCGCGTCCTCGATCTCCGGCGTGTGGTAGATCAGATGATAGGCGAATTCACGCCAGACGACCTCCTTCAGGAAATGTTCCGCTTCGCGCGCGCGACCGGGATTGCGTTCCATCGCAGCACGCCCGGCATGCCAGAGACGCGCAGGCGAAATCTCGCCATAGGTCAGGTTCTCGGAAAGGCGCGACGTAACCTCCGCCGCCGGGAAGTCCCGCTTGGATTTGTAACGTTCGATGGCGTCGTCTAGAAACGCATCGAGCCGCGCCTGCGCCGCCTTCTCACCGATGCAGGCATGGCGCTCCAGCACCTCCGCGCCACGGTTCATCGCACGCCCGAGCGCCCAATCGGCGAGATCGTCGGAACCAGGCCACTCCTCAGGCGCCCGCAGATCTTCAGGTGCTGCCAGGGTTGCGGGCACATCCCGGTCGCGCACCGCCTTCCAGAAAGGCGTGTAGACGCGATAAAATCCGCCTGTCTGCGTCTCGACCGTCCAGGGTTCGAACATCAGATGGGTGTTGACGCTAACGGCCTCGAGGCCGTCCTTCTTCAGCGCGGTTTTGATCGCCGTATCGCGGGCGATCGAGCGTTTGTCATAAGCCCGCGACCAGACGATCTGCTGAGCCCCGGTTTCGGCTGCAAGCGCGCGCAACTCCTCCAGCGCGTCACCCTGCCGCAAAGTCAGGCGGGAGCCCCGCGCCTGCAAAACCTCGCCGAACACCTCCAGCGCCCGGCCAAACCGCCACATCGCCGCAGCGCCCGTCATCTCGTCAAACAGTGGATCGCGGATGAAGACGGGGATCACCGGGCCGCCGACCGACAACGCCTGCTGCCAACCCGCATGATCCGCGAGGCGAAGATCGCGCCTCAGCCAGAGCAGGGTAGGTGATGTCGCAGGATCGGTCTTTGGTTGGGCAGTCATCAGGCAGGGCATCCATTCGCAAAGGTGTCTGTTCTACGTCCTGCAGGTGGATATAGATCATATTTGAGAATTTAACCGTGCCTTAACATTCTGAGCGTTTTCTTCGTCCGGTAACGGTTCATGAGGGGTGAGCGGCATGAGTGTGGTGCAATTCGACAGTTATCGCGCAAAAAAGCAGGCCATGCATGACATGGCCACGGCCGATGCAGCGGCGTGTGGATATCAGCCCCAATCCGATCTCGATCCAAACGGTACGTTCGCGACCGAGCGAGAGGCAGACCTTGCACTGCAACTGGCCGACGCCAATGCGAGGATCGACGATCTGGAGGCCGTGTTGGTCGAAACCCTCAAACGCAACGCCATGAACTGGGCCCGCGCGCAGGAAGCTGAAACAAAGTTGAGCGCGCTGATCGACCCGGATCATCCGCGGAGTTTGCACCAGACTTAACCGAAGACGGGTCAGAGGATTTGGACTAGCCGCCCCAAGCATTTGTGAAATAGCTTCCGATCCCAGGACCGGCCAATTCGCGCCGACCGGGAGACGCCTTTGACCGCAAAAAACGCCGCCAAATGTACTGAACTGACGGTCGGCGAGACCCGGATAGCGACCCCATGACCGCCGTCGCCAAGCACGATTTCGGCACGCTCCGGACCGAAGACATCGCCTATGCCGGGCTCACCGAACTCGACAGCCTGGTCGGGGAGGCTGAGCGCGCAGAGGCATTGGCCGGCCTGATCCTAGACATCTTCACCGACTACTATACGCGCTCGCGCCGCATCCCCTGGCTCGCCAAACAAGCGTTCGAGCGGTGCGACTGGCGCGGTGCCATCGATCTCAGCCACGAGCGGATCGCGATCTTCTCGGTCTCGATCCAGAAGGCCGTGCCCATCCTGAAGCTCTCGATCCGGGCGGAGGCGCGCATCGGCGGGTTCTGGAACACGGTCGAGGAACGCTTCCGCCGCCTGGTTGCCGACCGGTATGAGGCAGATCTGGCGATGGCCTATCTGAACTCGATCCGCCGCTGGGTCTACAAGGACACCTGGCTGCCCGCGAGCTATGGCGCAGGCGAGCAGCGCACGGATGCGGATTTCAGTGGCTTCGTGCAGCGTCACGCCTGTGACGGCCCACCCGATGCCGCAACGATCGCGTGCGTGGTCGAGGGGATCGGGCTGGAGGCAACCTTCACCGACCTGCCCGGCGACGCTGCCCGCGCCGCGGATCGGATCGCAAGAGAAACGGCGGGCACGCCGGTCACAGGGATCGAAGCGATTACCGCCGGCTTCTTCCGCAACCGCGGCGCCTACGTCATCGGGCGTCTGCTAACCACGGACGGCCACGTCCCCCTGGCCCTGGCGCTGCTTCACGGGGCGGAGGGCGTGACCATCGATGCCGTCATCCTGCGCGAGACGACGCTGCGCCACATCTTCTCCTCCACGCTCGCGAATTTCCACGTCACGGTGACCGCGTATCACGAGCTGGTCAGCTACCTGCACCTGCTGATGCCCCGGCGCCCGCGCGGCATGCACTATTCCACCGTCGGCTACAACCATGTGGGCAAGCTGGCGGTAATGGATCAGATTTCCGCCGGATTGGCCGAGAGGGGCCAGCGCCTCGACCATGCGCCTGGCCCCCGGGGCTCGGTCGCCATGGGCTTCACGGGCGAAGGCTCGGATTACGTTCTGAAGGTGATCCGCGACACGCCGACCGAAAACTACAAGTGGGAGAGCTTTGACGGCATCGAGGCGGTGCTCGGCAAATACCGCCAGGTACATGAACTCAACCGTTCCGGCTCGATGCTCGACAACATCCTCTACACCGGCGTCACCCTGCCTGCGGAGATGTTCGCCACCGACTTTCTGGACGAGCTGCTGGACCAGGCCAGCGAGACCGTCACCCGTTATCGCGACGAGGTTCTGTTCAACCACCTGATCGTCCAGCGCAAGATGATCCCGGTACCGCTGTTCCTGGCAAACTGCACGCGCGAGGAGGCCGAGATCGTGACCATCCGTCTCGGCCAATGTATCCGCAACAATGCGGCGACCGGGGTGTTCAACCGCGATCTGGACGGACGCAACTACGGCGTCTCCAGCCTGCGCTTCGTCTATCTCTTCGACTACGACGCCGTGGTCGATCTGGCTGAAGTGAAAGTACGCACCAATGCCGACCGGTTCGATGGCGAGGAGGATATTCCCGACTGGTTCTTCGAGGAGGGCGTGATTTTCCTGCCCGAGGAGTTGGAGGCCCATCTGCGCCTGCCCGACCGCGACCTGCGCCGCCTGTTCCGCGAGGCCCATGGCGAGCTTCTGACGCTGGACTACTGGACCCGGATGCAGCGCCTGCTGGCCGAGGGCCGGGTGGCCAAGGTCCGCACCTATCCCCGCGCCATGCAACTCGACCCCGGCGAGGCGCGCGACGACCTGTCCCTGACCCGCCTTTGACAGCCTCTCAGACCGCCATCGCCACGCGATGGATTTCGAACTGGCGAACCGCAGCTTTGGCCTCGGCGACGGGGATGTTCGCGGCCTCCAGCACGATCACCCGACGAGCGTAGTGGATCACAAGCAACAGATCGATCGCCGCCACCGTCAGATTCCAACCGTAGACATAGACCAGATAGCTGAACCCACCCCCCGCCTGCCAAACCCAAAGTTTGGCTGCCAGACCCAGGCAATAGCCGCAGATGGTAAAGGCGACGAAACACGCGCTCTAGCCATAGGGGCGGCCTGTCGCCAACATGCAGCCAATCGACCAGTACCAGCCAATCGAAAAACAGCCGAGCATCACTGCTTCGAGATAATCGTTCGGTTGCATGGTTTTAGGTCCTCTTGGCGTTCCCCTCGCCCTGTGTGCAATCAGTGTACTGACCTTGGGGAAGGCGCAGGAGAG
>JBCCDU010000055.1:0-28598 GCA_039030715.1 Pseudomonadota bacterium
GGAGCAAATGACAAGGGAAGGGGAGGACGGTGGCCGGACTCTAAGCTGCCGTAACTATAACGGTCCTAAGGTAGCGAAATTCCTTGTCGGGTAAGTTCCGACCTGCACGAATGGCGTAACGAATTCCACACTGTCTCCAATGCAGACTCAGCGAAACTGAATTCTCCGTGAAGATGCGGAGTACCCGCGGTTAGACGGAAAGACCCCGTGCACCTTTACTACAGCTTTACAGTGGCATTAGCGTCACCATGTGTAGCATAGGCGGGAGGCTTTGAAGCGGAAGCGCCAGTTTTCGTGGAGCCCCAGGTGAAATACCGCCCTTGTTGTCGCTGATGTCTAACCGCGGTCCGTTATCCGGATCCGGGACCCTGTATGGCGGGTAGTTTGACTGGGGCGGTCGCCTCCCAAATGGTAACGGAGGCGCGCGATAGGTGGGCTCAGAGCGGTCGGAAATCGCTCGGCGAGTGCAATGGCATAAGCCCGCTAGACTGCGAGACTGACAGGTCGAGCAGAGACGAAAGTCGGCCATAGTGATCCGGTGGTCCCGCGTGGAAGGGCCATCGCTCAACGGATAAAAGGTACTCTGGGGATAACAGGCTGATCTCCCCCAAGAGTTCACATCGACGGGGAGGTTTGGCACCTCGATGTCGGCTCATCGCATCCTGGGGCTGAAGTCGGTCCCAAGGGTTTGGCTGTTCGCCAATTAAAGCGGTACGCGAGCTGGGTTCAGAACGTCGTGAGACAGTTCGGTCCCTATCTGCCGTGGGTGTACGAGACTTGAGTGGAGCTGACCCTAGTACGAGAGGACCGGGTTGGACGGACCACTGGTGGACCTGTTGTGGCGCCAGCCGCAGTGCAGGGTAGCTATGTCCGGAAAGGATAACCGCTGAAAGCATCTAAGCGGGAAGCCCCCCACAAAACAAGGTCTCGCCGAGAGCCGTGGAAGACCACCACGTCGATAGGCCGGAGATGTAAGTGCAGCAATGTACTCAGTTGACCGGTACTAATCGCTCGATCGGCTTGATCCGACCCAGAAGAGGCAAGATGAAATCTTCAGTCGGTCAAACATCGCAGAACGAAAGCCTGGCGCGCAACGGCGCCGTCTCGTGTACCTGATTTTGAAAGTCTCGTGAGGCTTCAGGCAAACCCTGGAACCTCACCAGACCCGTTAAGCGCCCAAAGCACCCCAAAAGGGAAAAACGGACGTTTAACAGGTCTGGTGGCTACAGCACGAGGGAAACACCCGATCCCATCCCGAACTCGGCCGTTAAGCCCCGTCGCGCCAATGGTACTGCGTCTTAAGACGTGGGAGAGTAGGTCACCGCCAGACCAATAAACCGCAAACCGGAACCTCTCTATAAACGATCCATCAATCCCGCCAAAAGCCAGCACATGCCACAGCGCATCCTCGCGCCACGAGCATCCTCCTCCCATAACCGATCCGCCCGGCTGCAGGCCGCAACGCGCATCCCGGCCAGCCGCCCTCGATCCCACCCGAAAATCGCCCGTCACAAACCCGCCGCCCCTTGCGGCTCAAACAAAAGTCTCATACACACCAATCCTCAATAACGCGGGGTGGAGCAGCCCGGTAGCTCGTCAGGCTCATAACCTGAAGGTCGTAGGTTCAAATCCTACCCCCGCAACCACTTTACGACTCTGTCAACCGATGAGCGGTCGATACGGACCTTGCGGTTTGCGTCATCATCGATTTTCGGCGAGTTTCCTGAGTCTCCCTCCTCCCCCAACGTCACCGCGAGAATACCCGCAAGCGAACCGTGCAGGTCCACCGAAAGCGTGGTTCTGCCATCATCTGTCTCCACTGGTGAGATCTCCGAAGGCGTCAGGTTGTACGTCCTGCTCGCTTCGGCAACCGTGGTCTTGCCCTGAATGATCTCCAAAACCAGCGCGCTCTTACGCTTCGCTGTCCATCGCTTGATACTGTCTTCCAATGTCTCACTTATCGCTACGTTGTCTTCCGTGTAGCATGAGCAGGATTTCACTGGGTCGATACAAGAGCCGACAACCGGAAACCTAAGCCTCGCAGCGGCGCGCCAAGTGTGGGCGGACAGATCGGTCCGGCAGGGCGGATGTTTTCGGAGCAAGTGGGCGGATCATCCGGAATGGGCATGCCGTCGTCGGTGTCCGGACGGGTCGTCAAGTTCCAAGACTGTCTTAGCTTCGTTTTGTTAAACCCTAATGTCCTGACAACCCATCTCCTCTGCTAGGTCGGGCGCTATTTCAAGCTGGATCAGGATACGGGACCCATACAAGATGAACGAGGCCCGCCTGCGGCGGGCCTCGCATAGTTGAACCGGCTGGTTCAGCGGCGGGGTGAGTTAACCCTCGTAAGTGGGCATATTCTCGATCTCGGTGCGGCTTTTCTCCAGCAAGACCTTGTAGTCCTCGTCGTTGGACTGCTGGAACAGCTTCACCTCATCGATGTCCACGGCAATCTGCCGTTCGCCGACGCCGAGAAAGCCGCCGAAGTCGACAATCACACGCTCGGGTGTGCCGTCTGCGGTCTTGAGAACCTGGCTCACTTCGCCGACGCTATAGTCTTCGAGCGAGGTATAGACCCACATGCCGATCAATTTGTCATCGGTGACCGATGCGACCGGCACGGGTTGATAACCATCCTGCTCGAAGGCCGGTTTGGCACGCTTCTCCTCACCATCGATGGATGCAAGGTCGTATTCAACGGCGCCCTCAAGATCAGCGCGGGTGCCCGACATCACGATGAAGACATCGTCCGACCCGTCCTCGCTTTTGAAGTGCAGTTCGTCCATTGATACGGCTATTGTCTTCTCGCCGATACCAAGGAAGCCGCCGACATCGACAAGGATCGACTTCAATTCGCCGTCGCGCGAGACGACCAGGTCGCTGATTTCGCCGATGTCGTCCCAGTCGATTTCACCATCGGGCTTGAACGTCGTCGCCTTGCCCAGATCGACATCCGCCGCATAGACGCGCATGCCCACAAACTCTGAGCTGCGTAGGTCGGCCCCATCGGCTTTCAGGAATGCCTCCCCACCTTGATTGCCCGCCAGGGCGGGCGTTGTCAGGGCGGCGGCCAGGGCTGTTGTGATAAGTAGCTTCTTCATCTCGATCTCCTCCATTTCCAGTGTAAGGCGCAGTTCGGGGACGGGCTGCGCCTCCCATTTCTGAAAGATCTGAGCGGAGAATTGGTTCCTGAGAACCGGCCGATTTTTTCAGAAAAATTATTATACAACAAAGCTTTATAATATATATTATAGTCATCGGGCATTCGGAGAAGACCCAGGCCTAGCGTGAACATGGACCTGCCCGTGCATCCCAGTCAGCGCGCCTGCAGCATGTCCCACAGATTGTTTTCGATCTCATCGGCACCGACCGGATCGTGCACAACGCCTACCGGGTGGAACTCAGCGGGCAGTCGTTCTGCAAAACCAACATCTCCTGATTGCTCCCTCATTCGCTTGAGAGAGCTTCTCGTACGAATTGTCGGGGGGAGGCGATCTTGCATGCTGACTTGCAACAGGCCGCGCCTGGTGTCAATCCGTGTCTGCGCCTCACGTGCGGTATCGTCGACCAAACGCTTCTTCCCAGCTTCGAGGCGTTCCTTGGACCGCTTGTAGTAGACGCTCTGCACACTGCCTTCCCGCCGACACAGCTCGGCAATGCTGTCTTCGCCCTTCAGGCCGTCCAGCACGATCCGGATCTTCTCTTCGGCTAAGTACTGCCTGCGTGTGGTACGGCGGATGTCCTTGATGATCTTCTCGCCGTGGCCCTTTCGATTTCCCGATGTTTGTCTCATCTCCACTCCTCGTTGGGTACGATGAGCCAGCAACCCTTTCTTAGCAAATCGACCTAAGATGTCCCATTGGTGCTAACGTCAGACAGCCCCTAGGTGTCCACTTAACTCAAGCGGACACCAAGCCTCACTAACGGCAATCGGCAGAGCGAATAGATAACTTGCGCACCAGGGCGGTATATTTGCGGGATGTGAAGACCAGCTGGTCGCCGTCGTTGCCCGGACCGATGGCGCGACCGATGGCGGCCACTGCGAAGAAGAAATGGCGTTTCGACCTTTCCCGGCGTACCGAACCGAGCGATCAAAGCGTGTTCCAATGCCGAGGTGGCCTTGGACGCCTTTGCAGAGCGAGAGAGATGCCATCCCGGCAATTCGCGGGTATAGCAGTCCATGACGCGTGCCAGCGTCGCCCAGTGGTCCTCGCCTGCCCAGATGCGAGCCAAGTCCGTCGACCACCTCTCGTTCGGCGCCTTGGCAATTGATGGCAGCACCTCGACCCTTAGTCGGCCGACAATACACCCTTCGCCGTGGTACGTCGAACAAGGCGCAAAGCTTGACCACCGGCACCGCGAACCCGCCGCTGAGAAGGCCCTGTTGGAGAGACGGATCATCCCCCTTCCTCGTCTAACAGCGCCTGAAGCCTTTTCCGGGCGCGCAACTCCAACGGCGCCTCGCCATAGGCTTCCTGCAAATCCTTGAGCTGCTTTTCGTACTGTTCGCGGATATCGAGCGGGTTGGTCGTCAACGCACTCGCCATTGTCGCCGGACCAATGGCGGATCAATGGCAGTTCAGGTCACAGGATTAACGAACTCCCCGGGTTGCGCTGCCACATCTGCGGCACCCGTTTGGTCAGGGTAAACCTAGCTCCGCGGAAAGCACTTGGAAGCGCTCGGTTGCCGTTTTGGGCGCGCCTTCCAGGCGGGTCATGCGACGCAGGGCGCGCCATTCGAAGAGGCGGGCGCCTTGATGTCGGGCGATCCGGCAGCTTTGGGTGAGCGCCTCGCGGGCAGCCTCCATGTCATAGCCGGAATCCAGCATCAATTCGCCCTTGAGACGGTAGAGCTCGGCCTCGAAATTTCGTTCGTCATAGGCTTCGGCGCGGCTGCGGCCTTCTTCGATCGCTTCCAGTCCCTCGTCATAGCGGCCGAGGAACCAACAGCCCCGCGCGAGTTCCGTGCAGACCAGCACCTGATTGGCGCGTGATGTGGTGGCCTGGAAATCCTGCCACCCGGTCTTCAGCATCTCGTATCCGCGCGCCGCTTCGCCATGCTGGTAGAGCGCCACGGCGATCATGCAGGTGGCGCTGGCGATGTAGAACCCCAGGCCCTGTGCGCGGGCAAAAGCATCCAGTGCGTTGGCGCGCCTCAGGCAATCCTCGTGATGTAGGATCTGATGGACGTTGCAGGCCATAAGAAGTGCGTTGGCCAGCGTCAGGGGGCGATCAACCTGCTCGGCCTGATCGATCGCGGTTTGTGCGGTGCGCACCGCGGCCGCGTGATTGCCCAGAAAGGCCTCGATCACCGCGCGCTGCGCCAGCACCTGATTGGTCAGCGTGGTATCGATAGCGGCCTGCCCCGATCGCGCAGCCTCCGATCGTGCAGCCCCGGGTCGCGCAGCCCAAGATTGCGCAGCGTGAACCGCAGCATGACCCTCGGCCGCGCTGATCCGGTCATGGGCCTCCAGAAACCGGCCCTGCCAGATCAGCGGAACGCCGATCATGTACTGGCCGACCATCTGGGCATAGGCGCCTTCCAGCCGCTGTTCCACCCGGTAGCCATAGGCACTCGCCGCCTTGTAGTCGGCCAATACCTGGTAGCCGGTGAAGAGCCCGCGCGCCGCGTTCAGGTAAATGCGGCTGTCATCCAGTTGATCGGCGAGTTCGAAAGCACGGCGGAACGCGTCGAGCGTCTCCGGGTCGCCATAGCCGCGCAAAGATCTGTTGGCGCTGCCGATCAGCGCACGCAGGTTCAGTTCAGCGCGCTGACGGGCCGTGCCGCTCAGCCGATCCAGCAGGGCGAGGCCGTGTTCGGCCTGCTGTACGGCCTCGCGATTGGCAAAGCGTTTCAGGCTGCGCTTGGCGGCGCGGATCCAGTGGCGGATGGCCGTTTCAATGTCGTCGGCCTTCTGGAAGTGATAGGCGAGGAAATCCGGCTCCCAAACGGTCTGCGCACCCTCGAGCGCCTCGATGATCCGCGCGATTTTCAGGTGCAGAGCCGTGCGCTGCGCGCGGACCATGCTGCGATATGCGGCCTCCTGCACCAGCACGTGGTGGAAGCGATAGCTGTCCTGCGTTCGGTGACTGAAGATGCCGAGGCGGACCAACGTTTCGGCATCCTCCCTTGCCTCTTCGGGACTGCGCCCGGTGATCTGGCTCAGCAGGTCTGCCCCGAAGGCACGACCGAAGGCTGCGCCAGCGAGTGCGACGTCCTTGATCTCTCCCAGATTGTCCAGCCGCTCCGTCAGCAAATCATAAAGGGAGTCCGGGATCACAACGCCTTTCTCGTTATCCGCATCCGCGCCCCGGTCGCAGATGGTCGAGGTATATTCCTCGATAAACAGCGGCACGCCGTTGGTGTGGCTGACGATCTCGTCCACCAGCGCGTCATCCAGTGTCTCGTCTCCCATCGCGGCGCGCACGATGGCCTTGGCGTCCGAGGCTGACAGCGCCTCGAGTTGCAAGCGCGAGATATGCCGCCCTGTCAGAAAATTCGCCTTGGGGTCGGGGCGATGGCTGAGCACCAACAGCACCGGCAGTTCCGCCAGTTCCCGGGCCAGCGACTTGATCATGGCGCGCGAGGAAGGGTCGATCCAGTGGATATCCTCGAAATGCAGCAAAAGCGGCTGCTGCGACGCATAGGCCCGCAACAGGGCCAGATAAACATCCAGAAGACCTTTGCGATAGCGTTGCTCGGACAAGGTGGCCAGCATGTCTTCCGATTGTGCGCCGGGGGCGACAATCGCGACCAGAAGCTCCGTCTGCGCCGCGTCGAGCAGGCCCGCAACGCGCTCGCGCAGCTTGCCCTCGCGTTCGGCCATGGTGTCGCTGCGACCGATACCGCACCAGCGCTCGGTCTGTTCGATGAACGGATAGAACGCACTTTGCTTATGAAAGGGCGAACAATGATAGCAGATCGTGATATTGGCCCCCAACCGATCGCTGCGCCGTTGGGCATGCAACAGGCGGGATTTGCCGATACCCGCCTCGCCGGTCAGCGAGACGATCTGCCCCTGACCTCGCTTGGCGAGATCCCACTTTTCCATCAGCGCCGCCAGTTGTGCACGCCGGCCGACCAATGGCGCGCGGATCCGTGCAGGGCGGCGGTGATGCTGCGGGGTTGTTGTGTTCTCGCCCGTCACGACGAAGGCTTCGACCGGTGTCTCGAACCCTGCAAGCGACCGCTGGCCGATGCTGCGGAAGGTGAAGAGACCCTCGGCGCTCTGCCGTGTGGAGCTTGAGGCCACGGTCCCACCCGGCTCGGCCATTTCCTGCAGCCTTGCGGCCAGATTCGGGGTTTCGCCAAATACCGCGTTTGACTGGGTAATGCCCTTCGCCGCCACATCGCCCACGACGACCAGCCCGCTCGCAATTCCGATGCGGCACTGCAATTGGTGGGTCGAGCGAATGCGCGGCAGCGCCTCGTGGATCGCCAGGGCGCTGCGGATCGCGCGGGCGGGTGCGTCCTCCTGCGCCGCGGGCCAGCCGAATAGCACCAGCATGCCGTCACCGACGACCCGGGCGACATGGCCACCCAAACGGCCCACGCAATCGAAGACACGGTCCTGATACTTCAGCGTCAGCGCCAGCAGATCCTCCGGATCGAGCTTGTGCGCCAACCGGGTCGAGCCGACCAGATCGACAAACATAACCGTCAGATGGCGCCGTTCCATCCCGCGCACCTGTTCTGATGTGGTTTCCGAAAGTGCCGCACTCATCTTCCTGTCCATGTCGTTACGCCAAGCAACGCGACACACCAGGAATTGGCAGATCCGCGCGGGTCTCACGTGGAGATAAGCATCGGATACCGATCGTTAAACGCCAGACAACCTCAGCGGTCGTCCCCTCCACTTGGCATCAACCTGGGAAAGGTCTCAGATTCTGAACAACAGCGACAGGGCGAAGCCGTGCCCGTCGGTGGATTTTCGCCGTGGTGCCGCAATTCCGCGACAGGGCGTTGCCGCGAGGTATCAGTCTGTCTAAGCCGGGATCACCCGCGATCTGTTTGCAAGCTGGGGGGCGGAGGAGTAATTTCGGCAATCAAGGCCTATTTGAGAACAGAGAAATATCATCAGTTTCAGGAGTTTGTCATGATTTTAGCCGCTCGGCCCCAATCGCAGGGACGCATCGTCGAGGTGCGCAAGGATTGGGGCGTCAACGCCCCGGCTTTGGCGGTTTGGCAGATGATCACCGGGGAATGTGCAATTCTGGACTGGCATGATCGGATCGCCACCTGCCGCAGCTATCTCAACGACCAGGGGTTGCTGACCCGCGATTATGTCCTGCACGCCGAACCCGGCGAGACGCCGATTACGATGGTGGAGACCGAGCTTTTACGCTCCGACCCGATCATGACCATCACCTATGTGGTGGAGATTCAGGGCCTGCCGATCACCGATTATCATGCGCAGATGATGGTAACGCCGGAGACGGAGGACCGCGCCCTCGCCACCATCCGCTCGCGCTTCGTGATGTATCCCACGGGCGATCCGGCGCTGGACGCGCGCGACATCGTGGCGGGGTTCTATCAGTCGGGGCTTCTGAAGCTGGCGGATGTGGTGGGGCGCTAGGCGCTCCGGCCGATCATATCCGCAGCTTTTTCTGCAATTGCGATGACGGTCGCATTGGTGTTGCCGCAGCAGATCTGCGGCATGATCGACGCGTCGCAGATCCGCAGCCCTGACACCCCATGCACCTGCAGCCGATGATCGACCACGGCCATCGGGTCGCTGGAGGGGCCCATCTTGCAGGTGCCGACCGGGTGCCAGAGCCCGCGGGAATAAGCGCGGACATATACCTCCATCTCTGCCGGCGGCGTTTGTGGTGTCAACTCGGGCAGGGGCACCGGCTCGGCGATGGATATCGGTCCAAGATTGAGCCCGCTGAACGCCTGTGTCCCTGCCATCTTCTGGGCCAGCCGCAACGCGTTGACCATGATCGAGAGATCGTCGGGGTGGCTGTAATAGCGTGGATCGATCACCGGATCGCGCCGCGGATCGGGTGAGGCCAGCCTCACCTCCCCCATGCTCTTCGGTCGGGTCAGCGAGGGGAAGAACGCGAAGTAGTTCTCCGGCATGTTCACCCAGCGCCGCTCTGGCACTCCGGCATTCATGAAGAACTGCACAGTGGGCCAGCCGTCGCGGTCGAAGACCAGATCCTTGCCGGGCGCGATATCGACGAAGAGCCCGATCTCCGACAGGAAATTCAGTCCCGGCAGGGGCTGCGCCCCCTGATAGAACAGGCTGGTGATCACATGATCCTGCAGGTTCTGACCAACCCCGGGCAGCGCCTTGCGGGGCTTTATGCCGAAGCTGCACAGATGCTCCGGCGGACCCAGACCCGATTGCATAAGCAGTTTCGGCGTCTCGTAGGTGCCACAGCAGAGGATGACCTCGCCCTGCGCATGCAGGACCCGTTCGGTCTTGGTGGACGGGTTCAGCACCGCCACCCCTGTCACCTGCGGCACCTGGCCCTGCCCGTTGCCGCATTCGTCGAAAACCAGGCGCAGGGCCTGGTGGTTGGTCAGTCGTGTCGGATTGTCCGGGTCGCCCGATAATTGCAGGTAATCCACGGTGCTGGAGCGGCGAAGTTTCTCGTCGACCGAGAATTGCAGCGGGCCCGCACCCCCCTGTTGCTGCTCGCCGTTGAAATCCCAGTCCGGGCCGTAGAAGCCCATTTCCATGGCCGCGCGCTCGAACGCATCGGCATAGATGCTCTTGCCGACGCGCCGCACTTTGATGGGCCCGTCGCCGCCGCGCCAGGTCGACGTGCCGAACTCGTAGGTTTCCGAGCGTTTGAA
The DNA here is from genome assembly GCA_039030715.1 of Pseudomonadota bacterium. Classification (GTDB taxonomy): domain Bacteria; phylum Pseudomonadota; class Alphaproteobacteria; order Rhodobacterales; family Rhodobacteraceae; genus Thermohalobaculum. Next base: position 9,806 of record JBCCDU010000055.1, read on the forward strand.
ATAGGCCAGCATCTCGTCGAAGCCCCAGCCTGGATTGCCCAGATCGCGCCAGTGATCGAAATCCTGCCGGTTGCCGCGCAGATGGATCATCACGTTGATCGAGCCGCAGCCCCCCAGCGTGACCCCGCGCAGCACATCCGGCCAGGACGGGTCGCCCGGCGCCCGCTCCATCAGATAGTCGCGGCAATAGTTCTTGTCGCGCCAGAGCGCGAAGAGCTTGGAAAGGCGCGAGTCGCGGATCGCGGGATGGTCATCCGGCGGTCCCTGCTCGACCAGCGCCACTTGATGTCCAGCCTCCGCCAGGCGCCCCGCCAGCGCGCAGCCCGCAGTGCCGCCCCCCACGATGACATAGTCGTACTCGTTGCGTTCCACCGATCGATCTCCGTCAGTCCTGCAAATGCGCCAGATAGGTCAGTGCCCGCTTGCCGGGCAGGAAGAAATAAGCACCGCCGCGCACTGTGATCAGGGGTTCGGCCAGCGGTATCTGAGATGAGCGTGGTCGGGTCGGCAGCGTCACGCTCGCCCCTTCGTCCCATGCCCCCAGCACGGGATCACGCTCGCCCGAGCGACCCGGGAAATGCGGATTGTTGATCCAACTGTGCTGGACGAATTCAAACTGGCGCACCAGGTCGGTGTTCAGGCAGATGAACAGCAAGCCGCGCCCACCGGTTGCCTCGACATCGAAGCCAGCATTCGATTGCCAGGGGCCATAGATCCGACCGCGACGCAGGATCCGGTGGCGCTTTGAAAGCTCCAGCGCCTTGAAGGGATTGGGCGCCAGGGCATCGCGCGGATTGGCACGCCTGATATGGGCGCCCATCGGGCAATGCAGACCGACGCTATCTAGATCCGCGAAGCCGAAGGCGTTGGCAAGGTCATTGGCGCGCAGGCGGGCCTGGCGCTCCTCTTCCGTCTCATCCTCCGGTTCTCCCCTGAACTTGCGTGCCCGGAACTTCCCATCGGCGATTTCAGGCGCCAGCGGCACGCCGTTGCGCGAGCGGCCCATGATCAGCGCGGCGGCTTGCTCGCGCATGCAGTGCCGGTCAGCCCGTGGATCATCAGGTTTGGGATCCAGCACCCGCGCCTTCGCGCCCGCCTCCTCGATCTGCGACACCAGGCGGTTGAATGCCGCCACGTTCTGCTCGAGCTGACGGGCAACCAGAAAGCTGCCATTGCGGCCCAGATCGGCCCGGCCTGGCCCCTGGGCCCGTGGCAGCACGTTCAAGCTGTCGGTTTCCGTGGAGGCCGTGGGGGTCGGCGGTTTCAGTTTGCGCTCGTTGGTATAACCCAGCACAAATTCTCCGGCCTTTACCTGATGGAAGTCGCGGGTTTCTCGCGGCGCATTATCGGCATGGGGCGTCCCCTCGATCAGCGGCTGAGAGATCCCGTCGCAATAGCCGAAATGCTCGACCGGCAGGCCCTTGTCGATTTTGAGGAAGGTCCTCAGCATCGCGGGGCTTTCCCCGTGATCATCCAGCGGGATGGCAAGGGCGATCCCATGCTGGGCATCCAGATGCCGCTGGATCTCGCGCCCGACAACCGCGCAGTCAGCGCCATAGATCGCCAGAAGAATGTGGATTTGATCCTGCGGGGCGCAGCGTGCGCTGTCTGTCCTGGTGCCCCCCCACAGCCAATGCGCGGCGTTGTTGGGCCCCAGATCGCCCAGAATTCCAGCACGCCGGGTGGTCTGCTGACCATCCCCGGGCTCCGGTGCCATCCCTTCGGTGAATTGATCCGGAAAGCTATGCAACGCGCTCTCCGCCAATCCAATGGCTGTCAATCCGTCAGCGGTGAACGACACCGAGATCGGATTGGGCGGGAGGTCCTTGCCTTCGGTACGGTCGGCCAGCCACGTCTTGGCCTGCTCGAAATTTGCGACACGCTCCAGATTGTCGCGCAACCACGCCCTCGCCGCGGCTGCATCCTCGATCCGCAGCAGCAGATGCGCCGAATGCGGGTACTGACCGAACCCGTTGCGCACCAGCGCCTGCACATCGGCCCATTCGACACTCTCCACCGTGCCCGCCATCACAGCCGCTCCAGGAAAGCATCGCTGTCCGCCAGGCTGGGGTCGGCGAACAGTGTCCGACGCAGGTCAGTATTGCCGTTCACATCCGGTACGCTGAGGTCTGGATAGGCGCTGTACCAGGCCTGCGTCGGGATCTGGCTTTGCCGAACATAGGCCTTGAAAGCCGGCACATCCCGTGCGCCCGCATTCAGCAGATACCTGGTCTCGGGAAAGCCGATGCAGGTGACATCCCCGGCGAAACGCTCGCTCTGATCGTGATTCAGCCGCACGAACGTGTTGGTCCAGATCGCGTTGACGCCCGACACGGCGGCCAGTTCGCTGAACTCGTTCAGATAGGAATCCCAGGCACCGACATAGTTGGTGAGGAACAGCAGCCGCCGACCCTTGTCCAACAGCACCCAGCGGGCTGAATGAATCGTCGGGATCCCACCCAACGTGCCGCTATGGTCGCGGTAGAGCGCAACCAGATCGATCACCCGCAGCACCAGGCGCAGCAGGATCTGGCGCAGTAGACCGCGTTTGACGAAGGTGACACTGGCGAAGTGGTTTTGCAGGCGGTTGGTTCGATGTTCCTCTCGCGCCCAGACATGACTGCGGCCCAGCGAGGCGCTCAGCAGATGGCGCGCCGGGGTGAAGTGCTGTGCGTCGCGGATTTCCATGCCGCGCACTGCGATACCCAGGCAGGTGCGCAGCGTCAGCCATGCGAACGCTCCCAACCCCGCAAACAGGGTCAGTGCCAGGGCCAGGGCGGCGAACCAGCCGAGGCCGACGAGGGCCTGATTGGAGAAAATCAGATCCGCCAGCCAGTAAAGCGGGACGAGCAAGACCAGCCCGCCGGCCTTGGCCAGACCCGTCGCACCCAGCGCAAGCCTGCCATAGGTGGCCGCGCGCGCGCCGCCGGGTTGTGCGATGGCAACCTGCCGGCGCAGAGCGCCCCGTGCGAAGACCAGGAAGGGCGCGGCGCAGAACAAGCCGAGCCAAAACGCCAGGACAGGGCCGGGATCGTCGTGAAGCCCGGCCAGTGCCGGTGCCGAGGTTCCCAACGACAGGGCCAGCATGATGCCCAGCAAAGCGGTCGCTACGCCCGCCATCTTGCGCATTGCGCGAGTGAAGGCGAGGGACGTTGCAATCCAAAACCGCGGATCGTGCGGATTGTGCTGCCGCGCCTGGATCAGCTCGCCGCTCAGCATAAGAAGCCAGATGATCAGCACCGTGAGCGTCGTCAGGTCCAGCGGCGGCCCCGCGTCGGTCTCGAACAAGGACCAGGTCTGCGCCAGGGCGGTCTGAAATCCCCAATCCCGGCTCCAGAAAGCGGCTGCCAGACGGACCAGCGCATAGCCGGTCAGCAACGCAATCGCCAGCCAGATCAGCACCAGGGCGCGCAAGACCAAAGGCGCGCGCGCGACGGTCTTGGCTGTGCGCGGGGCTTCCTCGGCCAGTTGCAGCTTGGGGTCGCTGCGCACCATCCGGCGGACGCGACCCATCAGGGCGTCGTAGGTCGAGGGCAGTTGGTTGCCCGAGCCTGCCTGGATATCGAGATAGCGCCCAATTGCCAGGCGCAGCCGGTGCTCCGCGCGGATCTGCGCTGCCGTCCGGCCGGGACTGCCGGAGAATACCGCATTGTTGCGCACAACCCGATGGCTCATATAGCGGCCCATCAGGTCCGCTGAATGGACTGCTTGGTCCGGGAAACCGGCGCAAAAGCTGAAAATCCGGGCCAAGGGGCCAGCCGCAAGGACCGCCAGATCGGCCAGGAATTCGGCCTCCGGCCCGTCGAAGGTGGCCTCCATCACCAGGTAGGCGGGTAAATCTTCGACCTGCTCCAGAATGCAGAAGCTGCAGAAATGCAGATTGGGCATGGCCGAGAAGGGAAACCGGTTGTCGCCTCCTGTTTCGGTCGTATCAATTTCTTCGTTCAGAAACCGGGCGAGTGCCTCATCCTGCCCCGGCAGGATGGTGGTGACGATGGTGATGATGTTGGGCTCACGCATTGGTCACTAGCAGGCGCTCGACTGCCGGGCCGTCATATTCGATGCGCGTGCGCGGACCATCGGCGAGGCGTAGATTCGAATGCCGGAAGAGGGCGGTCAGCACCTCCTCGAACTGGATCTCCGCCGCGCGTTTTCCGACGCAGAGATGCGGGCCATGCCCGAAATGCAGATAGGTGTCGAGCTCGATTTCGCGGTCCAGGATGAACCGATCTGGTTCCGCAAACACCTCGGGGTCGAACATCGCCGCCAGCGGCGGGGGCAACACGGTCTGCCCCGCGCGGATCGGGCAGCGACCGGGGGTGCCGCTGGCCAGATGCACGTCGCGCAGTGCTGTGCGCGGGCCCAGGATCGGCAGCATCGGGTTAAATCGCATCCCCTCCAGCACGATACGCAGCACCTTCTTGCGCTGGCGCAAGGATGTCGGGTCCGAGTGATAGGCCCGTGCTGCCTCATGCGCCGCTTCCGCCGCGCCGGGCAGGCGCAGCAACCAAAAGATCGACTGGGTCATGGCGCGCGCCGTGGTCGCGGTGCCAAAGACGGCGAGGCTGGCGGCATTTCGCAGTGCCCAATCCTCGGTCAGCCAAGGTGGTGCATTGGGGCCTTTCTCCCGCGCCAGAAAGTGATCAAGCAATGGGGCGGAGGGCGGCGGCGCGGCCAGATCGGTCTTGATCCTCTCGACGTCCTCGCGCGCGATGCGCAGCAGCTCGTTCATTGCCTGCTGGATCTGCAATGCCGCTTCGCTGCCCGGGGGCGGTGCGCGGAAGATCTGACTGGCGAGGCGGCGCAGAATGGCGCGTAATATCTCGCGGTCGCAGGTCTTGCCGACGCCGAAGAAATCTGTCGCGACGTCCAGCGCGACCTCCTCCGTCAGATCTCGCGCGACATTGAGTGTCAGGGGCGTGCCGGGCGCAGGGATCATCCGATCGCAGCGGCGCAGAACCAGCGCGCGCAGCGAGGGGTAATCCTCTTGGTTTTCCTCCACCTGCTTCAGCGCATGCTGGATGGCGGCGCGTTCCGCGCGGTGCTGGTCCGGCCAGTCGATGGATTGCACCATGGGCCCCATAGGCATGCGTGGCGTCATGGCCTCGCCGGTGTTGAAGCTGGGCTGGCGCAGCAGCACCTCGCAGACATCCGCGTGGCGCGTGGTGATCAGCATCGGGCCCAGACGTGCAATCGGACGGACCTTGCGCAGAAATGCAAAGAGATTGCGCAGAAACCAAAGCCAACAGGGGGTGGAGAGCACGCGGAAGTTCAGCCGGTAGAGATACATCCGCAAGCGATGAACGACGGCGGCGGCGCACCGCCCCACCAACCAGGGAGAGCCCCTGACCGCCTGGTAATCGCTGAGCGGATCGGTCTGGTCAGCCATGGGAACCTGGCCCCTGGCGGCAAAACCCCATCCCGACATGCCACTCGGGCACCGGTGCGAAAAGGATGGAAATCGCTGGCTGCAAGATAGCTGTCCCCCAAATCAGCAAACGCAACGCGAAATCTGGAAAGCCTACGCGAGTTGACGGCGTGGAAATGTGGGAAATGCCACAAAATCCGGGTGTTAGAGGCACTTTTGTGACGTCAACCTGTCATCCGCATCGACACGCGCGGCCATCCTGCTAGGCTCGATTTGGGGAATGTGGGGACCGGGACGCAAGCCGTGGAGACAGCGGACAGCACGTCGAATTTCATCGATCGCCTGGATGAAACCGCGCGTGATCGGCTGCTGCGCGCCATGGTGACACGCAACTATGACCGCGAAGAGGTGGTCATCAACCAGCACGAGATCAGCCAGGATGTGTTCGTCCTGCTGGAAGGCACGGCTCAGGTCACGGTCTATTCCGAGGATGGCAAGGCGGTCGCATTCCGCCGGATCGAGGCGGGGGACATCTTTGGCGAGTTGGCTGCGATCGACGCCCGCCCCCGCTCGGCCACTGTCGTCGCGCTGGAACCGCTTTCGGTGGGCCGCCTGCCGGTCGCCGCGTTCCGCAAGATAACCGAGACTGTACCGGCCTTTACATGGGCGCTGTTGGGGCATCTCTCGCAACAGACACGGGTGCTGACGGACCGGATTTTCGAGTTCAGCACCATGCTGGTGCGAGAGCGCCTAGTGGTGGAACTCGTCCGCCAGGCGGCCAATTCGGGAGTCGAAAGCGGGGTGTTCGAGCTGCGCCCCGCGCCCACGCATTTCGATCTAGCTGCCAAGATCAGTTGCCACCGCGAGGCTGTCTCGCGCGAGATGTCACGCCTGACCAAGGCCGATCTGATCGCCAAGACCGACGGCGCCTTGATCCTGCTGGATGTGGCCGAACTGGCGAAGCTGTCGCCGCTCGGCGACTAACCGGCGGTTCTGACCTCGAAGATCGCCTCGACCTCCACCGCGGCACCCAGTGGCAAGGCCGAGACACCGACAGCGGCGCGGGTGTGGCGGCCCCGGTCGCCCAGGGCCTCGACCATCAAGTCCGAGGCGCCGTTGACCACCTTCGGATGATCGGTGAAATCCGGGGTGCCCGCGACAAAGCCGGTAAGTTTTACGCAACGTTCGATCCGCTCCAGGTCGCCGTCCAGCGCGGTTTTCACCTGGGCCAGGATGTTGATGGCGCATTGCCGTGCGGCGACATATCCGTCGTCGATGGCGACACCGCCTCCCAGATGCCCGGTCACGCTTGGCGCCCCGTCGACCAGCGGCAACTGGCCGGAGATGAAGAGCAAGGTGCCATCCGCCTGGACGGCTGGCACATAGTTCGCCAGCGCCGCCGCGGGTTCGGGCAGGCTGATCCCCAATCCCTCCAGCCGGGCGGCGATGTTGTGTTGGTCATCCATGTCGGGTCCTTTCAATACGTCGCTCGCCCGCCGGACAGATCGAAGACTCCGCCGGTGGTGAAGCTGTTTTCGGCACTGGCCAGCCAAGCGACCATGGCGGCGCATTCCTCGACCTGCAGAAACCGGCCGCGCGGGATTTTCGAGAGCATGTAGTCGATATGATACTGCTCCACCTGGTCGAAGATCGCGGTCTTCGCGGCGGCGGGCGTGATGCAGTTGACCGCGATGTCATGCGCGGCGGTCTCCTTGCCCAGCGACTTGGTCAGTGCGATCACGCCGGCCTTGGCGGCGGAGTAATGGGCGGCGTTTGGATTGCCCTCCTTCCCCGCGATGGAGGCCGTATTGACGATCCGGCCATAACCCTGCTCGACCATCATCGGCACGATCGCCTTGCAGCCATAGAAGACGCCGTTCAGGTCCAGATCGATGACCTTGCGCCATTCCTCCGGCTCGGTATCGGCGATGGTGGCGTTGGCGCCCGCGATGCCCGCATTGTTGACCAGAATATCGACCCGGCCCATTTCGGCATGGCTGCGAGCGGCGGCGGATCGCACGGCGTCCCAGTCCGTCAGATCGACTGAGATGTGGCTACACTTGTCCTCACCCAGTTCGGCCACGGTCTGCTCGCTCAGCGCGCGGTCGACATCCCAGATCGTGACGAAGGCGCCCGAGGCGATGAACCTTTCCGCGATCGCGCGACCGATGCCCTGGGCACCGCCGGTCACAATGGCTTTGCGCCCCTCAAGATCGATCTTGTTCATGATCCCTCCGTCCTGCTGCTTGGTCTTCCGTGATGGCCGCGCGCAAGGTGGGACAACGGCGCGCGAATGTCCATGCGCTTCGCAATGTCCCAATTCGAACCAGAACGCGTCGGATTCGATACGAGTTTTCTCCAATCTTGTCCGAATCTTGAAGAAAAGGTTATTGTCGAAACTAAGGTGGCGGTGGACACACGCCGTAGTGGGTGGCGTTAGACGACAGGTAGAGTAGCGAGGATACCATGACTGATCTTTCGAGCGAGCAGGGTGCTGTCACCCTGCTGACCGAGGACTTTGACGGCGATTGGGCGTCGGTCACGTCCAGCGATTTTACGAAACACAATGGCGGCGTACGTACAAATGGGCGCAATGACGGCGCGATGACCTTCGCGCCGGTGGATCTGAGCGGGCACAGCAACGGGAAAATCTCGTTCGATGCCGCGATCACCGGCGGCAGTTTCGAAGAATGGGGCACCCGGTATGGCGATTACCTGAAGGTCGAGATCATCGACCAAAACGGCGTGGTGCATCTGCTGGATTTCTTTACCGGCAAGGGCAAGGCCCTGACCGGCAGTCAGACCGGCCAGCAGATCACACCTGGCATGGACGGTCTGAGTTGGGATCTGCCAGAGGGGGTGACTTCGGCGCAGTTGCGCATCACGTCCAGCATCAGCGCCTCCAGCGAGTCGATCCAGATCGACAATCTTGCAGTGACGGCCGAGCCTGCGCCCGTCGCGGCGACAGTGGATGTGGCGGCGATCAGCCTGGATGCGGTGGACGATACGATCCGACTGGGCGAGGAGCAGGACATCATGCCCGGAGGGACTGGGGCCGAAGGTGGCGAAGACCCGCGCGGCTTCAACATCCTGGACAATGACGATCTGGGCGATGGCGTGCTTGGCGTCGATACCACCCTCACCGCGGTGGCGCCTGTCGATACCGACCCGGACGATGGCGGCGACCCGACCCAGGCCGTTGGCGCCAATGTCGGTACGCCCTTCACCGTGATCTCGGAGGGTGGGCGTGCGGGTACGGTCACCGTGGCCGCCGACGGCACGATCTCGTTCGATGGCGGGACCAGCTTTATCGGGCTCGAGGATGGCGAGGTTGATCGCTTCCAGCTCGAATATACGATCAGCCGGACCGTGCCGGGCTCGGGCGAAGCGCGGGTCATCGATCTGGATGCCGACGCCAACGGCAACGCGTTGGAGGCCGGCGACCTCGTGTCCTTCCAGCTTGGTGGCGTCTCGGTGCGGGCCGAACGCGCCGGGCAGGCGGGCGAAGGCAACCGCGCGATGATTTTCGACAGTGCCAATCCGACAGGTGGCGACGACGATCTCGCGTCCTCCACCCAGGGCAATGTGCTGATCATTTCCGAGGATCTGGACAGCGGCGACCCGGATGACAATGCGGGGGGAGGTACGTTCTTCTTTGATTTCGATGCACCGAGCACGGTGGACGGGATCACCTTCCTGGATACCGAGGAGCCGACGCCGGTCATCAAGCTCTTCGATGAAAATGGCGACCAGATCGGCGAGGATATCTCCGGCCCCGTCACGACCGATGGCGGCCTCGGCAGTCAGGCAATCGGGGTCGGGGGCGTATCGCAGATGACCATCACCCTCCAGGGCTCGGGCGCCATCGACGACATCGCCTTCACCGTGCCCAACGAGATCGTGGAAACCGACACCGCGGTCGTAACGGTCGAGATCGAAGGCACGACCGATCTGCCGGACAGCACCGTGGATGCGGTCGATGACTTCGCATCCATCTTTGGCGATGTTCTGGCGACCCCGGATGGCGAGATCAACGGGATCACCCTGGGCAATGTCTACGACAACGATATCGACCCGGACGGCGATGACTTCTTCGCATTCCAGGTCGAGGGGCAGACCCTGGACAATACCGCCGATGCGGATGGGTTTTTCGGGTGGGTCGATGCGGATGCGGGCGGTCAGATCCGGGTCAATCTCGACGGTACCTATCAGTTCCGCGACCCCAATGCCGACTTCGCCGCCGGTCAATTCGCAGAGCTGTCTCGCTCGACTTCGATTACCTACTCGATCGAGGATACGACGGGAGCCACAGACACGGCCACGATCACCGTCGAGGTGCTAGGGTCCGGCAGTTCGGACTGACGACCGATAAACGGCAGATCAGGCGCCGGGCCCCACAACGGCCCGGCGTCTTCATTATCGGGTGGCTTCGACCCCTGCGGGGCGGCCGACCACGGTGATCGACAAGCCATCGGGGTTCAGCAGGCGGGTGGCGGCCCCGTTCACCTGTTCCAGCGTCACAGCCTCGATCAGGTCGTTGCGGGTGTCGAGATAATCGATACCCAGCTCCGCCTCCTGCATGAAGACCAGGTAACCCGCGATCTTGGCGTTCGAGTCGAAGCGCAACGGGAAGGCACCGGTCAGGAATTTCTTGGCCTTTTCCAGATCAGCTTGCGAGAGGCCCTCTTCTGCCATCTTGGACCATTCGGCCTGGATGACCTCCAGGCTCTCGGCCATACCTTCATTCGCTGTCTGGACCGAGCCCAGGAAGAGCGCCCGCTCATCCATCACCCGCATCGAGGAATAGACGGAATAGGCGAGGCCCCGATTTTCGCGCACTTCCTCGGTCAGGCGCGAGTTGAAGCTGCCGCCACCCAGGATGTAGTTCATCACGAAGGCCGGGATGAAATCCGGATCGGTGCGCTTAATCCCGGCATGGCCAAAGATCGCGGTCGATTGCGGAACATCCAGATCGATCAGCTGAATGCCGGGGGGCGGGCTCACCTTGGCCCATTCGGACTGAAATGCCTCGCCCTTCGCGACACCCTCCATCACCGTGTCGATCAACGCGCTGGCCTGCGCCTCGTCCAGCGCGCCGACAATCGCCACGGTCGCGTTCGCCCGGTTCAGCAGGATCGGTTGCGCCGCCACCAGATCGGCGCGGGTCAGGGCCGCCACGCTCTCCGGCGTGCCGGATTGCGGTATGCCATAGGGGTGATCGGGGAAGGCTGCCGCATACCATGCCTTGCCGGCGATGGCGCCCGGATCGGTCTCATCCTCAGCCAGGTTCGAGAGGATCTGCGCGCGGACCCGCTCGAGCGAACTTTCGTCAAAGCGTGGATCGGCCAACGCACTGGCCAGCAGGGCGGCGGCGGGTTCCATGGTCTCGACCAGCATCTGGGCCGAGACCGTCAGCGCATCGCGCCCCGCGCCAAAGCCGAAGCGGGCCGAAAGATCGTTGCGCTTGTTGGCAAACGCCACCGCGTCCAGGTCGCCTGCGCCTTCATCCAGCAGGGCCGAGAACATCTTTGCCAGCCCCTCCTGACCGGTGGGGTTCAGCCGGGCGCCGCCCAGAAAGCTGATCTCGAGCGAGACAATCGGGATCGAAGGCTCCTCGACCAGCCAATAGGTCGTGCCGCCGGGCGAGGTGACCTCCTGAATGTCCACCGCGCGGGCGGGCAGGGCGATCAGAACAACCAGAACGCCGATAAGTCGGATCATCATGCTCATTGGGTCACGCCCCTCTCGCCTTTTTCATCCCGGGTCAGCCAGCCGGTGACCGACCGATCCATGATCAGATGCTTCTTCGCCGCTTCCTGCACATCCTGGATGGTGACCGCCTCGACCGCCTCCGGCCAGGCGTCCACATCCTCGACGCTCAGCCCGACCGACAGCGTGCGGCCATAGAGGTTGGCCTGGCTCGACTGGCTGTCCTGGGCAAAGATCCGCGCGGCGCGCAGGGTGCGTTTTACCCGGTCGAGCTCCTCCTGCGTCGGGCCGTTGGCCGCGATCTCGGCGATAACCGCATCCAGATCGTCCTCGACCGTTTGCAGATCGACGCCTGGTGCGGGTACGCCCCAGAGACCGAAACCGGTCGCGTCGCGGGCCGAGGCGGAATACCAGGCCCCCGTCGAAATCGCGGTCTTCTCCTGCAATTGCAGACTGCTGGCGAACCGCGAGGAGATGCCGGTGCCCAGCACCTCCGACAGTACGCTCAGCGCCGCGGCTTCTGACGCGCCGCCCGAAGCATAGGACGGCACCAGGTAGAGGCGCATGACATAGGGCTGACGCACCCGGTGGTCGGACATCTCCATCCGGCGCGGCGCCAGCTGCGGTGGCTCGGTCGGGCGTGGTTCCGGCGGTTTGCCCGAAGGCTGCAAGGGGCCGTAGTAAGTCTCGGCCAGTTCGCGCACTCGCTCCGGCGTCACGGCGCCCGCGACCACCAGGATCGCATTATCGGGGGCGTAGTAACGGTTGTAGAATTCCAGCAGATCCTCGGTCGACAGCGCCGCGATCTCGTGGCGCCAGCCGATCACCGGTACCGCATAAGGGTGATTGAGATAGAGCGCCGCGCGCACCTGCTCGGAAAACAATTGCTGGGGCGAGCTGTCGGTGCGCTGGTTGCGCTCCTCGAGGATCACCTTGCGTTCGGTCAGCGTCACCTCGTCATTGATCTGCAGGTTCTTCATCCGGTCGGATTCGATGTCCATCACCGTCTCCAGCCGATCCGACGCGATCCGCTGAAAATAGGCGGTATAGTCATAGGAAGTGAAGGCGTTCTCGGACCCGCCGTTTTCCGCGATCACCTGGCTGGCGATGCCGTTGGGGTATTTCTCGGACCCACGGAACATCATGTGTTCGAAGAAATGCGCGATGCCGGACGCCCCCCAAGGCTCGTCGGCCGAGCCGACACGGTACCAGACCATATGTGTCACAACGGGTGCGCGGTGGTCTTCGATCACCACCGCATCCATACCGTTCTCGAGGGTGAAGGTGGTCACGACCGGCTCCGCCGACAGGGGCAGGGCGGTCAGAACACCAAGGATCAGGGTCGCAAGGAATCGTTTGGGCACATCGGGCTCCCGCTCGGATACATCAGATCATGTGGTAGATAGGCGCATAGGCACTGGCTGGCCAGCGCCTGGCACAAATTTGACCGTGATTGCCGAGTTTACTCGGTTTCCGGCTCCGGTTCGGGCTCGTTGCCCGACAGGCTGTTGTTCGGGCGTCGGTCATTGAAGTCGTATTCGAATTCAGGCCCGTCATTCAGCCCGCGCTCGGCAGAGGGTGGTTCCTCGAACGGGTTTACCGGCGCGGTCACGCCCGCGGTTTGCAGGCGGCGGGATTCGTCGTTGGGATCAATGATATCCGCTTCGTCGAAACCCGATCCGTCATCGCCGGACAACAGCTCCAGCACGGTGGGCGGCTCGAAGGGTTTGTTCTCCTCCGCTTCGATCCGGTCGCGTTCCAACTGCACGCGGATGTCGCTCGATGCCGCCGAAACCTCGGCCGAGCGCAGCAGAACCTCCTCGCCCGAACTGATGCCGGTTCCCGGCGCGCTGACGAGCGTGCTCGAACCACCGGTCACAGCCTCGATCGCAGCGCGCTGAGGATCTGGATCCAGGGGCGAGATCGTGCCCGGCGTGGGTTCGGGCAAAGCGCGCGAACCCGGCATCTCCAGCGGCGCGCGCGCGATTACCGAAAACTCGTCCGGCCCGGCGCGTTTGCTGCTCATGACTTCGAACGGGTCGCCGATGCGGTCGCATGCGGCGATGGTCAGCCCTGTGCCCAGCAGGACGGCGAGTTTGAAGGAGCCCTTGGCGATCTGCATGTGCGTCGTCCTCCGCTTCCTGTGGCCGGTCTGCTCATCCGGCTTCGAGAGGTGTTCTACTGGGGCCGGCCCCCGCTGCACAAGGGTTTTCGGGGGAGACCGCGGTCGATCCAGCGGCGCTTGGCTCTCACGCCTTCCAGGCGATGACTACGGCGCCCAGGAATATCGCGATATCGGCCACGTTGAACGAGAACGGATTCTGGATGCCGCAGCAGCTCATATTCAGAAAATCCGCCACTGCCGCCTGCGTGTAATAAAGCCGATCGAACGCATTCCCCAGCGCACCGCCCACCACGACCCCCGCCGCGATCACCAGGACGGGACGGGGATTGCGCAGAACCCACCAGATCAACCCGGTCGAGATCGCCAGTGCTATGCCTACCAGCATGGCAGGTCCACCCAGCGGAATGCCGAAATTGATGCCCTGGTTCCACGCCATCTGGAACACCAGAAAGGGCGGCAGCACGTCGATGCGCAAGAGCGTCTCGAGATCCATCACCTCGACGATCACGAACTTGGTGATGCGGTCGAGGAGAAAGACGAAAAGGGCGGTTGCGAGCAGGCTTAAGGCAGGGCGTTTCATGCCCGCCTTATTGGCTTACTCGTTCCCAAAGGCAAGACCCGGCGAGGTCTGGCGGCTTTTGCCCAGCGTGCAGTTGAAATACTCCGCCGAGGTCAGATTGTTCTCGTACTGGAAAATCGGCCAATCCGGATGGTCCTCGGTCAGCGCCGGACCGTCGGGGTCGCGATATTCGGTGGCGTCGATCCCCTCGATGACGCGGGCCATAGCCACGCAATCGAGCCCCTCGATATAGGGCATCGTTACGACCGAGCCGTTAGAGGCGACATGCTGAGGCATCTCACCGGCCCAGATTAACAATGGCAGCGCGGCCATCAGGCCGCCAAGGGCGACTTTCCGTTTCACACCATTCACACACACAAATTGAAGCGTCCCCCGCTCACAGGTGGATGGTAGCTCAGATCGCCCGCCGACACAGACATAAAGCGGTCAGGACTGCGCTTTTCCCGCGTGGCCCTGACCTATTCCGGGATTCGCTACGCGCTCAGCGCGGTATCGCAGCGCCCACACACGCCCTGGTGGGTATGAGTTCCGACATCCGGAAGCAGTTTCCAACATCGTGCGCATTTGGCGCCCTCGGCGTGGGCAAAGATGACACCGATTCCGGCACCGCCCGATTCGCCGAGCGTGAAGGCGTCCGCGGGCGGCGCCCCCTCGATCAACTCAAGACCGGAGGTGATGCAGATATCGGCCATATCGGTCGCCCGCACGGCGGCCGCGATATCCTCATCGGCGATGTAGAGCTTGGGCGCAGCCTCCAGCGATGCACCGATCACCTTGTCCCGGCGCGCAACCTCCAAGGCACCGTTCACCACCCGGCGGGCCGCACGGATCTTGGCCCATTTCGCCGCCAGCGCGTCATCGCGCCATGCGGCGGGCGTCTCCGCAAAGTCCTGCAGGTGGACCGAACTGTCGTCGCCCGGAAAGCGGTTCAGCCAGACCTCTTCCATGGTGAAGACCAGCATCGGGGCCAGCCAGGTCACCAGTCGATGGAACAGCGCATCCATCACTGTCAGGCAGGCGCGTCTACGCGCGCTGTCCGCTCCGTCGCAATAAAGCGCGTCCTTGCGGATGTCGAAATAGAAGGCGCTGAGGTCCCCGGTGGCGAAGGTGAACAGCCGCTGGAACACGTCCTGGAAGTCGAAGCGTTCGTATCCGGCCCGTACTTCGCCATCCAGCTCCGCCAGCCGATGCAGCATCAGCCGCTCCAGCTCGGGCATCTCGGCAGGCTCGACCCTCTCGCCGTCCCAGCCCGTCAAAGCGCCCAGCATAAAGCGCAGCGTGTTGCGCAGGCGGCGATAGCTGTCGGCGGTGCCTTTCAGGATCTCGGGTCCGATGCGCTGATCGGCGGAGTAATCCGCCTGCGCCACCCACAGACGCAGGATATCCGCGCCATACTGCTCGATAACCTTCTGCGGCGCGATGATATTGCCGAGCGACTTGGACATCTTCATGCCCTTCTCGTCCAGCGTGAAACCGTGGGTGACCACGGCCTTATAGGGCGCGCGCCCCGTGGTCCCGCAGGATTGCAGCATCGAGGAATGGAACCACCCCCGGTGCTGGTCCGTCCCCTCCAGATAGACATCCGCGGGCCAGACGCCATCGTCGCGGTCGCGCAGCGTGAAAGCGTGCGTCGAGCCCGAGTCGAACCACACATCCAGGATGTCGGTCACCATGTCCCACTCGTCCGGGTCGTGCAGATTGCCCAGGAACCGCTCCTTCGCACTATCCGCAAACCAGGCATCGGCGCCCTCGGCCCGGAACGCCTCCGCCACACGGGCATTCACCGCCTCGTCGCGCAGAATGTAGTCGGGATCGGTCGGCTTCGCGCCCTTGCGGGTAAAGCAGGTCAGCGGCACGCCCCAAGCGCGTTGGCGGCTCAGCACCCAGTCGGGTCGGTTCTCGATCATCGAATGCAGCCGGTTGCGCCCGGCCTGCGGATACCACTCGACCAGTTCATCGATGGAGGTCAGTGCCCGCTGCCGGATCGTATCGCCATACTCGCCCATCCCATCCTCCAGCTTCGCATCGATGGAGGCGAACCATTGCGGCGTGTTGCGGAAGATCAAGGGCGCCTTCGAGCGCCAGGAATGCGGATAGGAATGGGTCAGCCGCCCGCGCGCCAGCAGCGCACCGACCTCGACCAGCTTGTCGATCACCGCCTTGTTGGCCTTGCCCTCCTTCCCCTTGCGGTCGAGGATGTGGAGCCCGCCAAAGAACGGCAGATCCTCCCGAAACTCCCCCGCCTCGCCGACATTGTAGGTCATCGGCAGGTTGTATTTGATCCCGACCTCGAAATCGTCGGCCCCGTGTGAGGGCGCGGTGTGGACGAACCCAGTCCCCGCCTCATCGGTGACATGATCGCCGGGGAGGAGGGGGACATCGTAATCCCATTCCCCATCGGCCCCCGGCGCTCCGCGGAGGGGATGGGCGCATTTCAAGGCTTCGAGTTCCGCTGAACTAACGGTGCGAACCTTCTCCCAAGCAACCACTCTGGCCTGTGTGAAGACTTCCTGCACCAGATTGTCAGCCAACAGCAAAACATCATCGGTCTTAGCCCAGTTGTCCTCTGGTGCTTCCGTAACCCGGTAAAGGCCATACGAGATCTGAGGATTGTAACTGACAGCTCGGTTTTGCGGGATTGTCCACGGCGTGGTCGTCCAGATGACGACATGGGCCTGGCCCAGTCTCTCTGTCTTTTTCTCTTGCTCCTTTGGCATGAACCACAGGACCGGAGGGGCAGGCATCAGTCGCGAAAGCAGCCCTGGTTCCTTCTCTCCGACAATCGGAAACTTCACCCAGATCGTGTGGCTTTGGTGGTCGTGGTATTCGACCTCGGCCTCGGCCAAGGCCGTCTTCTCGATGGGCGACCACATCACCGGTTTCGAGCCTTGATAGAGGCTGCCGTTCATCACGAATTTCATGAACTCCTCGGCGATCACCGCCTCGGCCTCGAAATTCATGGTGAGATAGGGGTCATCCCAATTGCCGATCACGCCGAGGCGTTTGAATTCCTCGCGCTGCACGTCGATCCAGCCTTCCGCGAACTTACGGCATTCGGCGCGCAGCTCGTTGATCGGCACATCGTCCTTGTTCTGGCCCTTTTTGCGGTACTGCTCCTCGATCTTCCATTCGATCGGCAGCCCATGGCAGTCCCAGCCGGGCACGTAGCGGCTGTCGAAGCCGCGCATCTGCGCGCTGCGCACAACCATATCCTTCAGGATTTTGTTGAGCGCGTGGCCGATATGCAGGTTGCCGGTGGCATAAGGCGGGCCGTCATGCAGTGCGAAGGGCGTGCGGCCCTGCTTCGCGCGCAGGCGGCCATAGATGTCCATCTGCTGCCAGCGGGCCAGCCAGTCGGGCTCGCGTTTCGGCAGGCCCGCGCGCATCGGAAAATCGGTCTGCGGCAGGAACAGGGTGTCTTTGTAATCGGGGGCGTCTTGCCCTTCGACTGTCGTATCAGTCATCGGATCGGTCCTTGGACGCGAGATCTATCGGGGGAGAGGGGGCGCAAACACAGCCCAAAGGTCCCGGCGCAGCACTCAGCCCGCCGGGCGGATAATTCGCGATATCGACACCAGTCTCCACATCGCGGCGCTTATAGACGCGCGGCCCTTGGCCGTCCAGCCCGGGATCGCCACAGGATGCGTCGCTGCGGCACTTGCTTCGCCAGATCTCACTTTGTAGGGCTACTGCGGCCAGTGCGGATGCGGCCAGTGCGGAGGACGCCCCATGACCAAGATCACCACCGAGGCTGAATTGGACGCGCTCTACGGCGCGGCGGCGCCGACCTCGCTGACCAAGGAGATCGATCGCCTGAACGCGCCCTATCGGCGGTTCATCGAGCTGTCGCCGTTCTGCGTCTTCGCCTCGATCGGGCCGGAGGGGGTGGATGCAACGCCGCGCGGCGATCCGGCGCCGGTGGTGCATGTGCTGGACGACCGCACGCTGCTGATGCCGGACAGGCGGGGGAACAACCGGCTCGATACCCTGCGCAACATCGTGCGCGACGGACGGGTGGCGCTGATCTTCTTCGTGCCGGGCTCGGGCTCGACCCTACGGGTGAACGGGCGGGCCGAGATCTCGGTCGATCCGGATCTGCTGGCGGCGCATGAAATGCAGGGCAAGGTGCCGCGCTCGATCATCCTCTTGCATGTCGAGACGGTCTATTTCCATTGCGTGAAGGCGTTTCACCGCGCGGGTCTGTGGGATCAATCGACCTGGCCTGATCCTGCGGAGGTGCCGACGGCGGGCCAGATGGTCAAGGCGATCAAGGCGGATTTCGATGCGGAAACCTATGACCGCGATTACCCGGAACGGATGAAGACCACGATCTACTGATATTGTTGCGAAAGACGCAACAATACTTTCGCGTGGCGCCTGATTATCTTTTTGGTCGGGCCAATACCTTCCTCCTCAGACACAAACCGATGGAGGCTGAAATGACCCTGACCGAAACCAAGTTGCTGATCCCCGCCCTTAAACCTGTCTATGGCGCCCTGGATGGCGTGGCCGAAGCCGGCCTGCGCATCGCCGCTGGGCTGTTCCTGGTGCCCCATGGCGCACAGAAACTGTTCGGGATGTTCGGCGGCTATGGCCTGGAGGCGACCGGCGCGTTCTTTCAGGGACAGCTGGGCTTTGCCAATGGTTATCTCGCTGCGCTGGGTGCCGGCTCGGTTGAAGTCTTCGGCGGCCTCGCGCTGGCGCTGGGGCTGTTCACGCGGTTCGCGGCCGGTGCGGTCGCGGTGATGCTGGCCGTGGCCGCGACGATCCATCTGGGGGCCGGGTTCTTCTGGACCGATGGCGGATGGGAGTACCCGGCGCTGTGGGCGCTGGTTGCGGCTTATTTCACCGTGAAAGGCGGTGGGCAGTACTCGCTCGACCGGGTGATCGGGCGCGAGCTCTGATCGCCTGCCCCGTCCCGCGGGGCATCCACCTCCCGCCCCCACCCACCCACCGCGCTCGGCGGCTGCCCCGCGGGACGGGGCAGACAGGGAGGCGGCGCAAAGAAAAA
>JBCCDU010000056.1:0-27617 GCA_039030715.1 Pseudomonadota bacterium
ATGCAGGGGTCGAGACGGCGCTCGACCATCAGCTTGTTCGCCGCCGAGGCCTGCGCGAGATGCGCGAAATGGCTGCCCTGAAGACGCTTCTGATGCATCCACATGTAGCGGACATCGAAGGTGCAGTTGTACCCGGTTGTCCCGGCGCAGATCACGACCATGCCGCCCTTTTTGACAACAAAGGTCGAGACGGGGAACGTGCTCTCGCCCGGGTGCTCGAAGACCATATCGACATTCACGCCCTTGCCGGTGATCTCCCAGATCGCCTTGCCGAACTTGCGGACCTCGGCAAACCAGGCCTTGTATTCATCGGTGTTGACGGTGGGCAATTGCCCCCAGCAGTTGAAATCCTTGCGGTTGATGACGCCCTTGGCGCCCATCTCCATCACGAAATCGCGCTTGGATTCGTCCGAGATCACGCCGATCGCGTTGGCGCCCGCCGTATTGATCAACTGGATCGCATAGGAGCCGAGCCCCCCCGACGCCCCCCAGACAAGCACGTTGTCGCCGGGCTTCAACTCATGCGGCTCATGCCCGAAAAGCATTCGGTAGGCCGTGGCGAGGGTGAGAGTGTAACAAGCGCTCTCCTCCCAGGTCAGGTGCTGGGGGCGCGCCATAAGCTGTTGTGCCTGCACATTGGTGAACTGGGCAAACGAGCCGTCTGGCGTCTCATAGCCCCAAATCCGCTGGCTGGGCGAATACATCGGGTCGCCGCCATTGCAATGCTCGTCGTCGCCGTCATCCTGGTTGCAGTGGATGACCACCTCGTCGCCAACTTTCCAGCGCTTCACCTTGTCGCCCACGGCCCAGATGATGCCCGATGCGTCCGAGCCCGCGATGTGAAATGGCTGCTTGTGAACGTCGAACATGCTGATCGGGACACCAAGACCGGCCCAGATGCCGTTGTAGTTCACGCCTGCCGCCATCACCAGAACCAGCACCTCGTGGCTGTCTGGCTTAGGCACGTCGACGACTTCGAGCTGCATGGCCTGGTCCGGCTCGCCCTGGCGCTCGCGCCGGATTGCCCAAGCGTGCATCTGCTTGGGCACATGACCCAATGGCGGAATCTCGCCAACTTCGTAGAGGTCTTTCACAGGGGCATCGGTGGCGCCATCCATCGCTCGCGTCCTTTCGGTTGCATGTCAGTGCATGCGCAAGATTCGTTCAAAACTCGGTCCGGATCGTTATTGACATTGCGCAGATTTTCTCGCAAGCCCTTTTTGTGCAGTGCCGCAAAATCGGTATACACTGTCGCGAGAGAGCCGCAAATCGAGGATCGCCAGACATGACCGAGACCACCCGCGACCGCCCCTGGCTGTTCCGCACCTATGCGGGTCACTCCACCGCCTCCGCATCGAATGCGCTCTACCGCTCGAATCTGGCAAAGGGGCAGACCGGCCTCAGCGTGGCCTTCGACCTGCCGACGCAGACTGGTTACGACAGCGACCATCCGCTGGCGCGGGGCGAGGTCGGCAAGGTCGGCGTGCCGATCAGCCATCTGGGTGATATGCGTGCGCTGTTCGATCAGATCCCGCTGGATCAGATGAACACCTCGATGACGATCAACGCCACCGCAGCCTGGCTGCTGGCGCTCTACATCGCGGTGGCGGAGGAGCAGGGCGTGAACCCCGCCGGGCTGCAGGGCACCGTGCAGAACGACATCATCAAGGAGTACCTGAGCCGCGGCACCTATGTTTTCCCGCCCGAGCCCAGCTTGCGCCTTATCGGCGATGTCGCGACCTATTGCTATGGCGCGGTGCCGAAGTGGAATCCGATGAATGTGTGCTCCTACCACCTGCAAGAAGCAGGTGCGACGCCGGAGCAGGAGTTGGCCTTCGCACTCGCCACCGCCCAGGCCGTGCTGGACCAGGTGCGCCCCAAAGTCCCGGCGGAGGAGTTCCCTCGCCTGGTCGCCCGCATCAGCTTCTTCGTCAACGCAGGCATCCGCTTCGTGACCGAGATGTGCAAGATGCGCGCCTTCGTCGATCTCTGGGACGAAATCTGCGAACAGCGCTATGGGGTCAAGGAGCCCAAACTCCGACGCTTCCGTTATGGCGTGCAGGTCAACAGCCTGGGCCTGACCGAGCAGCAGCCGGAAAACAACGTTTATCGCATCCTGATCGAGATGCTGGCTGTGACACTCAGCAAAAAGGCCCGCGCCCGCGCCGTGCAACTGCCAGCCTGGAACGAGGCGCTTGGTCTGCCCCGTCCCTGGGACCAGCAATGGAGCCTGCGGATGCAACAGGTGCTGGCCTTCGAGACCGACCTTCTGGAATATGGTGACCTCTTCGACGGCAACCCGGCGGTGGATGCGAAAGTCGAAGCGCTGAAGGACGGCGCCCGCGCCGAACTCGCCAAGATCGGCGATATGGGCGGCGCTGTCGCAGCCATCGATTATATGAAGGGCGAGCTTGTCACCTCCAACACCGCGCGTCTGGCGGCCATCGAGGCAGGCGAGACAACGGTGATCGGCGTCAACAAATACACAACCACCGAGGAGAGCCCCCTGACCGCGGGCGACGGCGGCATCATGGTCGTCGACCCGGCGGTCGAGGCCGATCAGATTTCCCGCCTCGCCGACTGGCGCGCGGGCCGCGATCAGGCGGCCTGCGATGCGGCCATCGCCGCGCTGAAGGAGGCTGCGCGCGGTGGCGAGAACATCATGCCCCCGTCGATCGCTGCTGCGAAAGCGGGTGTGACCACCGGCGAATGGGGCGCTGCGATGCGCGAGGTCTTTGGCGAGTACCGCGCGCCGACCGGGGTGGCAAAGGCAATCAGCAACTCCGCCTCGGGCCTGGAGGCGATCCGCGCAGACGTGGAAACCGTTACCGACAAGCTGGGCCGCCGGATCAAGTTCCTGGTGGGCAAGCCTGGGCTGGACGGGCACTCTAACGGCGCGGAGCAGATCGCCGTCCGCGCCCGCGATTGCGGGATGGAGGTCGTCTATGAAGGCATCCGCCTAACGCCAGCGCAGATCGTGAACGCGGCGGTCGAGGAAAGTGTCCACGTCATCGGCCTCTCGATCCTCTCCGGCTCGCACATGGAACTGATCGGCGACGTGCTGGAGCGGATGCGCAAGGCAGGCATCGACGATGTGCCGCTGGTCGTCGGCGGCATCATCCCCGATGAAGACGCGGCTCAACTCACCGCCCAAGGTGTGGCGCGGGTCTACACGCCGAAGGACTTCGAACTGAACCGCATCATGTCCGACATCGTGGCCCTGGTCGGAGAGGGCTCACGCGAAGCCGCGTGAGGCGCCCGACAAATTTGCAATTGCGGCGTATCAGGCTCGGCGATTGGCTGCGCCGTTGGTGGCGGGGTCTGGCACTGCTGGTTGGCGCGGCATCGATGTTTGGCGCTATCGTCGTAGGTCCAATTGCCTGGACCGCACCAGAAACAGCAAGGCTGATCAGGGAGACGCGGCACCAGCACTATGACGGCGGAAGTCGCGTTTGGTTTGTCGAGACCGAGAACGGCATGACCAGCGATGTCAGACCGCATCGCTCCTCGATTTTCCGACCCGGCCACGAAATCTGCATCCAACGCGCCAAAATCGAGTGGCTCGGCATTCAACGGGTCGGATTGTCTCGCTGGCTCCGTGCCCGCCTTAGGACCGTTTGCCAGGCGAGGGGGCCACACTTGACCTCCTGTCGGCACCGCAGCACTCTGCCCTTGATGTTCATTCGCGGTTACTATTCTGAACTTATAGGTCTCTGCCTATTTTTGGTTGGGCAGTGTTCTTTTTGGAACGTTTCGATCAGATCTCGATCTTCGGCTCAAAGATGTCGGATGGTTTTCATAGCGGGGTTGCAAAAGAGTTCTCCCAAAGGAGGGGCAGAACTGGCGTCGACCGGACATCCATCACCCTAGAGAGGGGCGAGGTCGTAAACGTCGGAACCCGATTGCAACCGGGTGCTCGGGTTTGCGTAAAGATCCATACCGGTCTGACTGGTCGCACTATTCAAGCCGTGCCACCCGAGAAGTGCTGATCATGGCCGGGCGCCGATCCACCCCGAAAGCGCGGCAACGAACGCTGTGGGTTTCTCGGCATGCAGCCAGTGACCAGTGCCCGCCAGCGTCTCGAACTCGACCTTCGGGAATAGCTTCCTGATCGCCGGGTGCATTTCCTTGGTCACGTAATCCGACGCCCCGCCATGCAGAAACAGTGTTGGGCCGTCAAAGCTCTGATGCGGCCAGGTCGCGGGCCAGTCCATGAGGTTGGGCAGATCGGTCTTCAGCACATCCAGGTTCAGGCGCCAGCGGGCACGGCCATCCTCGATCAACAGGTTCTGCAAGAGGAAGCTCCGCAGCATCGGCTCGGGCACCGACCCGGCCAGCATCGGCTCGGCGTCGGAACGCCTGGCCACGCGGCTCAGATCCACTGACAGCATCGCGTCGATATAACCCTCGTGTGAGTGATCATAGCTGACCGGCGCGATGTCGGCCACGACCAGCGCCGCCACCAGATCGGGTCGCGAGAGCGCCAGCGCCATAGCTGCCTTTCCACCCATCGAATGGCCCAGAACCAGCGCGGGCTCGCTGGCCAAACGCTCCACCGCGTCAGCCAGATCGGCGGCCATGGCGGAGTAGGTCATCGCCTCCGCCCACGGGCTGGAGCCGTGATTGCGCATATCGACCATAATCACCCGACGCCCGGCCGCCAGCTTCTTGCCGAGCGAGTTGAAATTCCGTGCAGAACCATAGAGGCCATGGGCAATGACCAGAGGGGGCGCCTGCTCGGTGCCCTCTGGATCATGCTGAATATGGGTGAGGGTCACGGCGGTCATCACAGGCACCTCTTCAGGTCTTGGGCTTGCCTCGGTTTCTAGCCGGTTTTCCATGGGCCGCACAGCGCGTTCTGAAACGTGGACCTCGGATCTGGCATTTCAATTCATCCTGTCCAGCGCCTAAGATTGGGAATGGCACCCATTCTCCTCACCGGGTTCGACCCCTTCGGCCGGTGGACCGTCAATTCCAGTTGGCAGGCGGTGCAGGCGATTTGCCGCGCGGATATCGTGAAGGCCTGCCTGCCGGTGGACCACGATAAAGCGGCGGCGCGCGTGACACATCTGATTGCCGAACTGCGGCCGCGTGCCGTGCTGCTGACCGGACTTGCCTCCACGCCCGCGCTGCGGCTCGAGACCCTCGCGCGCCGCGGTGTACTCGACCGGTCGGGGCCAAACCTGCGCCGTGGCCGCTGGGACTTTGCGGCGGCACGCCGACGGATCGCAGCACAGGGATTGCCCGCGCGCCTCTCGAGCCATGCAGGCGCCTATGTTTGCGACACGACCTATTGGGCGGCCCTTGGCTCGCCCGCCGCATTTGTCGCTTTCCTGCATGTCCCGCCGCTGGGGCCGTCCTGGCGCGCAGGGCGCATCGCGAACGGCATTTCGGCCATGTTGGACTGCTTGCCCCAAGAAGCGCGGCGCCCAGACCTGCACACCAAAATTATGCGCCCGAAACGCGCATAATCGGTGGCGAAGTATTGACCCGGCCCGCTCCAGAATGAATGCTCGACCTTGCCCAAAATACGCCTTTGTTCGGCTGTACGTAGATTGGCAAGTGGTGAAGTAGCCTTTTTAGAAGTTTTGATTATTCCCGTATGTTGAGTGCCGCTCTTGTTCTTTCGCGGCTCAATGCACCAAACGATCGAGGATATGTCTGGACGGATGTCCGGCGACCACGGCAGGAGGGAATCTCATGACCATGTCGGTCCGGGCCGTTTTGGCCTCTATGGCCGTTGCGGTGTTCACGCTGGGCACAAGCCTTGCTCAATCGACGACACAGAACACACCGACTGCGGCTGAATTCGGGGCCGAGGCCCTGCGTCTTGCACAGTCCGAGCTGCAGGAATGGATCACCGATCCGGTCATCCTGTTCGCCATTCGCGAGCAGAACGAAACTTACAAGGACCTGACCGACCGCCGCGTTCAGCGGCTAGACAAACGCTGGATTGTGGGCGGTCCCTATGGCCCGATGGTTGGCGACCTTCTGGACCGGCAGGCGTCGATCATTCTGCGCGATCGTCGCGAGCTGTCGGATGGTCTGATTAACGAAATTATCGTGATGGATGCATTCGGCCTGAATGTCGCAATTTCGGACGCGACATCCGATTTCTTCCAGGGCGACGAGGCCAAATGGCAAGAGACCTTTCTGAAAGGGGCCGAGGCCGTTCATATCAGCGAGATCGAATTCGACGAATCAACTCAGAAGTATCAAAGCCAGGTTTCGGTGAGCGTGACCGACCCGGAAACAGGCGAAGTCATCGGTGCGGTAACCTTCGGGATCAGCGTGGAAAAGCTACTGAACTGACAATTGGCGAGACTGCTTCACTCAATAATTTCCAAAATTGAGCCTAAGCTTTTGCTTTGCCCATCAACGACACGGTAAAAATCAGGGGTCAGTCCAAGGGGCTGACCGGATTTCCGGGCTGGCTAGCTGGGGATGGTCCGGATGAACCTGAAGAACATATTCGCGATGCTGACCGTGGCGATTGTCTTGCTGTCGGCGACATCAGGCGCCTTGGCTCAGAACTCACGGGAATTGACGACGCGGGCCTGGGACAAAACGAAATACTACGAGTTTCTGGTCGGACTCTCACGGGCAGAACCTCAGGAATGGATCACGGATCCGGTCATCGTCTACACAATCCGCGAACAGAACCCGACGCATAGAGATCTGACCGAACGCCAGATCAACCGGCTCGACACGCGCTGGCGCAAGGGCGGCGTCTATGGCCCGATCCTGAAAGACCTGATCGGACACCAGGCATCCCTCACCCTACGTGACCGGCGCAAGCAGTCGGCTGATCTCCTCAACGAGATCATTGTGATAGACTCCCATGGTATGAGTGTCGCGATTTCCGATCTCACGACCGATTGGTTCCAGGGCGGCGAGGCGAAGTTCCTGTAACCTATCCCAACGAACCGGGTGCGGTGCATGTGAGCGAGATCGGCTGGGACGAATCCGTCAAGCGCAATCAGGCCCAGGTCAGCCTCAACGTGATCGACCCCGATGCGGGCGACTTGATCGGAGTCGTGACTTTTGGAATCGACGTGATCAACGCGATGAAGCTGAAAACCTGATCAGGCGCGGATCTTGACCTCGTAGCCGGGTTCCTCCGGCTGGTCATCCACCATCTCGGGTGGGAAGCCGGGCGCACTCACATCAAGGCCCGTTGCCTCCTCAAGCCGCCGGATGATGTTCGGGCTCAGCTCGCGTGGGCCGAACCGGTCGATACCATCCTGGAAGATCTGGACCATCAGAGGGTTCAGTTCCAGCTCCACCCCCGCCCGCTTCGCAACCTCGCCAAACAGACCGATGTCCTTGGCTACCAGGTCCATGGTGAAGGAGATATCGCGAGAGCCGTTCAGGATCACCTGGCTCTCGGTCTCGTGGACGAAGCTGTTGCCGGAGGAGATGCGGATCGCCTCGAAAGCCGTATTCAAGTCCATTCCCGCCGCCTTGCAGGTGACAAGTGCCTCGCAGCAACTGAGCAGATTGGCGGTCGCCAGATAGTTGGTGACCACCTTCAGGACCGAGGCCGAACCGAGCGGCCCGGTATGCAGCACGCGGCGCCCCAGTGTCGTCAGAACCGGCAGCATCTTCTCGAACACACCACGCTCGCACCCCGCGAAGATCGAGATATTGCCCGTCGCCGCCCGGTGGCAGCCGCCGGATACGGGGCAATCCACCGGCATCCCGCCTGCGGCCTCGACCTTGGCACCCAAACGGCGCACTTCGGCCTCGTCGGTGGTCGACATCTCGGCCCAGATCGTGCCCGGAGTGAGGCCCGCGAGGATCCCATCCTCCGCCTCCATCACCACGGCGGAGGCTGCGGGCGACGGCAGGCAGGTGATCACGATGTCGCAAATGCACGCCATATCGGCAGGGCTGTCGGCCCAAGCGGCGCCCTCCTCCAGAAACGGTTCGGCCACCGTACGGTCGAGATCGCGCACCACCACGTCATGGTGGTTACGCAACAGCGACCCGGCCAGCTTCCCCCCGACATTGCCGAGGCCGATAAATCCGATCTTCATGGCTCCCCTCTCCCTCAGAAATCGGTCGGCTGGCCACCCTCGGCAATGCGCCGGTCGGCAAAGGCGTCCAGTTCATCCGCGATGGCCTGATCCATCGGTGGGGGCTGGAACTCCTCCAGGATCTTCTTCCAGACCTTGTTGGCACGTTCCGGTGTGCGGACGCTGCCTGCCTCCTCCCATCCCTTGTAGTTGGTCCAGTCGGACAGGAACGGGCTGTAGAACGCGGTCGTGTAGCGATCCTGCGTGTGCTGAGCGCCAAAGAAATGCCGGTTGGCGGGCGGGAAAGCATCGACCTCAGCAATCGCGGCGACAGCCAAATCATCCTCCGTCACGCCGATTGGCTGGTTATAGGCGTCGATCTGCTGCAGCAGTTCGCAATCCATCACGAATTTCTCGTAGGAGGCGCAGAGCCCCCCCTCCAACCACCCGGCGGCGTGATAGATCAAGTTTGTTTGGCTGGAGGTCGTGGCCCAGAGCGAGAACGCACTTTCCCAAGACGCCTGCGCATCCGGCACATTCGCGGCATTTGCGTTCGAGGCGCGCAGCGGCAAACCATAGAGCCGCGCCATTTGCCCCGACATCTGGGTCGCGCGCATGTATTCCGGCGTTCCGAAGGCCGGCGCCCCGGACTTCATATCGACATTCGAGGTGAACGAGCCCATCACCACCGGGCAGCCCGGATTGATATGCTGGAAAAGAGCAATCGCCGCCAGCGCCTCCGCAGTCTGCTGCGCAATCGCGCCTGCCAGCGTCACCGGCGCCATCGCGCCCGAGAGCGTGAACGGCGTGACCGAGACCATCTGTCCCCGCTTCACCAGCCGCATCGCACCATCCAGCATCGGCCAGTCATGTTTCAGCGGACTGGTGGAGTTGATATTGGTGTACATCCGCGGCGTGGCATCGAATTCGTCGTGGCTGAGGCCCCCCGCGATGCGCACCATCTCCATCGCGTCTTCGACCCGCTCCACTCCCAGCGAGTAGGTGTGGACGACTTTGTCGGTCAGCTTCAGCTTCTCACGGATACATTCCAGGTGGCGGATCGAGGGATGCACATCCGCAGGCTCGACCGGATAACCACCCAGGACATGGATGCAGTTGAAATATTGGCTCAGCTTGACCAGGTCGCGATAGCTGTCCATGTCGCCGACCCGGCGCCCGCGATCCAGGTCCGAGACATTGGGCGGCGAGGAGACGTTGACGTTGGCCTGCCAGTTCCCCCCGATGCGCAGGATCTTTTCTGGATTGCGCGGGGTCAGGGTGAACTCGCTGGGCGCCTTGGCCACCAGTTCGCGTACCATGGCACGGTCCATGCGCACCCGCTCGCCATCGACCATCGCACCCGCATCGCGCAGATGGGCACAGGCGTCCGGATGCAGGAAATCGATGCCGATCTCCTCGAGGATCCGCATCGCCGCATTGTCGATCGCGGCGACGCCTTCCTCGTCCAGCGGGCAGGTCGGCGCATCGATCATGCGCGGCTGGCCCCACGGGCGCTGGGCGATGGCGCCGCCGGCACTGCGGCGTTCATTACCGCTGCGACCGCCGCCGCGCCTGCGTCTGATGCTCTGGTTCATATCGCCCTCGATCACTGTTTGCCCGGCTAATCGTGACGGGTGTTAGGACGATTGCAATCATGTTTGCGTCAGAATCGCGCGGAAACAGACGATCTGGCGAATTAGTGGTGGGCTTGCGCGTTGTTGCCATCAGATTGCCTAACT
The DNA here is from genome assembly GCA_039030715.1 of Pseudomonadota bacterium. Taxonomy (GTDB): domain Bacteria; phylum Pseudomonadota; class Alphaproteobacteria; order Rhodobacterales; family Rhodobacteraceae; genus Thermohalobaculum. Next base: position 9,758 of record JBCCDU010000056.1, read on the forward strand.
ACCATGCTCTCTGGTTGTGCGGAGAGGAGGCCGGTATGCGTCTGATGGTAGTGGTGGTCGTGGTTGTCGCGGCGACCTTCTTCTATATCGAACATCTGGCGAAAACCGGCGGCTGAGGCTGCGGGCAACTGGGGGAACTATGCGTCAAATAGCCTATCTGGCCACGCTGCTTGTGGCGATCTTTCTGGGTCTGTCGATTGCGCAGAACGGTGTCGGCGGCATCATGGATGGCTTCGACGGACTGATCGGCGACGGAAAGGATGCGCCCCCACCGGATCCACTGGTGTTGTTCATCGGCGAGGACAACCTGACCGAAGCAGACGTGCCGCTGAACAACATGACCGTGACGCAAAAGCCCGACGGAAATCTGGTGATGACCGGAAAGCTGGGCGATGTGCGGGTCAACATACCCGAAGGGATGCAGGTTAATCCTCGCTACATCGCGCGCGCGGGCATCACGGGGGGATACATCCTGGAAAACGAGCCACGCACGCTGGTCCTCTTCACCGTGCGCAGACGGGTGATCGAGCGCAAGGGGTTCTCGGAACGTAAGGCTGTCTATGAACGCGATCTGGTCCGCGTCCTGCGGGGCGAGCGCGTGCCGATTACGAAACAAGCGGTCGAAATCATCTACAGCGACAGCAGCGCCAAGGGCGTCACCCTATGCGGCACCGTGCGCGAAACCGGTGAGCGCGAGATGTGGTTCGGTCGTATGAACCGCGGGCGACTGACTGTCCTGGTCGTGCAGGAAGGTACGTGCGCCGATGGCCCCGATCAGGTGAAGGATGCGCTGGGCATTGCCGCTCGCATGCTGGCGGGAAACAACAACTAGGACGCATGCCCCAGTAGGTTGGGTAGGTCCGCAATCGACGCCAAGACATGGTCGGAGTATGGGGCGAGATCCGCCTCCTCCGCCGGTCCCGTCAACACACCGATGGCCAGCCCACCGCCCGCGTTGCCGACCATTGCCAAGTCGCCAGTACTGTCGCCGACCATTGCGACCTGCGCCGGCGCGACCCCGCTCGCGGCCGCAAAGGCCAGCAGCATGCCAGGGCCAGGCTTGAACCCGTGCCCGGAGTCATACCCGGCAATAAAGTCGAACAGACCCAGTGCGCCCACGCTTTGCAATTGGGCCTTCGTGCTGCGCTCCGCATCGTGGGTTGCGACGCCGAGGCGATAGCCCCATTGGCGCAAGTCGCCCAGCAGACCTGGCAAATCGGGGCAAGCGGGCACAAGCGCCCCGTCCTGGCTGGCGGCTTCCCCCATCCGATTGGCGATGTCCTCGATCTCCGCCACGCTGCGGTCAGGCAACGAGGGCGCCCAAAGCTCCGCAATCTCGCTAGTCGTTGCGGCAACCAGTGCCGCACCGGGGCGAAACCGTCGCGTCGCTGGGTTGTAGCCACCCTGCCCGGCCAGGGCGAGCCGCAGCTCCGGATCGGGGGTCAGCAGATCCAGCACGTCCTCCACCACCCGCGCCCAGGTCGCTTCGAAGTCGAACAGCGTACCGTCCTTGTCGAACAGAATGGCCTTGATCGGCTGACCCATGGCGCTCCCCCATTTAGCCGGGGCGAGGCCGGGGTGGCACGCCCAAAGCCCCCTCTTGCCGGAGGGGCGGGTGTTTCGCAAGTTCCTGCATGCGTCGCTGCGGCGGCGTCAGGAAAGCGGCGGCTCTGGCAGCACGGAAAGGTGCGATTTCGCGCGCAGCCTCGGTGTCTGCTCAGCCAAGTGCACGCAGGACGTGCAGCCGCTGATTTTCCCTTTGGAATTCGATGCTTATGGTTAACGGTCGAGCATCGATTTGCCCAAGAAGCCATTGACTTGACCTCCCCCATTCAGTAGACCTGCGGTCGGGTGCAAGTGTGATGTGCGAGGTGAGGAGGCGAAAATGGAAAAGACCACAGAGCAGAAACAGGAATGGTCCGCGCCTGAACTGGAAACTGCCGAAATGTCCGAGGCGACACGGGGCGGTGTATTCTTTGGGCGGCCGATTTGTGACCGATTCCCGAACATCAACGCTTGCCAGTCCTGATCAGGCGCACCGAGATCCGGCGCACCGCGCAGGCAACTTACGACTTCGCCAACTGATGCGATTGATGGGTTCTTTCGGTAACCCATTGCCTGCTATAATCCACGTATGACATCCGCTGATCCCTCCACGCGGCCTGAAGCCGATGCCTCGCGAGCATTGCTCTGCCGAGGCAGCGAACATGTTGAAACCAAGATGGGCGATCAGATCGTGGCGATGAGCGTTGCCAAGGGCAAATACTTTGCCTTGAAAGGCACAGCGCAACGGGTGTGGGAATTGTTGGAGACCCCCCGGACGCGGGTCGAACTCGCCGCCCTGTTGGCCGGGGAGTACGCCGTCAGCATTCCCGATTGCGAGGCCGACCTGACGCCGTTCCTGTCCGATATGATCCAGAACGGCCTGATCGTCGAAACCGCGCCGTGAGGCCGCTGATCTGGCTCGGCGCCTTCCGGCGTGCCTCGTGGAACCGGCGCCTGCTTGGACTGGAAGCGGCAGCGGAGCTTCTCCGCGCCCGCATCCTCACTGCCCTGCCAGCGCGGATCTACACCCGTGCCCTGGGCGACGCGGGAACACCAGCCACCAACCCCGTGACCCCGCAAGAGGTGTCAAAGGCGGCGGAGATCGGCAAACTGGTCGCCACCATCGCAAAGGGGCTGCCGATCCGTGCGGTCTGCCTTCAACAGGTGATCGCGACCCGCCGGATGCTGCTGCGCCGTGGTCTGCGTGGCACGGTGCGCCTGGGCGTTCGCGAGGGCTTGCACGCCCATGCTTGGCTGCATCTGGGCGAGAACGTGGTCAGCGGGGATGGCGACCTCGACAAATTTGCCGTTATCGGCACCTTCTCCTGAACATGTCCACCGCAGCAGCCGAGCAATGGCCCAACGCGTGGCCGCTCGAATTGCGCGCGCTGGTGAGTTGCCTGACCGGTCGGACACCACCGCCGCTGGACGATGATCAATGGTCCGCCTTCGAGGGCCTCGCGGTCTCCCGTCACCGGGTCGCTCCCCTGGTTCTCAGCCATGCGCCCGTAGATAGCCTGCCAGAGGCGACCCGTGCCGCCCTGCAAACGGCGGAGGCGGAAGCCGTCCTCACCACCCTCGCGCAGAAGCAGGAAACGCAGCGGCTCTTGACCGCCCTCACTCAAGCCGGGGTGGAGGCGGTGATGCTGAAGGGCTGGCCACTGGCGGAGCGGCTCTATGCCAACCCGGGCGCGCGGCAGGCCAAGGATATCGACTTACACATCGCGCCGGCTGATCTCCCTACGGCGGTCAACCTGCTGACGACCCTGGGCTATGGCCCGCACCCGGGCCACGAGACGCGCGTGAAACTGGCGGCGGAACCGGCGCCTGCGCTGCTCCAGGAAACCAACGACATCGCGCTGATACATTCCGGCGGGCACATTGTCGAACTTCACTGGCGACTCACCCATTTGTCCGGCTGGCTGGAGCTTTCCGCGATCCCGAGCGCGTTGGAGGAGCACCCACTCGACAGCACCGGCACGACGCTGAAGATTCCAAGCGATCGGGCCAGTCTGATCTACCTCGCCGTGCATGGGCAATTGCATCTTTGGGGCCGGCTGCGCTGGCTGATGGACATCGCGACGCTGATCGAGGCGCGCGATCCCGCCGTGCTGAGCGACGATCTGCGCGTGGCGGAAGAGGTGGGTGCGGGCCGCGCCTTGCGCATCGCAGCTGCTTTGGCGGCGCGCGTCTTTGGCACCTCTATGCCACCAGCATGGCCAACACCGAATTGGCTGGAAGCGCGGGCGGTCGAGCATTTTCTTCGCTTGATCGCCGCACCCGGGGGCGAACCTGGACAGCCGCATGCGCGCCTTCACTACTATCTTGGGATCATGGGCCTGGGCGAGGGCCTGACCCAGCGCCTCGCGGCACCGCGTTACGCGATCTGGCGCAATCTGCGCCTTCATCTGGCGGGGCGCCGCATATGAGCCGCCTGCTGCGCGCGCTCCATCAACTAAGCCAAAGCGGCTTCCCATGGTCCATGCGCCGAAGCACGTGGTCTCGCGTCGCTCGGCACGCCTTGCGGGAGAAATGGCCACCATTCCTGCGACCCATCGCGGCGATTGCGATGACATTGCTTTGGCCGGTGGTGAGCTTGCATCAATCGATCACAATGGCACGCGCCGCGCGGCAGGGGCCACGACATCTCTGGGCGCGCGCATGGGCTGCGGCGCTGCTGCGCAATGTCCCGCCGTGGGAATTCGCCGACTACCAGTTCTTTCGCCCTGGGACGCCGCAAACAGGGTGGCGGTTCACGCGAGAGACCGCGGCGGCCTTGACCTCAATGACTGACCGAGACACAGCCTTCTTGATCGCGGATAAGGCCCGCTTCGCAGAATGGCTGGACGAGCAGGGCATTCCAGCTGTTCCCACCCTCACGATTTTCGAGGACGGCAATTCCCTGGTGACCAAACCGCCGCACGGATCGCAGGGCCAGGGCGTGCAGGCCTGGATTGCCTGCGACGGCGGCTTCCGCGCACACGCCGGGTTCGGGCCGGGCAAAGGCCCAACGCTGACAATAGCCGAGTTGGAAGCGCACATTGCGCGCAACAACCTAATTGCGCAGCCGCTGATCGCCTCCCCCCTGGGTCAGGCGGCGATCCGCGTCGTCACCTATCGCGAGGAAACCCCAGCGCAGGTTTTCGACAGCCTGATCCAAGTCGCAGCGCCCAGTGATTTCTGCACCCATCGCGGGCCATTCCGGCGCATCAATGCCGCTAGCGGGCAAGTTCTGCCGCCGGGACCGGGACAGATCAGGTCGATTTTCGCACCCGATCTGGGCGAGGTCGCGTCTGAAGGGCAATCCGTTCCAGGTTGGACCCAGATCATCGATGGTCTTCTGCGCGCCCATGACAGTCTGACCCCGCCCATCCCGTTGATCGGCTGGGATATTCTGATCGGCCCGGACGGTCCCCTGGTATTGGAGGGGAATACCGGTATCGGCCTGCATCTCTTTCAGCTCGACCGGCTGGAACCTGCTAATGTGCCGATGGCGGAGCGCCTGTCATGACCCATGATCTGCGCGCCTTCGGCCTCAACATCCGCTCCGACATGCCGATCGAGGGATTTATGCCCGGCCACGGCGCCCCGCCGGATGTGGCAATTCTGCTGGGCGATCAGGCGAACGCGCAGGTGGTCGAGGGAGGCACCCCATTCTGGCAGATGCGGCCGGCCCCGGCGGGAGGTTGGGTTTTCCGCGCCGAGGATCTGGGCGATTATTGGATCCGGGAGGGACGAGAGATCCATCTGAGCCCGGCACCGGGTGCAGAACCCGCGCATCTGCAGCTCTTCCTGATCGGCTCCGCGCTCGGCATGTTGTTGCACCAGCGCGGTCAGCTTGCGCTTCACTCCGCGACCTGCGCCATCGAGGACCGGGCCATCGCTTTTGTCGGTGCGCAGCAAGCCGGCAAATCCACCCATGCCGCTACAATGGCAGGGGCCGGGCACGCCGTGCTGGGCGACGACACGATGCCCGTCTGGCTGGGCGAACCACCCCATGTTTGGCCTGGCGCGATGCGTCTGAAACTGTGGCGTGAGACGCTGGAGGCGCTGGCGTTGGAGCCGGGTGCGCAGGTCTCGAACCGCCTCGCGAAGCACTTCTCCACCAACCCCAGAGGGGCAGAGGATAAGGCCCATCCCCTTGGCGCTGTCGTACTGCTGGACTACGCCGAGGGGCCGGTTGCAGCCGAGCCGATTGCGCCCCTGCCCGCTATCGACCTGATTGCGGAGCATTCGTTTCGCCCCGAATACGTGCCCCTGCTCGACCGCCAACAGGAGCATTTCAAGGCCTGCGCGACGTTGGCAAATGCTGTCCCGGTCTGGCGGCTGACGCGACCGCGCGATCTCGCGCGGCGGGATGAAACCGTGGCCTATCTGCAGAGCCATTGGCGCCGGCTTTGCAATCATGCGGACTAAACGCCCACCGGGCATTCCCATGCCCCTGCGAAGCCACTAGACAGGATTCATGCTAGAGGCCGCATCCAAACTGCCGGAGGTCGCATTCTCGGACGAACAGTCCGAGGCCTGGTCCGCCGTGTCCGATCGGCTGGCGGCCCATGGCATCGACCTTGCGGCTGCCACCACCCTGCCCGCCAGCAGTTCTGACCGCGCGCCGGATGTGCTGGCAGTCACCGGCAAGGCTGGGTCGGGCAAGACCGTACTGCTCGCGCGCCTGGCCGCCGCGCTGGAGGAAACGGGCCTGCTGCCGATCACGGCGGAGTGGGAGCCGCGCAAACATCGCGACAAGCGATCGTTTGCGGTGCTGGCACCGACCAACAAAGCCGCCAGCGTGCTGCGGGACAAGGGGGTGAAGGCGACCACGATCCACCGCATCATTTACACCCCGGTATATGATCCGGAATACGAGAAGGTCGCCGAATGGCTGGACGGCGAGCGCAAGACCCGGCCCAAGATCGACGGCATGACCGAAGAGGCGCTGGACCGGGCGGAGGCCTCCTTCAAACTGCATGGCTCGATCCCCGGTGCCCTGGCGGCGGCGGGCGTGCGGGGCGCGGATTTCATCACCGGCTGGAAACGGCGCGAGGATCCGCTGGATATCGCGCTGGTCGATGAAGCCTCGATGATCGACGAGGCACAGATGAAGGACCTCGGCGAAATCTTCTCGCTGATCGTCCTCTTCGGCGACCCGGCACAGCTGGCGCCAGTGAACTCCAAGGGCCACATGGTGTTCGAGGGTCTGCCGAGTCCCCGCATCCACCATCTGGAACGCATTCACCGACAGGAGGCCGGGAACCCGGTGCTGGATCTGGCCCACGCGCTCGCCGACCCCGAACTGACTTTCGAGGCGTTCGAAGACCAGGTCCGTACCGCAGCCCGTGACGACGACCGGGTGGAAATCGCCAGCCGGGCAAATGCGGAGCTGATGCAGGCCTCGCCCGTTCTGGTCTGGCGCAACAAGACGCGCATCCGCCTGATCCACGCCTTTCGCGGCGCCCATGGGATCGCACCCGACCAGATGGTGCCGGGCGAGCCGCTGATCTGCGACGGTCTGGAACTGCCCCTGAAGCAACGCAAACAGCGCGTGGACCTGGAGGCGCGCGGGCTGATCAAGGGGGCTCAGGCATCCTATCTGGGAGCCGGCCGCAAGCCGGGGTTTGCACGCGTGAACATTCTGGGCAGCGAGGAGCCCGGCATCTCGGTCGCAGCCATCATCCAGATCGAGAGCCCGGACGCAGAGGAACCGCATCTGATCTCCGCCGCGCGCATGGGCGCGCTTTTTCTGCACGGGGCGGCGGTGACGATCCACAAGTCGCAGGGTTCGCAATGGCCCGCGGTTCAGGTCTTTGCGCCGGATCTCTGGGCCGCCGCGCGGTCGGGCAACATGGAGGCTGGTATCCCCCTCTGGAAACGGCTCGCCTATGTCGCGATCACCCGCACGCAGGATCGTTTGATCTGGGTCACGCGCTATATGATCTCGCGACCGGAGGTTCCTCTGGGCGGGCAAACCGGGGATGATACCGCATCTGGCTAATACGCCCTATCCCATGCTCTGCTGCTGGGTCTGCTGGAAGGTGTTGGCGAACCGGTCGCGCAGGGTGTTCTTGGTGACCTTGCTCATCGCATTGCGAGGCAATTCATCCACGAAGAACACCCGCTTGGGCTGCTTGAACTTGGCGAGCTGGTCGCCAAGCGCGGCAGCAATATCTGCCTCTTCCACTCTCGCATCCGGTTCGGTCACCACCACGGCGGCAACGCCCTCGCCGAAATCCGGATGGGGCAGGCCCACCACTGCGCTCTCCCGCACACCGGGGATCGCGTCGATCAGCGCTTCGATCTCCTTGGGATAGACATTGAAGCCGCCGGAAATGATCAGATCCTTGGAGCGGCCCACGATCGAGAGATAACCCTGCGCGTCGATCCGACCCAGATCACCGGTCAAGAAGAAGCCATTCTCGCGCAGCTCCTCCGCCGTTTTCTCCGGCATGCGCCAATAGCCTTGAAAGACATTGGGCCCGCGCACTTCGATCCCGCCGATCTCGCCCTGGGGCAAGACCTCGCCGGTGGCAGGATCGGCGATCCGTATCTCTACCCCTGGCAGGGGGAAACCTACTGTCCCCGCCCGGCGCGCACCATCGTAGGGGTTCGAGGTATTCATATTCGTCTCGGTCATGCCATAGCGTTCCAGGATCGCATGACCGGTCACCTGTTGCCATCGGCCATGCGTCTCGGACAGCAGAGGGGCCGACCCTGACACGAAAAGGCGCATATTCGCCGTCACCTCACGGGACAGATCGGGATGGTCCAACAGGCGCGTGTAGAAGGTGGGCACCCCCATCATCGCGGTGGCGCGCGGCAGGGCCTCGATCAAAGCATCGGCGTTGAAGGCGGGCATGAAGATCACCGAACCACCCGCGATCAGCGTCACATTGGTGGCGACGAAAAGGCCATGGGTGTGAAAGATCGGCAGAGCGTGGATCAGAACGTCGTCCTTGGTAAAGCGCCAATGCTCCACCAGGGTCGTGCTGTTCGAGGCGAGATTTCCATGGCTCAGCATCGCGCCCTTGGACCGCCCCGTGGTGCCCGAGGTATAAAGGATCGCGGCCAGGTCGTCGCGCCCACGCGGCACGGCCTCGAATGCGTCGTCCTCGACCACAGCCTCGGCCCAACTTCCGGCCCCATCACGGTCGAGGGTGAACAGCGCCGCAGTCCCCGCCTTGGCGGCCACAGACCCAAGGGCACCATGGCGGGCGGGATCGCACACCAGAACCGTCGGCTCCGCATCGCCCAGGAAATAGGCCATCTCCGCCGGGGTGTAGCCCATGTTCAGCGGCAGAAAGACCCCGCCCGACAGAATTGTGCCGAGATAGAGCGCCAGCGCCTCGATAGACTTTTCAACCTGCACGGCCACGCGGTCGCCAGGAACGACGCCCGCCAGGGTCAGGGCCGAGGCACAGCGTTCGGCCTGGGCGAAAAGAGTCCCATAGTCCAGCGTCTCACCACCTGGCAGTTCGGCAAAAGCCGCATCGTCGCGGCCAAGCGAGGCGGCACGCAAGCGGTTGGCGAGATGATTGGAATCATACATGGCGCACCCTCCTCCCCGTCGCTCAGCGTGCCCTTAGCAGACGGCGGATCGCTGCTGAACAGGCGATCTCACCCTCATTGGCATAGGCTTCGTGGTTCCGTTCGATATCGGGCAGATCATAGAGATAGTTGACCATCAGACCCCACGAACTTCGCTGCGCGCGCGGGGCAAGGTCGGCTTGCGCATTGATCCGCTCCAGCCGCGCGCCATTGCCCAGATGAAACCGCGCGACCGGATCCAACGCGCCACCGCGCGGGGCGCGCGCCTCCGCCAGATAGGCGGCGGCGATGCCGGACAGGATCTCAGGCTCTGGCGTCGCGTCTCCTGCAACGGCCTCGGCTTCGGCAGGTGTCAGCAGGTTTGGGCGACTGGCCACCCAATCCCGCAGGCCGGGGATCGGCGAAAGGGTGACAAATGTCTTCAGGGCCGGATAGTCGCGATGCAACTCCTCCACCACCTGCTTAATCAGGAAGTTGCCGAAGGAAACGCCGCGCAGCCCGGGCTGGCAGTTCGAGATCGAGTAGAACGCCGCGGTCGCAGCCGCACTAGGTTCCAGCGCCTCGCGTTCCTCCGCCAAGATCGGGTCGATGGCTTGGGGTATCGTGTCGGTCAGAGCGATCTCTACAAAGATCAGTGGTTCGTCCCTCAGCGCGGGATGGAAGAACGCGTAGAGACGCCGGTCCGGCGCGGCGACCCGGCGGCGCAAATCCTCCCATCCGCTGATTTCGTGAACCGCTTCGTAGGCGATCACCTTCTCGAGCACCGCAGCTGGGGTCGACCAATCGATCCGGCGCAGCTCCAGAAACCCACGATTGAACCATGAACTGAAGAGATGGTGAAAGTCGCGGTCGAGCGGCGCCAGCCCCGGCGCCTCGCCGATCAGACGCAAGAGATCATGGCGCATCGCGACCAGGGCAGCGGTCGCACCTGGCGCACGGTTCAGGCGACGGATCAGCTCCTGCGAGCGGGGTTCGGAGGCAAAGTGCAAGATGCGTGATGAGCCATCATCCCCCACGTCGCGCCAGGCCTCGACCGCCAGCGCCAATCCTCCCTGATCGACCCCGAAACGCGTCGTCAGATCGGAGAAGAACTCGGTCTTCTGCGCATCGTCCAGGGCGGCATAACGCTGCAGGATCTCGCTGGCGACCGCCATTCCGGTCGCCTCGCCCCGCCCATCCAGCAGTGCCTCGCACTGCTCGACCAGTGTCGGCGCTCCGGCGCCCGTGGTCAGTGCGCGCCCCACCTCGGTCACGCGGGTCAGGAATTCCCCCAAGAGACCGCTGGCGCTCATACCGCCCGGCCCATCAGATATTCCGGCAACCAGGTCGCAAGCTCCGGAAAGATCGAGAGGATCACGATGGCCAGGATCATGCAGGCAACGAACGGCATCGAGCCCTTGAGAATCGTTTTCAGCGAGATATCCGGCGCAATCCCGTTGATGACATAGAGGTTGAGGCCGACCGGCGGCGTTATCAGCCCGATCTCCATATTGATCGTCAGAATGACCGCGAACCAATAAGGGTCGAACCCCGCCCCGGTCACGATCGGCAGCAGAATTGGGGCCGCCATCAGGATCACCGCGACCGGCGGCAGGAAGAACCCCGCGACCAACAGGAAGAGGTTGATGGCAAGCATCAGCGTCCAGCGGTTCACATCCAGCCCGCCGATCCATTCCGCGATCGCCTGGGTCACGAACAGGCTGGAGAGCATATACGAAAACACACCAGCGGCCCCGATGATGAACAGGATCATCACCGACTCGCGCGTCGAGTCGCGCAGCACGGCCCAAAGTGCCTTGAAGTTATAAAGCCGGTAGAGCACGATCGCGATCAGGATACAGAGCAACGCCCCCACCGCCGCGGTCTCGGACGGTGTCGCAACCCCGCCATAGAGCGCATAGAGAACGCCCAGGATCACCGCGATGAAGGGCAAAACCTGCGGCAGAACCTCGAACTTCTGGGCCCAGGTATAGCGCACACGCCCCAACGCCACGGCCGCCCCGCCCTGACGCCAGGTATCGAAGATCGACCAGGCCATAAACAGCAACACCAGCAGCAGCCCCGGGATAACGCCCGCCAGAAAGAGCCGCCCGATGGAGGTCTCGGTCGAGATGCCATAGACGATCATGGTCACCGAGGGTGGGATCAGAATACCCAGCGTTCCACCCGCCGCGATCGAGCCTGCGGCAACCGCATCGGGATAGCCGCGCTTTCGCATCTCGGGTATCCCCATCTTGCCGATGGCGGCGCAGGTGGCGGGGCTGGACCCGGACATCGCGGAGAATAGCGCGCAGGCCCCGAGGTTCGAGACAACCAATCCGCCAGGAACGCGGGTCAACCATCGCTCCAGCGCCTCGTACAGGTCCTTGCCCGCGTCGGTCGATGAAATCGCCGCCCCCATAATGATGAACATCGGGATCGACAGCAGCGCGAAATTGTCGAGCTTGCCGAAGAACAGCTCGGGCAACAGTTCCATCGACCCGAAACCATCGAAAACGATCAGGAAGCCCGAGGAGACAACCAGCAGGCCGACGGCGACGGATACGCCGGAGAACAGGACAAGGATCGTCGCGACCGCGACATAGGCACCGAGAACGAGGGGGTCCATCAGTCCTCTCCCCGGATCAGGTCGACAAGGTCCGAGAGAAGCTGCAGCAGGAACACACCGAAGCCCACCGGAAGCGCGAGGTAGGGGATCCACAACGAGACACCCCAAACCGTGTCCGACTTCCAGTTCCGTTCGAAAGCGATGTGGAAAAGCTCATAGCCATAAAAGACCATGAGGGCCGCAATCGCGATGGTCGCGCTAAGGTTTAGAAACTTCAGCCCACGGCGCGCGCGAGGGGGCAGCAGCAAGGGCAGCAGGTCCACGTTCACATGGCCGCGCAGTCTTTGCACATAAGGCAGCCCCAGAAGGGTTGCCGCGATCATCAGATAGGTCACGGCCTCGGTCTGCCAGATGGTCGAGTCGTTCAAAACCTTGCGAACGAATATCATCTGGCATGTGATGATGACCGAGATCAGGATCATCAGGGCCGAGGTGATCCCGCAGGTTAGCGACATCCAGCCGATTGCCCGCAGGACGGGGCCGTGCTGGCGCGGTTCGGGCACATAAGACCCCTCAGTGCCGGTCGCATGCGAAGCCATCGGCCCCTCCCCCAGTCGTCAGAGAAATCGGGATGCGGCGCGCCGCATCCCGGGATTGGATCACTCGACCTCGAGCGCCATGTCCAGCAGGCGTTGACCGTCGGGCGTGCTCTCGACGAAGGTTTTGTAGGACGAGCCCTTTGCGATCTCACGCCAAGCCTGGAAATCCTCTAGCGACATGTTGGCGATCTCGACGCCTGCATCAGCGAAGGTCTTGGCTGCTGCCGCATCGGCGGATTTGGCTTCCTCCAGATAGAACGCTGTGGCCTTCGCCGCGCCATCCATGATCGCCTTCTGCTGGCCCTCCGTCAGCCCGTCGAAGGTCGATTTGTTCATCAGCAGCGGCTGATACATGAACCACAGCGCCACTTCGGAGGCCGGAGTATAGCAGGTCAACTGCTCGTAAAGGCGATAAGAGACGAAGCTGGACGAGGACGTGTTCGCCCCGTCCAACACGCCCGTCTGCATGGCGCTGTAAAGCTCGGAAGACGGCATCGAGGTGATCGAGGCGCCCGCCGCCGCCACCATCTGTTCGAATGATTTGCCCGCCGCGCGCATCTGCAGGCCCTTCACATCGTCCGGGTTGGTAACGCATTTCCCTTTGGCGCCAAAGCCGCCGGCCAGATAGCCCGGCACCAGCGTCATCACGTCGTCCGAATTCAGCAGCTTCTCGATCTCACCCATGAAGGGGCTTTCGGCCAGACGCGCGCCATGGTCGTGGTTCTTCACCAGCCCGGGCATCAGGGTCAGGTTATATTCCGGGCGCTGCCCTGCCGCGTAGGCCAGCGGAAATACCGTCATATCCAGGCGTCCACGACTCAACGGGTTGTACTGCTCCTTGGGTTTGAACAGCGATTTCGAGGGATATATCTTGATCTCCAGCCCCACATCGGCTGCCGCGACCTCGTCAGCGACGATCTGCGCGACCTTGTGGCGGACATCGCTGGTCGACCATTGATGGCTCAGCTTCAACTCGGCCGCATTTGCTGCAACCGCAGAAAGGCTCAGACCCAGCGCGGTGGTGAGTGCGCCGATCGTTACTCTGGTGTTCATGGCTTCCTCCTCAGATTTACAAAAAAGCCCGCGCGCCTTGTCTCTCCCGAACCGCCAGGGCCCCGGACCGCTTCGAACCTTCGTGGGAATTTTGACGCAGGAAACACAAATGTCAATTCAATGTATACATGGCTGGTTGCTGTGTGTGCCTTGATCTCGTATCCTCCGGGGAATTCAGCATTCTAGCAGGTGGATGCGAGGACTGGCACCATGTCGAAACGGGTTGATACCCTGCGCGATACGCTTGAGGAGGAGATCGTCACCGGTCTGCTTCAACCCGGCGACCGGCTGGAGGAAGTGGCTCTGGCCAATCGATTCGGCGTCTCGCGCACCCCGATCCGAGAGGCCCTGTTCCAACTCGCCGCCGCGGGCCTGATCGAGAGCCGCTCACGCCGTGGAACATTCGTGGCCGAGATAGGACCGCGCCGCCTGCTCGAGATGTTCGACGTGATGGCGGAGTTCGAGGCAATGTGCGCGCAGCTTGCGGCGAGGCGGGCGACGGAGGACGACCTCATCGCCATCAAGGATGCGCACAAGGCCTGTCAGCAAGCGGTTTCCGACCGCGATACCTACTATTACGAGAACGAGGATTTTCATGCCCGCATCCGCCAGGCCAGCCACCACAGCTTTTTGATCGAACAGGCGGACGCGTTGCAAAAACGCCTGAAGCCTTATCGCAAGGCGCAACTGCGGGCGCGCGACCGGGTGATGACGTCGTTTCGCGAACATACCGCCATCGTTTTGGCGATCGAAGAAGGGGATGCCGAGCGGGCTGCTGCGGCGATGCGCGATCACGTGGCGGTGCAGGGCGAACGCTTCAACGATCTCCTCGCCACGCTGGAACAACCGCAGGCGCTGCGCGCCTAGCTCCATCGCTCCGGGCGCAGACCGCGATAGATCCAGCACACATAATCGACCATCGAGAAGACAGGCAGCCCGGTCAGCGCCTGAATATCCGCCTGATAGGGTGGCATATTCGTGCATTCCAGCACGATGGCACCCAAATCGTCATGTGCCGCGACCAGCCGACGGGCCGCATCGCAAAGGTCGCGGCGCGCAGCCTCGACATCCAGCTCCAGTTCATTGCCCAGAATGGCGCGCGAGAACTCCGCCCCGCCCTCGGTGCCCACGACCGGCAGATCAGCGGGGCACCCGGCGGCCTCCAGATGCGCGGGGCTCAGGCTCTCGGCCGAGATCGTGATCACGCCCACGCGCCGCCCGGACGGCAGCATCGCCTGCGCCATCGGCACCTGCATCAGGGCCGATGTCGCGACCGGCACCCCCAGCGCCTCCGCCAACGCGGATTGAAAGGGGGACAGAAACCCGCAATTCGTGGTGATGGCCTCGGCGCCCAGCGCGATCAAATCGCGCCCGGCAGCGATGAAGGGCTCCAGCATCCCCTCCGCGCCCCGCCGCACCACCAGATCGGGCGAGGCATCCGTCACCACCCGATAAAGCACCGGGAACGGCCATGTCTGCGCATTGCCCACATCGCCGGGTATGCGGGGGAACTGCGCCTCCAGCATCAGGATGCCAATGGGCGCCCCATAGATCTGTTTGCCGCCGCTGACTTTCATACCGCTCGCCTTGACTTGCCCCACCTTGACATCCCTCTGGCCCGGCGCGACCGTTTGGCTCATCCTTCCGGGGCAGGAGACAGCTTCCATGGACAAATCGAACCAGTCAACCGGGGCCGAGGCAATGGTGCGCCTGCTCGCCGGTCACGGCGTGAAGCATATCTTCGGGCTTTGCGGGGATACCTCGCTGCCCTTCTATGACGCGCTGGCGCGGCTCGACCATGGGATGACGCATATTCTAACACGGGATGAGCGCCATGCGGCCTACATGGCCGATGCTTACGCCCGGCTGACGGGCCGCGTCGGTGTGTGCGAGGGTCCATCCGGCGGCGGCGCGACCTATATCGCGCCGGGGTTGGTGGAGGCGAATGAAAGCTCGATCCCCGTTCTGGCGATCACGACCGATGTGGCGACAACCTCCGCCGGGCGCTATCCGCTGACGGAGTTGGATCAGAAAGCCCTGTTCGCGCCACTGACCAAATGGAACGGCGTGCTGGACCGGGCGAGCGCCCTGCCCCGCATGGTCCGCCGAGCGTTTCGCGAGATGACGACCGGGCGCCCCGGCTCAGCGCATCTGGCTCTGCCCTTCGACGTGCAAAAGGCCGAAGTGCCCGAGGTCGAAACCTGGGCCGATCCGCAATTTGGCAGCTTTCCGGCATTGCGAAGTGAGTTATCCGCTGAAGACCGCACCATCGCACGGTTCGCCTCCACACTGCTCAATTGCGAAAAGCCCGTGATCATCTGCGGTGGCGGCGTGGTCATCTCGGGTGCCGAGCGCGAGCTGCTCCGTCTGGTCGAGAGGATGGATATCCCCGTTGCGACGACCGTGAGTGGCCAGGGTGCGATCGCCGAGACGCACCCAAACGCCGTCGGGGTTGTCGGCTCGAACGGTGGGCGCAGTGGAACGCGCGCAGTGGTCGACGATGCGGATTGTATCGTCTTCATCGGCTGCCGCGCGGGGTCTGTCACGACCGAACGCTGGCGCTCGCCGCCGTCCACAAAGCTGATCCTTCATATCGATTGCGACCCAGGGGTGCTGGGTGCCAACTACGCAACCGAGGCGGCGGTTCTGGGCGACGCCAGATGTGCCTTGGAAATGGCTAACAGCATTTTGGAGGGGGTATCGGACAAGCCGACCTTTGGCGGGTCTGCCACGGCGGCCACGGCGCGGGCGGCCAAGGAGGCCGCGTTCCGCCCACTTGCCGAAAGCGCCGAAACACCGATCCGGCCCGAGCGGGTGATCGATGCGTTGAACCGGCTGGCCCCGGCGGAGGCCGTGGTCTGCGCCGATCCGGGCACGCCCTGCCCCTATTTCTCGGCTTATTGGACGATTAGGCAGCCGGGCCGCCACTTCATCACCAACCGGGCGCATGGGGCTCTGGGCTACGCGCTTGGCGCCTCGATCGGCGCGGCGGTGGCGCGGCCCGATGCGAAGGTGATCTGCGCGACGGGCGATGGCTCCTTTGCCATGTCGGCGGGCGAGTTCGAGACGATCACCCGGCTTAACCTGCCGATCACGGTGATCGTCTTCTCGAACAGCGTTTTCGGCTGGATCAAGGCCGGACAGAAATCGGGCTTTGGGGAGCGTTATTTTTCGGTCGATTTCAACCGGACGGATCATGCGGCTGTCGCCGCTGCCTATGGCATCCGGTCCTGGCGGGTGGAAGAGCCGCGCGAGCTGGACACGGCCCTAACAGCGGCGCTGACCCATGACGGGCCCTCGCTGGTCGACATCATCGCCCAGCCGCTGCAGGACGCCGAGGCGCCGGTTTCCGAATGGGTGGCCTGACACCAGGGGCCGATCCTGCCCGGGATTGACTCGCGCTGGGATTGCGGGAACGCTTCGACCGGAAATTTGCGCCATCAGCCTGCCCAAGCGCGCAAGACAAACAAACAGAACGACAAGGAGATCACCATGAAACACCTGCTTGGCCTGACGACGGCACTGGTGCTCGCGGGAACCACCGCGAGCGCCGAGAACTGGGATATGCCGATGGCGTATGCCGACTCGAACTATCACAGCCAGACCGGCAAGCAGTTTGCGGCCTGTGTCGGTACGGCGACCGGCGGCGATGTGACCATCACGGTTCATGCGGGCGGCTCGCTCTTCAAGGGCAACGAGATCAAGCGTGCGGTCCAGACCGGCCAGGCGCCGATCGGCGAGCGCATTCTCTCGGCACATCAGAACGAGAATGCGATCTTCGCGATCGACTCGATCCCGTTCCTGGCGACGAATTTCGAAGCGTCGAACAAGCTTTGGGACGCGGCAGAGCCGACGATCCGCGGAATCCTGGAGGAGCAGAACCTGCATCTGCTCTACTCCGTGCCATGGCCGCCACAGGGCCTCTATTTCAAGAAGGAGGTGAATGCGGTCGCGGATATGCAGGGGGTCAAGTTCCGCTCTTACAACAACGCGACGGCGCGGTTCGCCGAGTTGACCGGAATGCTGCCCGTGCAGATCGAGGCCGCCGAGATCAGCCAAGCGTTTGCGACGGGCGTGGCTGAGTCGATGATCTCCTCGGGCGCCACGGGATACGACCGGAAGGTGTGGGAGCATCTGACCCATTTCTACGAGGTCGACGCCTGGATGCCACGGAACTCGATCTTCGTGAACATGGATGCTTGGAACGGGATCTCGGATGCGAGCAAGGCCGCCATTCAGGGCTGTGCCGATCTGGCAGAATATGCCGGGTTCTGGCGCGCGGTTCAGTACACGGATTTCACGCTGAACGGCCTGCGAGCCGGAGGCATGTCGGTGGCGCCCGCGGGCGATGGCCTGGTTGATGAACTGAACCAGATCGGCGACACCATGATCCAGGAATGGACCGAAGCCGCGGGAGCCGACGGCCAGGCGATTATCGACACCTTCAAGGCCAACTGACCGACCGAGATCAAGGGGGACGGACCGGTCACACGCCAAGGCCGCCGCCCGCCCCCACCCACCCACCGCGTTCGGCGGCCCTGCCGCGCGACCGGTCCTTGCCTGCCGAATGGGG
>JBCCDU010000057.1:0-26710 GCA_039030715.1 Pseudomonadota bacterium
GTCAGGCCCCACAGTGCCTTGGGCTACCGACCGCCCGCGCCGGAAAGCATCGTTCCGATGGATCACAGGCCCACCATCCACTAACAATCAAACTGGACCACTCGATGGCGGCACGCCACAACTCTCGCTGAGATTCTAAAGCGATTGTCCAACAAATCGCCGGGCAACTACGGTTTGCAGTGTTCTGGCAAGTTCAGAAGGCAGTGGAAAAAGCAGATCCGAATCAACCGTTTAAGACCAGTATATTCTCTAGTGAGAAGGTAAATTGGAGCGGGCGATGAGATTCGAACTCACGACCCTAACCTTGGCAAGGTTATGCTCTACCCCTGAGCTACGCCCGCGTCCTGAGTGAGGCGGTGTATGGCACTTCTCCGACCGGCTGGCAAGAGTCTTCCGTCATGGGTTTTTGTACTTTTTCAGCCCCGCATTCCGGCGCAGAGTACCCGCGAGATCGATCATTGAAGGAGCAATTCCATGGCAACTCTGCCGCCAGCCCCAGATCCGGAAGACGACGCGCGTGTCAAAGCGGTATTCGACGACATTCGCGCGACGCGGGGCGGAGACTTCATCAACAATTTCTGGCGTTACACAGCGTTCGATCCGACGTTGCTGGAGGAAGTCTGGCGGGACGTCAAAGCCGTCACCGCGATCCCCAGCGCACTGGATCCGCTGACCAAGGAGATGATCTATGTCGCGGTCTCCATTGCCAACGCCTGCACGTATTGCATCCACTCGCATACGGCGGCGGCGCGGGCAAAGGGTATGACCGAGGCGCAATATGCCGATCTGTTGCGCGTCGTCTCGACTGCGGCGCGCACCAATCACTTGGTGACCGCCATGCAGGTCCCC
Source organism: Pseudomonadota bacterium (assembly GCA_039030715.1). GTDB lineage: Bacteria > Pseudomonadota > Alphaproteobacteria > Rhodobacterales > Rhodobacteraceae > Thermohalobaculum. The sequence continues at coordinate 850 of JBCCDU010000057.1, forward strand.
GTGGATGCCGTATTTGATGCCGAGACCGCAGACGGCGTTTGACCCGGCGGACCGAGTTGGCCAATCTCGCGCCCATAGAAGGAGGCATCCATGGCCGTCAGCAAAGATATCTGGACTTGGTTCGAGGGCACCTGGCACAGAGGCAATCCCGCAGTAATGCGTGCCGCGGATCACGGGTTGTGGCTGGGCACGCCTGTGTTCGACGGTGCGCGCGCTTTCGATGGCGTGATACCGGACCTTCGACCTCATTGCGAACGGGTCAATCACTCGGCCCGGGCGCTGGGGATGGAGCCTACCATGACGGTCGAGCAGATAGTGGAACTGACCAACGAGGGCTTGAAGAACTTCGACGCGGACACCGCCGTCTATATCCGACCGATGTACTGGTCGACCGAGGGAGCCATGGCGGTGATCCTGCCGGACGAAAGCTCGACCGTCTTCTGCCTCTGCCTCGAAGCGCTGCCGCTTGCGGCGCCGGAGGCCAGCCAGCAGCTCACCCGCACGCAGTATACCCGGCCCACATTGTCGACCGCGCTGACCAACGCGAAGGCCGCCTGCCTCTACCCCAACAATGCCCGCATGCTGCGTGAGGCACGGGACAAGGGTTTCACCAATGCGCTGGTAACCGACCCTCTGGGCAATGTGGCGGAGACGGCGACGTCCAACGTCTTCATGACCCGCGATGGCGAGGTGTTCACGCCTATTCCGAACGGGACTTTCCTGAACGGAATTACCCGCCAGAGAGTCATGACCTTGCTGAACGAGGATGGGGTGAAAGTGCATGAGACCATCCTGAGCTTCGAGGACTTTGAGGCGGCGGATGAAGTCTTCATGACGGGTAACATCGCCAAAGTGACACCGGTTACCCGGTTCGATGACGTTCACTATCAGCACGGCCCGATCGCAAAGCACGCACGCAGCCTTTATTGGGACTGGGCGCTGTCGGCGCAATAAGCATTCAGTAGGTTTCAGGTCGCCACCGCGCAAGCCTGGCCGCCAGCAGCGAGACAACGCCGTAAAGCGCGACCGCCAGACAAGCCAGGACCACCACTGCGGCAAACATCAGGTCGGTCTTCACCTCTCCATTCGCGCGCAGCATGAGATAGCCGAGCCCGCGCGAAGCCCCGACCCATTCACCGATCACGGCCCCGATCGGGGCATAGACCGCGGCAAGCTTCAGGCCGGAGGCGAGTGCGGGCAGCGCCGCCGGCGCGCGGATCAGAAACAGCGTCCTCAGCGGGCCTGCGCGCATCATCCGGGCCAGATCCAGCAGCCCGGGATCGGTACGCCGCAATCCGTCATAGAAAGTGACCGTTACCGGAAAAAAGATAATGATCGTTGCCATCGCGATCTTCGACCAGATGCCATAGCCGATCCACAGCGTCAGGATTGGGGCCAGCGCGAAGACCGGGATTGCCTGACTGACCACCATCAGGGGCTGCCCTTGCTGACGCGCCGCTTTCGACACCATGAACAAAAAAGCGGTCAGCGCACCGAGGGTCACGCCGATGACGATGCCGAGCACAATCTCCAGCAGCGTGGTCAGGCCATGCTCGGTCAGCGAGACGCGGTATTTCCACATTGCCTCAGCCACGGCGACCGGGCTTGGCAAAATGAAGCGTTGAACGCCGGTGATCTGCACCAGCGCCTCCCAGAGGCCGATCGCGACCACCAGGGTCAACATCGGGGTCAGAAACCGCCTCACGCCGCCCGCACCTGATGGAACAAGGCAACCTGCGTGGCCAAAGTGTCCTCAGCGCTTGGATCGCGGATTGGCGTGCCCTTGGGCCGCAGGACCTCGACACTGCCTTCCGACCGCATGACATGGACGCTGTGGCCCAGACGCGCGGCCTCCGCCGGGTCGTGGGTGACCAGCAGAACGGTGCGGCCCTGCAATAGCTCGAAGGCCAGTTCCTGGCAGGTGGCGCGAGTGGCGGCATCGAGGGCGGAGAACGGCTCGTCTAGTAGCGCAATGGGCTGGTCCTCCATCAACGTCCGGGCGAGCGCCGCGCGCGGGCGCATCCCGCCGGACAGCTCGCCCGGTTTCTTGTGTTCGTGGCCGGAGAGACCCACGCGTTGGATAAGATCCTGCGCCCGGTCCATATCCGCAGCCTCGCCGCGCAGCTGAGCGCCCAGGGTCACGTTCTGCGTCACATCCAGCCAAGGCGCAAGCAGATCGGATTGCGCCATATAGGCGACCTGACCGTCCAGGCGATCATACTCACCCTCGAACCGCCCGCCCGTTTCCAGGCCCGCGAGCAACCGCAATATTGTGCTTTTCCCAATGCCTGAGGGGCCGAGTAGGCAGGTCCATTCTCCGGCCGCCATGGTGAAATCGAGCCCCCTGAAGACAGGCTGATCGCCGATCAGAAACGATCCGGTCATCCGCACTGCCCTGGGGGACTTCATCAGCCAGCCCCCTCCAAGCCCATCTGCCAGAAATCGACCTCCAGGCGCGTGGCGATGGCAAAGCGCTCGCAAAGCGCATTCCATCGCGGGACTTGAGTGTAGTTTTCGCCCAGCCGGTCCCGCACTGCACCTTCGATCATCGCGCCAACACTCTGACAAAGTTCCTGATACTCGGCGCCCGCATAGGTCTCGATCCATTCGCGGTACGGGGTGTCGGCAACCGCTTCGGCCTTCAATTGCGCGCCAATCTCGCCATAGCCGAAGACGCAAGGTGCCAACGCGGCCATCAGATCCAGGAAGTCGCCGGAGAGGCCAGCATCCATGACATAGCGGGTATAGGCAAGATTCTGCGCCTGCTCCTCCGCCCCGAAAAGCTGGGGCTCGCTGATCCCCTCACGCGCGCAGATTTCGACATGCAGGCGCATCTCGTGATTGACCAGCGCGTCCACGGTCCCAGCGCAGGCGGTCATTTCAGCGAGCGAGCCGGACTTGACCACGCCCAGCGCCCAGGCGCGCGAGAAGTGGATCAGGAAGACATAGTCCTGCACCAGATAGTGCAGGAAAGCGGCCTTGGGCAGCGTGCCGTCGCCAAGCCCCTGCACAAAAGCATGACGGGTATAATCCTGCCAATACTGGCCCGCAGACCCCCGCCATCTCGCGAAAACGGGCGAGCCAAAGTCGCTCATTGCCCGATATCCAATGCCATCGCGCTGACCGGATTGATCGAGGGGACGAGGCCCGCCTCCTTCAGAAACGATTCGAACCGGGCATAGCGTCCATGGTCCAGCGCGGCGGGGGCCAGCGAGAAGCGCGGCAGGGTGTCCGCCCAGGCCTTTTCATTGAGCTGGTCCTGCAACTCAACCGCGGTGCCAGAGAAGATCTCCCAGCTTTCCTGCGGGTGGTTGACGATGTAGTGGGTCGCCTTCTCGGTCGCTGCGAGGAACCGCGCGATCTTGTCCTTGTCCATCTTGTCCTTGTGCGCGACGTAGATCAGTTCGTCATAGGCGGGCAACCCCTCCTCCTCCAGATAGAAACAGCGCCCTGGCACACCTTCGATCTCCATCTGGTTCAGTTCGAAATTGCGATAGGCGCCGATCACTGCATCGACCTGTTTGGACATCAGCGAGGGCGAAAGTGACCAGTTCACATTGACCATCTCAACCTCGTCGAACCCCACGCCATAGCGGCCCAGAACGGCGGTCAGCAGGGCTTCCTCGACCCCCGCAACGGAGAACCCGATCTTACGACCCTTGAGATCGGCTGGCGTTTTGATCGGTCCATCGGCCAACACCAGCAGGCAGTTGAGCGGCGTGCCGACCAGCGTGCCGACCCGCATCAGCGGCAGGCCCTCATGCACCTGAAGATGAAGTTGCGGCTGATAGGACACGGCCAGTTCCGCCGCACCGGCGGCCACCAGTTTAGGCGGGTCAGAGGGATCTGCGGGGGCAACGATTTCTATCTCCAGCCCAACCTCTTCGAAAAAACCCTTCTCCTGCGCGACGATAATCGGCCCGTGATCGGGATTGACGAACCAATCGAGCAACAAGGTCATCTTGTCGGCGGCCTGCGCGGGCAGCGCGACAAGGCAAAGAATTAGGGTGAGTATGCGGGCCATTGGCGTCTCCGTTCTTGGTGAGAGGCCGCGGGCGATGCTCCCGAACGACTCCCTCCGCCGGTTCTAACCGGATCAGGTTCTAAGGGTACGTCTCAGCCCGTACGGGCGCCCCTGTCACGCTGGCGTGGTATCGCACGGCGCGGCGCGCGTCACGCAAAATTTGCGAGGTCAGCGAGCCGTCAGTTCCCCGGCCAATACCTCTCGGATCACCGTCATATCGGCCTCGCGGGTTAGAAACGCCTCACCGATGCCGCGCGCCAGGATGAAGGCCAACTGACCCTGCTGCACCTTCTTGTCCTGTCCCATCAGGGTGATCAGCCCGTCCGCATCCGGGAGATCGCCGGCGATATCCGCAAGGCGGCGCTTCATCCCCATGGTTTGCAGATGGGCGTGGACGCGGCTCGGCGCCTCCTGCGGACAGAGACCCATTCGTGCGCTGACATCGAAGGCGAGACCCATGCCGATCGCAACCCCCTCGCCATGCAACAGCCGGTCGGAATATCCGGTTGCCGCCTCCAAAGCATGGCCGAAGGTGTGGCCTAAATTGAGGAGCGCACGGTCGCCGCGTTCCTTTTCGTCCCGCGCCACGATCTCGGCCTTCATCTCGCAAGCCCGACGCACGGCGTGGATGCGCGCCGCACGATCGCCGGCGCGCATCGCCGGCGCGTTCTGCTCCAACCATTCGAAGAAGGCTGCATCGCCCAGAAGCCCATATTTCACCACCTCGCCATACCCCGCCAGAAACTCACGGCCCGAAAGGGTCTCAAGCACCGCGATATCGGCGAGTACCAAGCGCGGCTGGTGAAACGCCCCGACCAGGTTCTTGCCTTGCGGCGCATTCACACCGGTCTTGCCACCGACCGAGCTGTCGACCTGCGCCAGAAGCGACGTCGGGATCTGCACGAAATCCACGCCCCGACGCAGCACGGCAGCCGCAAAGCCCACCAGATCGCCAATCACCCCGCCCCCAAAGGCCAGGATCAGATCGTCGCGCTCGACTTTCAACTCCAGCAGACGCTCGACTAGCGAGGTCAGTTGCGCCATCGACTTGGTGGCCTCGCCCGGCGGTAGGATGACCGCGTCAGAGGCGATGCCCGCACGCTCAAGCCCGTCTTGAAGGATGCCGAGATGCAGTTCGGCGACATTGGCATCGGTCACGATCACCGTGCGCGCGCGCAGCAGCATCGGGGCGATCCGCGTGCCCGCCTCCGCCAGCAGCCCCGGTCCGATCACGATGTCATAGCTGCGGGCGCCCAAACCTACGGTGAGTGTCTCGGTCATGTCTCGGCCGCCCCTGCCCCGATCAGTGCTTCGATAATCCGCCCGGCCATTTCCTCGTGGGTCTGCTCCGCCAGGCTTTCCACATGCAAATCCGCGAGCGCGTAGAGCGGGTAGCGTCGGTCGATCAGTTCCGCCAGGATCTTGCGCGGATCGCCGTTATTGAGCAGCGGACGATGGGTGCGCCCTGCCGTCCGCTCGACCAGGATTTCCAGATCCGCCTTCAGCCAGACGGATACTGCACGTTCGGCGATCGCGGCGCGTGTCTCGGCCTGCATGAAGGCACCGCCGCCGGTGGCCAGCACGCCGGTTTCCTCCTCCAGCAAGCGCGAGATCACCCTGCGTTCCAACCGGCGGAACTCCTCCTCGCCGAAGGTCTCGAAGATTTCGGCGATTTCCATCTGGGCCGCCTCGGTGATTTCGTGATCGGAGTCATGAAACCGCGCGCCCAGCATTTCGGCGAGCCGGGTGCCCACGGACGTCTTGCCCGCCCCCATCAGCCCGATCAGCACGACCGGGCGTTTCAGACGTGCAATCGGCAGGGCATAGTCATGGCCTTCCTGCATTCCTGCTCCTCGGATCCCGGAAGGGAGATTGCGCGCCGCGGCGCCTGCGGTTAGATTCGTCACCAGGCAGGCGTTCGAACCACTGGCTTCTTAGACCAGCGGACGGGCGCAGGAAAGACAGGCAAGTGACGTAAAACATCAGAGCAGAAGGGGGAGAGCCGTGCGGACCCTCGGCCGGATTCTGAAATTGCTGATTGTGCTTGGCGTTTTAGGCGCCATGGGTCTTTCAGCCTATGCGCTGCTGTTCGATCTGCCCGCGCCGGAGCGCGAGCGTCAGATCGTGCTGCCGCTGCCCGATACGTCCTGAATGGCGCATCCCTGGATCGCTGCTTTTCTGGAGGCCCAGCGGGCCGAGGCGGGGGCGGCCGAGAACACGCTCGCAGCCTATGCCCGCGACCTGGCTGATTTCGCTGACGCGTCGCAGGAAGAAGGTCTGGCAAGTGCCGACCGCGCGGCGATCGAAGGTTATCTCGCGAGACTGGAGGCGCAGGGGCTTGCCGCCAGCACCCGGGCGCGGCGCCTCTCGGCCATCCGCCAGTTCTATCGCTTTGCCTATTCCGAACGGTGGCGCGAAGACAACCCTGCTGCCCGGATCAGCGGCCCACGCAAGGCGCGCAAGCTGCCCGGCACGCTGGGCGAGGCCGAGGTCACGCGCCTGCTGGACAGTGCCTGCGGAACCGATCTTGCCCGGGGTGGCGACACGCGAATGCGCTGCCTGATGGAGTTACTCTATGCCACCGGCCTGCGCGTGAGCGAGTTGGTCTCGCTGCCCGTCGCCTCGGTTCGCGGCGACCCCCGGATGATCCTGGTGCGCGGCAAAGGCGGGCGAGAGCGGATGGTCCCTCTGTCTGCCGCAGCCCGCGACGCCGTGGCCGACTGGCTGCGGGTCCGCGACAAGGCCGAAGCGCCGGAGGATGGCCGCCCCGCCAAACCCTCACGCTTTCTCTTTCCGTCGCGCGGCAAGTCCGGTCACCTGACACGCGCAGCCTTCTGGTCGGCGCTGAAGCGCCTGGCGGTGAAGGCGGGCGTGGACCCGACCGGCCTGTCCCCCCACACCCTGCGTCACGCCTTCGCCACCCATCTGCTGGCCCACGGCGCCGATTTGCGGGTTATCCAGCAATTGCTGGGCCATGCCGATATCTCAACCACCGAGATCTACACTCATGTCCTGGACGAGCGCATGAAGGCCCTGGTGTTGGAGCATCACCCGCTCGCCCGGGACTGATTGATCAGAGCGCGTCGACGTTAGAGCCGGTCTGTGGAGGCTGCTGCGAGACGCTCCGGTGCGACGGGCTTCTCGGCCGGATTGCCCATCGCCGTCAGCCCCAACATAAGCGCTACCAAGACCAGCAGCATGCCCTCGCCTCTCTGGCGCAGACTGTGGCGATGCGCACGGTGTATATCACCCAGCTGGCGCGCTTCGGCGGTTTCTTCCAACTCGCGGATATAGGCGTTGTCGTAGCAGGGTCCCATGGCTCTCAACCTTTCATTGCTTGCGATTGAGAGCACTCTATGCGCCGCGTGCTGACAGCGTTTTGTCAGCAGCCTGTCATGGCTCCTGACAGCATGATGTCAGGAGAGTTCGGCTATGCTGGCGTCAGGGAGAATCGCCCATGCGCCGTGCAGACCGACTGTTCGACATCATCCAGATCCTGCGCCGTGAAAAGATGGTGCGTGCCGCCGATATCGCCGCTGAACTGGAGGTGTCGGAGCGCACGATCTATCGCGATATCGCGGCGTTGATCGCCTCGGGCGTGCCAGTCGAGGGAGAGGCCGGGGTCGGCTATATCCTGCGCGACGGTTTGGACCTGCCGCCGCTGATGTTCTACGAGGAGGAGCTCGAGGCCATCGTCGCCGGCATCCGCATTGTCGAAAGCTGGGGCGATCAGGGCCTGGCGCAGGCGGCCACCCGGGCGTTGCGCAAGATCGAAGGGGTGATCCCCGAGCATCTACGCGATTACATGCTGCAAGTACCCATCGCCGCCCCCGCCGATCACTGGGAGGAACCGGTCGAGATCTGTCGCGGTACCCTGCGCCGCGCGATTCACGAACGTCGCAAACTCGCCTTCACCTACCGCTCGAAGGCAGGAGAGGAGACCGAGCGTGTGGTCCGCCCGCTGCTGATGTCGTTCTTCGGCACGATCTGGAATCTGACGGGCTGGTGCGAATTGCGCCGGGATTTCAGAACCTTTCGGCTGGACCTGATCCGCGCGCCCCGGTTTCTAGAGGATATCTTCGAAGAGGAAGACGGCAAGCGCTTGTCCGATCTGATGGCGCGCCCGGCGATGGAACGCTGATCGCGTTTCAGCTTTCCCGCAAGGCGCCGTTCGGGTTTCCATGCCCCATTGCCTTCGGCCCGGTCGGGAGGCAAATTCTGCGTGAAGGAGCCTGATCATGAAGACATTCCGGGGCGTATTCACGCAGCAGGAACCCCTGCCCGAGGCAGCTATCGAAGCGGCGATCGCGGTGATGCGATCGGGCCGGTTGCATCGGTACAATACCTTGCCAGGAGAGGCGGGAGAGGCCGCGTTGCTGGAACGGGAATTCGCCCGAATGCTCGACGTTCCCTATTGCCTGGCCACCACGTCTGGCGGCACTGCGATGCAGATTGCCTTGGCAGGAAGCGGCGTCGGGGCTGGCGGCAAGGTGCTGACCAATGGCTTCACGCTGGCCCCGGTCCCTGGCGCAATCGATGCCGTGGGAGCCGAGCCGGTTCTGGTCGAAACGACCGAAGATCTCACCATCGATCTTGCAGATCTGCAGGCCAAGGCCACCGCCAGCGGCGCGCGCACTCTGCTGTTGAGCCATATGCGCGGGCACCTCGCCGATATGGACGCGCTGACCGATCTGACCGAACGTGTGGGCCTGACGCTGATCGAGGATTGCGCGCATACGATGGGCGCCGCCTGGCGGGGGCGCGCTTCCGGCACCTGGGGCCACGCTGCCTGTTTTTCGACCCAGACCTACAAACACGCGAATTCCGGCGAGGGCGGATTGCTGACAACCGGCGATGCGGACCTGATGGCACGGGCAATCATACGTTCGGGTTCCTACATGCTGCATGACCGCCACGGAACACCGCCGCCCGCGGAGGCATTTGCCGATGCGCGGCTGGAGACGCCCAATTGCTCCTCACGTATGGACAATCTGCGCGCCGCCCTGTTGCGTCCGCAGCTTGCGTTGCTCGAGGCCCAGGTAGAGCGGTGGAATGCCCGCTATAGGGTGTTGGAGGAGGGTCTGCGCCGCTCCTCCCATCTGGTTCTGCGACGGATCCCGGCGAATGAAAGTCATGTCGGCAGTTCGATCCAGTTCCGCGCGCCGCGCCTGAGCGACACGGAAATCCAGGCTGCTATCGCCACTTGTGCCGAACGGGGGGTGGAACTGAAGTGGTTCGGCGCGCCGGTCCCACACGGCTATACCTCCACCCACCGAAGCTGGCGCTATATTAACCCCCAGGATCTGCCGGAGACGGACCGTATCCTGTCGACCCTGGTGGACATGCGCATTCCGTTAACGTTTTCGGAGGACGATTGCGCCCTCATCGCCGAGATTATCATCGAGGTTTTCGACGCCGCCCATGCCGAGCGCCACGAGGTGACGGACGCCGAGATCGACGCCTAGATGCTGCTGAGGGTTCGACGCACGGCGTCCTGCCAGCCGGCATATTTCCGATCTGCCTGCTGGGCCTGCATCTGCGGTTCGAACCGGCGCTCTCGCACCCAGCTTTCGGCAAAGCCCGCCTGATCGGGGCAGATTCCCGCCTTCATGCCCGCCAGCCAGGCAGCCCCCAGCGCCGTGGTCTCGGCAATCGCGGGCTTGTCCACCGGAGCCCCCAGAATGTCGGCGAGGAACTGCATGGTCCAGTCGCTGCCGGTCATGCCGCCATCGACGCGCAAAGTGGTGCCTTTCAGGTTGGCCTCTGCCCCGTCGCGCTGCATCGCCTCGAGCAGATCGCGGGTCTGGTAGCCGACCGACTCCAGCGCCGCCCGCGCCAGTTCTGCCGGGCCGCTATTGCGGGTCAGTCCGAAGATCGAACCCCGGCATTCCGCATCCCAATAGGGCGCGCCCAGGCCAGTAAAAGCGGGCACGAGATAGAGCTGTTGCTCCGCATCCGCCCGTTCGGCCAGCGACTGAGTTTCCTTCGCCGATTGGATCAAGCCGAGGCCATCACGCAGCCACTGCACCACTGCACCTGCGATGAAAATCGACCCTTCCAGGGCGAAGACGGGTTTCCCGTCCAGCTGATAGGCGATTGTCGTCAGAAGCCGATTTGTCGAACGAACCGGTGTGGAGCCCGTGTTCAAAAGCGCAAAACATCCAGTGCCATAGGTAGATTTCATCATACCCGGCTGAAAGCACGCCTGTCCCACTGTCGCCGCCTGCTGATCTCCCGCAACGCCCAGGATCGGCAGGCTTGTGCCCAACAGGTCGGGCTCGGTCATCCCAAATTCCGCCGCGCTGTCCTTAACTTCCGGCAGCATCTCGATCGGCACGCCCAGCAGGTCGCAGAGTATCGGGTCCCAAGCGCCCTCACAAATATTGTAAAGCATGGTGCGCGAGGCATTCGTGGCATCGGTCACATGCATCGCTCCGCCGGTCAGATGCCGGATGAGCCATGTGTCGACTGTTCCGAACGCCAGTTCCCCGGCCGCAGCACGGGCGCGAGCGCCATCGACATGATCCAGGATCCAACCGACCTTAGTGCCCGAAAAGTAAGGGTCCAGCAGCAGGCCGGTCCGCGCGGCGACCTCCGCCTCATGCCCTTCAGCGCGCAGGTGGGCGCAAGTTTCAGCCGTGCGACGATCCTGCCACACGATGGCGTTGTGCAAGGGCTCACCGGTTGCCCGGTCCCAAACCAGTGTCGTCTCGCGTTGATTGGTGAGGCCGATCCCAGCGATATCCGCCGGCTGGACCGCCGCCTGCCGGATCGCATCGCGGCAGGTTGCTAGGGTGGTTTGCCAAAGATCCTGGGGGGCATGCTCCACCCATCCGGATTTTGGATAATGCTGCGCGAATTCCTGCTGAGCTACCGCCGCGATCTGCAAGTCTGCAGTGAAAATCATTGCGCGAGACGATGTCGTCCCCTGGTCAATTGCAAGGATATGTTTGGCCAAGGCACCCTCCCCCACTCGATCGATCAGCGTGCAGGATTGTGATCACCATGTGATCGCAAGGGCAAGTATGCATCGTAGAGAAGAATCGATTCCTTGGAAAACGACTTCGACATGCGGAATAAGCGCGCAACACTAGAATATTTTTACCCGCTTGAAACCTCAGGATGTATTGTGGCATTTGGAAGGGTCTTTCGTCCAAGTTATGACCACATTTCGGACCTTTTTTTTAAGCATATTCGTTTGGAGATCAGGTGGCTGTGACAACCTACGCCCTCTATTCAAGATCCCGGTGATGCGTATTCGTCGCCGGGATCTCGAAGATCCTTTCAACCCTAATCTTTGACGGCTTGCATGGATACATAAGTCGAGGTCTGCGCAATATGCGGCAGACGCGCGATTTTCTCCGCAAGGACATGGCGATAGGCGGTGATATCCCCCGTGCGCACTTTCAGCAGATAGTCAAAGCCCCCCGCGATCATGTGGCATTGCTCGATTTCGGCCACCTCGCTCACCGCCGCGTTGAAGGCTGAAAGGGCCGTCTCCGAGGTGCGCGCAAGTTTCACCTCAACGAAGACGATATGGGCGCGCTGCATCTTCTGGGGATCCAGTATGGCGCGATAGCCGCGAATGAACCCTTGCCTCTCCAACCGGCGCATGCGGGCCTGGCACGGTGTCTTGGACAGGCCGACATGCTGCGCCAGATCGGTAACCGTGATACGACCGTCTCTAGTGAGCACATCCAGAATCTTTTGGTCGATTTGATCCAGCAATGGCCCCTCGCTCGCTATATTCGCCTATGCTGAGTTTGAAGTTCGGACGATATGCCTGTCAATTCGCGAATTTTAGGCATCTCGCCTGCATCCCCTATGCTAGATCGCCCTCATCAGCCTCTCAAGGAGATCCCGATGACCCCGACCCTCGCAGAAGCCCGTAGCGCAGTCCGGCAGGCCTATCTGGCAGATGAGAGCGAAACCGTGCGCCGTCTCGCGGCTGAGGCGGGGCTCGATGCCGACGCCCGGGCACGCATCGTCGCCGCAGGCGCCAGACTGGTGCAGAGCGTGCGGGACAGCACCGATCCGGGTCTGATGGAGAGCTTCCTGGCGGAATACGGCCTCTCGACCCGCGAGGGGATTGCGTTGATGTGCCTGGCAGAGGCACTGCTGCGTGTGCCCGATGCCGAGACGATGGACGAGTTGATCGAGGACAAGATCGCCCCCTCGGACTGGGGCAAGCATCTGGGGCACTCCTCCTCCTCGCTCGTCAATGCCTCGACCTGGGCGCTGATGCTGACCGGCAAGGTGCTGGGCGAAGAGGACACCGGTATCGCCGGTCTGCTGCATGGCGCGGTCAAACGGTTGGGCGAGCCGGTTATCCGCACCGCCGTCGGACAGGCGATGAAGGAGATGGGGCGCCAGTTCGTCCTTGGCCGTGAAATCGGCGAGGCGATGGAACGCGGCAAGGGAATGGAGGAGAAGGGCTACACCTACTCCTACGACATGCTGGGTGAGGCCGCGCGCACGGATGCGGATGCCCGTCGCTATCACCTCAGCTATACCCGCGCGATTGCGGCGATCGCGGCCAATTGCGGGGGCGAGATCCAGCAGAACCCCGGCATCTCGGTCAAGCTCTCCGCGCTGCACCCCAGATACGAATACGGTCAGCGGGACCGGGTGATGCGCGGGCTGCTGGCGCGGTTTCGCTCGCTTGCGATGCTGGCGAAATCGGCAAATATGGGCCTGAACATCGATGCGGAGGAAGCAGATCGCCTGGACCTCTCGCTCGACGTTATCGAGGAGGTTCTGGCGGAGCCCGCCCTCGCGGGATGGGACGGATTCGGCGTCGTCGTCCAGGCCTATGGCCCACGCGCGGGTCATTTGATCGACTGGCTCTACGCCCTGGCGGAGAAACACGACCGCAAAATCATGGTCCGGCTGGTCAAAGGCGCCTATTGGGATACCGAGATCAAGCGCGCGCAGGAAATGGGGTTGGCGGGCTTTCCGGTATTCACCCGCAAGACCAATACGGACATCTCCTATATCGCCTGCGCCCGCAAGCTGTTGGGAATGACCGATCGCATCTATCCCCAATTTGCAACTCATAACGCCCATACAGTTGCGGCGATCATGGAGATGTCGGGTGAGGGCGCCTTCGAGTTCCAGCGTCTGCATGGTATGGGCGAGAGCCTGCACACCGCCGTCAAGCGCACCCACAACACCCGCTGCCGGATCTATGCGCCTGTCGGTGCGCATCGCGATCTGTTGGCGTATCTGGTGCGGCGACTGCTGGAGAACGGGGCGAATTCCAGCTTCGTCAACCAGATCGTGAACGAGGAGATCGCGCCCGAAGATGTGGCCCAGGACCCTTTCGCGGCGCTGGGGGATATCGCAGAAAACCCAGCCATTTCAAAGCCCGCGGATCTTTACCAGCCAGAGCGGGTAAACTCGCATGGCTGGGATCTCACCGACCCGCTGGAGATCGAGCGGATCGATGCGGGGCGCTTGCCCTTCCAGACCCATGAGTGGCAAGCAGCACCGATGATCGCGGGACCGGTGCGCACAGCCAATCGCCATGCAATTCAGAACCCAGCACGCCCGGACGAGATTGTAGGCCATGTGGCCGAAGCCGCGGCGGAGGACGTGGAGACCGCCATCGAGGCCGCCGCTGACGGCTTCAAAGATTGGTCCTTGCGTTCACCAGCCGATCGTGCGGCGGTGCTGGCGCGTGCCGCCGAGCTCTACGAGGAACATGCCCACGAACTCTTTGCGCTCGCTGCGCGCGAGGCTGGCAAAACCCTGCTCGATTGTGTGGCCGAGTTGCGCGAAGCGGTGGACTTCCTGCGTTTCTACGGGGCGGAGGCCATGCGTCTCGGCGGCACCCCGCGCGGCGTGATCACCTGCATCTCGCCTTGGAATTTTCCGCTGGCCATCTTCACCGGGCAGATCTCCGCGGCACTCGCGGCAGGCAATGCGGTGTTGGCCAAACCTGCGGAGCAGACGCCCCTGATCGCGGCGCGAGCCGTCGCGCTGTTGCACGAGGCCGGGGTGCCCCATGCGGCGCTGCAATTGCTGCCTGGGGATGGCCCCGGCGTAGGCGCGCCGCTCACCGCCGATCCGCGGATAGCAGGAGTTTGCTTCACCGGCTCGACCGAGGTTGCGCAGCGGATTAACCGCGCGATGGCCGAGCATATGGCCCCCGACGCCCCCCTGATCGCGGAGACAGGTGGGCTCAACGCCATGATGGTCGACAGTACCGCTCTGCCCGAACAGGCCGTGCGCGACATCATCGCCAGCGCGTTTCAGAGCGCGGGTCAGCGCTGCTCGGCCCTGCGGATGCTCTATGTGCAGGAAGACGTGGCCGACCGGGTACTCGAGATGCTGTTCGGCGCGATGGACGAGTTAGCGCTGGCAGATCCATGGCAGCTCAGCACAGATGTCGGCCCGCTGATCGATGCGGATGCAAAGGCCGGCATCGCCGCCCATATCGACAAGATGGCGCGCGACGGGCGCATCCTGAAGCAAATCGCCGCCCCAGCGGAGGGTCACTTTATCGGGCCCACTGTGATTTCCCTCGGCGGTATCGACGACCTGGAGACGGAAATCTTCGGGCCTGTCCTGCATGTGGCAACCTTTGCCGCGCACGAGATCGACCAGGTGATCGACCGGGTGAACGCCACAGGCTATGGCCTGACCTTCGGTCTGCACAGCCGCATCGACGACCGCGTCAGTCAGGTGCTGGGGCGGATCGAGGCGGGCAATGCCTATGTCAACCGCAACCAGATCGGCGCGATCGTCGGCTCACAGCCCTTCGGTGGCGAGGGGCTGTCAGGCACTGGACCAAAGGCGGGCGGTCCGCATTATGTCGCGCGGTTCTTGAAGTCCGATGCAGGTCCCATCCTGGTTCCCGCGACCCCAGTGCCTGACGCATCAGAGCTCTCGCGCGAGACGTTGGAGACTGCACTGCGCAAGGCGATCCCACCCGCATTCACGCCGGATCCTGTCAGCTTGCCCGGGCCGACGGGCGAGTCGAACCGACTGGCCGCCCTGCCCCGGGGCACAATCCTCTGCCTTGGCCCCACGGCGGAGGCCGCGGAGGATCAGGCCGCCCGCGCCCGCCGCACCGGCAATGCAGCGGTCATCGCCGCACCTGGCACAAGGCTGGATGGGCAAGTACCCGCAGCGCTTCTGGCCGAGATCGAGGGGGTCGATGCAGTTGCCTGCGACGGGGACGAGCCCTATTTGCTTGCGCTACGGCAGGCCCTTGCGGCGCGGCCCGGGCCGATCCTGCAGTTGATCACCGAGCATGACGATGCCCGCTATCAGATCGAGCGGCACGTCTGCATCGACACCACCGCCTCGGGCGGCAACGCGCAGTTGCTGGCGGCGAGCGACCCGGTCTGAGCGCCCGGCGTCGCTCGCAGACATGATCCTGTCATCGCGGGCACCTATTCAAAGGGAAACAGCCGTCTGAGGATCGCCCATGCATCTCCCCGCCTTCGACACGCCCGGCCGTTTCTGGCGCGGCAATCTGCACACCCATTCCACCCGATCGGATGGCGAACTGGAGCCTTTGGAGGTGTGTCGACGCTATGCCGAGGCAGGTTACGACTTCCTCTGCATGTCGGATCACTTCGTAGGGCGATATGACTATCCGCTCACCGACACGCAGGCTGCATGTAAAAAGGGCTTCGCCACGATCCTGGGGGCGGAGGTGCATTCCGGCGCCATGGCAAATGGCGAACTTTGGCATCTGCTGGCTGTCGGCC
This sequence comes from Pseudomonadota bacterium, assembly GCA_039030715.1. Classification (GTDB taxonomy): domain Bacteria; phylum Pseudomonadota; class Alphaproteobacteria; order Rhodobacterales; family Rhodobacteraceae; genus Thermohalobaculum. The sequence goes on from JBCCDU010000057.1 coordinate 16,594, forward strand.
TGCCTGCAGACTTTGCACCCTCGAACAGCCCGGAATTCAAGCCCGTCCCCGATCAGGAAACCGGAGCCGAGATCGCGCGGCGCGCGCGCGAGGCCGGGGCCTTCGTCGCCATCGCCCATCCGCAATGGTACGGGCTGACGCTGGCGGATGCCGAAACCATAGACGCCGCACATGCCGTCGAGATCTATAACCATGGCTGCCATATCGAATGCGGGCGCGGCGATGGGTGGGCGATCTGCGATCTGCTGCTGAGCCAGGGTCGCAAGCTGACCGCCATCGCGACCGATGATGCCCATTTCAAGGGGCCGGATCACTTTGGCGGCTGGGTGATGGTGAAAGCGGCCGAGAACTCTCCTGACGCCCTGCTTCAGGCACTGAAAGACGGTGCGTTCTACTCCTCGACGGGGCCCGAACTGCATCATGTCGCGATCGAAGGCAACCATGTAAGCGTCGCGTGCTCAGCCGCCGCGCATATCATGGCGGTCGGGCAGAACTCTGCCTCGACGGTTGTGCATGGCATTAATCTCACGCGGGCACGCCTGCCGCTGGAGCGGTTTCGCAAGCACGGTTGGCTGCGGGTCACGGCGATGGATGCGCTGGGGCGCGCTGCCTGGTCGAACCCGATCTGGCTAGACACCTAGGCGCTGCAGCGCCGGTCCTCTGGACACAGTGCGCTCAGATCCACCAGGATCGCGTTGCAGAGCTCGATATTTGTGGCCGAGCCCGTCACCGCAGCCTGGGTGTTGACCTGGATCTGGCGAATGTCCTCGATCAGCGAGACGACGGCGGGCACCTGACGCGCCATCGTTTCACTGGCGTTCAGAATACGCTGCGAGAGGGCCCGCACCTCGGCGCAAAGCCCGACGGACAGGTTGCTGCAAGTTTCGCTGGTTTCGCGATTGCCAGTCAGGCCGTCCTCCAGCCTGGACAATTCACCGAATAGATCGCGCATTGAGGTTTCAAGCCCGTGAACCACCTGGCCGATCTCCTCCAGGTCTTTGTTGGATCTTTCGGCTAAATCACGCACTTCGGTGGCGACGATGGTGAAACCCTTGCCTGCCTCGCCGGCCCGCGCCGCCTCCACCGAGGCGTTGAGCGAGACCAGCCGGATTTGCATGGCCAGCCCCCGGATGCGATCAGTCGCGGTCTTCACCGCATCGAAATGCGTCTGAAAGGCGCGCGCCACATCCTGCATCGGCGTGAGTCCGGCCACCGTGTCCGCAATATCGCCTGACAGCGAGACAACGCTTTGCGAGACCTGCGCAATCACCCCGTCGATTTCAGAGACCGAGTCCTGGCTGGCTTCGGCATCCACGCTCAACTTGGCGACGCCGTCATTCACCCTCTCGGCCCGCTCGATCAGTTCGGAGATAAACTGAACCCGTTCAACCGAACTGGCATTGACCTTGCCCGCATTCGTCCGGATTTCGAGCGTCCTGTCATGGGCGCGCGCGACGGGCATCAGATCTGGCGGCTCAGGCGCTGCGTGTCGCTCGACCCGAGCCAGCGTTTCGCGCAAACTGTCGAGATCAGCGGCGTCGCGATGGGCTCGATCCCGCAGTCCCGCCTGATCCTCCTCGAGCTTGTCGATATGATCGCGTAGGGTTCGCACCTGCTCGGCTGCGGTCTGTTCTGCGGCCCAGGCACATGCCAAACATCTGCGAGACACTGCGAGAGCGGCAAACGGCCCCACAAGGGGCAGCGAGGCCACATTGACCCATCCCGCCATCGTCGTCATGCCGACCGCGTGTATGAGACCAACGAGCAAGGCGAAAGGCGCAGCGGCGGCCAGAGCGATGCCGAGCAGAGGTTTCCAACCGGGATGTAGGCGATCCGGCATCTGTTTCGACACCTCGCAAGGACTACCAATGAGCAAAAAGCCTAAACGAACGTGATGAAGCTGAGGTTAAGCGCGGAGCGCTGGGTCGAAGCTGCGCATTCTTGCGCCCGTTGGGTCGAACGCCGCACCGGGGGTCACGCGGGCGCGGTGCAGGTCCGTACCGATCTGCACGTCCACGCTCGCGCCAGAAGTGCGAGCCTGCGGATTGGCGAGATCGGCAAGCGCGATGGCTGCATCAATACGGTATCCGTAGGCGGCGGAGGTTGTCTTGCCGACGATCTGACCCTCGAACAGCACCGGTTCGTGACCAATGGGCACTGCGGTTTCGTCCTCGAAAATCAGGCTGACAATACGGTTGCTCTCCCCCGCATCGCGTTGGCGCAGCAGGGCGTCGCGTCCAATGAAATCCGACTGCAAGTCGACGGCGAAGTCCAGCCCCGCCTGCAGGGGCGAGATATCCGTATCCAGATCATGGCCCCAGGAGAGAAAGCGCTTCTCGATCCGCATGGCGGTCTGGGCATATGCGCCGGCGGCCACCGCGCCTTGCGCCGCCAGGGCAGCATAAAGACGGGGCGCCAGGTCGGCGAGAACGCAAAGCTCCCACCCCGCTTCGCCGACATAGCTTAGGCGCGTCACCTGCACCGGCAGACCGGCAAGTTCTGCCCTACGGGTCTGGAAATAGGGTAAATCCAGGAAATCCCCTCCCAGCGCTGACGCGATCCGTGCCGCTTCTGGGCCCATCAGGGCGAGGAGCGCATGATCCTCCGTCTCGTCGAGCAGAACCACATCGAATCCGCCAGTATGGCGGCGCAACCAAGCCATGTCGCGCCGCCGCGCGGCTGTGCCGGTCAACAGCAGATATTCGGGCTCCGCGAGGCGCAGCGCGGTGAGATCGCTTTCGATCCCGCCACGGGTGTTCAGCATGGCGGTGTAAATCGCGCGGCCCGGCGTGCGGTCCATCTGATTAGCACAGACGCGGTTCAGAAAAACGGCGGCGTCGCGCCCCGTAACGCGGATCTTGCCGAAACCCGACTGGTCGAATACCGCCGCACCCTTGTGTGCCGCCGCAACTTCTCGCCCCACATCGTCGTGCCAGTCGGGACGATCGAAACCAAGCGACTGCTCAGCACCGAAATAGAGGGGTCGCTCCAGCCCATGGACCTGGCCGAACACGGCGCCCGCCTCGCCCCATTCCCGATGCAGGGGCAAATGCCCCAGATCGCGTGCAGTGGACCATTGCCGCCCCGGATAGGTGATTTCATAGTGTTTGCCCAGAACCTCCGGCGCGCGCGCCGTCAGGGCTGCGGCGGAGTTGAAGCAATCTGGAAAGCGCGCAGGGTCTGCCTCGCCCAGATCGAAAGGCATAGCGCCCTCGGCAATGCAGCGCGCAAGCGCCATACCAGCACCACCGCCAGTCGCGACGCCGACCGAGTTCATGCCACATCCGAGAAAGAGCCCCCGTGTCTCCACCGTCTCGCCCAACAGGAAGGAGCCGTCAGGGGTGAAGCTTTCGGGTCCGTTCAGCAGCATCTTGACCTCGGCTTCGGCCAATATCGGCAGACGGTTAAGCGCGTTGACCATCATCGGCTCGAAGTGATCCCAATCCTCCGGTAAAAGTTGAAAGGCAAAATCGGCGCCCAGCTTGGCAGGATCGATAGCTTTGCCCATCGGCTCGAAACAGCCAACAAGCAACCCACCGGAGTCGTCGCGCAGATAGAGGTGGCTGTCATGGTCTGACAGGGTTGGCAGATTGCCCGTGATCCCCGGCACGGGACGGGTCAGAAGATAGAAGTGTTCACAGGGCCAAACGGGCACACTCGCCCGCGCCATCGCCGCCACCTCACGGCTCCAAAGCCCGGCGCAGACCGCAACTGCATCGCAATGGATCGTACCAGCCGTGGTTTCCACACCCGTCACACGGCCATCGCGGGTCACTATACCGGTCACGCCGGTATCCTCGAAAATCCGCACTCCCCGCGCTCGCGCGCCCTTGACCAGTGCGGCGCAGAGGTCGGAGGGCGAGACGCGCCCGTCATCCGGCGACCAGGCGGCGCCAATCACATCAGACGTATTCATCAAAGGCCAATGCTCGGCAGCCTCCGCTACGGGTATCTCGCGCGCTTCAACGCCGTAAACGCCGGCCAGCGCGACCTGCCGCTGGATATGGGTCAGCCGGTCGGGGCTGGTGGCGATCGAGAGCGAGCCCTTCTGGATCCACCCCGTGGCCTGCCCGGTTTCAGCCTCCAACTCGGCATAGAGCGCGATGGAGTAGCGGATCAGTTCGGTCAGGTTACGGGTCGAGCGTAGCGCCCTGACCTGCGCCGCCGAGTGCCAAGTGGTGCCCGACGTAAGTTTGTTTCGCTCCACCAGTACCGCATCGGTGATCCCGGCCTTGGCCAGATGATAGAGGGTCGAGCACCCCATCACCCCACCCCCGATCACGGCGACCGAAGCTTGCTTGGGCATCTCGTGTTCCATACGCAAACCCTGCCGCAATTTTCGCTCGCATCATTCAGAACTGCTGATAGGGTTTTTGGCAAGGTCCGCGCGCGGTGGCGCGCGACACCACCAGTAAGGGGAAATCACGATGAAAAAGTTTCTGTCCACGACGATCAGTGCGCTGGCCATCTCGGCCATTGGTGGCGCTGCCTATGCCGCCTGCACCAACGATGTCTGGAATAAGGTGATGGAGCGCGGCAAAATCGTTGTCGGCGTCAAAGCGGACTACAAACCCTGGGGCTTCCGCGACAGCGACGGCAATTTGGTCGGCATGGAGATCGACATGGCCAAGGATGTCGCCGCCAAACTAGGCGTCGACCTGGAACTTGTGCCGGTGCAGTCCTCGAACCGCATGCAGTTCCTGGAGCAGGGCAAGACCGACATGTTCATCGCGACCATGTCCGACCGGGCCGATCGGCGCGAGATCGTCGGGATTCCTGGGCCAAACTACTATACCTCCGGTACCAATATCATGGCGCCCAAGGCATTGAGCTTCTCGTCATGGGAGGATCTGCGCGGCAAGCCGGTTTGCGGCAAGCAGGGAGCCTTCTATAACCAGATCGTCGAGGAACGTTATGGCGTCGAAGTCGTCGCCTTCACCGGGAATGCCGAAGCCAAGCAAGCACTGCGCGACAAAAAATGCGTGGCCTGGGTTTATGACGACAGCTCGATCGGATCAGACCTCGCCTCTGGCAACTGGGAAGACTTCGAGATGCCGCTCAGCTCGGAGGATGACAATCCCTGGGGCCTGGCGGTTCCGGTGGCCGAGAAGCAGTGCATCTTCGGCAACTTCATGTCGGGTGTGCAGTACAATTGGCACCAGTCCGGCGCGTTGATCGAACTGGAGAAGAAGTGGGGCATCCAGCCGACCGCCTATCTGAAGACGCAGAACGAACGGTTCAAGGACTGGTTGGCGGAGTAATTCGCTTCTGACAAACCGGGGCGCGGGCAGGTCTGCCGCCCGCGCCCTTTTCTTTAGAACAGGAAAAAGCTGTGGCTGCCGATATCGTGTTCGGCCACGTTCTGCAGCTTGATCTGACCGTCCGCACCGGTCAGGATCGTGTCATTCCCCGACTGACTCAGTGCCGCGAAAACCGCGTCGTGATCGGCGAAGTCATCGCGCGAAAGCAGCAGCACATCGCGCTGCGAAAAGTCCTTTACGGTGTCGTCGCCAGATAATTCGCGAAAGTCGAAGCGGTCGCGGCCTGTGCCACCGGTTAGCATGTCGTCGCCCTCGCCACCACTGAGGAAGTCGCTGCCATTGCCACCATTGAGCGTATCGTCGCCGTTACCACCCTTGAGGACGTCAGCGGCGCGGCCACCATGCAGGATATCGTTGCCCTCGCCGCCGCCCAGGAAGTCAAAGCCGCGGCCGCCGTTGAGCATGTCATCGCCCTCGCCGCCATGCAGCTTGTCCCAGCCCTTGCCGCCGAAAATGTCATCATCGCCGTCACCGCCAAAGATGAAGTCGCTGCCGCGTCCGCCCTTGATCAGGTCGTCGCCGCCCAGACCCTGCAACTTGTCGATCCCGGCAAAGCCAAAGATTTCGTCATTGCCTTCGTCACCCGAGATATGATCGAACTTGCTGGTGCCTTTCAGAACCAGGCCCGCGGTATTGCCCGGAATATCCACCGGGATCAGGACGCGGTCGATCACCTGAATGGTGCCATTTCCGGCGATCAAGTCGGGGCTCACGATCTCCGGATTTTCCACATCCGGCTCGTTGTCGTCGAGGACGCCGCCTGCGGCATCGAAGGTCGCGCCGTCCAGCAACGTCTCGATCGTGCCGATGCTGTCGATGGCTGCCGCAGACTTGGCCTCGGGCGAGACGTGGTAGAGCAGGATATTCGTAAGCAACGGGATCGGGTCGCCGCCGCCAAGTTCGGTCAACGCCTCGACCAGGAACGAGAAGACAGCATCCAGGTCGGCGGCATCGCCGTCAAATCCAAGATCAGCCGCGAGCTGAGCGAAGGCCTCATCGGTCGGCGCGAAAACAGTCACATCGTCCAGCCCCGCGACGGTTTCCACGAGATTGGCTGCGGCGAGGGCCTGCACCAGCAGGGTGAAGTTTCCGTTTGTCTGTGCGATATCAACGATATTCGGCTGTGTATTGCCGTCCAGGTTCAGCGGCAACAACACGCGGTCGATGGCTTGGATCACACCATTGGCTGCTTCGATATCCTGAGCAACGATCTTTGGATTGGCAATGTCCGGCTCTGCATCCACCAGATCGACGCCACGGACATCGATAGTGGTTCCTTGAACCGTGTCGATGGTGCCGTTCTCGTTCAACTCATCCAGCGTCCGGCCCTCGGCAGCGACGTGATAGAGCAGGATTTCAGTCAGGAGCGGGATCGGATCGCCCTCCCCCAGATCGCTCAGTGTGGTCAGGATCGCATCGAGGGCCGCCGCTTCATCGCCTTCGGGCACGTCAGCGCCCAGGTCGCGGGCGAGCTGGATGAAAGCCGCGTCAGTAGGCGCAAAGACCGAAAAATCCGCATCGCGATTATCGAGCGTATCGACCAGACCCGCGGCACTCAGGGCCTCGCGCAGAATATCAAAGTCACCGCCGTTATCGTCCAGACCGCTCTCACCCGAAGCATCGATCACCACATCGACGATGCTTAGTTCCGGCGCCAGGTCGATCAGTCCCCGTTGGAACAAGACAAAATCCCTGAACGAGATCTGTCTATCATCGAGGAACAACGCCCCGTCGCGGAAGGTGAAGGTGAGATCGTTGACGGTGAAGCTCAGCGGGTGGGACATCTCGTGCTCCTCTCCAAGGGTTTTCGTTTGCTGCGTCATATTCATTTTGTGGAACTTTTTCACACAATAGTTAATTGGCACACAGCGAGGCGGGGTCAAGAGAAAGGTGGAATTTTTTCACACAAATTGAAACTGCTTTTGAAACTGGACATTTTCAGCCTTCACGGTCAGCGTGGTGAAACGTATCGGGGGACAAGACCGCGCCTATGGAAGACTTTTTCAGAGAGCTGGCCGACACGACCACGCGCTGGAATTTCATCTGGATGTACGAGGAGCGTCAGCAGGGAAAAATTCTGGCTGGCCTCTGGATGACTATCAAACTGAGCATCGCGTGTTTGATCCTGAGCGTCGTGATCGGGCTGGTCGGCGCCTGGATGCAGGGCGCGCGCTCGGCCCTGGTTCGCGCGATCGTGCAGGGTTATATCCAGTTCTTCAGGAACACGCCGCCGCTGGTGCAGCTTCTGTTCTTCTATTTCGCGCTGGGTCAGTTCACGCCGACCTACAGCCCCGATGGCTGGCTGGAAGTGCCGCTGATTTCGAATGTAGGCTGGGCAATCATCTCGCTGAGCTTTTTTGCGGGCGCGTTCAATGTGGAAATCTTCCGGGCGGGCATCGAAGCGGTGCCCGAAAGCACACAAGAGGCGAGCGAGAGCCTCGGCTTCTCGCGGCTGCAGACGTATATCTATGTGGTGCTGCCGCTGGCTTTCCGGGTCTGCTTGCCGGCGCTGAACAACAATCTGGTCAATCTGGTGAAGACGACCACCCAGGCCTATGCGATTGCGGTGCCCGAGTTGCTCTATCACTCCGTCACGATATGGAATGACTATCCCTCGGCCCAGTACCCCACGATGCTGCTGGTGTTCCTATCCTATATCGGGTTGGTCGCGATTCTGGTCTTCGGTATGGGGCGGTGGGAGCGGGCGATGCGCATTCCGGGATACGGCACATGAGCCATCCCCTGCGCAACCGGGCCAACGCCCGCCCCCACCCACCCACCGCGGGCCGCGGCCCGGATGCGCAGGGGATAGCAGGGCTGACGGCGCCAGCGCGGACGGACCTGGCCGTTCTGAAACCTTTCGACATTCAGGCAGTGACACCCGATGGATATGGGCTGGTGCGCTGGATCGCTGCCCTGCCCTGGTGGACGCCCGCAGTCGTGTTGCTGGTCGCCCTGCTTTGGCCTGCACTGGCAATGGCGCAGAGCGGATTTTCCACAGTCGATGCGTTTGGCGCGCTCTGGCGGTGGATGCCGTTTCTGGTCTGGTCGGGGTTCTTCTTCAACGTGCTGATCTCGGTTCTGGCTATGGTGATCGGCACCCTGGCCGGTGCGGCGCTGGGGCTGGCGCAGATCTCACCCAATAGGTGGATCCGTCGCGCAGCATGGTTCGTGACGCAACTGTTCCGCAACTCCCCCTGGCTGGTCTTGCTGTTCATCGTGCTTCTGGCGTTTCCGTTCGAGATCCGGATCTTTGGCGCGATCATTCCCGTGCCAGACTGGATGAAAGGGGTGATCGGGCTGTCGTTGCCGGTGATGGCCAATATCTCCGAAGTCGTACGGGGCGCGGTGCAATCCGTGCCGACCGCCCAATGGGAGGCCTCGGAGAGTCTGGCTTTCACCCGGCGCCAGACGCTTTGGCAGATCATCCTGCCGCAATGTTACAAGCGGATGCTGCCGCCCTGGATGAACTGGTATGCGATCCTGACCATGGCGACGCCGCTCTGCAGTCTTCTTGGTATTGAGGAGTTGATCACGCTCAGCCGACAGGCGATGGAGTCAGAAGACAATCATCCCGAACTGCTGATGCCTTTCTATGGTTTCGCGCTTATCTTGTTTTTTGCGTATTGTTATCCGATCGCACGCTGGACGATCCGGCTGGAGCGAAAATACGCCGTGAAGCTCTGACGGGAGGAGGCCATGACCGACCAGAAGCCCCTGGAGGGCGAAATTCTTGAGCCCGACGACCCGGACCCGGAGAGCCGCGACGTCACGCCTGGCTGGGTGGGGCGCAACCGCGACACGATCGAACGGGGCCGCCATATCGGCCGCGCACTAATCCCACTGGCCCCACCGCCAATGCGCCTGGCGCTGGCCGGACTGACCGTGGCGGTCGATGCGGCTCTGCTGGCCGACGATTTGCGCCGGCGCGGCGAGGACCGCGCCGAGGGCGGCTTGCGTGCCGGTACGCTGGTCCTGGAGGGGGCGGCCCTGGTCGCCATGAGCCGGTTTGCCCCTGCACGCCTAGCCGCAAACCTGGCTGGGATCGAGGCGGCGCGTCGCGCGCTCGGCCGGATGCGGACGGCCTCATGAGCTGGAATGCGGATCAACCGATCATCTCGCTGAAGGAGGTGCGCAAGAGCTTCGGTGACCTTGAGGTGCTTAAGGGTGTCTCGTTCGACGTCATGAAGGGCGAGGTGATCTGCATCATCGGCCCCTCCGGCTCGGGCAAATCAACCCTGATCCGCTGCATCAATGCGCTGAACGACATTCAGGCTGGCTCGATCACCGTCGAGGGGCAGGAGGTACACGACCCCGATCTCGACAAGCTCGAGCTGCGCAAGAAGGTCGGCATGGTGTTCCAGCAATATAATCTGTTCCCGCACAAGACGGCGCTGGAAAACGTCATGATGGCTCCGGTCCTGGTGCTGAGGCAGAACAAGGCAGAGGTGGAGGAGCGTGCTCGCAAGCTGATGGCGAAGGTACGGCTTCAAGGCAAGGAGGACAGCTATCCCGGCGAGCTTTCCGGCGGGCAGCAGCAGCGCGTCGCAATTGCTCGCAGCCTGGCGATGAACCCGGATGTGATGCTGTTCGACGAGGTGACCGCAGCCTTGGACCCCGAGACGGTGAAAGAGGTTCTCGTGACCATCAAGGACCTCGCGGCTGAGGGAAGTGGAAACGGATTGGTTGCGCGACTGGAGACCCCACACATCGGTAACAACGGCCTCGAACCTGGCATCGTCCGGCTCGTTGGCCGAGAGTAACCGGTGGTACGTCTCGAAGTCGGCGAACGCGAC
>JBCCDU010000058.1:0-25992 GCA_039030715.1 Pseudomonadota bacterium
CGAGACGATCCCGACCCATTCCTACGAATCCGAAACGCTGACCAAGGCATTCGAGGAAATCACCGGCATCAAGGTGAACCATCAGCTTCTGGGGGAGGGTGAGGTCGTTCAGGCGGTGCAGACCCAGCTCCAGACCGGGCGCAATCTCTACGACGCCTACATCAACGATTCGGATCTGATCGGCACCCATGCGCGGCTGCAACTGGCGGTGAACCTGACCGATTACATGGCGGGCGAGGGCAAGGATGTCACCAATCCGGGCATCGACCTCGACGACTTCATGGGGATCAGCTTCACCACCGGGCCGGATGGCAAGCTCTATCAGTTGCCAGATCAGCAGTTCGCCAACCTCTACTGGTTCCGCAAGGACTGGTTCGACCGCGAAGACCTGCAAGCGGCCTTCAAGGAGCGCTATGGCTACGACCTGGGCGTTCCGGTCAACTGGTCGGCCTATGAGGATATCGCCGAGTTCTTCAGCGTCCATGTGAAGGAAATCGACGGCACCCCGGTCTATGGCCATATGGATTACGGCAAACGCGCGCCGGATCTGGGCTGGCGGATGACCGATGCCTGGCTGTCGATGGCAGGCGCGGGATCGAAGGGCACGCCAAACGGGATCCCGGTCGATGAATGGGGCATCCGGATGGAAGCCGGAACCTGCAATCCGGTCGGCGCCAGTGTAACGCGCGGCGGGGCGGCGAATGGCCCGGCCGCAGTCTATGCCATCCGCAAATGGGATGAGTGGCTGCGCAAATACGCGCCTCCCGGCTCGGCCTCCTATGACTTTTACCAGTCGCTTCCAGCGTTGAGCCAGGGCAATGTCGCCCAGCAGATCTTCTGGTACACGGCCTTCACCGCCTCGATGGTCGCCCCGCAATCCGAGGGCAACAACACCGTGGATGCCGAGGGCAAGCCGCTCTGGCGGATGGCGCCCAGCCCCAAGGGACCGTATTGGGAGGAGGGTCAGAAGCTCGGCTATCAGGATGCCGGTTCCTGGACGATCCTGAAATCGACCCCGGCGGATCGGGCCAAGGCCGCCTGGCTCTATGCCCAGTTCGTGACCTCGAAGACGGTCGACACCCGCAAATCCCATGTCGGCCTGACCTTCATCCGCGACAGTACCGTGCGCCATGAGAGCTTCACCGAACGCGCACCCAATCTGGGTGGACTGGTCGAGTTCTATCGCTCGCCCGACCGGGTGCTCTGGTCGCCCACCGGCGTGAACGTGCCGGATTACCCCAAGCTGGCGCAGATCTGGTGGCAGCAAATCGGGGACGTGAACTCGGGCGCTTTCACCCCTCAGGAGGCGATGGACCGTCTGGCCGAGGAGATGGACATCACCATGGCCCGGATGCAGGCCGCTGACGAGGCCGCGAACGTCTATGGCGGCTGCGGCCCGCGCCTGAACGAGGAAAAGGAGGCCGAGTTCTGGCTGAACCAGCCGGGCTCGCCCAAGGCCAAGCTAGAGAACGAAAAGCCCAAGGGTCAAACGGTCAAATACGAAGACCTGATCAAGCGCTGGGCCGAGAACTGAGCCGACAACGACCGGTGAGGCGCCCCTGCGCCTCGCCATTCCACTTCCTGCCGGGCGGATCATGACCCTCGAGCTTCGCAACATCACCAAGCGCGTCGGCGCCGAGACGCATATCAATGAGACTTCGCTGACGCTTGCCTCCGACGGATTCAACATCCTGTTGGGCGCGACCAGCGCGGGCAAAACCACACTGATCAAGCTGATGGCGGGACTTGAGAAGCCGACAGATGGCCAAATCCTGATAAACGGCCGGGATGTCACCCGCACCTCGCCGCAGACGCGCAATGTCAGCTTGGTCCACCAGTTTTTCGTGAACTATCCGAACATGAATGTGGCCGAGAACATCGCCTCGCCCCTGCGGGTTGCCCGCCTGGCACCAGACGAGATCAAGCACCGCGTGGATGAGGCGGTGGAGCTGCTGCGGCTCGGCCCCTATCTCGACCGCAAACCGGCGGAACTGTCGGGCGGGCAACAGCAGCGCACAGCGCTTGCGCGGGCCATCGTGAAGGATGCTGATCTGGTCCTGTTGGATGAACCGCTGGCCAATCTGGATTACAAACTGCGAGAGGAATTGCGCGATCAGCTCCCACGCCTCTTCGCCGATCGCGGCGCCGTGGTGGTCTATGCAACCTCCGAGCCGATCGAGGCACTGATGCTGGGTGGCTCCACCGCCTGCCTGCGCGAGGGCCGCGTGACGCAGTTCGGGCCCACCCCGGATGTCTATCGCCGGCCCGGCGATCTGGCGACGGCGGAGGTGTTCTCGGACCCCCCGATCAACGCCGTGCCTGTGGTGAAGGCCGGCGGAGAAATCCGCCTCGGTGCGGATGCGAGCTGGCCGGTGGCGGGCGCGATGGCGCGTGCGGCGGACGGCGACTATCTGATGGGCGTACGCCCGCATTATGTCTCTCCCGTACCCAGCGATGGCGCTGTTCCGGTGGCGGGGACGGTGCAGATCACCGAGCTTTCGGGGTCGGAAAGCGTCGCGCATTTCGACCTCGACGGCCGCTCCTGGGTTTCGCAATCCGCAGGCGTGCACGACTATCGGGTGGGCGAGCGTCACCAATTCTATATCGACCCGGCGGGGTGCCTGTTCTTCGGCCCGGACGGGCAGAGGCTGGCTGCCTGATGGCCGAGATCACCCTGGATAAGCTGCGCCACCAATACGCCCCGGGCGGCGAGTGGGCGCTGAAGGAAATCGACTTGAAATGGCAGGATGGGGGCGCCTACGCGCTGCTGGGCCCGTCCGGCTGCGGCAAGTCCACGCTGCTCAACATCATCTCCGGCTTGCTGGAGCCGTCCGAGGGCCACGTGCTCTTCGACGGCCAGGACGTGACCGGCCTGCCCCCGGATCGCCGCTCCATCGCGCAGGTGTTCCAGTTCCCGGTGATCTACGACACGATGACGGTCTATGACAATTTGGCCTTCCCGCTGCGCAATCGGGGCGTGGATGCGGGCACGGTCGATACCCGCGTCCGCGAGATCGCCGAGATGCTGGAATTGGACGAGATGCTGGGGCGCCGCGCTGCGGGCCTGACAGCGGACAACAAGCAAAAGATCTCGATGGGCCGTGGCCTGGTGCGCCAGGATGTGAACGTGATCATGTTCGACGAGCCGCTGACCGTCATCGACCCGCATCTGAAATGGAAGCTGCGCTCGAAGCTGAAGGAACTGCACCAGAGGGTGAAGGTGACGATGATCTATGTCACCCACGACCAGACCGAGGCGCTGACCTTCGCCGACCAGGTGGTGGTGATGCAGGCGGGCGAAGTCGTGCAGACCGGCACCCCGGTGGAGCTGTTCGAACGCCCCGCCCATACCTTCGTCGGCCATTTCATCGGCTCGCCTGGGATGAACGTTCTACCCTGCGAGATGCGCGATGGCGGTGCCTTCGTGGCAGGCACCCATGTGCCCGTGGCAGGCACGCCGAAACCGCGCCCGGAAGACAAGCTGGAGATCGGGATCCGACCCGAGTTCATCCGCTTCGCCGGCAAAGGGGTGCCCGCACGCATCGTCAACATCGCAGATGCCGGGCGCAGCCGCGTGGTGGAGGCCGATGTTGCAGGTACCCGCCTGCATGTGATCCTGGCCGAGGGGGCGACACTGCCGGAGGGCGACACCCACCTCGCCTTCGACCCCGCCCGCACCGGACTCTATGCGAATAACTGGCTGGTCAGCGCATGACCTATCCCCTCACAGCCTTTGACGTCCCGGACTTGATCCGGGACCTCTGGTGCGCGCGCCGAAGAAGAGGTCCCGGATCAAGTCCGGGACGCCATCGGGTAACACCATGACAAAGACACAGAACTCCCGCGCCTGGCTGTTCGTTCTGCCGGTGGTCGCCCTGGTCGCCTTCAATGCGCTGGTTCCGCTGATGACGGTAGTGAACTACTCGGTGCAGGAGACATTCGGCAACAACCAGTTCTTCTGGCACGGGGTCGGGTGGTTCCAGGATGTGCTGCGCTCCGAACGCTTTCACGCAGCCCTGGGGCGGCAGATGCTTTTCACCACGATCATTCTGCTGATCGAGGTGCCGCTCGGCGTGATGATCGCCCTTTCGATGCCGCGCAAGGGGCCTTGGGTCTCGGTCTGTCTGGTGCTGATGGCATTGCCGCTCTTGATCCCGTGGAACGTGGTGGGCGCGATGTGGAACATCTTCGCGCTGCCGGATATCGGGCTCTTGGGCTACAGCCTGAACGCGGCGGGGATCCCTTACGATTACACGCAACAGCCGCTGAGCGCCTGGTTTACCGTCATTCTGATGGATGTCTGGCACTGGACCTCGCTGGTGGTCCTGCTCGCCTATGCAGGGCTGATCTCGATCCCGGACGCCTATTATCAGGCAGCCAAGATCGATGGGGCGGGCAATTGGGCGGTCTTCCGCCATATCCAACTGCCCAAGATGAAGCGGGTTCTGACCATCGCGATCCTGTTACGTTTCATGGACAGTTTCATGATCTATACCGAGCCGTTCGTGCTAACCGGCGGCGGGCCTGGCAATTCCACCACGTTCCTGTCAATCGATCTGGTGAAGATCGCGCTTGGCCAGTTCGATCTGGGCCCGGCGGCTGCGATGAGCCTGATCTATTTCGTGATCACACTGTTGGTCAGTTGGGTGTTCTACACCGCCATGACGAAGGATGAGCAATGAAGGCGCGCTCCCTCGTCCCGATTATCTACATCATCTTCCTGATGCTGCCGATCTATTGGCTGCTGAACATGTCGTTCAAAACGACCAACGAGATCCTGGGCGGGTTCAGCCTCTACCCCCATGAATTCACGCTGGAGAACTATGTCGTCATTTTCACCGACCCGACCTGGTACTGGGGTTATTTCAACTCGCTGATCTATGTGAGCCTGAACACAGTGATTTCGGTGAGCGCCGCGCTGCCAGCGGCCTATGCCTTTTCGCGATATAGCTTCCTCGGCGACAAGCACCTGTTCTTCTGGCTTCTGACCAACCGGATGGCGCCGCCTGCCGTCTTCGCCCTGCCGTTCTTCCAGCTTTATTCGGCCGTGGAACTGTTCGACACCCATATCGCGGTGGCGCTGGCGCATTGCCTGTTCAACATCCCGCTGGCCGTCTGGATTCTGGAAGGCTTCATGTCCGGTATTCCGAAGGAGCTGGACGAGACAGCCTTTGTCGACGGCTACTCTTTCCCGCGGTTCTTTACGAAGATCTTCCTGCCGAACATCACCAGCGGAGTGGGCGTGGCCGCGTTCTTCTGCTTCATGTTTTCCTGGGTTGAACTGCTGCTGGCCAAGACGCTGACGGCGGTGGAGGCCAAACCGATTGCCGCGACCATGACCAAGACGGCATCAAGTTCGGGATACGAACTGGGCCTGCTGGCCGCCGCCGGATGTCTGACGATCATTCCGGGCGCGATCGTGATCTATTTCGTGCGCAACTACATCGCCAAGGGTTTCGCCCTTGGGCGGGTTTAGGCGGGAGGATGTGATGCGGAGGCTCTGGCTCCTCGCGGTGTTGCCGGTGCCGGCGCTGGCCCAGAACAACTGGGGTCAACCGGCGCAGGAGGCGGAGAAGGGCTTCGACTGGACGGCACCGATCAGCCCGGGGTTCTGGATGGCCTGGACCAATGCGACGGCGGTGTTCTTCGTTTTCGTATTCGTCTGCATTCTTTGGATGGGTGTGCGCGAATTCTTTCGCCCCGGCGGGCATCCGCGCCACGGCGTGCTCGGGATCGAGACGACCCGGGGCGACCGGCTGTTTATCTCGCTCCTCGGCTCGGCATTTCTGTTCCTGGGCTGGCTGGGCTTGATGGGGACACCGCTTTGGGGGGCGTTGGGGCTGATGATTGCCTGGGGGGTCTTCGTCTTCTGGAAAGTCTGACGCCGCGCTGCAGGGCCAGGTCGAACCAAGCGGCGTTCGCACTGGCGCGCTCACACACGATATTTGGCGCGCCTGACGGCGCGCGTTGGTCCAGGTTGCTGTCCTCGCGCGCTGACAGCAATCCAGATCAGGTTGCGACCATTGAGGTACGGAGCACGAGCGCGGGATGCTCGTTGGGAAGATCCACATCGTTCAGCGTCAGGACCTGGTCCGCAGGGATATCTCGCGCGAGAGCAACGTCATGGGCGAGCCCGATGGGCAGAGCCTGCATCGCGAGACTGTCGGCAGCGGGCATGGCGCGGCCCCAGACCGTATAGCCGCCTTCGCCGTCCAGGCGTTCGCCGGCGCGCAGATCCCGCTTGGCCACGGCAACCGCATCGCCTCGGAACTGACGCGATTGGCCAGTGGGCTCGCCGCGCAAAGCCGCATTCAGGACCGAGATGCCAAGCTCCAGCCCGATCAGGTGGTAGGGTTTGTACATGGCCCCGTAGCGTCCGCTGGGATCGGTTGCCAGGCCGTATTGGCGGAAGCAGGCGGCGGCGTAGTCCGTCGGCGCGCGGAAGACCACATAGACCCCCCAGCGCAAGTCACGGAACACCGGACGACCGTCGCGCTCGAGAGAGGAGACGACCTCGACCATGCCCTCGCCGTCCAGCACGCCCCCGACCTCGCGCGGGCGCAGGACATGGGCGAGGTCATCGACGCCGCAGGGCGGGAAGGCGAGGCCATCCGCCGGGACCTGCAGATCGCAGGCATTGGCGATGGCGCACATCTCGATTGCCGATTTCGTGCCGTCCAGGAACGAGTTGAACATTTGCGGGTTCATGCCCGCAGCAGTGGCCTCCTGGGTCGTCAGGCCATAGTGCGACCAGACATCGTCGGGCGTCACCGCGTGATAGCTGGGCAGATATTTGGTGCCTTTGCCCGCGGCCACAACGGGGAAGCCCGCCGCACGTGCCCAATCGACCATCTCGGCCACCAGCGCCGGTTGATCGCCGTAGGCCATGGAGTAGACCACGCCCGCACTGGCGGCCTCCGCCGCAAGGGCGGGACCAGCCAGAACGTCGGCTTCCACATTTACCATCACGATGTGTTTGCCCGCCTCGATCGCGGCCTGCGCATGGGCGATGCCCGCAAGGGGATTGCCGGTCGCCTCGATCACCACATCGACATTACCGCCGACCAGGGCGTTGCCATCCTCAATGAACTGGGTGGCCGCGATCCGTTCCGCCGTCCAGCCAACATGGGCGCAGGCGGCGCGGGCGCGGTCGACCGAGAGATCGGCGATCGCGGCGACCTCCAAACCCAGCGTCGTCGGCACCTGCGCCAAGAACATCGAGCCGAACTTGCCTGCACCGATCAGGCCTGCACGGACCGGGCGCCCGGCCTCGACCCGCGCGCCGAGTTTCGTCATCAGGTTCATCGCATCCCCCATGGTCTCGCGCCTGTTCGCGCGATATGACGAAGACTATACCTTGGGAGGCCGGTTTGACGAGTTGGGCGATCGCCACCACCTGCAAAGACAGCGTCGAGGTCGTGCTGTCCTTTGTCGCCCATCATCTGGAAGCCGGAGCGAGTGAGATCTTCCTCTATTTCGATGACCCGGACGATCCTGCGTTCGAGTGGCTGGCCGGGCATCCGCGCGTCCATGCCGCCCGCTGCGACGCGAAGCACTGGGGGCGATTCCCGCAGGGCAGGCCGGACCGGCATCAACGACGCCAGGGGCTGAATGCCTCGCTGGCCAAGGCGGCGACCATCTGCGAGTGGCTGGGCCATATCGATATCGACGAGTACCTGCATGGCGAGATCGCGGTAGGTGATCTGCTGGGGAGCGTGGACGCGGAGACAGAGGCCGTGCGCATCCTGCCGGTGGAGCGGATCTTCACCAGCCTGCCACCCCGCGACGGGATCAGCTTTGCCGGCGGCTTCAAGCGCCGCATGCATCGACGGCTCGCGACCCGCATCTTTGGCGAGGAGGGGGCGTTCCTGGCCAAGGGGTTTCAGGGCCATCCGGTGGGAAAAACCTTCCTGCGCACAAGTTCGGACGCCCGGCTGACCATCCACAGTGCGCGCGCGCGGGGCCGCGAGGTTGCGGTCCACGAGGAGAGCGCGCGCCTGCACCTGCTGCATTTCTTTCCATTTGGCTATGATGCCTGGTGCGAGAAATTCTCACGCCGCCTGACCGTGCCCGGCACGATGGAGGGGTTGCCCACGCTGGAGCAGGCCAAGTTCCGTCTCTACGGGCGGGCAGCGGCCGAGGGGGAAGAAGCGCTTTGGTCGCTGTTCCTGCATCTCTGCTACTTTCCGCCGGAGCGGCTGGCGCTGTTGCGGCGGCGTGGGCGCTACTATGATCCGAAACTGGATTTCCGTGCCGCGCCTGCACGCGTATTTGGCCCGGACGCACCGCTGCCGCCGAAGGAAACGCCGGTATCATCCGAAGTCGAGCCTCCACGCGGCTGGTTGCGCAAGATCCTGCCTGGCAGCCCCTCATAGCCGCACCGTTCAAAGAGAGACAAACCGATGGCTCTGACCGATTTTTTGAAAGACTTGCCTCCTATCTCGGACAGGACCGCGTACTGACCCGGTTGGAACGGCGCCAGGCTTTTCTGATCGATCCCTATCGCGGCGAGATCGAGGGAGCCCGGGTTCTCGACCTCGCCAGCCATGACGGGCGCTGGCCCTATGCGTTCGCCGAGGCCGGCGCACGTGAGGTGATCGGGATCGAGGGGCGCCAGGATCTGATCGACGAATTCGCCACCTTTCCCGAGAGTGCCATCAAGGCCCGCGTCAGCCTGCGCCAGGGCGACATCAACGACGCCGTGCCCGAGATGGTGGCGGCGGGCGAGCGGTTCGATGTCATCGGGGTGCTGGGCATCTTCTACCACATAACGACGCATTACCTGCTGCTCAGCCAGATCCGCGCGCTGGAACCGCGATTGATCCTCATCGACAGCGAGTTCATGAACCACGACAACGCCATGATCCAACTGGTGCAGGAGGACGCGACCCGCGACATGAACACCCTGCCCTACTATCCCGGCCAGACAGCCACAGTGAAGGGCGTGCCCAGCCGCCGGGCGATGGACGTGATGGCGACCTCGCTCGGCTACAGCATCGAGTGGATCGACTGGGGGAAGTTGCACCGAAGAGAGCGTACAGGGGTTAAAGACTACTATCGCGAGGGGCCGATGACGCGCGCCTCTTGCGCTCTGCGACCGGTATGATCGCGGCGGCTTGGGACGCCTGCGGATGGCCTGTAAGCCGGGTTCTGTCCCGCCCCCGAAAGGGCATGGATGACCATTCATCTGAAACGACGGTTGCCCGCCGCCTTTAGCAGTCTACCCGGGGAACTGGGCGCGGGCCGCCCCGGGGACCAGCCCCGCGTTCCCCCTATCTGACCTTGCACCGGGTGGGGCTTGCCGTGCCGCCCCTGTTGCCAGGGGCGCGGTGGGCTCTTACTCCACCGTTTCACCCTTACCCCGATCCGGGGCGGTCTGATCTCTGTGGCGCTTTCCCTGGGGTTACCCCCGCCGGGCGTTACCCGGCACCCTGCCCGCATGGTGCCCGGACTTTCCTCGCAGCGGACCAAAGCCCACACGCGGCCATCCAGCCATCCGCAGAGCCGCCTGATAGGGCGCAGCGGTGCCCCGGGTCAAGACCGGGCTTTCAGGTAGGATCTTGGTCTGGATCCGGATAGACCATTCTCGCATGCGGTAACGTGTCGGCATGACCGATCCAGGGGCTGCGTTCCTCCCACCGCCAATGCAGCGTCGGGGGATGGGCGTCCGG
Source organism: Pseudomonadota bacterium (assembly GCA_039030715.1). Classification (GTDB taxonomy): domain Bacteria; phylum Pseudomonadota; class Alphaproteobacteria; order Rhodobacterales; family Rhodobacteraceae; genus Thermohalobaculum. The sequence goes on from JBCCDU010000058.1 coordinate 9,672, forward strand.
GTCGTCCAACGTTCCAATATGCAGGGAAATCAGGCTTTCATGCTGCCAGGACAGCGATGTTCCACAGGCCCCGCAGAACCCGCGCTGGACACCCGGCGAGGATGGATAGAGCCGGAGTGCACCCGTGATGCGAACATTGCGACGCTCGAACACCAGCATGCCTGCCACGGCGGCGCCACTGTGATGGCGGCAACTGCGGCAATGGCAGTATCCGGTATGAAGGGGCTGGCCAGAGGCCGCATATCGCACGGCCCCGCACATGCAGCCGCCGCGTATTTCAGCTTCCCCGCCCGCGGCCCCCTCGCTCATGTCCCTGCCTCCAGCCCCATGAATCGGGGGCGGATCTGGCCCACAGTTTCCTCGCCCACCGCAAGGGCCGCGATGTCCAGGCCAGACAGCGCACCAAACTTGAAGCCATGGCCGGAGCAGGCCGAGGCCGCGATCATCCGGTCCTGGCGTTCGATCTGGAACCGTTCCTCCGGAGCCCAGGTCCAGTAATTCGCCTGGCCGAAACGGATCGAAAACTCATCGATATCGCGGAACCGCCCGCGATAAGCTGCGAGGATGCGCGTGATTTCCTCACCTGTGATCTGGCGGTCGTCATCCGTCTCATCGGCCCGACCGAAGGCACCTGCACCCAGCTTTGGCGGCAACCCATGGACGGGTGCAATGCCCCAAAGCTCCATCTCGCCGCCCAGATCGGACCAACAGGGGGCGCTGGCCCAGGCCTCCGCCAGATGACCGGGCGGCTCGGCATAGAGGATCAAGGTGCGGGTCGGGCGCAGGCGCGGGGCCATATCCGGCACCAGCGCACGCAGCCCGACCCCGGCGGTGACGATCACCAGATCGCCCTGCAGATCCCGGCCGCTGGCAAGCGTGACACGGGCCTGGGCCGGATCGATGCCGGTTACGGGAGAATGCTCCAACACTTCCGCGCCCTGCCCGCGCAACCAATCCGCCAGATCCACCATGATCCGGTTGCCCATCAGCGCACCGCCAGGGCTGAGCAGGCCATAGGCGATGTTGCCGAGATCCAGATGTGCAAACCGCGCGTTCAGCGCGGGCGCGCCGTCGATACGCTCGAAGGCGATCCCTTCGGCCTCCAGCGTCTGGCGCGAGAGATCCGCCCAATCGCCAGGCTGCTGGCTGACCGTGAGGACACCGGTCTCGGCGTAATACGCGTCCTCTCCCCTCGGCAGGTCGGCCCAGATCCCACGCCAGGCGTGGAAAGCCTGCGCGATCCGGCGGCAATAGACCCGCTCCGCCCCATAAGTATAACGGATCATCCGATGATGGTCGGTGGAGGAAGCGATGGGGTTCGGCACCGGTCCCTGCTCGATCAGCGTGACCTTCAAGCCCCGCCGGGTCAGCGCATGAGCGGTGCAGAGGCCGACAATCCCGGCGCCGACGATCAGGATGCGTCCGCTCATTGGCTATCCGCCTGCATCGCCAGACGCCCATCGGCGCCCCGGACCCAGAGCGCCAGACCCTCCCCCTGCGATCGCGCGCAGCAGGTGAAGGTCTCGTCGGCGAAAATCGGCGCAGTGGCACGAAACGCGAAGCGGGTCACGGGCGCAATGCTGCCTGCGAGTTCCAGCAACAGCGCCGCCAGAAGTGGCCCGTGAACGACCAGGCCCGGATACCCCTCCACCTCCCGCGCATGGGTCAGGTCGTAATGTATCTTGTGCCCATTGTAGGTGAGGGCGGAATAACGGAAGAGGACCGTCGAATCGCAACTCCAGTCCCGGGCATGTGCTTCGTCCACCGGCGCCGGTTTGGGGTCGCGCGCCGTGCCGGGCGGCGGGTCGTGGCGATAGACGATGTCCTGCTCCTCCGTCACTGCCAGGCCGTCAACGCCCGAAATCTCGTGGCGGACAGTGACAAAGGTCATCTCCCCCGAGCGCCCGGTCTTTTCCGCCACATCGGCAATCGTGGATCGCTTGGTTGCGGGCTCACCCAGCGGCAATGCCCCGTGGATTTGCAGCCGGCCGCCCGCCCACATCCGCCTGGGCTGGGCCACCGCCGGGATGAAGTCGCCCACCGCCGGGTGCCCGTCCGGCCCAAGGGCGCTGCGCGCTGCGGCCTCGCGGAAGTAGAGCCAGTGCCAGAACACCGGCAGGGGGTCGCCGGCACCAGGCTCTGGTCGCTCAAGCTCCAGCATCCGGCACATGGCTTGTGCGGCCCACGGATCCATCAGGTCGGTCACCTCACGGCACTGGCCGATCCAGTCTTGCGGTTTGGTCACGGGCAGGCTCCGGCGGGTTGATGCGGATCATGTCGCCCGATTAGGGTTAGCGCATGACAAAGCCCGTTATCCAGAGCCTCGATCACCTGGTCCTCACCGTTGCCTCGCTGGAAGCCACGAAAGCATTCTACTGCGGCCTTCTGGGGATGGAGGCTGTCAGCTTCGCCGACGGCACCCGCTGGGCGCTGGCTTTCGGCGCGCAAAAGATCAACCTGCATGAGGCGGGCCGCGAGTTCGAACCCAAGGCGGCGCATCCAAAGCCGGGCTCCGGCGATCTCTGCTTTCTCTCCAACACCCCGGTGGAGGAGATAGCGGCGCATCTGCAGGCAGGAGGGGTCGAGATCGAGGAGGGACCTGCACCGCGCACCGGCGCGACAGGGCCGATCCGCTCGATCTATTGCCGCGACCCGGACGGGAATCTGATCGAGATTTCGAACCCGGCCTGACTCACACACCGCTCGCCCGCATCTCTCGCCAGAGCGCGTAGAGCCCGGCGCCGATGATCATCGCCATCCCCAGCACCATCCAGGGGTCGATTGGCTCGTCGAATACGGTCCAGCCGATGGCAACGCCGAACACCATCTGCAGATAGGCAAAGGGTTGCAAGCGCACCGCCTCGGTCTGCTCGTAAGCGCGGATCAGCAGCGAATGGCCCGAAAGCCCTGCGACAGCCAGGAGCGCCATCCAACCCCAATCCGGCGCGCTCATTTCCACCCAATAAAATGGGCCGATCAGCGTGATCGTCGCCGCGCCGGCGATACCAGTGTAGAAGACGGCAGGCCCGCTCGCCCCGTCCGCGCGCGTCGCGATCCGGGTCAACAGGGAATAGGCGGCGATGCCCAAAGCGGCCAGCAACGCGACCAGGGCCGCGGGATCGAACACTTCTACGCCCGGGCGCAGGATCATCAGCACGCCCAGAAACCCGACAGCCACCGCCAGAAAGCGGCGCCAGCCCACCCGCTCGCCCAGCACGGGAATGGCGAGCAGCGTGATCAGCAGGGGATAGAGCGCAAAGAGCGCCATCATCGGCGCCAGCCCCATCAGGTCGAGCGCGGTGACGAATACCAGGATCTGCACGATCAACAGCACACCGCGGATCACCTGCAGGACCGGCACCTTGGTCGTCGCCGCCGCGCGCAAACCCCCTGCACTTCGCGTGGCCATGACCAGTACGAAGGCGGCAAACGCCCAATAGCGCAGCATCACGAAGAAGGGCACCGGATAATGCGCCGCCAGATGCCGCGAGATCCCGTCCTGCAGCGCGAAACAGACCATCGCGAGGATGGCAAAGCGGATACCGGGGGCCGGAAGCTGCATGGGGACGCCTGAACCAGAGAATCGTCAGCATGGGGCGGGCCCAGGGCGATTGCAACTGCTCGCGGTGCTATCGCTCAGGCGAGATGTCCCAGACGATGCTGATCTGAACGCTTTGCGCCCGCGCGCCGGCCTCGATCGGCACGGCGGAGGCCTCGGCCGCCAAAGCCCGACCGCGCAGATAGGGTTGCGGGCCACTGCGCACGCCTTCGGAGATGGAGAGGATAGGCCCCAGCGTCACGCCCGCGGCCTCGGCCACGACGGCAGCTTTGCGGGTGGCATCGGCAACCGCCAACTCGCGCGCCGCGTCCAGCGGCTGGCTCAGATCGGCATTGCCGAAGCTGACCTGGGAAATCGTGGTCGCCCCGGCCTCCACCGCCTGGTCGAGGATCGGACCAAGGGCATCGAGATCGCGGATTCGCGCCTGCAGTGTGTTCGAAACCTGATATCCTATGATCTTCGGTGGCCCCTCCTGCCCCCGGTCGTTGCGGGCAAAGCGTGGGAAGACACCCAGATTGACGGTGCCGATATCGGCAGGCGCGACACCTGCGGCCTTCAGCATCGCAATCAACCGGGCCGCAGGTTCGTTGTTCGCCGCGAGCGCTTCCGCCGCGGTCGGCCCCACGGTTTCAACGCCAAGCGTTACCGTCGCCTGATCCGGTGCCACCGATACGCTTCCGGTGCCGGTCATTGAGAGCGTGGCTGGCAACTCCTCCGCCTCAGCCAGGCCGTTGAGAGCAAGCGGCAACGCGATCAGGGCGGCAATCATCTGGGGCAGTCTCATCGGAACCTCGTTGTTGGGGCGGGTCTAAGGACTATACGTCAATAGGGCGCCATCCGGCGTTCGAATTCCGTTCCGTTCAAATCGGCAATCAGAACCGATGCTGGCCGGTCGCGGTCATTATGCGTCCGGCGCCGCCAGGGCTTGCCTGGATGGTCATAGACCAGATCTGGCCCGTCGATATCGGCCCAGTCCCAGTCAAATTTCTCGATCACGCGATGCGTCTCGGGTTGCGCCAGGCTGATCCCCTCCCGATAAACGCCAGGATCCCGTTAGGAGAGTTTCTTGGCACCTTGCGACTGCCCGTCATATCCACCGGGGTAAGATCGCTGTTCCTGTGAATGCATGCCGGTTTTCGGACACTGACCAAACGATAGTCGGTGTTCGAAGGGAAGACCCCGCCAAATCCCGTGAATGCGGTATAGAGATCCAAGGCCTTAAGCCATCCGGTCTTCGAGACAGCAATCCATTCGCCTGCAGTATCGGGGTCGTTTCGCATTACTGGCGCGGTGAATCATGCTGCGCCCATCTGGCGGCACATCAGCCACAGCCCCAGTCGAAGCGTGTCATGCTTGCGATCCCAGCGATAGACCGCAACCATCCTGCCTGGGTCTCGGCGGAAGATGACGCCAACCTGCGCTTCCGGTGCCATCAGCCCATGACGGCGGGGCGGCAGGGGGCGTGGCCCACGGCCCGGGTCATTTCAAAAGAATGCCTGCAACCCCGTCTGGGCGCGGCCCAGGATCAGGGCGTGGACGTCATGTGTGCCTTCATAGGTATTCACGGTTTCCAGATTCAGCATATGGCGCATAACGTGGAAGTCTTGGCTGATCCCGTTACCACCGTGCATGTCACGGGCCATCCGCGCGATGTCCAGCGCCTTGCCGCAATTGTTGCGTTTGACGATGGAGATCATTTCGGGCGCCATCTTGCCCTCCTCCATCAACCGGCCGACCCGCAGGCTTGCCTGTAGGCCGAGCGCGATCTCCGACTGCATATCGGCGAGTTTCTTCTGGAAGAGCTGCGTCTGCGCCAGCGGGCGCTTGAACTGGTGCCGGTCGAGGCCGTATTGCCGGGCGCCATGCCAGCACGCCTCGGCAGCCCCCATCGATCCCCAGGAAATGCCGTAGCGCGCCCGGTTGAGGCAGCCGAACGGGCCCTTCAGCCCCTCCACGTTCGGCAACAGGGCATCGTCGGGCACCTCGACACCCTCCAGAACGACTTCGCCCGTGACGGAGGCGCGGAGCGAGAGTTTACCCTCGATCTTGGGTGCGCTGAGGCCCTTCGCGCCCTTCTCCAACACAAATCCCCGGATCGCACCATCATGGGCATCGGATTTGGCCCAGATCACGAAGACATCCGCAATCGGCGCGTTCGAGATCCACATTTTCGAGCCATTGAGCACATACCCGCCCTGCACCTTGGTCGCCCGGGTCTTCATGCCACCAGGGTCCGAGCCCGCATCCGCCTCGGTCAGCCCGAAGCAGCCGATCAGCTCGCCCTTCGCCAAGCCGGGCAGATATTTCCGCCGCTGTTCCTCCGACCCATAGGCGTGGATCGGATACATCACCAGCGAGGACTGAACCGACATCATCGAGCGATAACCGGAATCCACGCGCTCCATCTCGCGCGTGATCAGGCCATAGGTGACATAGCCCGCGCCGATCCCACCATACTCCTCTGGGATGTTCACACCCAGCAGCCCGACCTCGCCCATCTTGGCGATCAGCCCGGCATCGACAGTCTCGTTCGCGAAGGCATCCACGATCCGCGGCGCCAGCACATCCGCAGCAAAGGCCGCCGCCGAGTCGCGAATCATCCGCTCCTCCTCGGTCAGTTGATCCTCTAAAAGGAAGGGATCGTCCCATTTGAAGACATTCTTGGCGGGCTTGATTGCGGCGGGCGCGTTCATGTTTGGCTCTCCCTTTTCAACTTGGCGGTCAAACTAGACCCCGCCTGCTCGCGCCGCAATATGCAGCGCCGCGGCTTTTGCGCCTGCGCCCTGCCGCAAAAGGCGTTTGCGATTGCGTGGGCGGGGTGGCGACGCTATCCCTTGTTGCATGAGCATGTTCGGTCGCAAGCTTTGGCCAGCGAGAGAAAACCGTCCCTATACGCGGATGGTGATGGCGCTTCTGTTGGCGCCCGCGATTTGGGGTCTGGTGGCAACCATGTTCGGCTTTGTCGTGGGCGGAATGACCGAGGCAACGCGCGAGGCGACGCTGCAATACACCTATGATCTGGCGCTGGCAGCATTCGGTGTGCTGTTCGCCTTCACACTGACGCTGGGCCTGCTGGGGATCGCCATCCTGTGGGCCCTGACCCAGCGCAGTGCGCTGGCATGGGCGATGATGGGCGGCGGCATGGGCGCCCTTGTGGCAGCCATCCATTCCTATCTCGACCACGGGATTTTCAAGCCGGAGCTGCTGATCCTCTACGTCGTGCTCGGCTGGTCGCTGTTCCTGACGATCCGCTGGATCGCCGGGGTGCGCGATGCGAAACCCTCGGAAGCCGAAACCTAACGCGACCAGACGGAGACGACGCCCGGGCTGCGCGACAACAGCGTGCGTGCCAGGCGCTGATAGCTGAGCCCAGGTAACGCCCCCAACGCATCCGGCAACAACTGCGCCCCCTCCGCCGCATTGGGTATCAGCAGCATCCCGCCCGAGACATCGAAAAAGTGCCATTGATGGGTGGCGTCTTCCCCCCGCGGTGCACGGATCAGAACCTCGATCCGCGCCAGTTCGTCGATCCGCACGAAACCGCCGCCATGGGGCCCAAAATACCCGATGCGCCCTTCCTCCACGGTCACGACACCGGGGCCGCCAGCGCCCTCGGCCCCGCGCCGCCAGGCAATCAGCCCGCGCAACAGGCTGACGAGGCACCATCCACCGGCGATCCCGGCCCCGGCCAAGGGCAGAATGGTAAAGACATTGCCCTCCGCCGCCGAGGTCCAGGCCACCCGCCCCAGCCAGATCGCGGCAAGCCCGGTCAGCGCGGGCTCGGCAAAGCGCGCCAGTTGGCCCAGCGCTTCGGTCCGAAAGACGCTCATCCCGGTGTCTCGCCCCAATCGCCCAGAACCGATTGCCAAAGCGCCAGGGCGGCAACCGCAGCCGTATCGGCCCGCAGGATCCGGGGCCCCAGGCTGACCGGAACCGCATTCGGCAGGGCACGCAGGCGCGCGGCCTCGGCAGGGTCGAACCCGCCCTCCGGCCCGATCAGCACAGCCCAGGGACCGGGACCGGCACCCCGCAGAGCCTCTCTCGCGGGGGGGGCGGAGCCGCTTTCATCGCAGAACATCAACCAACGCTCTCCTAGTTTCCGCAGAAAGCCATCCAAGGGCATCGCATCGGCCATTTCAGGCACGCTCAACAGCCCACATTGCTCAGCCGCCTCCACCGCATGGGCGCGCAGCCGATCCAGGTTGATCCGCTCGCTGTTGGTGTGGCGGGTAAAGACCGGCACCAGCCTGCGGCAGCCCATCTCGCAGGCTTTCTCGGCCACAAAATCCGTCCGCGCCTTCTTCAAGGGCGCAAAGGCCAGCCACAGATCCGGCGGCATGGTCTGTGCGTGCAACTGCTCCACCGTCCGCAGCCGCCCTCCGCGCTTGGCGCTCTCGACAACTTCGGCCAGCCATTCGCCATCGCGCCCGTTGAAGAGCAGCAGATGCCGACCCACACTCTGACGCATCACCGCGAACAGGTAATGCGCCTGATCCCGATCCAGCGAGATTTCCCGATCTTCGCCGAGATCTGCGGCGACATAGAGCCTGATTTTCACCGTGGTCTGTGCCATAGAACCCTCATGATGACACCACCTGATAACAGTCTGCGGTCGGCTTTTGGAAGGGTGCAGGACGCCACCGCCCTGAACTGGGTCGACCGGTTCGCACCGCCTGCCTGGCGCCCATATCTCAGGCTCAGCCGCGCGGACCGGCCGATCGGAACTTGGCTTTTGCTGATCCCGTGCTGGTGGGGCATCCTGCTGGGCGTGATCGACACGGGGTGGGCGTGGCGCGACCTCTGGCTGTTCCCAGCCTGCACGCTGGGCGCCTTCCTGATGCGCGGCGCGGGCTGCACCTGGAACGACGTGCTGGACGCCGATATCGATGGCGAGGTCGAACGCACCCGCTCCCGCCCGATCCCGTCCGGCCAGGTCACCGCGACCCAGGCGCTGATCTGGATGGTCGCACAAGCCCTGGTCGCTTTCTTGATCCTGTTGACCTTCGACGGCACCGCGATCTGGCTCGGCGTTCTGGCCCTGGCTCCTGTCGCCGTATATCCATTCGCCAAGCGGTTCACCTGGTGGCCCCAGGCGTTTCTAGGCATCGCCTTCAACTGGGGCGTCCTGCTGATGTGGACGGCCCATACTGGCGGGATCAGCCTGCCGCCGCTTTACCTCTACGCGGCGGGCATTGCCTGGACGCTGCACTACGACACGATCTACGCCCATCAGGACCGCGAGGACGACGCGCTGATCGGCGTGAAATCCACCGCGAGGCTGTTTGGGGAGGAGACACCGCACTTTCTCTGGCTCTTTACCGGCGCGTTCACGCTTATGGGAGTCATCAGCGTGCTGATCGGCGGCGGCGATTGGTTCAGCGTTCTCGGCGTCGTCGCGATGGCCGGCTTCATGGCCTGGCAGACGCTGACACTGGATATGGAGAACTCGGATGCCTGCCTCAGAAACTTCCGCGCCACACGCTGGGGCGGATTGCTGCTGACCGCCGGACTGCTGCTCGACGCCCTGATCTGAACACCGCCGCCAGCCAAGGGCACTCCCTCCCCAGTGGGGAGGGCCGGGGTGGGGACGCGCGTCCCGGATGGGACGTGCCCGCAAAAGGCGCATTCGCGCCAGCGAATTCCGTCTGGCCAGAGGTCGTTCAGGCGCTCAGGCGGCCATTGATCACGTAATCCAGGATCTCGACGACCTGCTCCGGTGTTTCCGCGACCGCCTGGGCCGCCTCGTCGACCTCCTTCAGCGCGTGGGCGTGTTCCTCCGGGTGCAGGATAACCAGCGACTTGCCCAATGCCGCCGCATAACCCGCATCGAAGGCCGCGTTCCACTGCTTGTACTTCTCGCCAAAGCGCACGACGACGATATCGGCCTTTTCGATCAGCGTGCGGGTGCGCAGTGCATTCACACCCGCCCCCTTGCGATCGTGCCAGAACTTGTTCTGCTCGGCGCCCAGTATCTTGACACCGCAATCGTCCGAGGCCGCGTGATCCGTCACGGGGGCCGAAAACGCGACGGACAAGCCCCGCTCCTTGGCGCCGTTCTCGATCACTTCGCGCCAATCGGTGTGGATCTCGCCAGAGAGATAAATCTGCCACATGGTCTCAAACTCCATCTGTTTCGCTGGGCGGTGCATAGCAGAGCGATCCTGCCACCGCCAATCGCATCACGCCCGCTCAGGGCGCCCAGAGAGCAGGGTTCCGCCACGGCGCGGGAACCGCAAGACGGCCAGAGGAAACCGGCGCATCGCTGAGACGCAATCCTTGCCAAGCCGGAGCCCAGTCCCGCGGGATGGCGCAGGGCGTATCGATCCCCTGCTCCATCGCGAACCCGAACCGACCGTAATATCCCGGGTCGCCAAGCACCAGCACATGCGCCACACCCAGTTCGCGCATAAGCCCCAGTCCAAGACGCACCAGGGACGAGCCGATACCGCCGCGCTGCGCGTCAGGTGCCACCGCCAGGGGTCCGAGCAGCGCCACCGGCTCTACGCCCGCCGCCACACTGCACCGCGTGAAAAGAACGAGCCCGGCCAAGCCTTCTTGCGCACCGGCAACAAGCGCGGTCACGTCCTGGCGCTTCAACAGGGCGGCGACGGTGCCCGTCAGATCCTCTTCGGGAAACGCCGCTGTCAGAATCTCGGCGATGGCCGGACCATCGCCCGCTAAGGCGCCTCGAATCGCGGGGGCGATGCTCACTCCCGCCGCGAACCGGATTCGAGCTTCTCCAGCCGCGCATCAATGGCCTCCAGCCGCGCCATCACCCTTTCGCGATAATCGTCGGTCGCCGCATTGGCTTCCTCGGCATGGGCGTCCTGCATCGAGTTCACGATCAAACCGACCAGCAGGTTCACAACCGCGAATGTCGTCACCATGATGAAGGGCACAAAGAACGCCCAGGCCCAGGGATGAACCTCCATCACCGGGCGCACGATGCCCATCGACCAGCTTTCCAGCGTCATGATCTGGAAGAGGCTATAGCCCGACTCGCCGATCGTGCCGAACCAATCGGGAAAACTGGACCCGAACAGCTTGGTCGCCATCACCGCGCCGATATAGAAGATCATCCCCATGAGCAAAAAGACCGAGCCCATCCCCGGCAAGGCGCTGACAAAGCCCTGCACCACCCGGCGCAGGCTGGGCGCGATCGAGATCACCCTCAACACGCGCAGGATGCGCAGCGCTCGCAGCACCGACAGGCTGCCCGTAGCCGGCGCCAGCGCGATTCCCACAATCACGAAATCGAAAAGGTTCCAGGGCCGGGTAAAGAACCGCCAGCCCTGCGCGACCAGCTTCAACCCAAGCTCCACCACGAAGATCGCCAGGCAAGCCTGATCGATCGCCTGCAGCACGGGTCCGAACCGGGCCATCAGGGTGGCGGAGGTTTCCATCCCCAGCACAATCGCATTGAGCACGATGATGGCCAGGATCGTGTACCTTACTGTCGGGCGGTCCAGCCAATCGGCCAGTCGGCCACGCCAGCCACGCGGACCCTGCGAGGGGTCTGCCGTTGGCTCGGTCTTGGCGGATGAAGACGTCGATGTCATGCGCGGGCTCCAAATCTGTCTCGCATATGCCCGCAGGATCGTCGGGGATCAACCCGCCTGCGGCGTTTGTCGGCTGATCAACGGTCTGCGGCGGCCGTCTTTACACCATCTCGCGACGACTCTGCTGGCCGCAGAATACGGGACAAATTGCCCGCATTATCTATGCTGGCTGTCGAACTGAGCTATTCTGGCCCATGTCAGGCCAGAAAAAACCGGCTAGGCTTGCGTTCTCTAGATCAAGGACCCCTCCATCATGGCCGAGCCGACCCAGCCCGCTTTCGACACCAGCCCCGCCGTCTCGGACGAAGTCCGCTGCACCACCTGCTATATGTGCGCCTGCCGCTGCGGCATCCAGGTGCATCTGCGCGATGGCGAGGTGCGCTATATCGAGGGGAACCGCAAACATCCCGTCAACAAGGGCGTGCTTTGCGCCAAGGGCTCGGCGGGGATCATGCAACACTACTCGCCCGCCCGTCTGCGTGCGCCACTGAAACGGGTGGGGCCCCGCGGCTCCGGCGAATTTCAGGAGATTTCGTGGGACGAAGCACTGACCCTCGCCGCCGAGTGGATGGGCGATGTGCGCCAACGCGATCCCAAGAAACTGGCCTTCTTCACCGGGCGCGATCAGAGCCAGTCCTTCACATCCTGGTGGGCGCAGCAATTCGGGACGCCCAATTACGCGGCCCATGGCGGGTTCTGCTCGGTCAACATGGCCGCTGGTGGGATCTATACCCTGGGCGGCGCGTTTTGGGAGTTCGGCTCACCGGATTGGGAACGCTCAAAGCTGTTCATGATTTTCGGCGTGGCCGAGGATCACGACTCGAACCCGATCAAGATAGGCATCGGCAAGCTGAAAACCGCAGGCGGGCGCGTGATCGGCGTGAACCCTGTGCGCACCGGCTATAATGCAGTTGCGGATGAATGGGTCGGCATCACGCCCGGTACCGACGGGCTGTTCATTCTGTCGCTTTGCCACGAATTGCTGCGCACCGGCCATGTCGATGTCGCCTATCTCAGTCGTTGGTCCAACGCGCCTTATCTGGTGGATCGCAACCCGGGCGAGAGCTTTGGTCTCTTCATCCGCGATCAAGATGGCAAACCGCTGGTCTGGGATACGGTCTCTGGTCAGGCACAACCCTTCGACAAGCCCGGCTTGAAGCCTGCGCTGAAGGGCGAATTCCCCTCGCCCAATGGCGGGCGCGCCCGGCCAGTTTTCGAACTGATGGCAGGCAAATACCTCGAACCGGATTATGCGCCGGAGGCGGTGGCCGAGCGCTGCGGTATCCCCGCCGCTACGATCAAACGTCTGGCGGCGGAACTGGCGGATACCGCCTTCAATCAGGCGGTGGAGATCCCCTGCGAATGGACGGATTTCCGGGGCGAGAAACATACCAGTTTCACCGGCCGTCCGGTCAGCTTCCACGCGATGCGCGGGATTTCCGCCCATTCCAACGGCTTCCAGACCTGCCGCGCGTTGCATATCCTGCAATTGCTGCTGGGTGCGGTGGAAACCCCAGGAAGCTTCCGTTTCAAACCGCCCTATCCCAAACCGGTGGAGGCGCATCCAGCCCCCCATGCGGGTTCGGTACCGGGCTCGCCCCTGAACGGGCCGCATCTGGGCTTTCCCCGCTCCCCCGCCGATCTGGCGTTGGAGGAAAACGGGACCGCCAAGCGCATCGACAAGGCGTTCACCTGGGAAAACCCGCTGAGCGCCCATGGCATGATGCATATGGTGATCTCGAACGCCCATTCGGGCGATCCCTATCCCATCGATGTGATGTTCATGTACATGGCCAACATGTCGTGGAACTCCTCGATGAACACCGAGGGTGTGATCGGGATGCTCACCGACAAAGGCGAGGATGGCGAATACAAGATCCCCAAAATCATCTACTCGGATGCATATTCGTCCGAGATGGTGGCCTATTCCGATCTGATCCTACCCGACACGACCTATCTGGAGCGCCACGACTGCATCAGCCTGCTGGACCGCCCGATTGGTGAGATCGACGCCGCCTGCGATGCGATCCGCTGGCCGGTGGTCGAGCCCGACCGCGATGTCCGCGGCTTCCAATCCGCGCTCCTGGAGCTGGGGGCACGGCTGGGCTTGCCAGGTTTTGTCGAGGAGGATGGCAGCGCGAAATACGGGGACTATGCCGATTACATGGTAAACCACCAGCGGCGTCCCGGCGTCGGCCCGTTGGCGGGCTGGCGCGGCGATGGCACCGGCGAGGGGCGGGGTGAACCCAATCCCGACCAGCTGCAGAAATACATCGAAAATGGCGGCTTCTGGGAGTGCCATATCCCCGAGAACGCACGCTTCATGAAGCCGTTCAATATGGACTACCAAGCCTGGGCGGTCGAGCGAGGCTTCTTCGACAAGCCTTTCCCTTATGTCTTCCAGCTTTACGCCGAGCCGCTGCGGACTTTCCAATTGGCGGCCGAAGGCCACGGCGAGATCCAACCTCCGGATCATCTACGCGAGCGGCTGAAACAGGTGATGGACCCCCTACCCGTCTGGTGGGAGCCGTTCGAGCAATCCGCCGTGGACAACTCGGAATATCCGCTGCACGCGATCACTCAGCGCCCGGCGGCGATGTACCATGCCTGGGGCAGCCAGAACGCCTGGCTGCGCCAGATCCATGGCGAGAACCCGATGTATGTGCCGGGCCCGGTGATGGACCAGCACGGCCTGAAAGATGACGACTGGGCCTGGGTCAGCTCGCATCACGGCAAGATCAAGGTGCCGGTCCGGCGCATGGATGCGGTCAATCCCCATACTCTCTGGACCTGGAACGCGATCGGCAAGCGCGAGGGCGCCTGGGCCCTGGGCGATGGCGCGCCGGAGACAACGCGCGGCTTCCTGCTCAACCACCTGATCCACGAATTGCTGCCGCCCAAGGGCGACGGGCTGCGCTGGTCGAACTCGGACCCCGTGACGGGCCAGGCCGCCTGGTACGATCTGCGGGTTAAGATCGAGAAGGCCGAGGCTGGGACTGGCATCTCGGAACCCCGAACGGGTGGCCAGACCTCGCCCGTGGGTCGCGGGCCGGAAGATCTGGCCTATGGAGACAAGTGGTGAGCCATCCTGTTTCTTGCTTCGCTGTCCCGGACTTGATCCGGGCCCTCTGCTACCCGACCCACGGAAGTGGCCCCGGACCAAGTCCGGGACAGCTAAGCGAATGACGAAGCCCAGGCTGTACGAGATCGAAGGCGGGGATGGATTGATGCTGCATGTCCGCGATTTTGGGCCGGAGGATGCTCAGCCGATCCTGTTCCTGCATGGCTGGTCGCAGCATCACCTCTGCTGGGCGAAACAGGCCGGCAGCGATCTGGCCGAACAGCACCGCCTGATCTGCCCGGATCTGCGCGGACATGGCGCTTCCGGCAAACCGCTGGAGGCGGGGGCCTATACCGACGGCGCCCTATGGGCTGCGGATGTGGCAGCGATCATCGATGCGTTGGGTCTGGTGCGGCCCATCCTGGTCGGCTGGTCCATGGCCGGCTGGGTCGTCGGCGACTACCTGCGGGTTCACGGCGATAGTGCCCTGGGCGGGATCATGCTGGTCGCAGCCCTGTCGCGCGGGGGCAGTCATGCGGACGCTGAGATCGCGGCGAAGATCCGTCCCGATGCAACGGGGGCCGCCTTACTCAGCTCGGATCAGGGGCGGCAACTGGATGGGCTGCTGGCGTTTCTGAAAGCCTCCTTTGCGGCCCCTCCGTCAAAGCGCGATATGGGCATGATCGCGGGCTGGACCATGCTGACCCCTGTGGAGGTGCGCCGGGCCACGATCCAGCGCGACGTGGATTTCCGCCCCGATTTCGCCACCACGACCTGCCCCATCGCGCTTCTCTACGGCGAGGCCGATCGCGTCGTGCCCCAGCCGACCGCCACCGAGATCGTCACCCAACGCCCCGACGCGAAACTGTTCGCGTATCCCGGCACCGGCCATATGCCGTTCTGGGAACGGGCGGAGGCGTTCAACGCCGACCTCGCCACCTTCGCCAGAGAGTGCGCGGAATGAGGCGGCATTTCATCCGCGGTTTCAACGGCGTCGAACTGGCCGTTGCCGAGACCGGCCCGCGCGACGCGCCGCCGATCCTGCTGATCCATGGCTGGTCGCAGCATCATCTCTGCTGGTCGAAGCAATTGGATGGCCCGCTGGCCAAACGCTTCCGGCTGATCGCGCCGGATCTGCGTGGCCATGGCGCATCCGACAAGCCGGATGCGCCGGGGGCTTACGAACACACCGGCGCCTGGGCGGGCGATCTGGCAGCGATCATCGAGGAACTGGCGCTGACGCGACCCATTCTGGTCGGATGGTCGATGGGGGGCTGGGTCGTCTCCAGCTATTTGCGCCATTACGGCGACCGCGACTTGGGCGGGATCGTCCTGATCGGCACTTCGGCCCGGACAGGGGAGCAGATGGACCCCAAGGTGGCCGCCTCGCGCGATCCGGATGTCCAGGCGATCGGCATGTATTCCGCCGATCAAGCCGAAGCGCTTCCTGCCACGCTCGCATTTGTGAAAGCCTGTTTCCACCGCCAGCCTGGACCGGATGAACTGGCGCTGCTGGTCGGCATGAACATGCTCTGCCCGCCGCATATCCGCCGCGCCTGCCGGTTGCGGTCGGAAGATTACCGGGCCGAACTGGCCTCCATCATCCGCCCCGCGCTGGTGATCCAGGGGGCGAAGGAGCGGGTCTGCCTGCCGCCGATCTTCGAGGAAGTTCGCACATCGATCCCGCGCGCGCATGCCCTGATCTATGAGAATTGCGGCCACGCCCCATTCTGGGAGGATGCCGCCCGCTTCGACGCGGATCTCGCCGAATTCGCCATCCATGCATGGGAGGCCGCGTAATGGCCTATCCCCTCGCATGGCTTCTCCTCGGCGCACTGATCGTGATCTGCGGCGGTTTCTGGCTGCGCCGTCAACGCGACCGCTTCATCGCCGAGCTGCGCGCCAACGGCGATCCGCTGGCCGATGCGCCCCGCAACAAGACCTTTCGCCGGGCGTTCCAGAACCGCCTGCTCCGGATGGGCATCGCCACACCCGAAGGACAACGTCGCGGCTCTGACCTTTTTGTATTAATCGGGGTGGTCGTCCTGATCTGCCTCGGCTTCTATTCTTTCATCGGAGGGGGCATATGACCACGCTACCAGAGCGCAGCGAGAAGAAGCTGGGCCTTGTGATCGACCTGGA
>JBCCDU010000059.1:0-25294 GCA_039030715.1 Pseudomonadota bacterium
CCTTGTCCCTGTAGAACTTCAACCTGCCGAAGCTTCGATACGATCTCTTCCGGCTTCTCTCGTTTTCCAGCCATCGCTGATCCTCCAATTGCGGGATAAATCTATCCCAGTTGGTGGACCAATCTCAGGGGGATAATCCATTCACACTCGTCCGTGCGCTGTTCGAAGATGCGTGGTCGCAAAGACAGGCACAGCTCGGCACATTTGGTGAGAACCTCAAGCGGCAACTGCCAATTATCCAAACCAAGATTGATAGATTGGTTGAGCGTCTGATGGACGCGACAAGTGATCCTGTAATCAAAGCATATGAAGGAAGATCGACGCACTCGAACGCGACAAACTGATTGTGCGTGAAAAAATGGAAAATGTAACCCAACCACGCAAGACCTTCATAGAGTCGTTCGAACCAGCCTGGAGCTTTCTTTCAAACCCTTGGAAACTATGGGAAACAGGGCAGTTTGAGCTTCAAAGAACCACCCTCAAACTTGCATTTGTGGAGCCGATTGTGTTTGATCGCGGCAAGGGCGCTCGAACCGTAAAAACCACCTTACCATTCAATATGTTAGAGGGAATTTTTGCTCCCGAGTCGGGAGTGGTGGGGGATCCTGGAATCGAACCAGGCATGGGTCTCCCCGGCGGATTTACAGTCCGCTGCCGCACCTTGCAGCGCATCCCCCATCCGGGTGGGGGGGATGTAGGCGCGCTGCCCTGTTGGTGTCAAGCGGGAAACCGAGTGTTTGAGCCCGCGCCTTGCAGCCCCAGGGCCAGGCCCCTAGTGTCGCGCCAATCAGGCAGGAGGCCGACATGCGCAATTCGACCAAAAAACCGAAATGGGCGATCGAGAAGGATCGCAGGCGCCAGGCGGGCGACGACCATGTCTGGCTCTTCGGCCTGCATGCAGTGCGCGATGCCTTGACCAATCCCGCGCGCAAGCGCCACCGATTGATCGTCACGCCCAATGCCACCCAGCGTCTGGCCGAGGCGATCGAGGCCGCTTCCATCACGCCTGAAATCGCCGATCCGCGCAAGTTCCCTGCTCCGCTCGATCCCCAATCGGTGCATCAAGGTGCGGCGATGGAGGTCAACCCGCTGGACTGGGGCAGTGTGGAGACGCTTTGCAAACCCTATCCCAGCGATCCGCTTCCGATCGTGGTCGCACTCGACCGGGTGACCGACCCCCACAATGTAGGCGCGATCCTGCGCTCGGCCGAGGTTTTTGGCGCTCGCGCGGTGATCGCGCCGCGTCATCACGCGGCACCTGAAACCGGGGCACTGGCCAAATCGGCCTCTGGCGCGCTGGAGCGTCAGGCCTATGTCAAAGTTCGCAACTTGGCCGATACACTCGAGGCGCTGACCACGCATGGCTATCACCTCATAGGGCTTGACGGCACCGGCGAAATGGAGATTTCTGACGCCCTCGGCGAGGCTTCGAACAGCCCCGTTTGCCTGGTGCTGGGGGCGGAAGGTCCGGGACTGCGTGAACGGACCAGACAAGTCTGCAATGCCCTGGCGCGAATCAATCCGGCTGGGGATTTCGGTTCGCTCAACGTTTCCAACGCCGCGGCTGTCGCTCTCTATGCCGCGAAAAAACGCTTTGTATGAAGGGGCTTCGTGCAGAAAATCGGTATTATGCAGGCATAATCTCACGAATTTGCGACGAAGGGTTACAGATCGTCAGGTTTTGCCCCATATTGTACATGTGGGAGCCGGAGGTGAACGACCGGTTCCATCTTACACTGTCCCTCGTTCCGACTTAGGCCCGCCGGCTTCTCCCCCATGAAAACCGGCGGGCTTTTTTTATACCTGTGGTCGACTGCGGCTTTCCAAGCGTGTGGCCGCGCGCAAAGGCTCGGTTAAACTGGATGAGGGATGCAATGAAACTCCCAGACTACAGCGACGCTCACCTGCGCGAGGTGTTGTCGCGCACACGCCGAGTCGCGGCTATCGGTATGTCCTTGAACCAGATCCGACCGTCCTTCATCGTCGCGCGCTATTTGAAAGTGAAGGGGTTTCATGTCCTGCCGGTCAATCCCGTCTATGCCGGGCAGGAAGTGTTCGGCGAGACTGTCTTCGAGAGACTTTCCACCATTCCCAAAGATCGCGCACCCGTCCAGATGGTCGACATCTTCCGCAGGTCTGAAGAAGCGGGCCGCGTTGTCGATGAAGCCTTGGAGGTGTTGCTGGAACGCGGGCTCGAAACGATCTGGATGCAGATCGGTGTCATCGACAAAAAGGCGGCCAAGCGTGCCAAGAAGAAAGGCGTCACGGTAATCATGAACCGCTGCCCCAAGATCGAGTATCAGCGGTTGTGGGGCGAACTCGGCTGGGGCGGGTTCAACACCGGGGTGATTTCTTCGAAACTTCGCTGATATGCGGGCTCAGAATCCCCTCTGATTATTGCGATCGCCTCGGCGGTCGATCCTATCGCGGTTGCGCCGTCCCCCACCGAAAATACCTCCAATCCCGATATTGAGGTCGATCTTCGGCCCGACCCGATCCTCCGGCTGGATCGCTTGCGCGAATTCCCAGCGGCGAAAGCGGTTTTCCAAGACGCGCGCTTCCTCGAGAGGCAGCGGGCGGTACTGAATGCGACCATTGGCCGAGATTCGCATCGCATTCAACTCAGGCAGCAATTCACCCGGCGGTCGCAAGGCCTGCATCCGTCCACGTAGCAGATAAGCGTCCATTCGCATGCCTGGCACCAGTTCGATGATCAACCGCGATCCGGCAGCCACCTCGGCAAATTCGTTTTCAACCCGGATCGACATCTCGCCTGTATCGAACAGAAACCAGCCAAAGCCGACATTGACGCCCAAGACCTTGTCGGACCATTTGAAGATTGGGTCGGAGTTCTCATCCAGTTGAACGATGGTGCCATCGGACCATTCGATCCCAGCCGATGATCCGGAGCCGGTAGAGACACGATCTCCCTGCACGATCGCCTGGCCATCGCGTGCGGGCTGATCATTAACGAAAACCGCCCCACCGGAAACGCGAAGCCGTGCGGTGTGAGGGCCGTCAGCAATCGGTATCGGCTCGCAAGCCGCGAGGCACGCAGCGATCACAAACCCCCAGATCGGCCAGATACGCATGAGGCATCACCTATCAACGCCAATATTCAATTATCCCGCGAATCCCGTTTTGGGACAAGTTCAGGGTGTTTTCTCGAAAAGCGGACGCGGTTTTCCAACGTCGAAACTGTCGATCTGGTTCGGTGCCAACCAGATCACCTCGCGCGTCGCCGGGTTCCAAAGCCATAGGCTCGCACCCTCACGCTCGATCAACCGAAGCCCGCTGGGCAGATGGTCCCTGTCGGAGGACACCTGGATCGGATGCAGCTCCAATCTCATCGAGAATATGCCATAGGCGATGGGCAGCGCCCCCAGGGCCTGAACGCCAACACCAGCGAATATGATCACGGCAATGGCGGGTGCCGCGGTCCTCAGCAAGATCCGCGCGGCGTACCAGATCACGCCTAGCGCCGCGACAGCATACATGACAATTTCGTTAGCCCGCGCCTGACGTGCGCCAGCGGCTGTGTCATCGATCAGCATGGTCTTCACGCCTTCGGAGTTTGCCAGTTCCACCTGGCTCTGAAACAGCAGGCCGGTGATCGAAAGGGCGCCCTGGAATCCCTGGGTCGCGCGAATCATCAGGAGGGAGGCAGCAACCGCCAGAAACCAGATCCCGTAACGCCCCAACCAACGCGCCAGCGCGCCGGGAATGCGGCGCCACCCTTCTCGCCAGCCGCTCATGCTGCTCAGCGCCCAACCGGCACTCTCGCCGACGATCAGCACACCGAACAGGATCAAGGGTGCAAGCAGGATGAAGGTCGCCGCCACCTGCCCCCCGATCCCCAGAAACACCAGAGTATCCCTCGCGACAAAGGCCCAATCCAACCCCAGCAGACGCTGATGCGCCATCATCGCAATGAACCCGAGGGCATAGAGAACCGCCATCAGCCCGGCCAGTGATCCGGACAGCCAACCGATAAACGAGGCTACTTTCTTGATCGGGTCCATCACTGTTCCCCCGTGAGGCACCCTATTCTACCCTATCGGCCGCATCCGGGCGAGGCGCCCCCTTTCCTCGTCACCGGAAAACGCTATGCATGTGGCAGCACCAAATCCGAGGAGGAGACCACCATGTCCCAAAGCTATGGCTTCGACACGCTGCAGATCCATGCGGGCGCAAAGCCGGACCCCGCAACCGGGGCGCGGCAGACGCCGATTTACCAGACCACGGCCTATTGCTTCCGCGATGCGGATCATGCGGCAGCCCTGTTCAATCTGCAGGAGGTTGGATTCATCTACTCCCGGCTGACCAACCCAACTGTGGCCGTTCTGCAGGAGCGGGTTGCGACGCTGGAGGGCGGCGTCGGCGCTACCGCCTGTTCCTCGGGCCATGCGGCGCAGATCATGGCGCTGTTCCCGCTGATGAGCCCGGGCGACAACGTGGTGGTCTCGGACCGGCTCTACGGCGGCTCGGTCACTCAGTTCACCCATACGATCCGCAAGTTCGGATGGGAGGCTCGGTTCGTCGACATTAACGACTTCGACGCGATTGCGAAGAGTTGCGACAAGCGCACGAAAGCCGTTTTCTGTGAATCGATTGCCAATCCGGGCGGCGATGTCACCAACCTACCCCGCGTCGCGCGTGTGGCTGACAAGGCCGGTGTGCCGCTGGTCGTCGACAACACCTCGGCCACGCCGTTCCTCTGCAAGCCGATCGACCACGGTGCGACGCTGGTGGTCCACTCCACCACCAAATACCTTTCGGGCACCGGCACCGCGATGGGTGGGATCGTGGTCGACAGCGGCAACTTCGACTGGTCAGGGTCGGACAAGTTCCCGGCACTCAGCCAGCCGGAGGAAGCCTATCACGGCCTGAAGTTCCACGAGACATTCGGCCCCCTGGCCTTCACCCTACACGGCCATGCTGTCGGCCTGCGCGATCTGGGAATGTGTCAAAGCCCGCAGAACGCCTTCCTGACGCTGCTGGGGATCGAGACGCTCAGCCTGCGAATGGAAAAACACGTCGCAAATGCCGAGAAGATCGCCGGCTGGTTGGAAGGGCATCCCGCCGTCAAGGCCGTGAATTATGCCGGCTTACCAAGTTCCATCTACCACAAGCGCGTGCAGAAGTTGTTTCCCAAGGGTGCGGGTGCGCTCTTCACCATTCGGCTCAAAGGCGGTTATGACGCCTGTACCAAACTGGTCGACAGCCTCGAGCTGTTCTCGCATGTCGCCAATTTGGGCGATGCACGCAGCCTGGTGATCCACTCGGCCTCGACCACCCATCGACAGCTCACGCCCGAGCAACGCGAAGCCGCTGGCGCAGGCGATGATGTGGTCCGCCTCTCCATCGGAATCGAAGATCCAAAGGACCTGACGGCCGATCTGGATCAGGCCTTGGCAAAAGCTACAGGCAAGGCCAGCCGCAAGAAAGCGGCCTGAGGCGGGCAACCCCATGCCGAAGACCCTGATCTGGCTCGCCTCCTACCCGAAGTCGGGGAATACCTGGCTTCGGGCCTTTCTGGCCAATTACTTCATGCAATCTGACGGGCCCATCCCGCTCGACAAGATCCGTCATGTCAGCTTCGGCGACAGTGCGGCCGAGCCGCATCTACGCGGCACGCCGTTTAATCAGTACAATCTGCCATCTGGACAGTTGCTCCAGCTTCGAAACCGCTGGCTGCTCGAGATATCTCATCGCGGCGCTTTCAATTTCGTCAAAACCCACAACGCCCATGCAAGACTGGCCCAGGGCTGGTGGATCCCAGCGGCCCTCACCCAAACCGCCATCCATATCGTGCGAGATCCGCGCGATGTGCTGCTATCCTATGCCGATCACTGGGGCATTGGGTTACAGGACGCCGCTAGCCAAATGGCAAACCCCGAAAACAAAATCCCGCCAAACCCGAAATCGGTCATGCAATTTCTCAGCAGTTGGTCGAAACACACTGAAAGCTGGATGAAAACCCGCGATTTTCGCGTGCTGACCGTGAAATACGAGGATATGTTGGCCGAGCCCGAGGCCACGTTCTCGAAAATCCTCGAACATATCGGTGCGCCGCTGGATCAGACAGTTCTGAGGCAGGCCATAGATCGTGCATCTTTCCGCCAACTCGCCGCAGATGAGGCCGCCAACGGGTTTTCCGAGAGCGGCACGAAACAGAAGAAGTTTTTTCGCCAAGGCAAAGCGGGCTGCTGGCACCAGAGCCTGCCACCTGATCTTGCCGACCGTATCGCCGCAAATCACCGCAGGGTCATGAAACAGCTGGGATACGACTAGGCCTTCACGCTCAGCGCGGCGCGACCACGTGTGATCGAGGCCAATGCATCGGCCAATTCGTTTAAATTCCTCTGCGACTACCTAAATACACCCAGATTTCAGAACGAAGAATCATCATAACCGCCTGCGCCCCTCAGGACCGGATTACCGTGGTTACCCGCCGGGACAATACGATCCGCGTCCTGTTTCTCAATCCGGATAACTTCTCTTTGTTGGAGAGCATCGACATCTCCGCCCTGCGCCATGGATGGTAAGACGCCCCCAATGACTATCCAGCGCTCTTGCTACGGACTTGGCCGCAGCTCCCCCATGACCTGACAGGTCCCCTCGTCAGAGGGGGCCGCATCGCCGCAGGGCATGGCAGTGCCCCAAGCGAAGATCAGATGCTCTGCGCCTTCGCGTTGGCGACATAGATTTCGCGCAACCGTTTCGCCACCGGGCCCGGAGTACCATCGCCCAGCGCAATCCCATCGATTTTCACGACTGGACAGACAAAGGTAGAAGCCGCGGTGATAAATGCCTCCGAAGCGCTCTTCGCCTCATCGATGGTGAAGGGTCGCTCCTCCACCTTCATCTGCGCCTCGCGTGCCAGTTCCAGCACGCTCGCGCGCGTGATGCCGTGCAAGAGTGCGTTCGAGAGCTGGCGCGTCACGATCGTGCCGTCCTGCGTCACGATATAGGCGTTGTTCGACGTGCCCTCAGTCACGAACCCATCCTCGACCATCCAGGCGTCATCCGCGCCCTGCTCCTTCGCCGACATCTTCGCGAAGCTGGGATAGAGCAACTGCGTCGTCTTGATGTCACGCCTGCCCCAACGCAGATCCTCGATCGGGACGACCGAAATCCCGGTCTCGGCTTGCGTGGTTTCTTCCAGCGGCTTGTCCTGGGTGAACAGCACGATCCCGGGCGCCGTATCTTTGGGCCAGGCAAAGTCCCGGTCCGCGGCTCCGCGCGTGACCTGCAGATAGATCAGACCCTCGACCAGATCGTTGCGCCGGACCAACTCGCGATGGATTTCAAGCAAGTCCTCGTCGCTGCAAGGCGCTGCCATTTTCAACTCGGACAGGCTGCGTCCCAGCCTTGCGCAATGCCCCGGCCAATCCGCGAGCTTGCCATCCAGCACCGAGGTAACCTCATAGACCGCATCGGCCATCAGAAAACCGCGATCGAAGATCGAGATCTTAGCCTCCTCCTCGGCCACATAGGCGCCATTGACATAGACAATCCGGCTCATCGCTCACTCCTTCGGATAGGGCGAGGTCGCCCTCCACAGCATTCTATCCCCAAAGCTCGGGCTCTGGCGGGTGAACCCCGTCGGCGTCATAGCGCAGGCCATTCGGTCGGTCGTTGGCAAGCAGCAATGGACCATCCAGATCGGTCACAGCCGCACCCTGAGCCACCAGAAGCCCCGGCGCCATCGCCAGCGACGATCCGATCATGCAGCCGACCATTACCTTGTATCCCGCCGCCAGCGCCGCCTCGCGCAAGGCCAGCGCCTCGGTGAGCCCGCCGGTCTTGTCGAGTTTGATATTGATCATGTCATACTTCCCCGACAGTGCGGGCAGGCTGGCCCGATCATGGCATGCTTCGTCGGCGCATACCGGCAGCGGCCGGGTCATGCTCGCCAGCGCCACATCTTCTCCCGCTGGCAGGGGTTGCTCGACCATCTCCACGCCCAGGTTCAGGATAACGGGAGCAATCTCGGCATAGGTGGCGGCGTCCCATCCCTCGTTGGCGTCCAGCACGATCCGGCTGTCCGGTGCACCGGCACGGATCGCGCGCAGCCGGTCGATATCGCCGGCGGAACCGAGCTTGACCTTCAGAATAGGCCGATATGCATTCTCCGCCGCTTTGGCGCGCATGGCATCGGGAGTGTCGATGCCAAGTGTGTAGACCGTCTGCTCCGGACCGGGTACGGGCAAACCCGCAAGGTCCCATACCCGCTTCCCGGCGCGTTTGGCCTCCAGGTCCCAAAGCGCGCAGTCGACGGCATTGCGCGCGGCGCCTGCGGGCAGACGCTCGGCAAGCGTGCTGCGATCAAGTCCGTCCAGGCTCAACCCTTCGACCGCTGCCATGACGCTTTCAACCGTCTCACCATAGCGGGCATAGGGAAAGCACTCGCCACGCCCGGTGGCGCCATCGGCCGTAAGGCGACACTCGACCACGACAGACTCCGTGCGCGTCCCCCTTGAAATAGTGAAGGCCGAGGCCAGCGGGAACACCACTCTCTCAACCTCGCAACTCAGCATTCCCATCCCCCAAGCACGACGGTTGGGCAGGGCACCGGGCGGCCATGTCCGTCGAAGACGGACCAGCAGGTTCCCTGCTGATGCGCGTTCCGCGCATATGGCAGCACGGCGCCCTTGGCGCTGTCCTCGCCCAGCTCGCACGTCTCGAGGGTTGCCATGCCCATGTCAGTCAAGCGCATCGACCAGCTTGTCCGCCCCGTGTCGGAACGGGTCGGTACAGGGCAGGCCAAGACGCGCCTCTGTCTCGGCGATACATGCATCGGCCTCCGCCTCACTCAGCGCCGCCGTATTGATCGAGCAGCCAACCACTTTGGCCGCCGGGTTCACGCGCTGCGCCAAAGGCAGAACTGTGTCGCGTAGCGCCTCCAGCGAGGGAACGTCATAGTGAGGTAGCCCGCGCATATGAGTTCGAGTCGGTTCATGACACAATATCAACGCATCGGCTTGTCCACCATGAACCAGCGCCATGGTCACGCCGGAGTAGGACGGATGGAAAAGCGAACCCTGCCCCTCGATCAGGTCCCAGTGATCGTCATCATTCGGCGGCGTCAGGTCCTCGACCGCGCCAGCCATGAAATCCGCAATCACCGCATCCAGCGGCACGCCTGAACCGGTGATCAGGATTCCCGTCTGACCCGTCGCACGGAAATCCGCCTTCATGCCGCGGGCACGCATGGTCTTTTCCATCGCCAGCGTGGTGTACATCTTGCCGCAAGAGCAATCGGTCCCAACCGCCAGCACGCGTTTGCCGTCGCGCTTCTTTCCGTCTCCGATCGGGTATTGCACCGTTGGGATCCGCACATCGTGTAGGGTCTGCCCGGTTCGCGCGGCTGCCTCGGTCAATTCCGGCTGGTTTTTTAGCAGAGTATGCAGGCCCGCAGCGATGTCCATTCCTGCTTCCATGGCCTCGATCAGCACAGCCTTCCAGGCGTCCGAGATCAGTCCGCCCCGGTTTGCAACGCCGATCACCAGCGTCTTCGCACCGGCGGCAGCCGCCTCTGCCACGCTCAAATCCTGCAAACCCATATCCGCATTGCAACCGGGTAGCCGCAATTGACCCACGCTGATCCCTGGGCGCCAGTCTTTCACACCCTGGGCCACCTTGGCGGCGAGAGCATCCGGTGCATCACCGAGGAACAGCAGATAGGGTTGAGCGAGCGACATCTTGGCCCCCATGGCAGTATGGCTTCGAATTCGGAACCGCTTCCCGCAGATCGCGTGTCGGCAGCGGCGCCAGCACATTCAGCGTATGGGGAAGAGGCGTCAATGCCCTTTTCATGGCGCAACGCTTTCGCACGGCGCCAGTTCGCTGAAATCGAATAGCCAGAGGGATCGGCGGCACCTCGATCCTGGTCCCGCAGTCGAGCTACGCGGCCTTCAACCGGTCCGCAACAGCAGTCCGGTCCGAGGGGGCGCCCTGCCCAAGCCGACGCAATGTCCGTGGTAAGGCAACTTCGTCTGGTGTGGCGCAAAGACCGACCCGCGCGGCCCAGGCGCCAAACCGCGGATGCGCCGTCAGCACGGCCAGCGGGATCGAGAGAAGAAGCCCGCCCAGCATCGGTGCAGCCCAAACCAGCGTGCCCACTCCGCTGCCCACGGCAATCGAGATGCCGAGCAGCGCACCGAATAGGGTCTGCGGCCACAAGCCCTGTGCCGCATCGCCCCAGCTGAGGCGATAGGCGTCGCGGTTCTGTCCGTTCCACATCATCGACTTTCCAAAGATCAGACCGATCAGGAACATAGTCACGCGGAAAGCAACCACAGGCGCCAGCAGGACCGAGAACACAGCCTCGATCACACCACCGATCGCAAACCGCAGGCGCCCGCCATAGCGTGCAGCCCCGCCAGGCGTCAGGGCAATGTCCAGAAGACCGATCAATTTGGGGACCAAGCTGACAGTGAACATGATGAAGAACATTGCGATGGCCAGCGCCGCATTGATATCGGCAGGCATGCCCTCGACAATTTTCCAGGCGGCGGCCAGCGTCATCAGCATCCAGGCTGGGGCACCGATATACATCATGATAGCGGCGAAGACTTGGAAGCGGGAAACGGGCTGCAGATCGCGCATTCCTAGCAAGCGGAAATACTGCATGTTCCCCTGGCACCAACGCAGATCGCGCTTGGTGAAATCCATCAGGGTCGGGGGGTTGTCCTCCCAGCTTTCGGTTTCGACCGGGATCACACGAACCTCGTATCCCGCGCGGCGGATCATCACCGCCTCGATCTGGTCGTGGCTGAGCACATGGCCACCAAGGGGCGGCCTGCCCGGTAACATTGGTAGACGGCAGAACCGGCGGAAGGGTTTGACGCGGATCACCGCGTTGTGCCCCCAATAAGGTCCGCAATCGCCCTGCCACCAGGCCGCACCCATGGTGAAGCTGCGCATACCGTGGCGCATTCCGAACTGGAAGATCCGGGCAAAAGCCGATTGTGCGGGGGTGCCGACCACCAGGCTTTGAAGGATGCCAAGGCGCGGATGCGCCTCCATGATCCGAACCATACGCAGGATTGTGTCGCCGGACATCAGGCTGTCGCTGTCGAGCGGCAGGTAGAAGTCATAGTCCCTGCCCTGATTGGTCAGGAAATCGCGGACATTGCCAGCCTTGAAGCCGGTATTGACCTCGCGCCGTCGGTACTGAGCGCGCAGCCCACCCAGATCGGCACGCCTCGCGTGGAACTCTCGCTCCTCCTCCGCAATCACGTCGGGGTCGGAACTGTCAGAAAGGACAAACACATCGAAGGCAGCGCCCTGCCCGGTCTCGTTCAGGCTCTGACGGATCGCGACAAGGCGATCCAGCGCGCGTGTCGTATCCTCATTGCGCAGCGTCATTGCTAGCGCGGTTTTCGTAACAAGCGGCCCGTCGCCGACCGGCGCGGTCATATGCGGGGCCGCGGCGCCCAGGCCGTCGCGCCGCCCATGCAGCAGCCACAGGCCGATGAACGCGTTCCACATGCCCATCACAGTCCACGGCACGCCGATCAGGAAGCACACCAGGATCACGATATCGCTCAGCGACCAACCGCCTTTACCGAAGATCTCGACAATACCCCAGGTCAGCAATCCGATGGTGATCAGGTTCACTGTGAGGACAGCCACGCGCCGCGCCAACATGGTGCTGCGGCTCTGCAGCCCAGTGGGGGTCGTCGCGTTTGCGCCGGTCTCCAGCTTCGGAGGATCCAGTTCGATCGTCGTGGACATGTCTGTTGTCGTCTCCGTCATACCCGGTCCTTTCTGGACCTGGGGGGGATAATCGCTAAGTTGCGTCGCAACCCTGACTGTTCAAGAGCATGGCACATATGTCCGATACCGCCACGGCGCTGGTCTACACATCTGCGGGCAGCGCGGAACTGCGCGAAGTGCCGCTGCCGCCGATGCAGACGGGTTGGGTCGAAGTCCAGACCATCGCAACCGCGCTGTCGCGCGGGACCGAGCGTCTGGTGTTCCGAGGCCAGGTGCCAGCATCCGAATATACACGCATGACCGCCCCGTTTCAGTCGGGGGATTTCCCGTTCCCGGTGATCTATGGCTATTGCGCGGTTGGGCGCGTCACCGATGGCCCGCAGCATCTGCTGGGGCGCGAGGTCTTCTGCCTGCATCCGCATCAGACGCGCTTTCGGGTTCCCGAAGGCGCCGTTACGCCTCTGCCGCTGGATTTGCCGCCAGGTCGCGCGGTTCTGGCTGCCAATGCCGAAACGGCATTGAATGCGATATGGGATGCACAGCTCGCTCCCGGCGCGACTGTACTGATCGTTGGAGCCGGACTACTTGGCTGCCTCATTACGGCATTCCTCTCAACACGCACTGATCTTTACCCCACCTGTTTTGACCTTTTACCTGAACGTAGCGCAATATTGTCTGACTTTAACGTGAGATTCGTAACGTCGACGGAAGGATTGGAGCCGGTCGTTACAGCCTTTCACACTTCGGCCACCTCGGCCGGATTGCAGAGTGCAATCAATGCATTGAAGTTTGAAGGCGAGGTGGTCGAATTGAGCTGGTTCGGGGGCAATCCTGTGACGCTGGACCTCGGTGGAGCCTTTCACTCCCAACGCCTGACTTTGCGCAGCAGCCAGGTGGGCCATGTTGCCGCATCCCGTCGCGCCTCGACCGGCTATGGCGACCGAATGAAATTGGCGCTCGAGGCGCTCTGCGATCCACGAATTGACGCATTCGTGACCGGCGAAGTTGCCTTTAAAGACTTGCCCGAGGCCCTGCCCCGCTTGCTGGGCGACGGCGCAGAGGGTATCGCCACCCGCATCACCTACTGACATATCGGAGAGAGCATGTACGCCGTTGAAGTCCGCGATCGCATCATGATCGCCCATTCGATCCCCGGAGAGGTCTTTGGGCCCGCCCAAAACCTGCACGGTGCAACTTATGTGGTCGACGTGGCCTTCATGCGCGAAACCCTCAGCGAGGACGCGATCGTAGTCGATATCGGCCGGGCACATGACGCCCTGAACGCGGTGCTGTCGCCGATCAACTACGGCAATCTGGACGCGATGCCGGAATTCGAGGGGATCAAGACGACGACTGAATTCCTCTGCAAGCATATCTTCGACAGCATTGCGGGAGCAGCGCGGCGCGGCGATCTGGGCCCTGGTTCGGACGGATTGCAGACCATTCGCGTGACGTTGAACGAAAGCGACGTCGCCCGTGCATGGTACGAGGGCGCCGTTTGAAGGCCCACTTCGCGGTGCCGGGTGATCTGAACACGCCGACTGGAGGATATGCCTATGCCCGCCGGGTGCTGGCGGAGATCGGCGCGTTTGGCGTCGATCTGGCACCTATTGCCCTGCCGGAAGGGTTTCCGGACGCGCCAGGCGGAGCGATTGACAACGCGCTCACGCGATTGACCAAGATTCCCGTCCAAGAGCCGATACTTCTGGACGGCCTGGCAGGCGGGGCGTTGCCCGGCACCGATCTGGCCGCGGTGAGCGCTCCGGTGGTGATGCTCTGCCATCATCCCTTGGCGCTGGAAACCGGTTTGCCAACCTCTTACGCCACTCGCCTTAAAGCCCGCGAGCGCGCGGCCCTCGCCGCATGCGACCATGTCATTGCGACCAGCCGAACGACGGCGGATATACTCGTTGCCGACTACGGGGTTTCGGAAGACCGCTTAACCGTCGCGCGTCCGGGAACCGATCCCGCACCGCGCGCGCGGGGCTCGACAGATCTGGCGCTGCGGCTACTGTCGGTTGGGTCGCTGACACCGCGCAAAGGACATGATCACCTTATCACTGCCCTTGCGAAACTGGCGGATGGGCCGCTGGCTTGGACACTTCGGATTGTGGGAGCACCGCTCGATAAGACCTATGCCACCAAACTGGCAAAGCAGATCGAAACCGCTGGCCTTTCAGATCGCGTAGCTCTGCTGGGCGCGCTGGACGCAGCGGCGCTTGATGCGGAGTACGCGCGGGCCGACCTCTTCGTCCTTGCATCGCATTACGAAGGCTTCGGCATGGCATTTACCGAGGCGGTTGCACGTGGGCTACCAGTGCTGGGCATCGACTGCGCGGCGGTTGCGGAGGCGACGCTGGGAGCCGCCCTTCTGACACCGCCAGAGGATTTCGCACGCGAGCTGAGGTCCCTGATGCGCGATACTGACCGGCGCGCCGATTTGGCGGACAAGAGCCGGCGAACTGCATCCAAGTTGCCCCGCTGGAGCGAAACCGCGAAAATCATTGCCCAGGTCCTGCAAGAGGCGCGCCCATGAGCTTCTCCACCGATTGGCTGACATTGCGCGCCGATGCGGATGCGCGTGCGCGCAACCCAGCACTGGCGGAGAAGCTCCGCCAGCACTTCGCGGACTGGACAAGCATACGCGTGCTGGATTTGGGTGCGGGCACTGGGAACAACATGCGCGCCACTCAACCGTTTCTGCCCCCCCATCAGCATTGGCGGTTGATCGACAACGACCCGCAACTATTGGCGGGCGCGCAAACCCTGCCCAATACCACGGTCGAAACAGTCGTCGCCGACCTCGCCAATGACATCGGCGCCCTGCTGGCAGATCCGCCGGACCTGGTCACGGCATCGGCTTTCTTCGACCTTTGCAGCGCAACCTGGTTGCAGCGGTTTGCGCGGTCGCTCGCGGGTTCCGGCGCCGCGTTCTATACGGTGCTCAGCTATGACGGGCGCGAGAACTGGAAACCGCCGCATGAGATGGACGCCACGATCCTGGCCGCCTTCCACACGGACCAGCGCCGCGACAAGGGCTTCGGCCCGTCGCTAGGTCCTGATGCCCATGGTTTCCTGGCCAATTGTTTGCGAGATCACGGATACCGGGTTCACGAAGGATCCAGCGATTGGCGTTTGGAAAGCGGGCGCGACAGCGAGTTGATTGCAGCGCTCGCGAAAGGCAGCGCGACCGCAGTCGCGGATCACGTAGGGAATATCGAGGTTTGGGAGGCCGCGCGCCGCAACGCAAGTTCAGCGCTTATCGGGCATCAGGACCTTCTGGCCCTACCCGGCTGAAACCTCAGAACAGGCTCATCCGGCCCATGATCCGGTCGCGCTTGATGATCCAGTGATAAAGAGCTGCGCAGATATGGACGCCCACCAATCCGATGATCACCCAACCGACAATGCCATGCCACTCAAACAGCAGTTTGCCCAGGGCCTCATCCTTGCCGATCAGGCCAGGCAGCTTCATCTCGAAGAACTGCACTGGGAATCCTCCCGCCGCAGTGCCGAGCCAGCCCAGAATAGGCATCGCCAGCAGTACGAGATACAGCATCCCATGAACCGCCCCGCTGGCGATACGATTGAACAGCGGCATCGGCTCGGAATAGGTTGGGCGTCCCAGCAGCATCTTGCAGATCAAGCGCAGGACCATCAGGCCCAGCACGATCACACCGAATGTCTTGTGATATTTGTAAAGGTTGCCGGCGATCCAGTCGCCGAATATCTCGGTCAGACCCTTGAAACCGAACTCGCCCAGCATCCAGCCGACGCCGAGCAGGCAGATCACCAGAAGTGCGATGGACCAGTGCAGAAGCCGTTGGATGAGGGCATAGCTATCTGAAAACATCGCAGGTCTCCTCCATGTGGTCTGACCGGGTGCGATCCTCTCAGCGCACCTCCGCCTGCATCATGTCACACATGCAAAGCATATCTCCATCCTTGAATCGCATTGTGCGCACTTCGGGACGCAGGGCATCTTTCAGATGAGCAATCGGATCGAGATTGAGGCCGGTCTTGCCCGAGCCGAGGACAATCGGCGCGACCATAAGATGCAGTTCGTCAATCTCCCCGGCGTTCAGGAAACGGGCCAGCGTTTCCGCGCCGCCCTCGACCAAAAGGCGACGCATACCGCGGGCGCGCAACGCCTCGACCATGGCGCCCGGCTGAATATGACCGGATCCGTCGCAAGAGACATGGATGGCCTCAACCCCCTCGGGCGCCGTGCATTCCGGGCAGGTGATCGCGTAAACCGGTGCTGCACCGTCTCTCAGCATTGTCAGGTTCGACGACATTCGCCCTCGCGGGTCGATCACGACCCGCGCCGGGTTCGGACCAGCCACATGCCGGGTGGTGAGTTGCGGGTCATCAGCCTCCGCCGTACCCACCCCCACAATCACCGCATCCACCATCGAGCGGATCAGGTGCAGGTGGCGCAATGCCTCGGCCCCGTTGATATATTTCGAGTGTCCGGTCGGGGTCGCGATCCGACCGTCCAGTGACTGACCAAGCTGGCCGATCACGAAGGTCTCGTCGCCCATATGCCGCCCCAGCCGGATCATGGCCGTGTCGGCATCGTATTCCATCGCCCGATGTTGGGGGCGGTTGCGGTCGGTCTTCAGAAACACCCGTTCTCTCCTGTCGTCAGGGCTCAGGCCCGGATGGTCTTGGTTGGATCGGCAGCACCGACCCTAAGATCCGAAGGTGCCGGAGCCCCCGCCGGCGCGCCCTCGGGCGAAACAGTTGGCCGCTTCTGATCACGCCACGGCTGACGCTTGAACCACGACACCACATAGGCTGTCAGGATTAGAACGGCAAAACCCGTCAAATTGACCATTGCCCGCGTCCACACGTCGCGGCCAATCACATCCAGCCACCAACCGTTGAAACGGCTCAGCACGATAGAGACCATGAAAACAGCCAGGCTTTGGGTGCCGACCTTGCGGATAATTGGCACGACAGACAGGAATGCGTCGCGCAACAGCCAGTGCCGCGTGCGGTCGCCGACGCTGTGCCAGGCCAAAGTGATCAGGCATGCGAGGTGCAAAATCTGGGCTAGCCCGATCCACCGCGCAGGCATCAACCACCAGTTTGCCACTATCCAACGATCGAGAGCCGGCAAGAGATAGGCGATCTCCTCGACATAGGCATAGGGCGCGGTCAGCAAGACCAGGACTGCGCATACAATACGGATCGCAGCGCGGGTGCTGTCGGCGCGCGCTTTGACGCCCCAACCGGTGCTCAACCGTATTCCGCCGGGTCCGACTGCTGCCCAGGCGAGGTAGGCCACCGAAAGGAAATGCAGGAACCGCCAGCCGCCAACCCAGGTCTTCCAGCGTACCGGCTCGATAAACTCACGCGCGTCCCACAGGAAGGGTCCACCCCAGCTCTCGGGCCAGTATCCTGTCTCGTACGCAAAAACCTTGTTCCACGCGAAAGGCATGGTCGCCAGCACAACGAACAGCGCCGCCAGCACCAGGCGCCGGTTTACCGGCGGCGCCGGGATCCAGCCCATTGCGAAACTGAAACCGGTGAAGAACACCAGTTGCCAGCCGAACGGGTTGAAGAACCAGGTGGCGGTCTCGCTCCACGGCAGGCCGCGGAAGTTCATCCACAGAAACGGCTCGCCCAGATCGATGATCATCTGCTGCCACATCGCGATGTCTTCCTCGCGGGCGACAATCCGGGCATAGCCCGCCAGATTGGCAAGCGTCCAGGCGCCGATCATGAAGGCAAACACCGCCATCCGCCCACCAAAGCGGTGCAGCGCCATAATGATCGGCACCATGCCCAGAATCACCAGATACATCGGCAAAATGTCGAACAGCCCGGGGATATAGGTCAGCGTGAAGAGGCCGATCATCGTCTCGTGCGTACGGTTGAAAAAGCCGTTGACCGGGAACCAGTCGGCATAGGTCCGGCCCTCGGTGCCCAAACCCGTCTGATCGATCGATACCATCAACAGCGCGGTGGCCAGAAACACCCCGATATGCGCCCAGTAAACCTGCCAGACCCGAAAGGCGATCCGGGCCGAACCCAGAAACCAGCTTTTCTTGGCAAACACCGTCCCGAACGCCATGGCCGACGCCATACCGGAGCAGAAGACAAAAATCTCGGTCGCGTCGGAGAAGCCGAACCGCGCCGGGATCCACAACGTCCAGGTGTTGCCCGGCGTGTGCGCCAACAGGATTATGAACATCGCAATGCCCCGGAAGAAATCCAGGCGTAGATCGCGCGGTCGCTTTGGCGGAGCGGCCGGTGCTGTCAACTCGGCTTTGTTCATGATGATTTTATCTAGAGCGTTCCTTCAGGCGGGTCACGCCCTGGATGACGGATCGCCAGATCACATCTTTCTCACGCACGGGCCGTCAGCGCATCGCGATGGCGCGCGATTGCCTCGAGGCGCCGGTGGGTGAAGTTGTCCTCGGCACCGCGGCGCGCAGCGCGGGCGTGGGTTTCCGCCTCGGCTTCCTCCCACCGTTCGGCCCGCATCCCAGCTTCGATCAGCAGACGCGAGAAGACATCGCGCTGGGCATGGCTGCCGCCAACCCGCTGCAGGACAGGCCGCGCCTGGCGCAATTGATCGAACGCCAGACCGTAATGACCGCACCGGAATGCCGCCAGGCCCATGGCGCAGGGCAGACCCGCGACCTCCTGCACCTCGTGCATATCGTGATCGGACCGTTGAGCATCCGAGGCGATCCGCTTCACCAACGCATCAGCCTCCGCCGTGCGCTTGCCGCCGTTCAGCGAAAGAAGGTAGTGCAGATCAGCAAATACGACCGAGCCGTCCTCGACCCGCCCCGCACTCAGCGCCGCCAGTTCCTCCCACCGACCGCCAACATCGATCCCCTCGATCTCCAGGCGCACCAACATCGAGGCCCCGTTCGAGATATCGCGGAAGTCATCGGTATGTTCGGCCCGGACACGGGTGTCGTAAAGTTCGAGCACGCGGTCATAGGCACCTTTCTCCAAATGGAAAAGTCCCAGGTGCCACCAGACATGAGCGCCGAAATTGTTGCAATGCTCCCAAGCATCGACCCGGTCTTCCAGCCAGGCAATGCCCTGATCGTTCCGCGCGGTCATATCGTAGACATGCGCGACAGAGTGTAGGCCCCACGCATCATCGCGCGCCACTTCCAGGCCCGCGCGGCCGATCCTCTCAGCCGATTGATAGTCGCCATTCTCCTCGAAGGCGAATGACATGCAGCCCTGGGCGTAACCCCAATATGGGTGATCGCGGTCGATCGCGGGGAAAGCGGCCATCATGGACTGCTCCATCCCCTTTCGGTCGCCGAGGATGAACCGGATCGCCTGATCCAGCTTCACCGCCAGCATATCGCGGGGATAAACCTTGATCAGTTCACCTAACATTTCGGCCGCGAGGCTGGGCCGTCCGGAGAGATAGGCCGCAAGCGCCTCGACATAGGCCTGCTCGCGCATCGTGGGTTCGGCCACCTTGGCCGCACGGCGCGCCTCGACGAGCGCTTCCTGGGCGACCGGAACCAGCTCGCAACGACCGAGCAACAGATAGAAAAACCCCTTCGAAGCCCATGCCAGCGCAAAATCCGGTGCGCATTCCAGCACCCGCGCCAGATGGTTCGGCGTTTCGGCGGAATGCGCCAGGAATGCCTGCACGGTGCAATCCCAGTCCGCCACGGCGTCGGGCGTGGCCAAAGTGATCTGCTGGCCGACTGCATCGTAGTAAGACATTGATCTGCTCCCGCCTTTAGGCTTGTCTCTGCTTTGTACGCAAGATGACACCATTCACGTCGCGGGGCGACGCCTCCTCACCTGTTTGTGACCCCGCGGCATCGCAGCGATTGAGAATATGACTGAAATTTGCCGAGACCAGCCCACAACAGGGTTATTGCGGCGCGAAGAAGACAGCTTAGAGGAACTAATATGCAGAAATCCCCTTTGATTGTTTCGATCATCGGGCTCCTGGTCGTGGCATTGGCCGGGTTCTGGGCGCGCGGCGGCTTTGGCGGGCAGGGAATGACCTATGCCGCGGGCGCTTTATTGGGCGGATTCGCGGGATTTGCCCTTTATCATGCATCGTTCGGCTTCACCGCAGCTTGGCGGCGGCTGGTACGCGAACGGCGCGGCGCGGGCCTGCGCGCGCAGGTTCTGCTGCTGGGCCTGACCTCCATTGTCGTCTATTTATTGATTGGGTACGAAGATCAGACCGGCATCAACATGCATCCGGTAGTGATCGGGATGGGGCTCAGTTCGGCCATCGGGGCGTTTGTGTTCGGCGCCGGCATGCAACTTGGCGGGGGCTGCGCCTCTGGCACGCTGTTCACGACCGGCGGCGGATCGACCCGGATGCTGCTGACGCTCGCCTGTTTTATCCTAGGGTCGGTTCTCGCAACAGCTCATATGACTGAGTTCTGGCTGCAGTTGGATGACATCACCGGAATTCCGAACATCCGAGGCACCTCGCTGATTACCGAGTTCGGACCGCTGGGCGCAATTGGCGTGCTGGGTTTGATCCTGGGTGCGATCTGGCTGGCGACCGTCGTGATCGAACGGCGCGAACACCGCACACTGGAGGAACCCGCCCCAACCGAGATGCTGCTGACCGGACGCTGGTCGATGCGCGCAGGCGCGGTGGCACTGGTACTGGTTGGCATCGGCTGCTTTCTGCTCTTCCAACGCCCGTGGGGCGTGACGGCGGGCTTCGCGCTTTGGGGGGCAAAGATCTTCCAGGCGGCGGGCGTACCCGTGACCGACTGGGGATACTGGAGCGGTTGGCGCGAGGCTCAACTGGAGGCTAGCGTCTTCGCCAATCGCACCTCGCTGATGAACTTCGGCATCGTCTTCGGCGCGATGGCGGCGGCCAGCCTCGCGGGCCGTTTCGCCCCCGTTTGGCGCCTATCGACCCGCGATATCCTCACCGCCGTGATCGGCGGGCTGATGATGGGTTACGGCGCGCGGCTGAGCTATGGTTGTAATATCGGCGCCTATCTGGGTGGTGTGGTATCCGGCTCGCTCCATGGCTGGTGGTGGCTGGTTTGGGGCTTCGCGGGGTCCTGGCTCGGCACCTGGATGCGCGGCGTGCTGGAAATGGACCCTCCGGTGACCCGCCGCCGGGCAGCGATCTGAAGGAGATCACGCATGATCAAATCCGTTCTCGCGCTCACAGCCCTGCTGGTCGCAGCACCTGCCTGGGGCGGATCGGTTACCCCGCGCGAAGGCTGGTCGGTGCATGATACGGATCTGACGCACGCGGCGCTGTTCGACCGACTGAAAGCTGCCGTGAAGGCCGAAGGGTTGATCATCGTCACTCGGGCCGGCCCGACCAAGGCGGCGGCAAATCGGGGTATCAAGATCCCCGACAATATGGTTGTCGGGGTTTACAATAATGACTACGCGGTCCGCGCGCTGGCGCTCTCGACTGCGGCGATGATCGAAGCCCCAATCCGGTTCTATCTGACTGGGGACGACGACGGCACCGCGACGCTGTCCTACAAGCTGCCGAGCACGGTGTTCGCCCCCTATTTCGATGAAGGCGGGGACGATCTGCGTGCACTGGCGGCGGAACTGGACGAGAAATTTGCGGCAATTGCCGAGGTGGCGACGAATTAGCAGTTCTCAGATCGCCACCGTCATAGCCTCAATCTTGGCCATGATATGCCGCTCCATCGCAGCCTGATCGCGTTGCAGAGCGGCAACCGTCTCGTGGAGGCCGCGCATGAGCCAGGCGCGATCCGAGACATCGCCAGTCAGGGCTCGCCCCAACAGCCGAGCGAGATCTTCGGTTGTGGCAGCGGTGGGCAGGTGCCAGCGATCCTCGAACGGCGCGGCAGCACTCTCCAACAGCAGCACCGGACAGCCGCGTGAGAGCGCCGCGAGAATAGCGTCTTCCCGACCATCCACCGAATTTGCAGGCATCAGTGCGACATCGCAGGCCAGAAATCCCTCATTGCCTGCACGCGGGCGGCGAACCAGGGTGGCGTTGCTGCGGGCGCGCCCAAGATCGACCCGATCGACATCTTTTCCGCCCAACAGCGCCGCCCGGGGCAGCAGCGTTGCCTGATGCCGCAGCGCCGCCAGCACCTCGCGCCAACCCTCCGCCAACGCAGCGTCCCAAGTACCAAACCAGCCGACGCGGCCCGTATCGTGCAAACGCCGCGAGGCCGGGCGATCCAGTGCCATCGGCAACCGCACCGCCGGCGCACCAGCAGCGCGCAGCCTCTGCCGGGACGTTTCAGAGGATGTAAGAACCAGATCCGCGTGCCTCGCTTCGTTGCTAACAGCGATTGCAGCGTCCTTGTGATCGAGAACGCGAAGGCCGTGGCCAATCTCGGGCACCGAAACACCCGGCATCGCGGCGCTGTCCAGTTGGACGATGCCCAGCGGGCTCTCGCGATTCAAACGTGCCGCCAGACCGGGCAGTGCCGATGGATGCGCTACCGCCAATCTGCGCGGGTTGAATGGCAATTCAGCGTCACGCGTCTCTCCTTGGGCAAGGACCAGATCGACGTGATATCCGGCCTTGGCATAGAGCCCTGCCGACTGCGCAAGTCGCGCATCGCAACCCTCGCGCGACGTGATCAGAAGCGCAGCTTTCATACCAGTGCCGAAGCGCCAAAGGGATCGCGGCCATAATGATCCAGCGGATGAGCAAAGTCCGGAAGTTCGGTTGTTATCGGCACATCAATCCGCCACCGGATCGCATCCACCCGCCACTTCGCACCGTCGATACGCAAGGGATAGATCAGTTCCCCATCCGCCGGGCAGGTTCCGACGAGGCACACCTGCCTGCCCTGCCGCTCTACCTCGGTCCCCGGCGCACTCGGCAGCGCGCCCCGCCCGGACAAAACGATCTCGAACTTCATGCCGCCGCGATCGGGTTTCGGTAGATGCAGCAGGCAAGGCGTCTCCACACTACCTCGCAGCATTCGTGCCCGCAGGTCCACCGGATCGCCCGGGTCAAGACACGTCATCGGCTCAACCGCAAGCCAGGCCGTCGAAACGTCGCAGAATTGAATACCCGTCATTCCGGCTTCGGCAGATGCCGCCCCGCTGAGTATGTCTAGAAATACCTCGCGCAGTATCGGCGAAGCAACAGCGGCCTGCCCCGCCAGATCCCGCAGCAAAAAGACGCCAGGCGCCATAGGGTCAACGGGTGCGTAACCATGGAAGGATGCCGAAAAGTTCGACCAAATAAGCGATGGCGAGATACCAGCGGGCAGCGTTTCGCCCGGCGCCAGCACCGTCAATCCAGCACCTCTCGCGTGAATGGTCGGCGCAGATAGCACCTCGCGACAGCCCGCCGCGATCGTTCCCGCTAAACTCCGCGCCGGTTCAGGCGTTATCCACCGCACATCGCCCAGAAGTTCGCGCAGAAGCAGCGGGGGCGGCCCGCCGGAGGTCGCAACCCACTTCCCATCCAGAGCGCCAAACAAGCGCGCAACGAATAGAGCGGTTGAGATGTCTCCAAGAGCGGCAGTCACCGAGGCGCTTTCGTCGGGGGTCGACGCTCCAGCGCCTCCATCAATTCAGCCAGCATCAGGTCGCGATCCGCGCGGGTCAGCGGCGGATCGGCCATCGCTTCGAGAAATGCAGCCTTCAGCGCAGCCAACTCGACCTCCAGCGCGCGCACGCGATCTTCCAGGTCATCGCTCATGCCGCGCTCGCCCTCGGTCTCAGCGTCAGCGCGAGTTCGTCAAACGTAATTTCGGCCATGGCGGGCTCCGAGAAAATCAGATCAAACCACATCGTCACGCCTGCCTCATAATCCAGGCCCAGCCCCCCCAAGTCGAACACCACCTCCTGCGGTGCATCGGCCAAGATGCGATGAGCGTGCAACTCCTCCGTGCGGTGCTCGACCGAGAGGTTCAGCCGGACATGTAGCGCCAATGGACGCGAGGCCCTTGCCACCAGATTGACCACCAATTCATGCCCACGCCTGATCATGGCCGAGCGACTCCGCGGGATCGCGATCGCCAACGAGAGAAATCCGCCATCGAAGCGATAAGCGGTTATCCGCAGACCATACGACGCCTGCGCACGCGTCTCCTGCGCCCAGCAAAGCTGTGGCGCGTCGGCGTCGTGATAAAGATTGATTCCCGTGCAGATTTCAGCGCCTGATGACACGTCCAAACTACTCGCCTCGGCCAGCGAACGCTCAAAGACATCCCATCGCAACGTCCATCCTGCGCGGTCGCGTATAGGTTTTGTAGCCAAAGGCGGCAATCCCCGTTCAATCTGCCGCAGACGCCCCCGCTCTCGAGTGATCTCACGATATAGCGAATGCCGACGCCGAGGGCCTACAGCAATGCGCCGCCGGAGCCACCATAGCAACCGGATCAGAGCGCGCCCCGGCAGGTATCCAATTTCCGATCGCTCTACAGCCATGCCGTCCCAGTGTCGCTATCATCCTCGTACCCAATCTATCCGGGCTGCCGGCGACGATAAAGCCCCGGTTCGCTGCCGTGCGCGCACATCCAAAAACCATCTGGACAGAATGCCCATGATGGCCTAATTCCGTCGCAGCCGCTCCGGCAGAGGCCCAGGTAGCTCAGTTGGTAGAGCAGCGGATTGAAAATCCGCGTGTCGGTGGTTCGAATCCGCCCCTGGGCACCATCTTACAAATTTTACCGTTGGAACCACCTAAGACTTTGAAAAGTAAGGTGGTTTTTGCAGTTCGATAACCCTCGTTCCGGTCATAGGGAAGATGCCCTGCAAAGGCCAGTCTGAGCACCAAGCGGCGGTACTCGAAGCCCTCAATTGCCCAGAGTTTCCAAGGGTTTGAGAGAAACCGCATCGATAGTTCGAAAATCTTCTCGAAGCTTCGCACTGGCTTGCCCGATGTGGCAAGTTTCTCGCGGGCGAGAACGCCGCTGCGTTGCAGTTTTTCAAGCTCCTGTTCATACGCAGGGATAAGAGCGTCGTTGTTTGCGTTCACGATACGCTCAACCAGACGCGCAGATTTTTGTTCGATCTGCGCGATTTCAGATTTCAGTGACTTGATGAGGCTCGCACCCTGCGCCCTGCGTTGCTCCCAAGCATCCTCGAACATGGCCCGTGCCACGCGGAACAGCACGGCGGAGGGGCGCAGGGACTTCAGCACCTCTTCGAACGCACTTTCGATTTTATCGCGCGGGATGGATTTGCGGTACTCCGAGCAATCCCGGTTCTGGCAGAAATAATAGGCGTAGTGCTTGTACATGCCCTTCGACCAACAGGAGGTCATAGGCTTGTCACATGAGGCGCAGGACACAAATCCCCGCAAGACAAAATCCTCACCGAGATTCTTGCGCCTGGGCGCAAGGGCATCACCCTTGATCCTTGCCTGAATGCGCTCGAACATCTTGAACGAGATCAGCCCTTCATGCTTCCCCTCACGCAAAGACACGCCCCATGTCTTGGCCTGGACGCAGCCTGCATAGACGGGATGGGTAAGCATATCCGTGACTGGAGTTGGAGTTCCCCCGTTTCTGTGGACAGCTATGGGCTTACGGTTTGAAGCCCTTCGGGGTTGTTTTTTTCGTATTCGACAGGTGACTTGTAGCCAAGCGCCGAATGGCGGCGGGCGGGGTTGTACCATCCTTCG